>NZ_JASCAF010000048.1:0-298546 GCF_029967985.1 Pseudomonas sp. V88_4
CGCCGGAAGTGGGGCGAATTATAGAGACTCAGAATCTGCCGTCAACCCTTAATTTGAGTTTTCTATCAAGAAAGGGAAAATGACCGCTCCTATATAGACGGGAACGTAGCGAGTGCGCACTATATTGCTCAACACAACAGCTACCTCCCCGGATGATTCCACGCAATGAACGACCAGCCTCGCAGCCTTGCCTCAACCCTGTTACCGGTTGGCCTACTATTAATAGCCATGGCATCGATCCAGTCCGGCGCATCCCTGGCTAAAAGTATGTTCCCCATTGTTGGCGCTCAAGGCACGACAACGCTTCGCCTGATCTTCGCCAGCGTGATCATGCTGTTACTGCTCAAACCCTGGAGAGCGAAGCTGACAGCCAAGTCGCTGCGCACAGTGATTGTCTACGGGATGGCGCTGGGAGGTATGAACTTCCTCTTCTATATGTCGTTACGTACCGTTCCGCTCGGCATCGCAGTCGCTCTGGAGTTCACCGGCCCGCTGGCAGTCGCCATCTATGCCTCACGTCGCGCTATCGACTTTCTCTGGACTGCACTGGCTGCCATCGGATTGTTGCTGCTGATACCAACTGGCGCTACAACGGCGGGTATTGATCTGATCGGCGCAGGCTATGCGCTGGGAGCGGGGGTTTGCTGGGCGCTCTACATTCTGTTCGGCCAAAAGGCGGGCGCGGATAACGGTGTGACCACCGCGGCGCTTGGCGTGATGATCGCCGCCCTGTTCGTTGCCCCCATTGGCATTGTCCATGCCGGCAGCGCACTGCTGACACCTGCACTGATTCCGATCGCCATTGGCGTTGCAATCCTCTCCACGGCCCTGCCCTACACGCTGGAAATGGTTGCGCTCACCCGAATGCCCGCACGCACCTTCGGCACATTGATGAGTATCGAACCAGCGTTTGGTGCGCTATCAGGTCTGCTGTTTCTGCAGGAATACCTTTCCTTGTCACAATGGATGGCAATTCTGTGCATTATTCTGGCCTCGGTCGGAGCAACCATGACGATGGGCAGCACCTCTAAACCCGCCATCGCGGCAGATTGAAAGAGGATTTTACGAAGGTCTGGCAATTGGCGCTCTTTTAGGCCATGTTTAGCCTCGCAACCCAATGCCAGACATGGATTTTTTCGGATAGGGACATCAGAACGCTTCAAGCGAGAGCGCATACAGGCAGACCCGAGCGCCAGACTCGAGGCCGCCATAAGGACGGTAATGAAACGAATTTTGATACTGATCGCCATACTGGCTGTTGCAGGCTGCGCGGCGACGTCGAAGACCCACGTCAAACATGGCAAGAAAGGGTTGCACATCAACTGTTCGGGGCTGTCCTCTTCTTGGGACAAGTGCTACACCAGCGCCGCCAACTCTTGCGCACCAAAGGGCTACAAAGTCATTGCAAAATCAGGCGATACGGTGGAAGAGCCGGGTGATTACCCCTTTGGCCTCAACCCTGCCGGCTATACCAGCCGCAGCATGATCGTCATCTGCAAATAAACCATCGCCGCTATTGTCGAGATGCAGCGAGCTGGTGTCCGATTTCTTCCTGGCAGGACTTCAGCACCCGCTGCTGAACCTGCGGGGACGCCAGCATTCGTGCCACTACCAGCGCCCCGACACACTGCGACAGAATCGCCCAAGCCAGGCTGTCGCTTTCCAGAATCTGCGCCCAACTTTCCTGAAGCTTGCAAATCCACAGCTCGGCCTGTTCCCGCAGAACATTATCCGACCGCGCAATCTCGGCGCCCAACGCAGGCAATGCGCAGCCCAACTCAGGCTGCTCGACATGAGCCATGCTCAGATAAAGTTTCAGGCACCGCTCCAGCCGCTCGCGATCCTGCGTACCCTGCCCGCCCAAGCGCTCAAGACTCTGGCACAACTCGCGTTCGACGATAGCCGCGAACAAGGCATCCTTGGACGAGAAGTGACTGTAGAACGCCGCCCCACTCAGGCCGATCGCCTTCATCAGGCCATCGACGCCTATTGATGAAAACCCGGTCTTTTTCGCAGACAGCGAGCTGCTTTGCAGAAGCTTTTCTTTGGTTTCCAGCTTGTGACCGGCGGAGTACCGCATGTATTTGTCCTCACAATTGAGTGCCTTGACGCTGAGCAAACCCTAGCATAACGTTCGTTCACTTAACGATCGTTTACTAAAGGGATCCACCCATGAATAACAAGAAGGTCGTATTGGTTGTCGGTGCAGGTGATGCCACGGGCGGTGCCATCGCCAAGCGGTTCGCCAGGGAAGGTTTCGTCGCGTGCGTAACGCGGCGTAGCGCCGACAAATTGCAGCCGTTGGTGGAAGCGATTCAGGCGGACGGCGGTGAAGCCCACGGTTTTGCCTGCGACGCGCGCAAGGAAGAAGACGTCATTGCGCTGATCGAAGATATCGAAACCCGCCTCGGTCCGATTGAAGCATTCGTTTTCAATATCGGCGCCAACGTGCCCTGCAGCATCCTCGAAGAAACTGCACGCAAGTATTTCAAGATCTGGGAAATGGCCTGCTTCTCCGGTTTTCTCAACGCCCGTGAAGTCGCCAAACGGATGGTGACCCGTAGCCGCGGCACTATCCTGTTCACCGGCGCGACTGCCGGATTGCGCGGTGCCTCCGGTTTCGCCGCGTTTGCCGGAGCCAAGCACGGTATCCGGGCTCTGGCACAGAGCATGGCCAGAGAGCTTGGCCCGATGAACATTCACGTCGCCCACGTCGTGGTCGACGGCGCCATCGATACCGATTTCATCCGCGACAATTTCCCTGACAAGTACGCCACCAAGGACCAGGACGGCATTCTCAATCCAGAGCATATCGCCGAGAACTACTGGTATCTGCATAGTCAGCCACGGGACGCCTGGACGTTCGAACTGGACCTGCGGCCTTGGAACGAACGCTGGTAATCCCCCAATAACAAAAACAGAGAGCAGCGAATATGAGCAAAACCGTGGAGTTCTATTTCGATCTCGGCAGCCCCGCCACTTACCTGGCGTACACCCAACTGCCGAAAATCTGCGCCGAGACCGGCAGCCAGTTGATCTACATTCCGATGTTGCTGGGCGGCGTCTTCAAAGCCACCGGTAACGCGTCTCCGGCAATGATCCCGGCCAAGGGTCGTTACATGTTTCAGGACCTGGACCGTTACGCCAAACGTTACGACGTCCCCTTGAAATTCAACCCGCATTTCCCGATCAATACCCTGATGCTGATGCGCGCGGTCACCGGTATTCAACTGCGTCATCCGGATCGCTTCCTGGCTTTCATCGATTGCCTGTTCAAAGCGCTTTGGGTTGAAGGCCGCGCCCTAGATGAACCGGCAACAGTTGCCGTCGTGCTGACGGAACATGGCTTCAATCCTGAAGAAGTACTGGCATTGACCAACGATGAAGCGATCAAGACAGCACTCAAGGGCAACACCGAAACCGCCGTGAAGCGTGGCGTCTTCGGTGCACCGAGCATGTTCATCGACAACCAGTTGTTCTTCGGTCAGGACCGGCTCGACTTCGTGCTGGAAGCCCTTCGCTAAATCTCCACAACCAAACGCCCCTGAGCTGCTTTCGTTGCAAGCAGCTCATGGGCTTCTGCTGCGGTTTCCAGCGTGAACCGATGCGGATCGAGCAGCGGTCGCAGCTGCCCGGACTCAATCAACGCGGCAGCCTGGCGCAAAATCTCGCCATGATGCTCACGCCTACTGCCGGTCAGTAATGGCAGCAAGGTGAACACTCCCGAATATGTCGCCCCACGAAACGACAACGGCGCAAGACTATGCTGCCCCCAACCGAGGCAGCTGAGCACATGCCCACTGTAGATCCGTGCGGCTTTGAAAGAGGCGTCCAGCGTCTCGCCGCCGACCGTGTCATAGACAATGTCGAACCCCTCCCCCGCCGTGAACTCGGCGACATAGTCCTCCACGGACCTTTCTCGATAATCAATGAACGTCGCACCATAACCTTCGATAATCGATCGCTGTCCCGCAGAACCCGTTGCAAAAACCTCGGCACCGAATGCACGGGCCAGTTGCACGGCCACATGCCCGACGCCACCTGCGCCGCCGTGAATCAACACTTTGTGCCCCGCACTCACCCGAGCCCGATCCACCAGGCCTTCCCACGCCGTGATCAATATCAATGGCAGGCTCGCGGCCTCACGCTGGCTCAGGTTCGAAGGCTTACGCGCCAGCAGTCGTGCGTCCACCACTGCAAACTCGGCCAACGAACCTTGCGCGCCACCAATGCCCGTGGCCAACGCATACACCTCATCGCCCGGCGCCCAATTCTGCACGCCCTCACCCACTGCTTCGACCACACCCGCCAGATCCAGCCCCAACACCGCCGGCAACGGTTGCCGGGCATGGGCGGCCTGCCCCGCACGGATCTTCAGATCGAGCGGATTCACACCGCTGGCCTTGATCCGCACCAATACCTGTCCAGCCCCAGCCACGGGGCGCTCAAGGGAAACCAAGCGTAACGGCCCGTTAGCGGTGTCCACTATCAGGGCATTCATATGCAGTGAGTCAGTCATTTCGGTCATTCCTGTGGGAGAAAGTGAAGCCATGTTCCCGCAACAGATCCATGCCGATAAGAAGCCAAATGACTATAGTGAGCATGCCAGATCGGCATGAATGAGGCGCTTCATGGACAAGCTCAACGCAATGGCCATTTTCGTTCGGGTGGTCGAACGCGGCAGTTTCTCCGCCGTTGCCCGGGAAGTGCACACCACCCAGCCGACCATCAGCAAAGTGCTGCGCGCCCTTGAAAATGAATTGGGCGGCAAGCTGATTGCCCGCAGCACACGCAAGCTGTCACTGACCGATGAAGGTCAGCGGTACTACAACGAATGTCGAAATATCCTCGCGGCGGTGGATGCCGCCGAGCACAGTTTCCAATCCGGCAGGGAAACCGTGGCCGGAACTTTGCGGATCGGCTCCTCCGTCAGTTTCGGCCGTTTGCAGATCGCCTCGCGGCTGGCGGAATTTCTGCAGCGTTATCCTCAGGTGCAGATCGACCTGCAACTGAGCGATCAGAATCTGGATCTGGTCAGTGAAGGGCTGGACGTCAGCCTGCGCATCGGCGAGTTGAACGACAGCGGCATGATCGCCCGGCGCATCGGCACCACCCACCGGCTCACGGTGGCGACGCCCGACTACTTGAAACGCCACGGTCACCCACAATCACCTCAGGATCTTGCGCAGCACAACTGCCTGCAATTCAACCTGCTCAGCACTCAGAACCTGTGGACCTACGAGCAGGATGGCCAACACCACAACATACGCATCCATGGCAACGCCCAGAGCAACAACTCGGAAGCGATCCGCGAAATGGTCTTGGGAGGACTGGGGATTTCGCTGTCACCGGTCTGGCTGTTCAGCGAAGATTTGAAGGTGGGGCGAGTGGTCGCCCTGTTGCAGGACTACCAGACATTACCGCTGCCGATTCACGCCGTGTCACCGGCGAACCGTCGCCAGTCCGCCAGGGTCAACGCGTTTGTCGATTTCATGACCCAGGCGCTGGCAGCAGCGCCCGAGCTTCAACCGATCAGATAGCGGCAGTACGCGTGTTCAGCCATTCCAGTGCCGCGCCTTCAAGCAGCGGGCTCAGACGCTCGCGCACTTCGGCGTGATAGGCATTGAACCATTGCTTCTCTTCCTGCGTCAGCAGCGACGGTTCCAGGCAACGGGTGTCGATCGGGCACAGGGTCAGGGTTTCGAACTTGAGGAACTCGCCGAACTCGCTGCTTCCCGCTTCAACGTTCATCGCCAGGTTCTCGATCCGCACACCCCAACGGCCCGGACGATAAGTGCCCGGCTCGATGGAGGTGATCATGCCCGGCTGCATGGCAGTCTGTGGCGCTGGCGCCGCCTGATAGGCAATCACCTGCGGCCCTTCGTGCACATTGAGGAAGTAGCCCACGCCGTGACCGGTGCCGTGACCGTAGTCCACGTTCTCGGCCCAGATCGGCGCACGGGCAATCGCGTCCAGCAGTGGCGACAGAATGCCTTTCGGGAAATGTGCGCGGGACAACGCAATCACGCCCTTCAACACTCGGGTGCAGTCACGTTTCTGTTCTTCGCTCGGCGTACCAACAGCCACCATGCGCGTGATGTCGGTAGTGCCGCCCAGGTATTGACCACCGGAATCGATCAGCAACAAGCCATCACCTTCGATCACCGCGTGCTCTTCCGGGGTGGCGTGGTAGTGCGGCATCGCGCCATTGGCGTTGAATGCAGCGATGGTGTTGAAACTCAGCGAAACGTAATCCGGACGACGCTCACGGGCAGCGGTGAGTTTTTCGTCAATGGTCAGCTCGGTAATGCGCTCGCGGCCCCAGGCCGATTCCAGCCAGGCGAAGAATTCACACAACGCCGCGCCATCCTGCTCCATCGCCTGACGTATATGCCCGGCATCCGCCAGGCTCTTCTGCGACTTGGCCAGAGTGGTCGGGTTCAAGCCTTCGACCAGCTTCACGCCACTGTCGAGGTTATCCAGCAGGCCACTGGTAACCCGCGCCGGATCCACCAGCAGGCTCGCGCCGTTCGGAATCGCACGCAAGGCATCGGCGACTTCGCTGTAGTCGCGCAGGGTCACGCCATCCTTTTCCAGCACGGCACGCAGCTCAGCATCAACCTTGCTCAAGGCCACAAACAACGTGGCTTGGTGCTGGCTGATCAGCGCGAAGGAAACGAATACCGGGTTGAACGACACATCACCGCCGCGCAGGTTGAACAGCCAGGCGATGTCGTCAAGGGTGGCGATGAAGTGCCAATCGGCGCCGCGTTCCTGCAAGGTTTCGCGCAGTTTGGCGAGTTTTTCGCCACGGCTGACAGTCGCCTGCGGCGGCAGGTGCTGGTAGATCGGCGCGTTCGGCAACGCCGGACGGTCGCTCCAGACTTCTTTCAACAAGTCGATGTCGGTCCGCAGGCTGGCACCCCGGGCTTCGAGCTTGCTGCCCAGCGTGCGCGCCGACGCAACGGCCATCACCGCACCGTCAACCGCAACCACGCCACCTTCCGGCGTCTGCTCGGCCAGCCAGTCCAGCGGGCTCGGCTGACCCGGTTGCAGTTTCACCAGTTCGATGCCGCTGCCCTTGAGTTCCTTGGTCGCCTGTTCCCAGTAACGGCTGTCGGCCCAGACCCCGGCGAAATCGGGGGTGACAATCAAGGTGCCGACCGAGCCATGGAAACCCGACAGCCATTGCCGACCCTGCCAGTAACCCGGCAGGTATTCCGACAGGTGCGGGTCGGCGGACGGCACCAGCAACGCGTGGATACCTTCGCGACGCATCAGTTCACGGGTGTGCGCGAGGCGCTGGGGAACCGTTCCTTCGGTCAAGGTCTGGGTACTCATCATGTCTCCTGCCAATCACTTCATCGTTATTGTTTGGTGCCGTTCGAAGCCGGCTCGTTAAAGCCCTGTCGCCCAGAATGCCGGAGCACTGGCGCAGGCGGTCTTGATCAGTTCTACAGCCTTGTCGATGTCTTCGGCGGTGGTGAAACGGCCGAGACTCAGGCGAATCGTGCGTCCCGCCAGGTGCGCGTCGTGCCCCAATGCCAGCAAAACGTGGGACGGTGTATTGCTCGCGGAATTGCAGGCCGAGGTCGCGGAAAACGCGATCGAATGGCTCAGCGCCGCCGGGTTGAACTCGCCTTCACTGAAGGTCAGGCTCAAGGTGTGCGGAATACGTTGGGTGCTGCTGCCGTTGAGGCGTACGCCGGGCAGGCTCAAGAGTTGTTCGAGCAGTCGCTCGCGCAGCGCGACAATGGTTTTCTTCTCGTCATCGAAGGCCTCGGCAGCCAGGGCAAACGCCGAGCCCATGGCAGCAATCTGGTGAGTCGCCAGCGTACCGGAGCGCAAGCCGCCCTCGTGCCCACCGCCATGAATCTGCGCCTGCAAACGCAGCTGCGCACGGGGTCCGACGTACAGCGCACCGATGCCTTTGGGGCCGTAGAGCTTGTGCGCCGAGAACGACATCAGATCCACCGGCCATTGCGCCAGATCGATCGCGACCTTGCCGGCGCCTTGCGCCGCATCGACATGGAACAACGCCCCACGCCCACGCACCACTTCGCCGATGGCCGGGATGTCGTTGACGGTGCCGAGTTCGTTGTTGACCAGCATCAGCGACACCAGAAAGGTGTCATCGCGCATCGCTTCGCTGACCGCTTGCGGGGCGATCAGGCCTTCGGCGTCCGGCACCAGGTAGGTCACGGCGACACCGGCGTCCTGCAATTGCCGGGCGGTGTCGAGGATGGCTTTATGTTCAATCTGGCTGGTGATGATGTGCCCGCCGGAAACTCCACGGGCCTGGGCCACACCTTTAAGGGCAAGGTTGTTGGATTCGGTGGCGCCGGAGGTCCAGACGATCTGCTGCGCCTGGGCGCCAACCAGTTCGGCGACTTGCCGGCGAGCGTTCTCGACCGTTTGCCGGGCCTGCTGACCAAAGGCGTGGGAGCTGGAAGCCGGGTTGCCGAAATTACCGTTGAAACCCAGACACTCGATCATCACCTGGATGACCCGCTCGTCCACCGGGGTGGTGGCGGCGTAATCGAAATACAGCGGACGTGTGTTCATAAAAAGACTCGCAGAGCGTGTTCCGGGATCAGGATGCTCGTGTCTGCAAACGGCACGACGCAGCCTTGTGAGCTGCGTCCGGGTTCGAGAGCGTCATCAATACCTGATCGGAGGCCGTTAAAGAAGAACAACTTCATTTAAAAGTGCGTAGGAACGCTCCTGAACGCGACTTTAACAGGCATCGGGCCGGCGGTTGTAGCACTGCGTCAGCCAAAGCTTTCAAGGAGTAACGGATACAGCGAAATCACCAGCAGCGCCGCCATGCCCCAGTTGAACACCCGCAACCAGCGGCGATCCTTCAGTACGTTGCGCAACAGAGTCCCGCACGCCGCCCAGACACCGACGCTCGGCAGATTGATGATGGCGAACACTGCCGCAATCACGATTACATTGGTGAAGTAACCCTGCATCGGCGTGTAGGTACTGATGGCACCGATGGCCATGATCCAGGCCTTGGGATTGACCCACTGAAAAGCGGCCGCACCGAGATAGCTGATCGGTTTCGCCTCGCCCTGCTCACTGTCGCCGACCGGGCCGGAGTGAGCGATTTTCCACGCCAGATAAAGCAAGTACGCCGCGCCGACATAACGCAGGATCGTATAAAGCAGCGGATAGGTCTGGAATACCGCGCCCAGGCCAAATCCCACCGCCACCACCAGTATGAAGAAGCCGCAGGTGATGCCGAGCATATGGGGGATGGTGCGGTTAAAGCCGAAGTTCACCCCCGATGCCAACAACATGGTGTTGTTCGGCCCCGGTGTGATTGAGGTGACAAGGGCAAACAGGGCAAAGCCCAGCAACAGGTCGAGCGAGAGGGTCATGGCAGGCAGTCCGTCAGGGTCATTCAGGTGTTGACCCTATCCCACGGCGCCGCGCAAACCCACGGACAGTTGGGCAAAACTTCGAGCAGTACAGTTCCCAATCAGCTTGGACGACCGTGCAGCTGTACGGCCCGTTCGGCGCTCATTTCACCTTTGGTATCGAAACCGAATGTCTTCTGTGGCTGGCCGAGCAATTCGGCTTTTTTCGCGTGATATTCCTCGAAGGACAGACCGCGACGGTTCAGCGATTCAAGCGCCAGTTCGCGGGTTTCCTCCGCCGTGTAAGGGCGCAGTTCCGGGGAAACATGACTCGCGCAACCAGCGAGAACGGAGACAGCGAGCATCAGCGAAACAGTCAGTAAACGATTCATGGGAGCGTCCTGGCGAGCAGTGTGGGGTCGATGGAGAAAGGCTACGCCCGGGCACGCTTTGGCAGAAATCAACGCTCTCAATAGTGGCTATCAGAATTCGGGCAGGATTCACTCTCATATTCTCAAAAGACCTATCAATATCAATTAACAGTCTTTTGCGGAATAACAGTCAGCCTTTATAAATCCTTCATTGCGTTCGGCACTGTTGCTCCAGCAACTGTTTCCCAGGCAACAGCAGTTCAACAAACCGGCCTGAAAGTCACATGAGCACAGCCGCCGACAACGCTCGAAGCCCCGGAATACGGGCCTTACAGGTATTGGTACAGCGCTTGCTCTGCTCCGGTGACTACTCACTGCTCGTCGAGCAACTGTTGAAAAAAGGAACTGACCATGTCGCGTCCACTGAAAGTCGTCGCCCTGTCCGGCGGAACCTGGCGTCCGTCCCGCACCCTGGTGCTGACCCAGGCCCTGCTGGCCGAATTGTCCGGGCACCTGCCGGTCGAGAGTCACCTGATCGAACTCGGTGACATCGCCCGCCCGCTGGGCGCCGCGCTGTCCCGTCAAGAACTGCCGGCCGAGATCGAAGCCGAACTGCAAGCCATCGAACAGGCTGATCTGCTGATCGTCGCGGCGCCGGTGTATCGCGGCTCCTATCCGGGTTTGCTCAAACACCTATTCGACCTCATTGATCTGAATGCACTGATCGACACCCCTGTGCTGCTCGCCGCCACCGGTGGCAGCGAACGCCATGCGCTGGTCCTCGATCACCAGTTGCGCCCGCTGTTCAGCTTCTTCCAGGCCGTGACCCTGCCGATCGGCGTGTACGCCACTGAAGCCGATTTCGCCGACTACCAGATCACCAGCGAGCCGCTCAAGGCGCGCATCCGCCTGGCCGCCGAACGCGCCGCGCCGCTGTTCGGTGCTCACCTCAAACCGTTGCTGAAAATCGCCTGAGGAGCTGTTCATGGATGTTTTCTGGTTCCTGCCGACCCACGGCGACGGTCACTATCTGGGCACCACCCAAGGCGCACGCCCGGTCACCCTCAATTACCTGAAACAGGTGGCGCAAGCTGCGGACAGCCTCGGCTACCACGGCGTACTGATTCCCACCGGGCGGTCCTGCGAGGATTCGTGGGTGATCGCATCGGCCCTGGTGCCGCTGACCGAACGCCTGCGTTATCTGGTGGCGATCCGTCCGGGGATCATCTCGCCAACCGTTTCGGCGCGCATGGCCGCGACCCTGGATCGACTGTCCAACGGCCGCCTGCTGATCAACGTCGTGACCGGCGGCGACCCGGACGAAAACCGTGGCGACGGCAGTTTCCTCAGCCACAGCGAACGCTACGAAGTCACCGACGAATTCCTCAAGATCTGGCGCCGCGTGTTGCAAGGCGAGGCGGTGGATTTCGAAGGCAAACACCTGAAGGTGCAGAACGCCAAAGCCCTGTATCCACCGGTGCAGAAACCTTATCCGCCGCTGTATTTCGGCGGCTCCTCCGACGCGGCTCACGATCTGGCCGCCGAGCAGGTCGACGTGTATCTGACGTGGGGCGAACCACCGGCCGCCGTCGCCGAGAAACTCGCCGACGTGCGCGAACGCGCCGCCCGTCACGGGCGCAAAGTGAAGTTCGGCATCCGCCTGCACGTGATCGTGCGCGAGACCGCCGAGGAAGCCTGGAAAGCCGCCGACAAACTGATCGAGCACATCAGCGACGAAACCATCGAGGCTGCGCAGAAATCCTTTTCCCGTTTCGACTCCGAAGGCCAGCGGCGCATGGCCGCCCTGCATGACGGGCGCCGCGACAACCTGGAAATCGCCCGCAACCTGTGGGCCGGCGTCGGTCTGGTGCGCGGTGGCGCTGGCACCGCTCTGGTCGGCGATCCGCAGCAAGTGGCGGCGCGGATCAAGGAGTACGCGGATCTGGGCATCGAGAGCTTCATCTTCTCCGGTTATCCGCATCTCGAAGAAGCCTACCGCTTTGCCGAACTGGTCTTCCCGCTGTTGCCCGAGCCGTACGCGAGCCTGGCCGGACGCGGTGTCACCAACCTCACCGGGCCGTTCGGCGAAATGATCGCCAACGATGTACTGCCCGCCAAAGCCAACGCCTGAGGAAGACCGAGTGACTGCCAAACCGCAAAGCACCCTGCTCTCCCCGTTGCAGACCGCCCGCCAACTGGCCGCCGAATTCGCCCTGACCGCCGTCGAGCGCGACGAGCGCGGCGGCACACCGAAAGCCGAACGCGACGCCCTGCGCGACAGCGGTCTGCTGGCCCTGAGCATTCCCACCCGTTACGGCGGCCTCGGCGCGCGCTGGAGCGAAACCCTGGAAGTCGTGCGCGAGTTCGCCAAGGTCGACAGCTCGATCGCCCACGTCTTCGGTTTTCATCATTTGATGCTCGCCACCGTGCGGCTGTTTTCACGCCCGGAACAATGGCAACCGTGGTTCGAACAGACCGCGCGGCAGAACTGGTTCTGGGGCAACGCGCTCAATCCGCTGGACACCCGCACCGTGGTCAAGGACCTGGGCGGCTGGCGCGAGTTTTCCGGCAAGAAAAGTTTCTGCTCAGGCGCCAGCGATTCGCAGATGCTGATCGCCTCGGCGGTGGACGAAAGCAACGGCGGCAAACTGCTGATCGCGGCGATCCCTAGTGGGCGCAGCGGCATCACCCTGCACAACGACTGGAACAACATCGGCCAGCGCCAGACCGACAGCGGCAGCGCCACGTTCGAACGGGTGCGGGTCGAGGAATCGGAACTGCTGCTGGATCCGGGCCCGCTGAGTACCCCGTTCGCCTGCCTGCGCCCTCTGATCGCGCAACTGACGTTCACGCATATGTTTCTCGGCATCGCCGAAGGTGCCTTTGAAGAGGCGCGGCAATACACCCTGAGCGAAACCCGTGTCTGGCACAAATCATCGGTGCGCGAGGTGCGTGAAGATCCTTATGTGCTGGCCCATTACGGCGAGTTCTGGGTCGCTCTCGAAGGCACCCGTCTGCTGGTGGAACGCGCCGCTGCACTGCTCGACGAGGCCTGGGCCAAAGGCCCGAACCTCAGTGCCGAAGAACGCGGGCATCTGGCCACGGCGATTGCCACGGCCAAGGTCGCCGCCAGTCGACAGGGCCTGGAGATTTGTAGCCGACTGTTCGAAGTGACCGGCGCCCGTTCGACCCACGCGTCGCTGCGCCTCGACCGGCACTGGCGCAACCTGCGCACGCAAACCCTGCACGACCCGCTGGATTACAAACTCCACGAGCTGGGCGACTGGGCGCTGAACCAGTCCCTGCCGGTGCCGACGTTCTATTCCTGATTTCCTTTCGTGGAGCGAGACCCATGCAACTGCTGACCCTGCCGCCCTCACCCGCCCTGGCCACGTCGATTCGCGCCACCGCCCAGGTCTTCGAAGATCCGAAATCCCAGGCCCTGCTCGCGCATCTGCAACAGGTCGCACCGAGCGAAGCCAGTGTACTGATCATCGGCGAAACCGGCACCGGCAAGGAATTGGTGGCGCGGCATATCCATAACCTGAGCAACCGGCGTAACCGGCCGTTCATCGCGGTCAACTGCGGGGCGTTTTCCGAATCGCTGGTGGAAGCCGAACTGTTCGGCCACGAAAAAGGCGCCTTCACCGGCGCCCTCAGCGCCAAGGCCGGATGGTTTGAAGAGGCGGATGGCGGCACCTTGTTCCTCGATGAAATCGGCGATCTGCCGATGGCGATTCAGGTCAAATTGCTGCGGGTGTTGCAGGAACGCGAAGTGGTGCGCCTCGGATCGCGCAAGAGTATTCCCATCGATGTGCGGGTGCTGGCGGCAACCAATGTGCAACTGGAGAAAGCCATCAACGCCGGGCATTTCCGCGAAGATCTGTATTACCGGCTGAACGTAGTGAATCTGGAGCTGAGCCCGTTGCGCGAGCGACCCGGCGACATCCTGCCACTGACCCGGCATTTCATCGAAGCCTACAGTCAGCGCCTGGGTTACGGACGCGTCACCATCAGTCCCGGCGCCGAACACAAGCTGCGCGGCTACAGTTGGCCGGGCAATATCCGCGAACTGGAAAACGTTATCCATCATACGCTGCTGATCTGCCGTAACGGCGTGATCGAACGCGACGATCTGCGCCTGTCGAGCCTGCGCATCGACCGTCCCGACGATCAGCACGCAACCGCCGACGACTCACCGGAAGCGCTGCTGGAACGCGCCTTCCAGAAACTCTTCGAACAACAGGCCGGCGCCCTGCATGAAAAAGTCGAAGACGCATTGCTGCGCGCGGCCTATCGCTTCTGCCATTACAACCAGGTGCACACCGCGTCCCTGCTCGGCCTGAGCCGCAACGTGACCCGCACGCGGCTGATCAAGATCGGCGAGCTGGCAGTGAACAAGCGGCGGCCCACGGAAAACCTGCAAGGCGAGCGCTTGATCCAGCTGTCGATCTAGCCGACCAGTTGGCAGTGCAAGCCGTCGTCGTGACTGCGGGCGATGCTGCTCAGCACCTGGAATGAACCGAAGGTCACGGTGCGCGCCTGATGGGTGCGGATCAGTTGCCAGAAATCCTGCTCGCCGGTTTCGAAACTCTGGAACGCCGCCTCCCCCGCCTCGCGGGACTGCCATTGCAGAAAGCTCAACACTCGCCGGCCATCGTCGCTGGCCTGGACGCTGGCGCTGACGAAACCGGCGTAACGCTGTGCCAGACGTTCGGTCTGCACCGCCAGCGCCGACACCAGCGCCGGTTGCTGGCCGGGTTCGATTTCAAATTCGATCAATTGGGTAAAGCTGCGGTTTTTCGCTGGTGCTTGCATGAGATCCCCACTCGGTCAGGCGAATCTTGCGATTCGAAGGCCTGCAGGGTAAAACCTCGAGTTAACTAGAGGTCAAGGGGCAATGTTCAAATGATCACTGCGCAAAATCTGCACAAGCAACTGACCGTCGGCGAAGTCGCGGCCCGCAGCGGCGTGGCGGTCACCGCCCTGCACTTTTATGAATCCAAAGGGTTGATCAGGAGCCAGCGCAACGCCGGCAACCAGCGGCGCTATCCACGGGAAGTTCTGCGGCGCGTGGCGCTGATCAAAGTGGCGCAACGCCTGGGCATTCCACTGGCGGAAATCGGCGAGGCGTTGAAACAGCTACCGGACAACCGCGCACCAACGGCAGCGGACTGGAAAATGTTGTCGGAACAGTGGCGGCGTGAGCTGGACGAACGAATCAATCAGTTGATGCTGCTGCGGGATCGACTGACCGGTTGCATCGGTTGTGGGTGTCTGTCGATGGAGGCCTGCCCGCTGCGCAATCAGGGCGACGTGCTGGGCGAGCAAGGGCCGGGGGCGCACTTTCTCGACGTTCCCGACTGAGGACTCGCTCCGCTCCGGCATCGCGAGGGCTGCTCGTCGGCTGCTCGGCCATGGCGGCGGCACGGATCTATAGTTGAGCGACCGGCAACCCCGGCGAAGGCACACCTTCAACCTCTAATAAAAACCAGGCAACAAATAACAGGGAGCACCGCCATGAGCGTCAAACCCATTCCCGAGGGGTATCACAGCATTACCCCGTACCTCGGCATTCACAAAGCTGCCGAAGCCATCGACTTTTATAAAAAGGCGTTCGGTGCCACCGAAGTCATGCGCCTGAGCATGCCCGACGGCGGCATCGGCCACGCCGAACTGCGCATCGGAGACAGTGCGATCATGCTCGGCTCGCCATGCGATCAAGGGCCGTTGAGCAATCCGGACAAAACAGTGTCGGTCGGTTTGCATCTGTACGTGACCGATGTCGACAAATCCTTTCAGCGTGCGCTGGAGGCCGGCGCGACCTCGGTGTCCGAGGTCAAGGATCAGTTCTACGGCGACCGCAGCGGGACGTTGAAGGATCCGTACGGGCATCTGTGGTTCCTCGCCACGCGCAAGGAGGACCTGACCCAAGAGCAGATCGAGCAACGGGCAAAAGATATGTTTCAGCAAGGTTAGCCACGCCGAATATCCATTCCCGCGCAACGCGCGGGGATGGGCGAACACGATTCATGAACCGCCAAACCACGCTTCACGTCTTGTCATTAATCCCCGGTGATTTCAGGATGCAGGCCACGCGCCTGAATAAAGGATCACCCGATGTTTGCCGGATTCGTCAAAGACCAGCGCCACGTCAACGGTGTGGACATCACCCACCGCATCAAAGGCAGCGGCCCGGGCCTGCTGCTGTTGCACGGGCACCCGCAGACCCACGTGATCTGGCACAAGATCGCCGAGCAACTGGCCGAACACTTCACGGTGGTCGCTGCCGACCTGCGTGGTTACGGCGACAGCAGTCGTCCGCCGGCGGATGAAGCTCACCTCAACTATTCCAAGCGCGAGATGGCCCGCGACGGCGTGGAATTGATGAAGGCGTTGGGTTTCGAGCAGTTCTCGATCCTTGCCCACGACCGTGGCGCGCGGGTCGCCCATCGTCTGGCGCTCGATCATCCCGCCGTCGTGCAGCGCATGGTTCTGCTCGACATCGCGCCGACGCTGGCGATGTACAGCCAGACCAACGAAGCTTTTGCACGGGCCTATTGGCACTGGTTTTTCCTGATTCGTCCGGCGCCGTTGCCGGAAACCCTGATCGAAGCCGATCCCGAAGGTTACCTGCGCAGTGTCATGGGCAGCCGCAGCGCCGGGCTTGCACCCTTCACCGACGAGGCGTTCAGCGAATATCGGCGTTGCCTGGAACGTCCCGGTAGCGCCCGAGGGATCTGCGAGGATTACCGCGCCAGTGCCGGCATCGACCTGGAACATGATCGCGCCGACATCATGGCCGGTCGTCACCTGAGTCTGCCATTGCTGGTGCTGTGGGGCGCCGAGGGCACTGTCGGTCGCTGCTTCGATCCGCTCGGCGAATGGCGACGGGTTGCCACCGATGTAAGGGGCAAGGCCCTGCCTGCGGGGCATTACCTCGCCGAAGAAGTCCCTGAACTGTTGCTGACCGAAGCGCTCGACTTTCTCCGCTGATCTCCTCCTTCAATCCGGCGGCACGCGCCGTCGGATTGCTTCGCCTCCCCCCACAGAAATCCGCCCGAGCGGCAGCCACCTGCAATCGCGAAACATTTACTTTCATATCGTTTATCGGGATTTGCTTCGGTCATCCGTCTTATAGAGATGCGGCCGTTCGCGTAGGCAAAAGCCACGACCGGCCTTTCAGGGCCCCCGTGCTGCGAAGCCCGTAGTACCGCGCCCTCTCACTGAATCAAGATCCGTCATCATGTCGAAGAAATCCCGCTCGAAACTGTGGTTCCTGGTACACAGCTGGCTGGCGTTGCCGATCTGGTTTTTTGTTCTGATCGTCTGCGTCACCGGCACCCTGGCGGTGGTCAGCCAGGAAATCGTCTGGCTGGCCAACCCGCAAATGCGCGCCAGCGCGCCGTCGGACGATTCAGCGCTGCTCAGCTACGACCAGATCATCGAGGCCATCAAGAAAGCCGAACCGCAAACGGTCGTGCAAGAGATCGACCGCCCCGATGAATCGCACTTCGCCCTCGATGTCCGCGTCAGCTATCCCGACGGGCGCTCGCTGACGGTCTACGTCAATCCGTACACGGGCGTCATTCAGGGTGAGGCCCCGGCGTTCAACTTCAAGGGTTTCACCCGCGCTCTGCACGGCTGGTGGCTGGTGCCCTTCACCAATGGCTACAGCTGGGGCTGGTACCTGGTATCGATCCTCGGCCTGCCCATGCTCGCCTCGCTGGTCACCGGGCTGGTGGTGTACAAGCGTTTCTGGAAAGGATTTTTCAGTCCGACCTTGCGTTTCCGCCACGGCGCGCGGATTTTCTGGGGCGACTTTCACCGCCTCAGCGGCATCTGGTCCATCTGGTTCATCGCGGTGATTTCCATCACCGGCACCTGGTTCCTGATTCAGGCGCTGCTGGCCGACAATCACATTTCCATCTCGAGCGAACCGGTGATCCCGGCCATGTCCCGTGAGAGCGTGCCCCTCTCGGCAGACGGCTCGCCAGCGCCGCAAATCAGCCTTGATCGCGCGATCGAGATCGCCCAGCAGAAAATCCCCGGGCTGGAAACCAGCTACGTCAGCCTGCCGGGCAATGCCTACAGCCACCTCGATATCGGCGGGCGCGGCTGGTATCCGCTGATGTATCAGCGCGCGACGATCAACCCGTACAACGGTGAAATCGCGGCATCGCGCCTGTTGTCCGACCGCACGTCCCTGGAGTTCGTCACAGAGTCCATGCGGCCGTTGCACACCGGCGACTTCGGCGGGCTGTGGATCAAGCTGATCTGGTTCTTCTTCGGGCTGTTGCTGAGCATGATGGTGCTCAGCGGGCTGCTGATCTGGACCAAACGCACCGCACTGGCCACTGCCAACGCCCTCAAGCGCGAGCACAAGAAGCAACGCGTCAAGGCGCAACCGGCCCTGAGCCGTGAACCGTCGGAGGTCAACCTGTGAGCCAGTCCAATGTTGCGACACGCCCTTCACGCCTGAGCCTGTTCTGGCACAAGTGGCGCTTCCACATCAACGTGCTGCTGTTGTTGATCCCGTTGGGCTTCATGCCCCGCTACTTCGCTGATCAGGCGCTGTTTCGCGGCGACACCGGCCTGGGCGAACGCGAAGTCGGCGAAATCCAGGTCGGCCCCTGGAGCCTGAGAATGGCCGAATTCCGTGACGAGGCGCCCCGCCCCGCCGGGCCGGCCGGGTACATGAAAAGCTTCAATGTCGCGCTCTGCGATGCCTGTATCGATCAGGTCAAGGCCACCTACCTGCGTATCGGTAAACCCCGCAGCCTGCGAGCCGCCGGGGTGATCTTCTTCGGCACGCCGTATCGCATGGGCACCCAGTTGCCGATTCCGGAAAAGACCAAAACCGACGCCGATCTGTGGATCACCATGGAAGGCTGGGACGGCAGCATGCATCAGGCCTCGATCCCCCTGAGCCAGGCCTCCCCCGCCACCATCGCCTGGCTGAACAAACAAGGAGCCAAACCATGACTCTCGCCCGACGCTTTTCCCGCCTGCGCCTTAACAGCCTGATGCTGGCGCTGTGTGCCGGTTTCAGCGCCAGCGCCCTGGCCCATAACCCGATGTGCGAGTGCAAGGCCATCGACGCCGAGCAAATCAAATGCACCGGCGGCTTCTCCGACGGCAGCGGCGCACCGGGGGTGACCCTCGATGTGATCGGCTATGACGAAACCATTCTGGTGCCGGGCAAGCTCGGTGCCGACTCGACCCTGACCTTCAAGAAGCCCGGCGCCGAGTTCTACGTGCTGTTCGACGCCGGCCCCGGTCATGTGGTCGAAATCGACCAAGCGGATATCGAAGCCCCATGATCACACCGACCACCCAGGTTGTACGCCCGGCCGGTGCCGGGCACGAAACCCTCAATGTGCTGCTGATGTGCCTGTTGATCCTCGCGGTCGCCGGATCGGTAGTCGCATGGCGCGGTGTCTCCCACGAACCGGAGCCAGTCTCCAGCCACCAACTGGATGCCCGCCGTGACCTGGGCGCCAGCGAGCAAGGTATCTACGCCGATCTGCGCGTGACCCTCGACGAAATCCACCTGATGCGCGAAGAACAGCAAGCGCTGCCGACCCCGCAGAACCTGGCCGATGAAGGCTTCGCTCCGTTTGCCCAGGACGCCAGTTCGATCAGTCGTGGCGGTCACGCCTGGCACTTGCTGGCAGACCGCGCCTACTTCGGCCACAGCCAGGCCCCGGCTGTGGCCGGTTCGTTTCTGATGCGCCTGAACGACGCCGCGCCGGATATCTGGCTCAACCGCGCCGCAGATCTCGAAGCGCCGCAAGACCTGTCCGACACGGCACTGACTGCTGCCGGATGGAAACAGATCGTCGCGCAATTCGATGCCGGGGTAACCCGCGAGCATCGCCATTGAACCCTCGCCTTCATCCGAGAGAAGACCGCTTGCCCATGCCTAGTTCATCTCAACGCCGTCCTTTCCTGCGCCTGCTGCTGATCGGTCTGTGCGCCTGCCTGCTGAGCCCGCTGGCCAGCGCCGATCAGGCCAAGCGCCTGCGCATCGGCATCACCCTGCACCCGTATTACAGCTATGTGGCGAACATCGTCGGCGACAAGGCCGAAGTCGTGCCGCTGATTCCCGCCGGCTTCAACCCGCACGCCTACGAGCCGCGCGCCGAAGACATCAAGCGCATCAGCGGGCTGGATGTGATCGTGCTCAACGGGGTCGGCCATGACGACTTCGCCGACCGCATGATCGCCGCCAGCGAAACGCCAGACATCAAGACCATCGAAGCCAACGAAAACGTGCCGTTGCTGGCCGCCACCGGGGTTGCCGCGCGCGGTGCCGGCAAAGTGGTGAACCCGCACACGTTCCTGTCGATCAGCGCCTCGATTGCCCAGGTCAACAACATCGCCCGGGAACTGGGCAAGCTCGACCCGGACAACGCCAAGACCTATACCCAGAATGCCCGCGCCTACGGCAAACGCCTGCGGCAGATGCGCGCCGATGCCCTGGCCAAGCTGACCCAGGCGCCAAATGCCGAACTGCGGGTGGCCACGGTGCACGCCGCTTACGACTACCTGCTGCGCGAGTTCGGTCTGGAAGTCACCGCCGTGGTCGAGCCGGCCCACGGCATCGAGCCAAGCCCGAGCCAGTTGAAGAAAACCATCGATCAACTGCGGGAACTGGACGTGAAAGTGATCTTCTCCGAGATGGATTTCCCGTCCACCTACGTCGACACCATTCAGCGCGAATCCGGTGTGAAGTTGTACCCGCTGTCGCACATTTCCTACGGTGAATACACCGCCGACAAGTACGAAAAGGAAATGACCGGCAACCTCAACACCGTGGTTCGGGCGATTCAGGAGTCCGGCGCATGACAGCTCAGGAAAACCTGTCGATTGCCAGCAGCGGCCCGACCCTGGATTTCGCCGACGTCAGCCTGACCCTCGGCCGCACGACGATTCTGGACAAGGTCACCTTCCAGGTGCAACCCGGCAGCGTGCATGCGCTGGTCGGCCCCAATGGCGGCGGCAAGAGTTCGCTGATCAAGACCCTGCTCGGGCAGATGCCCCATCAGGGCCGGCTCAGCCTGCAATGGCCAGGCGAGCCCGGCACCATCGGCTACGTGCCGCAGGCGCTGGAGTTTGATCGGGGCCTGCCGATGACCGTCGATGATTTCATGGCCGCCATGTGCCAGCGCCGCCCGGCCTTTCTCGGTCTGAGCAAACGCTACGCCGGCGCTATCGGTGATGCGCTGGAGCGGGTCGGCATGCAGGACAAGCGCAAGCGGCGGATGGGCGCACTGTCCGGTGGTGAACGCCAGCGGGTGCTTCTCGCCCAGGGCCTGATTCCGGCGCCGCAATTGCTGGTGCTGGATGAACCGATGTCCGCCCTCGACGAAGCCGGGATCCAGGTGTTCGAGCGTTTGCTGGGCGACTGGCGCGCGGCGGGCATCACGGTGCTGTGGATCGAGCACGATCTGGAAGCAGTCGGGCGTCTGGCCAATCGCGTCACCGGTCTCAACCGCCGGGTACTGTTCGACGCCACGCCGCAACAGGCCCTGACCCCGGAACGCCTGCTGACCCTGTTCTCGACCCATCCACGGAGCGCTGCCTGATGAGTTACGAAGCCTTTCGTTTGATGGTGCAAGGCTGGGCCTCCTCCGGCTACCTGCCGGAAGCCCTGGCCTACGGGTTTGTGGTCAATGCGCTGCTTGCCGGCCTGCTGATCGGCCCGGTGCTCGGCGGCCTCGGCACGCTGGTGGTGGTCAAGCGCTTCGCGTTTTTCTCCGAGGCGGTCGGCCACGCGGCACTGACCGGCGTGGCCATCGGCATTCTGCTCGGCGAGCCCTACACCGGGCCGTACGGCAGCCTGTTCGGCTACTGCCTGCTGTTCGGCATTCTGCTCAACTACTTGCGCAACCGTACCGGCCTGGCCCCGGACACGCTGATCGGCGTGTTCCTGTCGGTGTCCCTCGCCCTGGGCGCCAGCCTGCTGCTGATTCTGGCGGGCAAGATCAACGTGCACATTCTGGAAAACGTGCTGTTCGGCTCGGTGCTGACGGTCAACGGCAATGACCTGCTGGTGCTGGCGATTGTCGGCTCACTGGTCATGGCGCTGGCCCTGCCGTTGTACAACCGGATCATGCTGGCCAGCTTCAACCCGCAGCTGGCGGCGGTGCGTGGCGTCGCGGTGAAAACCCTGGATTACCTGTTCGTGATTCTGGTGACGCTGATCACCGTCGCCGCCGTGAAAGTCATCGGCGCGATTCTGGTCGGTGCGCTGCTGGTGATTCCGGCGGCGGCTGCGCGTCTGCTCAGCCAGTCGCTCAAGGGCTTTTTCTGGTGCTCGGTGCTGATCGCCACGGTCAGCACCCTGTGCGGGATTCTTGCGCCGATCGTGTTCGATCTGCCGATTCCGTCCGGCGCCGCGATCATTCTGGTCGCCGGTATCGCCTTCGCCCTCGCCGCGATTGCCCGGGGCGTCGTCCCCAGTCTGAAAGGGAACCTTGGATAAATGGCTTTTACATTGCGACAACTGACCCTGGCCATCGCCCTCAGCGGCGCGGTTTCGAGCCCTCTGCTGGCTGCCGAGAAACCGTTGCGGGTGCTGGCCTCGCTGCCGATCACTTATGGTCTGGGCGAAGTCCTGCTCAAGGGCACCGACATCAGCCTCGAACGCGCTGCGCCGGCGAATCTGCCGGGCAGCCGTCAGACCGCCTACTTCACCGGTCGCGGCGCCCCGGCGCTGAGCAAACTGGCCACTGGCGCCGATGCGGTGATCGGCGTGCGCTCGCTGTGGGCCGATGATCCGCTGTACCCGATTGCCCGCCGCAGCAACATCCGCATCATCGAAGTCGACGCGGCTCGCCCGGTGGACGGCGCCCTGCCCGGCATTGCTGTGCAACCGGGGCTGAAAGTCGATGGCCTGAACAGCCAGCCGTGGCTGGCCAGCAACAACATGGGCCGTATGGCCGACGTGATGGCGGCAGATCTGGTGCGCCTGGCACCGAAGGACAAACCGAAAATCGAGGCCAATCTGGCAGCACTGAAGCAGCGCCTGCTGAAACTCAGTGCCGACAGCGAGGCGCGTCTGGCCAGTGCCGACAACCTGAGCGTGATGAGCCTGAGCGATCACTTCGGTTACCTGATCGGCAGCCTGAACCTGGAGCTGATCGGACAGGATGCCCGCGCGGATTCCGAATGGACGCCGGAGGATCTGAAAAAACTGACCGCCACCCTGAAAGACAATGACGTAGCGGTGGTGCTGCACCATCGGCAGCCATCGGACGCGGTGAAAGCGGCGATTGCCGAATCGGGCAGTCATCTGCTGGTGCTGAGCACCGATGCGGCGGATCCGGTGGCGGAGCTGGAAGGGAATGTGGATGCGTTGCTCAAGGGTCTGGCCGGCGCCTGAGGCCATTAGGACCACGTCATCGTTCATCGCTGGCAAGCCAGCTCCCACAGTGATTTGAGGTGTTCGCGAGTAATGCGCAACGCAACAGAAACCTGTGGGAGCTGGCTTGCCAGCGATGAGGCCTTCACAGTCAACAAAAATCCCGGACGTGAAAAAACCCGCTGACTGTTTCCAGTCCAGCGGGTTTCTTTTTGTCCGGCGACTTACTGGGCAGCCGCTTGCGCTTCCATCTTCTGACGCAGGCTCAGCGGGCGCATGTCGGTCCAGACTTCTTCGATGTAGGCCAGGCATTCCTTCTTCAGGCCGCTCTTGCCCACGGTGCGCCAGCCTTCCGGGATAGCCTTGTAGTCCGGCCAGATCGAGTACTGCTCTTCGTGGTTGACCACGACTTGAAAGAGGATGTCCTCGCGGTCGAATACTGACGTCATGCTGTGTCTCCATCGCTGTAAGGGTGGGCTGCACGACGGTGCAGCCGGGTATGTAGAAAGAACGTTCGACGCGGCGAAAAATTTACAGGGCTGCGGTCGCCGCGCTGAGTGCACGGCCGAAGATCTCGGCGACGCGGTCGATTTCGGCGGCGGTGATCACCAGCGGCGGCAGGAACCGCACCACCGCACCATGGCGCCCGCCCAGCTCCAGAATCAGCCCGCGCTTGAGGCATTCGCGCTGAACCAGCGGCGCCAGGCGCGCAAACGCCGGCGGATGGCCCAGTGCATCCGGCGTGCCGTTCGGATCAACCAACTCGACACCGAGCATCAGGCCACGACCGCGAATGTCGCCCAGTTGCGGGAAGTCACGCTGCAGGATGTGCAGGTGCTCGCTCAGACGTTCACCCATGGCAGCAGCGTGTTCGCAAACCTTGTGCTCGACCAGGTAACGCATCACGGCAGAGCCAGCGGCCATCGCCATCTGGTTGCCACGGAACGTCCCGGCGTGAGCGCCCGGCTGCCAGGTATCGAGCCAGTCGCGATAAACCACCACCGCCAGCGGCAGGCTGCCGCCGATGGCTTTGGACAGCACCACCACGTCCGGGGTAATGCCGGCGTGTTCGAAGGCAAACATCTTGCCGGTGCGGGCGAAGCCGCTCTGGATCTCATCGATGATCAGCGCCACACCGGCCTTTTCGGTGATGCGGCGCAGACCGCGCAGCCACTCGATGTCCGCCGGGATCACACCGCCCTCGCCCTGTACCGCTTCGACGATCACCGCCGCCGGCAATTGCACACCAGCCTCGGGATCATTGAGCAGGTTTTCCAGGTAGCTCAGATTAGCCTTCACACCCGCCGCGCCACCGAGGCCGAACGGGCAACGGTAGTCGTACGGGAACGGCATGAATTGCACGCCGTTGCTGAGCAGCGCACCCAGCGGCTTTTTCGGGCCCAGGCTGCCCATCAGGCTCAAGGCGCCCTGGCTCATGCCGTGGTAACCGCCGGAGAACGACAGCACGGTGCTGCGCCCGGTGGCGGTGCGCACCAGTTTCAGCGCGGCTTCCACCGCGTCGGTGCCGGTCGGGCCGCAGAACTGGATTTTCGCTTCCTTGGCCATTGCAGGTGGCAGCAGGCCGAACAGGTCCTGCACGAACTGGTCTTTCACCGGCGTGGTCAGGTCCAGGGTGTGCAGCGGCAGTTCATCGGCCAGCACCTGCTGGATCGCCTCGATCACCACCGGGTGGTTATGCCCCAACGCCAAGGTGCCGGCACCCGCCAGACAATCGATGAAGGTGCGACCCTCGACGTCTTCGACGTACAGGCCTTTGGCGCGCTTCAGCGCCAGGGGAATCCGGCGCGGGTAGCTGCGGGCATTGGATTCCTGTTGGCTCTGGCGGGCCAGCAGCGGCGATTCATTGAACTGATACAGCGTTTCTGCCGGCGCGGAGGCGATCCGGGCCGACGACTCTTCGATAAGGCTGGTGGCGACTGACATCTCTCGACCCCTCAATACGCTATGGATAGTGACCAAAACTGCACACCGGGCAGGTGCGCGTTCCGGTCGCGGAGCGCACATGCTGGTTTTCCTGTTCTGGAAACGCACCAGCGTGTCGAGGATTTACACCCTTGATCGAATGTCAGGCCGACAACCCCAGCGGCTTGTGCATCGGCAGGCTCAAAACGCCGTGATGCGTGAAAGCAGATGCTGCTTCGCGATACCCCAGACGCCGGTAGAACGCCTCGCCGGTTCGCGTGCTGGCGAGCGTGACGCAAGGCTGGCCACGAATCCGCAGCCAACCCTCGAGATCGCCCATCAGTGCGCGCCCCGCACCGCGACGAAACCACTCCGGCTGCACATGACAGAACGTGACCTCGCCATTGGCTGCGGCCATGCCGACACCGACCGGCTTATCGTAAAGAAGCGCGATATTCAGATAGAGATGCGGATCGGCGAGCCAGGCGCTGATGTGTTCAGCCGATTGTCGGCGGACCCAACGGTCGACCAGTTGTGGGTCGTTGCGATGATCGAGCGCACAACCGACTCGGATCGAACGCTCGAGAATCCGGCTGATGATGCCGGCGTCGGCGACTGTGGCGGGACAGATGTGGATGGGTGCTTCCATGGCGCTGTTTCCCTCAATCCATTGAGTCAAAGGCTGGCCGACAATAACGTCGCGGCCGACGGATGACTAATGGAGAGAGGTTACATTTGATGTGCCCGGCATCAAGTCAGACCGGTTGCAGCGGCATGGTCAGCTCGACCCGCAAACCATCCGGGCGGCTGTCGAAATGCAAGGTGCAGGCGCAGCGCTGAACGATGGCCTGGACAATCGCCAGCCCCAATCCACACCCAGTGCTCTGGCCGTTGCGCCAGAACCGTTGGGTCAGATGCTGCAGATCGTCCGGGGCAATGCCCGGGCCGTGATCACGTACCACGAAACGCACGCGATTGGCGGTGGTCTCCAGGCTCAGGTCCACCGCGCCGTCCGTCGGCGTGTGACGCAAAGCGTTATCCAGCAGGTTGCGCAGCGCCGCGATCGACAGCACCGCCGGCATTTGCAGGGGCGCAGCGGACAAGTGTTCCGGCAGGTGCAGCCTGATCCGCTGGCGCTGGTCGCTGGCCGAGTCCTGAATCGCCAGTTTCGCCACCTGCTCGGCGCTGCACTGCACGCCGTCGTCGAACGACAGACTGCCTTCGACCCGGGCCAGCAACAGCAATTGCTCAAGGGTCCGGTGCAGACGGTCGGCGCCCTCCTCGGCCCGGGCCAGGGACTGATCGCGAGCGCTGCCATCGGTCATGCGCGCCACTTGCAGGTGGGTCTTGATCGCGGTCAGCGGGCTACGCAGTTCATGGGCGGCATCGCCGGTCAGGCGACGTTCGCGCTCGATGGTCCTGCCGATGCGCTGGAACAGCTGATTCTGGGTTTCGAGCAGCGGTTTCAGTTCGCTGGGAAATGACTGTAACTGCAACGGCTCAAGCGAGTCGGCGTTGCGGCGCATCAAGGCTTCACGCAAGCGGTTGAGCGGTGCCAGGCCCTGGCCGATCCCCAGCCACAACAGGCACAGGCAGCCGAGCAACGCCACGCCCACCGGCACCGAGGCCGCCAGCAGGATCGACATGTTCAGGGCTTCGCGCTCGATCACCCGGTCGGCAGTGGTAATTCGCACATCGCCCCGAGCCAGGGTGAAGCTGCGCCACGGCGCGCCATCGATCATCTGATCGTGGAAGCCCATTTTCTGCGCTTCCAGTGCCTGTTCCGGATTATTGTGGCTGCGAGCGAGGATTTCTCCGCGCAGCGAGCTGACCTGACAGGCCATGCCGCCGGGAATGTTCAGTTGCTCGGCGCTGAAATGCGTACCCTCGCCTTTGCTCGGAATGGCCGGCAATTGTTCCAGCAAGCCGGCGACCATCCGCGCCGACGCCACCAGGCGCTGGTCGAGGGAAAACATCATCTGGTTGCGCAGGTCGCTGAGCATCCAGGCGGCCGCCAGGGCCCAGATCAGCGCGAACGCAGCGCCGAGAGTCAGGCTCAGGCGCAGGCGCAGACTCATCACTTGTCGGTTTCTCCGCCATCGGCCGGGCCCAGGCGATAACCCAAACCGCGCACGGTTTCGACGATGCCCTTGCCCAGTTTGCTGCGCAGGTGATGGATGTGCACGTTGAGCGCATTGCTCTCCAGTTCATCGTTGAAACCGTAGACGCTGTCCTTCAACTGCTCGGTGGACAGCACCCGGCCACGGTTGTGCAGCAAGGCTTGCAACAGGGATTGTTCGCGACGGGACAGATCCACCGGGCGCCCCGCCAGCGTGGTTTCGCGACTGCTCGGGTCGTAGGTCAGTGCGCCATGTTCGATCAGATTGACGCTGCGCCCGGCCACCCGGCGCAACAGGGTTTGCAGACGGGCGAACAGTTCGCGCAGGTCGAACGGTTTGAGCAGGTAGTCGTCGGCGCCGGACTGCAAGCCGTCGACCCGATCCGTGACCGAATCCCGCGCAGTCAGGATCAGCACCGGAATTTCCAGCCCTTGCTGACGCAGTTGTTGCAGCAACTTGAGGCCATCTTCGTCCGGCAGGCCGAGATCGAGCACCATCACGTCAAATTCGGCGACCTTGAGAATCGCCCGCGCCTTGGAGGCCGTGTTGACGTGCTCGACGGTCAGGCCTTGCGCTGTCAGCCCGGCAACAATCCCGCTGGCGATCAACTCGTCGTCTTCGCAAACCAGTACGTGCATGGGAGCTCCATGAGAAAAAACGCGATTCAAGCAGCAGAGGATTAAGCGGCAATTATGGACACTGCCCGCGCCAAGGAAAAGCACGATCCCGATGGCTACGCCCATGGGCGAGTTTTTTATCAAACCCGACTGCCGCAACGGCAACTAAAAACTTAACAAACAACAACTCAACAAGTTCCAACTGACACAAACAGCAATCACAAACCCAGTGCGAAAAAGTTATTCGCCACGGTAATCTCAAAGTGCAAAAGATACAAAGCCGATACAACCGAATCATAACCACTACTTATCAAAGGAAAACCCAATGTCCAAACTCAATAACTTTGTCGCTATCGACTGGCGCTCCGGTGCTGACCGGATTTATTTTTTCTTCAAAGATGCTGATATCTTCTCCCGCTATGACAATGGCGACGAAAAAGTACTGAATGATTATCCAAAACCGATCAAGGGCAACTGGGAAGGGTTCGATGCCCATGCCAAGCACCTGCGCTTCGGATTTACACAAACACAAGCGGGCGACAAGGACATTAGCTGGTTGTTCTTTTACAACGGCAATCGTCCATGGGTTTGCGCCTATAACCAGGACACTGACAAGGCTGATGCCTTTTACAATCTCGCCAATTCTCTCTGGACCCCTATCCTGCCGTACTTCGACAGAATTGTTGCCGGCACCTGGCTGGAAGCAATCGGGCACAAGTACCTGTTTCGCTTCCTGTTAAAGGATGGCACTCATCTGACATTCGATACTGTAACGCAAAAAATAAACCACCAACCCAATTCAGTACTACCTGGACTTGAACCGTATAAACATCGTCTTATTACCGCTGCGCAAATCGACCCCACTTTCAGCGATAACCTGTGGTACATCTTCCTGACTAATGAGCAATTCGTGATTTACAACATGCAAAAAGGCCGAGTCGAAGGAGATGCGCACAATATCAATGGCAGATTCGCCGGATTAACCCGGGGTCTCTGACGTCCCGTTTAGCTGGAAGCTTCAGTGCTTCGCGGTTTTGGCGCATGGATGTTCCCGGTTAATCATCGGTTAATCACTGCCCGCCATTGTGCCCCTCAATTGCACAGGGACAAGGCTTCTCCATGCGTCATTTTTTTCTGTTTTTTGCACTGTTGATTTCAAGTCTGGCCCAGGCGGGGAACGATCCCTTTGCTTCAAAACCGGAGTTTCTGCCGGTCGACAAGGCATTCGTGTTGACCTCGGAACGTCTGGATTCCGGTGAGACCCAGCTGTTCTGGCAAATTGCCGACGGTTATTACCTGTATCAGAAGCGCCTGAAGTTCGACGGGCTGGCGACGGAGAACGTCCCGGCCCTGCCCGAAGGCGAGTCCCACAGCGACGAGTATTTCGGCGAGCAACCGGTTTATCGCCAGGGCCTCGAGCTGAAAATCCCGTCATCCGCCCAAGGCCAGATCAAGGTCACTTATCAGGGCTGTGCCGATGCCGGTCTTTGCTATCCCCCGCAAACGCGAGTGATCGACCTCGGCGGCAAAGCCGCAGCAACGACAGATGAAGCACCGGATCAGGCACTGGCCAGCGGTCTTCAGCAGCACTCACTGGGCTGGAGCCTGCTGGTGTTCTTCGGTCTCGGTCTACTGCTGGCGTTTGCGCCGTGCTCGTTGCCGATGCTGCCGATTCTGGCGGGCATGGTGGTGGGCAGCGGTGCCACGCCGCGTCGCGGTTTCGCGCTGGCCGGCAGTTATGTAGTTTGCATGGCGCTGGTGTACGCAGCGATGGGCGTCATCGCCGCGCTGCTGGGGGCCAACTTGCAGGCGTGGTTGCAGAACCCATGGTTGCTCGGAACGTTCGCGGCCGTGTTTGTTGTTCTGGCGCTGCCGATGTTCGGCTTCTTCGAGCTGCAATTGCCGGTGGCCCTGCGGGATCGACTGGAACACGCCTCGCGCAGTCAGCGCGGTGGCAGCCTGATCGGCGCCGGCGTATTGGGCGCACTGTCCGGTCTGCTGGTCGGCCCGTGCATGACCGCACCACTGGCCGGCGCCCTGCTCTACATCGCGCAAAGCGGCAACGCACTGCACGGCGGCCTGATCCTGTTTGCCCTGGGCATCGGCATCGGCGTGCCGCTGCTGTTGCTGGTGACGGTCGGCAATCGCTTCCTGCCCAAGCCCGGCGCGTGGATGAATCTGCTCAAAGGCGTGTTTGGTTTCCTGTTCCTCGCCACCGCGCTGCTGATGCTGCGACCGGTGCTGGATCCGTCGCTGTGGCTGGGTCTGTGCGGCGCGCTGCTGTTGATCGCCGCTTACAGCGCCTGGAAACAATCCGAGGGTTTTGGTCGCGTGGCGCAGTTGTTCGGTGCCGGTTCGCTGTTGCTGGGCTTGTGGGGCAGTCTGTTGGTGGTCGGTGCGGCGGGCGGCAGTGACGACCCGTATCAGCCGTTGCAGGTGTACAGCGCCGGCCGCGTCGGCACGGCGGCCCCGAACGGCCACGAAGCCTTCACGACGATCAAGGATCCCGCCGCCCTGCAACGTGAGCTTGACGCCGCCAAAGCTCAGGGCCAGTGGGTGCTGCTCGACTACTACGCCGACTGGTGCGTGTCGTGCAAAGTGATGGAGAAACAGGTGTTCGGCCAGGCGCGGGTGATGCAGGCCCTGAGCGATGTGCGCTTGCTCCGACTCGACGTCACCGCCGACAATGCCGCCAGCCGCGAACTGCTCGGCCGTTATAAAGTGCCGGGGCCACCGAGTTTCGTGTGGATCGGCGACGACGGCGAAGAGCGCCGCAGCCAGCGCATCACCGGCGAGGTCGATGCCGATACTTTCCTGCAACGCTGGACCACCACCCGAGACGCCCGTTAATGCTGACCTTCACCCTCGGCACCTTTGCCATCGCCCTCAACCACCTGCTGCTGATCAGCGCGCTGGCGCTGGCGACCTTCGTCGGCTGGCGGGTGGCCAAGCGCGGCGGTGACAACCCCGAGTCGGCGCTGTTCAGCCTGTTTCTGCTCGGCATGCTGGCGGCGCGCATGGCATTTGTCGCCATGTACTGGGGGCACTATCGCAACGATCTCTGGCAGATCATCGACTTGCGCGACGGCGGCTTCCTCGCCTGGCCGGGGGTGATCGTGCTGTTGCTCGCGGCGCTGTATCGCGGCTGGCGCCGGCCGGGTTTGCGTCGACCGCTGGGTTTCGGTGTGGTCAGCGGTGTGGCGTTCTGGGTGCTGGCGACCCTGTCGCTGAACATCTATGAGCAAGGCACGCGCCTGCCGGACATCACCTTGCGCAACGCCGCCGGGGAAACCGTGAAACTCAGCGACTATCAGGGCGGGCCGCTGGTGATCAACCTGTGGGCCACCTGGTGCCCGCCGTGCCGACGGGAAATGCCGGTGCTGGAAAACGCCCAGCAACAACGCCCGGACCTGACGTTCCTGTTCGTCAACCAGGCCGAAAGCATGCAAAGCGTTGCGACTTTTCTCGAAACCCAGGGCCTGAGCCTGAACAACGTGCTGTTCGACCGCAGCGGACGCCTCGGTCAGGCCGTGGGTTCCATGGCCCTGCCGACTACCCTGTTCTATAGCCCGGACGGTCGTCTGCTGAGCAGCCATCTGGGCGAGCTGTCGAACGCCAGCCTGGCCCGCGCCCTGGAAAACTTCGACACCCCGGCTTCCAGCCCGAATCCGGCCACCTCTTCTTCAAGGAAACTGCCATGCCCCGCCTCCGCCACCTGCTGACGCTGACCATGAGCGCAGCCCTGCTGCACTTGCCGTCGGTCCAGGCCGCCGAAGAATTGCCTGAAGCGATCAAGAAGATTGAAGCCAAGGGCGCAAAAATCGTCGGCCAGTTCGACGCACCGGACGGCTTGCGCGGTTACGCCGCGCAATACCAGAACCGCGGCATGGCGCTGTACCTGACGCCGGACGGCAAGCACGTGCTGCTGGGCAACCTGTACGACGCCGACGGCAACGACCTGAGCAGCGCGCCGCTGCAAAAACTGGTCTACGCGCCGATGGCCAAGGAAGTCTGGGCCAAGTTCGAGGCCAGCAACTGGATTCAGGACGGCAACAAGGACGCACCACGCACGGTGTACCTGTTCAGTGATCCAAACTGCCCGTACTGCAACATGTTCTGGGAACAGGCCCGCCCATGGGTCAAGGCCGGCAAGGTGCAGTTGCGGCACATCATGGTCGGCATCATCCGCGAAGACAGCCCGGCCAAAGCCGCCGCCCTGCTCGCCGCCAAAGACCCGAGCAAAGCCCTGGAAGATCACGAGAAAGCCGGCAAGGCCAGCACGCTCAAGGCCTTGAAGGACATTCCGGTGGCCGTGCAGACCAGACTCGCGGCGAACATGCAGTTGATGGAAGACCTGGACTTGCAGGCCACCCCGGCGATCTTCTACATGGACGACAAGGGCGAATTGCAACAACAGCAAGGCGCGCCGACGCCGGACAAACTGGCGAAGATTCTCGGTCCGAAATAAAAAACGCCCACGCAATGCGTGGGCGTTTTCGTTACTTCAGCCCAGCCAGAAACTTCAGCAGCGTGTCGGTCACGAAGGTTGGATTCTCCAGATTGGAGATATGCCCCGCCTCCGGCACCAGCACACACGAACAGCCAATCAACTCAGCCATTTCCCGTGCTTCCGACGGCGGGCGTGGCTTGTCCTGGTCGCCGCAGACCACCAGTGTGGTCGCCGCATTCAGCTCGCCCAGACGCGGCAACAGGTCATCACGGCCAAAGGTGATGCGCCCCATCGGCACGATGCTCTCGCGCAGGCGTTCAGCTGAATAGCCGGCGAGTTTTGCGCGGAAATCCTGATACAGCGCCGACTCTTTATCGATGCCCGGGCGGAAGAAAATCGGCACCACGATATCCAGCAGTGGCTCGGAGATCCCGCCGCTTTCCTCGATCTGTTTGAACAGCGAGAAGTAGTACTGGCGAGTCGGCTCCGGCTCGACGCCGACGTAGGTGTCCATCAGCACCAGACCGTTGAGCCGTTGCGGCGCCGACAACGCCAGGCGCACGCCCCACATGCCGCCGACCGACAGCCCGACCAGCGTCACCCGGTCGATGTCCAGATGATCGAGCAAGGCCAGCGCCTGGCGTGCGATGTCATCCAGTGATGTGGTGCCTTCAGGCAAGCGCCCCGATTCACCATGGCCCCAGAGGTCCAGCGCAATCACCCGATAGTGAGGCGACAGCGCTGCGATCTGAGGCGCCCACATGGCCTGGTCCCACAGGTAGCTGCCGGCCAGCAATACCGCCGGGCCCGTGCCTTGATCAATGTAGTGAAGCGCCTGTCCGTCAACTTCGAAGAAAGCCATCGATCACCCCCGCGACAAAAAAAGAGAACCGGCAGACTGGGCTGCCGGTTCAGGATCGTCAACTATACAAACGTACATCCATGTACCGACGCAATTGCGTTGAACGCACCGACTTGCCAGCGAAGAGGCCGGTACAGGCGCCAGAGATTAAAGCCCCTCCAACTCCGCCATCAGGTCATTCAGTCGATCAACCTTCTCCTCGGTAATGTCACTGGCCGCCAGCCCTTCGATGTATGCGGCCAGTTCCTCCACCGTGCTGCACTCGAACATGGCGCGCAGCGGCACGTCCCGTTGCAAGGCTTTTTGCACCCGCGAAGCAATCTGCGTGGCCAGCAACGAATGGCCGCCGAGTTCGAAGAAGTTGTCGCGTACCCCGACCTTCTCGACCTTCAGCACCTCGGCCCAGATATCGGCCAGGGTCTGCTCCAGATCGCTGCGCGGTGCCAGGTAATCCTGGCTCTGCAACTGGCCGATTTCCAGCGCCGGCAGGGCCTTGCGGTCGAGTTTGCCGTTGGCGTTGAGCGGCAACCGGTCGAGCCACAACCAGTGCAGCGGCACCATGTATTCCGGCAGTTCGGCGCGCAGGCGCTGCTTGATTCGCTCCAGACGTTCGCTTTGGTTCAGTGCAGAATCTGCGGCCACCAGGTAGCCAACCAGATGCTTGCCGTTGACGCCCTCCTGCACACCGACCGCACCATCGCGGACTTCAGGTTGTTCGTGCAGACGCGCTTCGATTTCACCCAGCTCGATCCGGTAACCGCGAATCTTCACCTGATGGTCGACCCGGCCGACGTACTCCAGCACCCCGTCACTGCGGCGGCGCGCCAGGTCTCCGGTGCGGTACAGACGCTCCCCCGGCGCACCGAATGGATTCGGCACGAACACCGGCGCGGTGCGCAGCGGATCGCTGACATAACCGCGACCGACCCCGGTGCCCGCCACACACAACTCACCCACCGCACCCAGCGGCACCAGATCCAGCGCGCCATCGAGCAGGTACAGCAAATTGTTGTCGGTCGGCGTACCGATCGGCAGGTAGCTGCCGCGAGTCGAGGCCAGGTCGACGCGGAAGAACGCCACGTCGTCCGAGCATTCCGCCGGGCCATAGGCGTTGACCAGACCGATCTCCGGGTAACGCAGCAGCCACTGGTGCGCCAGTTCCGGCGGCATGGCTTCACCGGTCGGCAGCATCCAGCGCAGCCCGTCGAGGCTCAGGCGATCCGAAGCGAGCATGCCCTGAATCAGCGACGGCACACTTTCCAGCACGGTGATGCCCTGCTGCTGCACATGCACCAGCAAGCCTTGCGGATCGTGGGCGATGGTGTTCGGCACGATGTCCACCCGCGCACCGAACAGCGGCGCGGCGAGGAACTGCCAGACCGAAATGTCGAAGCTTTGCGAAGCAGTCTGGGCAATCACATCGGCGTCGCTCAGGTTCAGGTACGGCACCTTGCTCAACTGGTTGTTGAGCATGCCGCGCTGCTCGACCATCACGCCTTTCGGCAACCCGGTGGAGCCCGAGGTGTAGATCACGTAGGCCAGGTTGTCCGGCCCGCTGAAGATCCCCGGATTCGCCGACGACACCGCACCCGCCTGAACCTCTTCCCACACCAGCAAGCTTGGGCGGTTGGCGCAGCTGAACTCATCCAGCAAGGTCGTCGCCTGTTCACGGCAAGCTTCGGTGCACACCAGCACCGGCGTACGACTGAGCTCGATGATGCGTTGCAGACGCTGGCTCGGCAGTCCCGGATCCAGCGGCAGGTAACCGGCACCGGCCTTGAAGCTGCCGATGATCATGCCCAGCAGATCCAGATTACGCTCGCCCAGCAGCGCCACCGGTTGATCCCTCTGCACCCCGGCCGCGACCAGTGCATGGCCGAGACGGTTGGCGTTCTGGTTCAATTGCTCGTAGCTCAACTGCTGATCAAGGCAACTGGCGGCAATGCGTTGCGGATGTTGCGCGACCTGTGCTTCGAACAGCTCGACGTAACTCTGCTCCAGCGGATAGTCGTGCTCGCTCTGGTTGCAGCCGTGGAGCAGGAAGTCCTGTTCCTCATCGCCCAGCAGCGGCAGGTCGGCCATGTCGCCATGGAAGCCATCGACCAGCGCCAGCAACAGCCGCTTGAACTCGCCGAGCATGCGCTCGATGGTCGACTCGTCGAAGTAACGCTGGTCGTAAGACAGATGCAGACCGAGGTCATCGCCCGGATAGCAAACGGCGGTCAGCGGGAAGTTGGTGTGGGTACGGCCCGAATCCGAGGTCGCATTGAGGCTCTGCGCGCGGTTCAGCACCGAGACTTCTACCGGGGCGTTTTCGAACACGAACAGACTGTCGAACAGCGGCTGGCCTTTCGGCAGTTCGCTTTGTTCCTGGATGTTCACCAGCGGCAGGTATTCGTACTCGCGCAGTTGCATGTTGCTGTCGAGCAGACCGCTCAGCCACTGACGCACGCTGGCTCGCTGGTCGTCCGCCGGGATCTGCACCCGCAGCGCAATGCTGTTGATGAACAGGCCGACGGTGCGTTGCATCTCCGGCATCTCCACCGGGCGTCCGGCCACAGTCACGCCGAACAGCACGTCGCGATCACCACTCATGCGGCGCAGCACCAGTGCCCACGCCGCCTGGGCGAAGGTGTTGATGGTCAGTTGATGGGCCTGGGCCAGTTCACGCAGACGGGCGCCGTCCTCGACATTCAGTCGGGTGTAGCGGTCACCGACGATCATGCCGCCGCTTTCGCCGGCGTGTTCACGCAGGAACGGACGGTCGCTCGGAATCGGCGTGGTGCGCTCGAAGCCTTGCAGGTTCTGCTGCCACCACTGGCGCGCTTCGGCCAGGCTCTGGCGTTGCAGCCAGCCGATGTAATCGCGGTAGCGCGGCGGCACCGCCAATTGTGCTTCGCGACCTTCGCCAAGGGCGGTGTAGATTTCGAAGAAATCGTTCATCAGCAGCGAGCGGCACCAGGCATCGATCAGGATGTGGTGGTTGCTCATCATGAACCAGTAACGCGCCGCGCCGACCTTGATCAGACGCAGGTGGAACGGTGCCTGATTGAGCAGATCGAACCCGGCTTCGCGTTCGGCCTTGAGCAGCGCTTGCAGTTTCGGCTCCTGCTCGGCGTCGGCGATGGCGCTCCAGTCCAGATACTCGATTGGCGTGCTACCCGGGGTGTGGATCACTTGCAGCATGTCTTCGCCAACGTTCCAGCAGAACGACGCACGCAGCGCTTCATGACGGGCGACCACTGCTTGCCACGCCTGGGCGAAACGCTCGGGGTCGAGTTCGCTGTTGATGCGGTAGCGATCCTGCATGTAGTACAGACCGGTGCCCGGTTCGAGCAAGGTGTGCAGCAGCATGCCTTCCTGCATCGGGGTCAGCGGGTACACGTCTTCGATGTGCGCCGCCGGCACCGGCAATGCATCAAGTTGCGCCTGGGTCAGTTTCGCCAGCGGGAAGTCCGACGGCGTCAGGCCACCGGCCTCGTCTTGCAGGCAATGTTCAATCAGGCTCTGCAACTCGCCGATGTAGGCATCGGCCAGCTCGCTGATGGTCTGCGCGGCGTAGCGTTCGGCGCTGAAGGTCCAGCGCAGCAGCAACTCACCGCCGTACACCTGACTGTCGACGCTCAACTCGTTCGGCAACGGTGCGTGCGGATCGTGGGCCCCGCCGACCGGCTCGTCGAGCGGACGGAACAGCGCATCGTTGCCGAAGCTCTGGTCGAACTGGCCGAGGTAGTTAAACGTGATCGGCGCATTCGGCAACGCCGCCATGCTATGGCGGCTGTCGTCATCGGCCAGATAACGCAGCACACCATAACCGAGGCCCTTGTGCGGAACGGCGCGCAGCTGTTCCTTGATCGCCTTGATCGAAGCGCCCTGCCCGGCGGCCTCTTCGATGTTGTGTGGGGTCAGGCGCAGCGGATAGGCGCTGGTGAACCATCCGACGGTGCGGGTCAGGTCGATCTCGTCGAACAGGGTTTCGCGGCCGTGGCCTTCCAGTTGAATCAGCGCCGACGGCTGACCGCTCCAGCGGCAAAGCACGCGGGCCAGCGCGGTCAGCAACAGGTCGTTGACCTGCGTGCGGTAGGCGCTCGGTGCCTGTTGCAATAGCTGCTTCGTGCGCTCGGCATCCAGACGCACGCTGACGGTTTGCGCATGGCGATTCTCGCGACCGCCCTCAGGGTGTTCGCACGGCAAGTCGGCATTCGGGCCGGCCAGGTGCCCCTGCCACCAGCTCAATTCTTCACGCAGGGATTCGCTGCCGGCGTAAGCCTGCAAGCGTGCCGCCCAGTCCTTGAAGGCGCTGGTTTTCGCCGGCAGTTTCACCGACTGATCGGCGTCGAGCTGGCGATACACGGTTTGCAGATCGTCGAGCAGAACCCGCCACGACACACCGTCGACCACCAGGTGATGGATCGCGATGAACAGCCGTTGCTGAGCGTCCGGCCCATCGACCAGCACGGCACGCAGCAACGGGCCCTGGGCAAGATCGAGACTGCGCTGAGCATCGGCGAACAGCGCGGCGCACTTGTCCATCGACGGCACGCGGACTTGCCACAGCACGGTGGCATCGGTCACCGGTTGATGGGTTGTCTGCCATGCGCCGTTGACCTCGCTGAAGCGCAGACGCAGGGCGTCATGTTGCTCGATTACCGCCAACAGCGCTTGCTCCAGACGATGAGGTTCCAGCGCAACCGTCGGCTCCAGCAGCAACGCCTGGTTCCAGTGTTGACGCTCGGGGATATCGGTGTCGAAGAACCAGTGCTGGATCGGCGTCAGACGCGATTCGCCAGTCACCAGACCTTGCTCGGCGGTGACGGTTTCACTGCGGCTGGCGACAGCGGCCAGGGTCTGCACGGTCTGGTGCTGGAACAGATCGCGCGGGCTGAAGTGAATGCCCTGCTGCCGTGCCCGGCTGACCACTTGAATCGACAGGATCGAGTCGCCGCCCAGTTCGAAGAAATTGTCGTTCAGACCGACCTGCTCGACGTTGAGCACCTCGCACCAGATCTGCGCCAGGGTCTGCTCCAGCTCGTTGCTCGGCGCTACGTAATCCTGACGATTGAGCTCCGGATCCGGTGCCGGCAACGCGCGGCGGTCGAGCTTGCCGTTGGCGGTCAGCGGCATGCTGGCCAGCAGAATCAGATGGGTCGGCACCATGTAGTCCGGCAGTTGCGTCTTCAGGTGCGCCTTCAGTGCTTCGCGCAGTTCGGCCTGCTCGGCTTCGCTTCGCGAAGCGATCTCGGTCACCAGATAGCCGACCAGTTGCTTGCCGCTCGGCGCATCCAGCGCCAGCACCACCGCTTCGCGGATCGAGTCGTGATCGAGCAGGCGGGTTTCGATCTCGCCCAGTTCGATCCGGAAACCGCGGATCTTCACCTGATGGTCGATCCGCCCCAGATACTCCACCAAGCCATCGGCGCGCTGGCGCACCAGGTCGCCGGTGCGGTACATGCGCCCGCCATCGGCGGCAAACGGGTCGGCGACGAAACGTTCGGCAGTGATGCTCGCACGCTCGTGATACCCCTGGGACAGACCGGTGCCGCCGACAAACAATTCACCGGTCGCGCCTTGCGGCACCAGCGCCAGATCGGCGTCGAGAATGTAGGCCACGCGATCACCGATCACGCTGCCGATCGGCACACTGCCGGCGCCCTCCTCCAATACTTCCGGCGCAAGACTGGCCAACGGCATGACCACGGTTTCGGTCGGGCCGTAGGCGTTGAAGAACAGGCTCGGTTTGAACGCCGCGCGAATTCGTTGCAGGTGTTCGCCGGTCAGCGCTTCGCCGCCGGTGATGATCATCCGCACCGGCAAAACCTCGTTTTGCGTCGCGAGAAACTGCGCCAACTGGCTGCCGTAGCTCGGGGTGAAACCGAGAATATTGATCCGGTGTTCGCGGATCAGCCCGCAGATTTGTTCCGCGTCCCACTGACCCTGCGCACGCAGCACCACCTGCGCGCCGCTGAGCAGCGGCACCAGCAGACGCTCGGTGGCGGCGTCGAAGTTGATCGAATAGAAATGCAGCTCGCAGTCGTCCGGACGCATGCCGAAGCGTTCGATCACCGCCTGGCAATGCATGGCGATTTCACCGTGGGACACCACCACGCCTTTCGGCTTGCCAGTGGAACCCGAGGTGTAAATCAGGTACGCCTGATGCTGCGGCAGGCTGATAAATGGCAGCTCGGTAGCCGGGTAATCGGCCAGTGCGGCGCTGTCGTCTTCCAGGCACCAGCGCGCCACGTTCGACGGCAGTTCGCCGAGGGCCTTGAACATCGCCCGGTCGCTGAGCAGCAGGCCGACGCCGCTGTCTTCGATCATGTAATGCAGGCGGTCGAGCGGGTATTCCGGGTCCAGCGGCACGTAGGCGCCACCGGCCTTGAGGATGGCCAACAGGCCGACGACCATTTCCAGCGAACGCTCCAGCGCCAGGCCGACCCGCACTTGCGGGCCGACACCGCGTTCACGCAGGGCCCAGGCCAGGCGATTGGCGCGGGCGTCAAGTTCGGCGTAGCTCAGGGTCTGCCCGGCGAAGGTCAGGGCCGGTGCATCTTTACGCACCAGCGCCTGCTCGGCAAACAGATGATGAATGCACTGATCGAGACGACGCTCGCCCGGCTCGACGCCAAGGCTGTCGAGCAATTGCTGTTGTTCAGGCGCATCGAGCAGCGGCAGTTCGCTGAGGCGCTGTTGCGGGTCGGCGATCAGCGCTTCCAGCAGGTTGCGCCAGTGCCTGGCCATGCGCGCAATGGTCGGCTCGTCGAACAGATCGGTGCTGTACGTCAGGCAGCAACCGAGGCGATGGTCGAGGTCGGTGACTTCCAGGTTGAGGTCAAACTTGGTCGCCCGCGCATCGTTGGCCAGGTACTCGACGGTCATGCCGGCGAGCGTGCGGCTCTGCTGGAATTCCCAGCGCTGCACATTGCACATCACCTGGAACAGCGGGTTGTACGCCGCGCTGCGCGGTGGTTGCAGGGCTTCAACCAGATGATCGAACGGCAGATCCTGATGGGACTGCCCTTCGATCACGGTATGGCGCACCTGCTCGAACAATTCGCCGACCGACATCTGACCGTCGAGCTGGCAACGCAGCACCTGGGTGTTGAGGAACGCACCGATCAGCCCTTCGCTTTCCGGACGGATACGGTTGGCCACCGGCGCACCGATGCGCAGATCGGTCTGGCCGCTATAGCGATAGAGCAACGTTGCAAGTGCGGCGGTCATGGTCATGAACAGGGTCAGACCGTTCTGCGCATTGAACGCCCGGACGCGAGCAGCAAGGTCATCGCTGAGGTCGAAACGGAACAACTCACCCTGGTGGCTTTGCACTGGCGGACGCGGACGGTCGCCCGGCAATTCCAGCAGTGGATGTTCGCGGCCCAGTTGTGCAGTCCAGTAGTCGAGCTGACGCTGACGCTCGCCGGACTCCAGCCAGTTGCGCTGCCACACGCTGTAGTCGAGGTACTGCACCGGCAGCGGCTCCAGCGGCGAATCGCGGTCATCGACGAACGCTTCGTACAGCGCGCTGAGCTCACGGGCAAAGATGTCCATTGCCCAGCCTTCGGTGACGATGTGGTGCAGGGTCAGGACGAAGTAATGCTCCTGCTCGGCGGTCTTGACCAGGCAGGCGCGCAGCAGCGGACCGGTTTCCAGATCGAACGGCAGGTGCGCTTCGTCGTCGGCCAGTTGCTGGACTTTCTGCTCGCGCACATCGGCGGCGAATTTCGAAAAATCCTTCCAGTCCATGCGCACGCTGGTCTCGGCATGCACCTGCTGACGGGCCACGCCGTCGATACTCGGGAACGTGGTGCGCAGGGTTTCGTGGCGCAGGATCAACGCTTGCAGCGCCGCTTCGAAACGCTCGACATGCAAGACGCCACGCAGGCGCGCCATGCCGCCGACGTTGTACGCCGGGCTGTCCGGCTCCATCTGCCAGAGGAACCACATGCGCTGTTGTGAGTAGGACAGCGGTACCGGTTTGCTGCGATCAACCTTGTCGATCGGCGGCTGTTTGTTGGTGCGACCGCTGGCCTGGATCTGGCCGATCTGCTCGGCGAAATCACCGAGTTCGCTGTGCTCGAACAAGGCGCGCAGCGGCAGCTCGACGTCGCAGGCTTGGCGGGTGCGGGAGATGATTTGCGTGGCCAGCAGCGAGTGACCGCCGAGGGCGAAGAAGTCATCGCGCAGACCGACTTGCTTCAGGCCCAGCACTTCACGCCAGATCGCAGCGATCTGCTGTTCCAGCTCGGTGACCGGTTCGACGTGTTCGCGCACTTGCCATTGCGGCTCGGGCAAGGCGCGGCGGTCGAGTTTGCCGCTCGGGCTCAGGGGCATGGCGTCCAGACGCATCAACTGCGCCGGGACCATGTATTCCGGCAGTTCGGCGGCCAGTGCGGATTTCAGGCGAGCGATTTGCCCGTCCTGATCTTCATTGGCGTCGGTGGTGGTGAAGTAACCAATCAGTTGCGGGCCGGCGACGGTTTCACGCACCAGCACGGCGGCTTGGGCCACACCGTCCTGAGCCAGCAGACGCGCTTCGATCTCTTCCGGCTCGACGCGGAAGCCGCGCAGTTTGACCTGCTGATCGAGACGGCCGAGGTATTCGATCACACCATCGTTGGTCCAGCGCGCGCGGTCACCGGTGCGGTACAGACGCGCACCCTGCTCGCCCAGCGGATCGACCACGAAACGTTCGGCGGTCAATGCCGGGCGGCCGAGATAACCCCGGGCCAGGCCGATGCCGCTGATGCACAGTTCACCCGGCACACCGGCCGGCACTGGATTGAGATCGCTGTCGAGCACGCGGCAGACCACGTTGCCCAGCGGACGGCCAATCGGCGAACGCTCGCCATCGGCCACGGTGCAATGCCAGTGAGTGACGTTGATCGCGGTTTCGGTTGGGCCGTAACGGTTGTGCAGTTGCACCGCTGGCAGTTGCGCCAGCACGCGGTTGCGCAGTTCCGCCGGCAGCGCTTCACCGCCGGAGAACACGCGGCGCAGGCTGGTGCATTCGGCACTCAACGGTTCGTCGATGAACAGCGAAAGCAGCGGCGGCACGAAGTGCAACGTGGTCACGCCGTACTGTTGAACCAGCTGCGCGATGCGATGCGGATCGCGGTGTTCGCCGGGGCCGGCGATCAGCAGGCGCGCACCGGTAATCAGCGGCCAGAAGCACTCCCACACCGACACGTCGAAACTGATCGGCGCCTTTTGCATCAGCACATCGGTGTCGTTCAGGCGATAGGTGTTCTGCATCCATTGCAGACGTTCGGCCAGCGCCGCGTGAGTGTTGCCCACGCCTTTCGGCTGGCCGGTGGAGCCCGAGGTGTAAATCACGTAGGCGAGGTTGTCGCCGTGCAGGTGCAGGCCCGGTGCCTGGCTCGGCCAGTTTTCCAGGTGCAGGGTGTCCATGGCGATCACACTGACGCCTTCGCTGGCCGGCAAGCGGTCGAGCAATGCCGTCTGGGTCAGCAGCAGTTCGACGCCGCTGTCGCTGAGCATGTAGGCCAGGCGATCGGCCGGGTAATCCGGGTCCAGCGGCACGTAGGCGCCACCGGCCTTGATGATCGCCAGCAGACCGATCAACAGTTGCGGTGAACGCTCGGCAGCGATGGCCACGCAGACGTCCGGGCCGACGCCCTTGTCGCGCAGGTAATGGGCGAGACGGTTGGCCTGGGCGTGCAGTTCGGCGAAGTCGAGGCTACCACCGTCCCACACCAGCGCGGTGCGATCAGGGGTCTGACGGGCCTGTTCATTGAGCAGTTCCGGCAGCCATTGTTGCGCCGAGGTGCACGGGGCGACGCTCCACGCAGTTTGCTGAGAGTGTTCGGCGGCGGTCAGCAGTTGCAGATCGGCGATGGCTTGTTCCGGATGTTCGCAGACTGCACGCAGCAGGTTGCTGAAATGCTCGGCGAGGCGTTCGATGGTCGCGGCGTCGAACAGCTCATCGGCGTAGTCGAAGGACAGCGTCAGGCGACCGTTGCGGTCTTCTTCACTGTGCAGTTGCAGATCGAACTTGGCCTCGCGGCTGTGCCACGGCAGCTCTTCGGCGAGCAGGCCCGGCAGGCGCTTGAGCGCACTCAGGTCACGTTGCTGGTGGTTGAACATGACCTGAAACAGACCTTGTTCGCGGGCCTGCGGGAAGGCTTCGAGCAGTTGTTCGAATGGTAGATCCTGATTCGCCTGAGCACCGAGCGCAGCCTGACGGGTTTGCGCCAGCAGTTCGGTGAACGGCAGACGCGAATCGACGTCGGCGCGCAGCACCTGAGTGTTGATGAAGAAGCCGATCAGGCCATGAGTTTCCAGGCGCGGACGGTTGGCGTTGGGTACGCCGATGCGGATGTCGCGTTGGCCGCTGTAGCGATGCAACAGGCTCTGGAACGCCGAGAGCAGCAGCATGAACGGTGTGGATTGATAGGCCTGTGCCGTCTGGCGAATGGCGTCGCTGAGGCTGATTCCCAGACGAACGCTGTGGCGTGCGGCGCTGTGCTTTTTCTTGGCCGAGCGCGGATGGTCGGTCGCCAGTTCCAGGGTCGGATGCTCCTCCCCCAACTGTGCTTTCCAGTACGCCAGTTGTCGCTCACCCTCGCCTTGCGCCAGCCATTGGCGCTGCCAGCTGCCGTAGTCCGCGTATTGGGTCGGCAGCGGCGCCAGTTCGGCACGCTGGCCTTGGGAAGCGGCGGCGTAAAGGCGCGAAAACTCGTCGATGAAAACGTTCAGCGACCAGCCGTCGGCGATGATGTGGTGCATCGTCACCAGCAACTGGTGATCTTCATCGTCGAGGCGAACCAGCGTCACCCGCAGCAGCGGGCCTTTCTCCAGGTCGAACCGGGTGCGGGCTTCGTCCTCGCGGATCTGTTGTGCGCGGGCTTCACGCTCGCTGGCCGGCAGGTCGCTGATGTCGATCAGTTGCAGGTTGAACTCGCCCGCCGCTTCGACCTGTTGCAGGGCCACACCGTCGCGTTCGAAGAAGCGCGTGCGCAGGGATTCGTGGCGCTCGATCAGTTGCTGGAAACTGGCGCGCAGGGCGTCCTCGTCCAGTTCGCCACGCAGACGCAAGGCACCGGGAATATTGTAGGCGCTGCTCTGCGGATCGAGCTGCCATGTGATCCACAAACGGTTTTGCGCCAGCGATTGCGGCAGTGCTTCGTTGCGCGACAACGCGGTGATTTCGCCTTGGGCGCTGCCGCCGTCCTGTTGCTGCTGCGCCACGGCGGCGGCGAACGCGGACAGGGTCGGGGCTTCGAACAGAAGGCGCAGATTCAGCTCCAGGCTCAGCTCTTCGCGGACCTTGGCGATCACCTGAGCGGCGGCGATCGAGTTGCCGCCGAGCAGGAAGAAATGATCGTCGGCGTTGACCTGTTTGACGTTGAGGTGCTCAGCCCAGATGTTGCCGATCAGACCTTCCAGCTCAGATGCGGATGCGGTCGAATCCTGAGCGGTTTGAGCAGTGGCCGACGGGAACACCGCGTAGCTGTCGAGGCTGCCGTCGGCCAGACGATTGCGGCAGGCCGAACGCTGCAACTTGCCGCTGGAGGTCTTCGGCAGCGCACCCGGATTGAGCAACACCACCACGCTCGGCGCTTCCTGATACGCCTCGGCCACCGCTTGGCGAATGGCTTTGATCAGCGCTTCGGGCGGGAGGATTTTCTGCACGCTGCGGCTGATTTCCGCGGCGATGCCGATGCCTTCTTCGCCATTCTGATTGACCGCGAACGCGGCGACACGGCCCTTGCGCACCACCTCCACTTCGTTCTCGACCGTCTTTTCGATGTCCTGCGGATAGAGGTTGTGACCGCGCACGATCAGCATGTCTTTCAAGCGACCGGTGATGAACAGTTCACCGTCGCGAATGAAGCCCAGGTCACCGGTGCGCAGCCAGGTCTGGCTGGCGTGCTGGACGAAGGTCTTGGCAGTCGCCTCGGGGTTGCGCCAGTAGCCGAGGGCGATGCTCGGGCCGGCAGCCCAGACTTCACCGACAGCGTTGTCGGCCAGTTCTTCAAGGGTGTTCGGCTCGACGATCAGCACCGCATGTTCCGGCTGGCTGATGCCGCAGCTCATGATCGGACTGCCCTCGCCCGCTTCGGCGCGGTTCTGTGCGAGGGCTTGATCATCGACGCGCAGTGCAGGAATCCCGGTGCCGCGCGGTGTGCCGGCGACGAACAGGGTCGCTTCCGCCAGACCGTAGGACGCCATGAAGCTGTCTTCGCTGAAACCGCACGCGGTGAACTTCTCGGCGAAGCGTTCGAGGGTGTCGAGACGGATCGGCTCAGAGCCGGAATAGGCCACGCGCCAACGGCTCAGGTCCAGGCGTTCCAGCGCCGATTCGCTGACCCGCTCGCTGCACAGACGATAAGCAAAGTCTGGCCCGCCGCTGATGGTGCCGCCGTATTGGCTGATCGCTTCGAGCCAGCGTAACGGCCGGCCAAGGAAGTACGCCGGCGACATCAGGATGCACGGCACGCCGCTGAAGATCGGTTGCAGCAGACCGCCGATCAGGCCCATGTCGTGGTACAGCGGCAGCCAGCTGACGATCACGTCGTCCGGGTTTACGTCGATGCCGAAACCGTGACGGATCAGCAATTCGTTGGCCACCAGGTTGCCGTGGCTGACCTGCACGCCCTTGGGCAGCGCGGTGGAGCCGGAGGTGTATTGCAGGAAGGCGATGTGGTCTTGTGGCAAGGTCAGTTCGACCCAGCGCTCGGCTAGCTCAGCGTCGAGAGTGTCGACGCACAACAGCGGCGGCGCGCCATCGATTTGCTGCAAGGCGTCGCGCAGGTCGGCGCTGGTCAGCAGCAGACGCGGTTCGGCGTCGGCAATGATCGACAGCAGGCGTTCCTGATGGTGACGCTTGGCCGATTCCGGCGGATAGGCCGGCACCGCGATCACACCCGCGTACAGGCAACCGAAGAACGCCGCTACGTAATCCGGACCGCTCGGAAACAGCAACACCGCGCGATCACCGAACCCGGCCTCGGCCTGCAACGCGGCGGCAATGGCGCGTGCGCGTTGATCGAGTTCGCGATAACTGAGCACCACAGCCTGCTCCTCGGTTTCGGCGAGAAAGCGCAAGGCCAGCCGATCCGGCGTCAGGGCCGCGCGGCGCTGGAGGGCTTGGACCAGGGTGCTGGGGAGTTCGAACGCGTCGGTCATGAGGTTTCCTGCCTGAATTCGGCTTGCTGGTGGAATCGGGTTGGCTGCGGCATGCCCATGCAAGGCATGCGGGACACGGTCTTCGCCGACCGTGCAAGGCATTGGAATGCGGTAGGTCCGGGGCTGCGTACCCGGATCCATTCACCAATGAGAACGGATGACGTCTTGAAATAATTAGTCGGCAGGCTGGATCGCCAACGGGGCTGGGCGCTTGGGCGAGTGCGGCGGCGTGTCGCAGTTCTCAGTTCGCACTGTTATGGATCATTAGTTCTCTTTCTCAATTGACAATCATTATCATTCAACATAATTTGTCGCTCGATGTGTAGGACGACCCCGCCCCCAGGCGTCCCACTAACCTATTGGCAGCAAGGTGATTTCCATGACGGAACAAGTATCCACAAGCAGGTGCGATTCACCGCTACTTCAGGCATTCGTCGACAATCGACTGATTCTGGTCAAGATTGCAGCCCGCATCACCGGCTGCCGGTCACGCGCCGAAGACGTGGTGCAGGATGCGTTCTTCCGACTGCAATCGGCACCGCCGATCACGTCGTCGATCAAGGCCCAGCTGAGTTATCTGTTCCAGATCGTGCGCAACCTGGCGATCGATCACTACCGCAAACAGGCGCTGGAGCAAAAGTACGCCGGCCCCGAGGAGGAAGGGTTGAACGTGGTCATTCAGGGCGCTTCGCCGGAAACCTCGCACATCAACTTCTCGACCCTGGAACACATCGCCGATGCGCTGACCGAGCTGCCGGTCCGCACCCGCTATGCGTTCGAGATGTACCGTCTGCACGGCGTGCCGCAGAAGGACATCGCCAAGGAACTCGGCGTTTCGCCGACCCTGGTCAACTTCATGATTCGCGACGCGCTGGTGCATTGCCGCAAGGTGTCGAGCAGTCGCGCTGATGCCGTGACCGCAAACCGCCGCTGATAAAAATCGGCCGCAAAAAAAGATCGCAGCCTTCGTCGAAGGGCTGCGATCTTTTTTGTTGTCAGCGAAATGTCACACCAGCGTGCACCGGTCGAAGAACCGTTCGCGCCCGAGAATCATCAGCGCCGCACGCTTGTGCGGGAAGTCGAATTCCTTCTCGCAGTGGAAGCACTGGTTGTGCATGTGGCCAATCATTTTCGCGTTGTCGGCACGCGGTTCGGCGACCACCCGCTGCGTGCGCGGATCATCCAGAAACAGGTAATGCACCAGTGCCGACAGCCAACTCGCCACCTTGTGCGGGCCACGATGATCTTCTTCGCCGACCAGCATGTGAATGCCGCGATCGTAATTGTCGGCATCGTAGAACGGCGCGATGCGATCCTCCTTGGCCCAGTAAGCTTCGAAATAGGCAAACGGCTGATCATCGAAACAACCGATCAGGGTCAGCGTATGCGGATCGGCGTCGAGTTTGCTCAGGTATTCGCGATGCTGTTCGAGGTTGCCCTCTTCCTGCCAGAAGCTGGCCACTCGCGGGCTGTTCTGCCAGCGATTGAAACGCGCCAGATCCTGCTCGATCTCCACCGTTCGCAGAGAAATCCAGGCACCGAGGCGCGCATCGAAGCGCCGATAAACCTCACCGCGCGGTTTCACCGGTCGCAACGGATGGCGCTTGCCGTTGCTGATAACCATCTGCTGCGGATAACTGCCGGTCAGCGAGGTGCCGAGCCACGGCTGCGGCAGTTGCCAGAACAGCGTGCGCTCACAGCGATATTCACCCGCCACTTCAGTGCCCACCAGCAAACCGCTGAGCAAGGCTTCGGTCGGCGCCTGATCCAGTTGCCAGATCAATCGCTGACACGCCGGATCCCGGGCAAACAGCCAATAACAGGCTGCCCACAGCGCCTGGCCCGGCGGCAGTGCGTAGCGTTCATCAATCTGGATCAGCCCCTGACCTTCACGATCAAGGCGCAGGCGAATCAGCGGTTGCCCGTCCAGGCTCAGGCTCAGACGGCTTTCGGTGGCATCGGCTACCAGTTGGCTGCCCGAAGGCAGGGCCAGGGCAGTCAGGTCATTCAGATTGGACATGGGTCGGGCTCACGATAATCGTCGACAGTTCAACGATGGGACGTGAGCCGGGGCGGGAAATTTAGGCCGCTCGGCAAAAACCGCCGGTCATTGATGCGCTACCGGCACCACCGCGATCTTGTACGGATCGAAGATCTTCAACATCTGCCCGTTGTCGCGCAGGCCTTGCAGCAGTTTGCCGAACGCTTCGCCGGTGATCGGTGCCTTCGGACTGAGAATCGCGTAGTGGTGGTAGATCTGATCGATACGCTGGGACACCAGCAATTCGTCACGCACCTTTTCGTTGCGCAGCAGGTAATCGAACAGATACGAGCGGGTCACCAAGGCAATGTCCGCGCGCCCGCGCAAGACCATCAGCAGGTTGCTGTCGTGGGAATAGGTCAGCGTGGCGCTGTAGGTTTCTGCGAGGTATTTGGGATCGGCGTTGAAATTGGCGAATTCGTAGTGATAACCGCTGTACAGCGCCAGCCGTTTGCCCTTGAGATCGGCGAAGTAATTCTGCTGGCGTCCGGGCTTGTTCTGCGCGACGAAAATCTCGGCGTCCTCAAGACCCATGTCGACGGTGGTGTGGGGGATGTCCTTCCAGCCCCACTCCGGATTTTCGAAGATTGCCATGTCGGTGCGGCCATCCTTGAAATCACCGAACCGGCGCGGAATCGAGGTGGGCACCAGTTCAAAACGATAGTCGCTCTGGGCGCTGTTCAACGCGGCGACCAGTTCCGGCAACAGGCCGGTGTCGGCGCCGTTTTCCGGGCGAATGGTGTAGGGCGGAAAATGCGCTGCGCCCACCCGAACCACCTGCGCCGCCGGAGCAGGCAATACCCATAAAGCAGCCAGCGCTGCGAGCATAAGCCCGGCGGCCGTCCGAATTGGCGAAGACTTCAAAACACCCCACTCCCCGAAAAAGTACCGATCATGCATTCAAGCTAGGCGGTTTCGCCAAGTTAGCCAGTTTCCCGGCCCGATAGAAAGCGCCTAGCGCTCTTCGAGCACCAGAATCAGCGCCTCTTCGGCCAGTTGATCCAGGCTCAGACTGCCGCCGGCACGGAACCAGGTGGTGGTCCAGGACAATGCGCCCGTGAGAAAACGTCGGGTAATGAACACGTCGCCACGGATGAACCCCGCCTCCTTGGCCTCGCCCAGCACTTGCAGCCAGAGGTCTTCGTAGATGTCTCGCAGCGCCAGCACCTTGGCCTGGCCGTCTGCGGACAGCGAGCGCCATTCATACACCAGCACCGCCATCGCCTCGCCGCTGCCGCCCATGATCGACTGCAATTCACAGCGGATCAGCGCCAGCACCCGCTCACGCACATCGGCGGCATCGGCAAGGGCTGCGCGCATCAGCGCGGTGTTGTAGCGGATGGTTTCCTCCATCACTGCGCGCAGGATTTCATCCTTGCTCTTGAAGTGATGAAAGATGCTGCCGGACTGGATCCCCACGGCACCGGCCAGATCGCGCACCGTGGTGCGCTCGTAGCCCTTGTTGCGGAACAGGTGGGCCGCCACTTGCAGCAGTTTGCCGCGAGCGCTGTCCGGATCGGTCAGCTGGCCGGCATCGACCAGTTCACGCATGACCCTCAGGGCTTTTTGCTCGTCCACCCATTGTCTCCTACAGTCGATCATTCAAGTGTGCCGCACGCCGCAGAAACGGCGGGGTTGCGCGGGCAATTTAAGCCGCCACCCGCGACCAAGCAAGCGCTTGGGCAGAAGAAAATTCCAGGTGTTTACAAACCAAGCGCTTGCTTGGTAGCCTCGATGCACTTCTGTCACAGGTTCCTGAGTCGGAGATCAAAATGCCCACCACGGTTCGCATCGGATGCGCCAGCGCATTCTGGGGAGACACCTCGACCGCCGCCGCGCAGCTTGTGGCCGCAGGACAGCTGGATTATCTGGTCTTCGACTACCTGGCCGAAATAACCATGTCGATCATGGCAGGCGCGCGCATGAAGGATCCGCAAGCCGGATTTGCCGCCGACTTCATCGAAGTCCTCACGCCCCTGCTGCCGCAATTGGCCGAACAGAACATTCGCGTCATCAGCAATGCCGGCGGGGTCAATCCCAAGGCCTGTGCGGCCGCCCTGCAAGCGGCCTGCGACAAGGCCTGCGACAAGGCCGGCGTATCGCTGAAAATCGCCGTGCTGTCGGGCGATGACCTGCAACCCCAGTTCAAACACCTCGCCTCCCAAGGCATTACCGAAATGTTCAGCGGCGCCCCGCTGCCGCCGATGTGCGTGTCGACCAACGCCTACCTCGGCGCGCCGGGCATCGTCGAAGCCCTGCGCCTGGGTGCCGACATCGTGATCACCGGCCGGGTGGTCGACAGCGCGGTGGTCAGCGCCGCGCTGGTGCATGAATTCGGCTGGTCGTGGCATGACTACGACAAACTCGCGCAAGCCGCCCTGGCCGGGCACATCATCGAATGTGGCGCGCAATGCACCGGCGGTAATTTCACCGACTGGCGCGACGTGCCGGACTACGAGCACATCGGCTTTCCGATCGTCGAAGTCAGCGCCGACGGCCAGTTCATCGTCAGCAAACCGGAAGGCTCCGGCGGGCTGGTCACGCCACTGACTGTCGGCGAGCAGATGCTCTACGAAATCGGTGATCCGCAGGCCTATCTGTTGCCCGATGTGGTCTGCGATTTCAGCCAGGTCAAACTTCAGCAACAAGGCAAAAACGCCGTCCGGGTCCACGGCGCCAAAGGCCTGCCGCCCAGCGACCAATACAAGGTCAGCGCCACGTATCCGGACGGTTTCCGCTGCACCGCCAGTTGCCTGATCGCCGGCATTGATGCCGTGGAAAAAGCCCGACGCGTCAGCCAGGCGATCCTCGACAAGACTTCGGAAATGCTCGACCAGAAAGGCCTGGGGCCGTACACCGAAACCCACGTCGAACTGCTCGGCAGCGAAGCCACCTACGGCCCTCACGGCCAGCGCCGGGACAGCCGCGAAGTGGTGATCAAACTCGCCGTGCGCCACCCGAACAAACAGGCGCTGATCCTGTTCTCCCGGGAAATAGCCCAGGCCGCCACCGGCATGGCGCCGGGCCTGACCGGCATCGTCGGCGGACGGCCGACGGTGTATCCGCTGATCCGGCTGTTCTCGTTCCTGATCGACAAAAGCGCCTGCACCTTGCAGATCGACATCGCCGGCGAAACTCACCTGTTCACCCTGCCCGCCCCCGCCACCCTCGACAGCCAGGATCTGCCCCTGCCTCACGAAACACCCAAACCCCAGGGCCGCGCCGACGCCAGTGTGCCGCTGGTGAAACTGGCCGTGGCGCGCTCCGGCGACAAGGGCAATCACAGCAACATTGGCGTCATGCCACGCCGGCCGGAATACCTGCCATGGATCGCCGAGGCGCTGACCCCGGCGGTGGTCGTGGACTGGATGAGCCATGTCCTCGACCCGATTCACGGCCGGGTCGAACGCTGGTATCTGCCGGGTACCCACAGCCTGAATTTCCTGCTGGAAAACGCCCTCGGCGGCGGCGGCGTGGCGAGCCTGCGCATCGACCCGCAAGGCAAGGCCTTCGCCCAACAACTACTGGAAATTCAGATCCCGGTGCCGCAGAGCATCGCCGAACAGTTCGACTAGAGGATTGGCAGCATGGCGTTCGAATCGATTTTCAGGGCTGATCTGTTCAGCGGTCAGACCGTCATCGTCACCGGGGGCGGCAGTGGCATCGGGCGTTGCACCGCCCATGAACTGGCGGCGCTCGGGGCAACAGTGGTGCTGGTCGGACGCAAGCCGGAAAAGCTGCAAACCGTCGCTGCCGAAATTGCCGAGGACGGTGGCCGGGCGTACTGGAAGGCTTGCGACATCCGTGACGAAGAAGCCGTGAAGGCGCTGGTCAGCGAACTGATCCGTGAACACGGGCCGATCCACGGGCTGGTCAACAATGCCGGCGGGCAATACCCGTCCCCCCTGGCCTCGATCAATCAGAAAGGCTTCGAAACCGTACTGCGGACCAATCTGGTCGGCGGTTTCCTCATGGCCCGGGAAGTGTTCAACCAGTCGATGAGCAAACACGGCGGCAACATCGTCAACATGCTCGCCGACATGTGGGGCGGCATGCCCGGCATGGGCCACTCCGGCGCCGCACGGTCGGGCATGGACAACTTCACCAAAACGGCGGCGTTCGAATGGGGTTATGCCGGCGTTCGGGTGAATGCGGTGGCGCCGGGCTGGATCGCTTCCAGCGGCATGGACACCTATGAAGGTGCGTTCAAAGCCGTGATCCCGACCCTGCGCGAACACGTGCCGCTCAAGCGCATCGGCACCGAATCGGAGGTCAGCGCGGCGATCGTGTTTCTGCTCAGCCCGGCTGCCGCGTTCATCAGCGGCAGCACCTTGCGCATCGACGGCGCAGCCAGCCTGGGCAGTCGCGCCTGGCCGTTGCACAAGGCGACCCACAGCGAATCGTTCAACGGTTTTCACCGGGCCTATATGCCGGACGTTTTGAAGGACAAGGAGTAAGCCATGCCGCAGATTCAGTCCCAGCTTGACCCGCACAGCGAAGCCTTCGCTCGCAACCGCGCAGCGATGCTCGCGGCTATCGAGCAAGTCCAGCAACTCGAACAGAACCTGCTGCACAAGGCTGCCGAAGCCAAACCGAAATTCGACAAACGCGGACAACTGTTACCCCGTGAACGTCTGAATCTGTTGCTCGACCCCGGCGCGCCGTTCCTCGAACTGGCGAGCCTGGCCGGCTACAAACTGCACGACGACAAGGACGGCAGCTCGGCCGGTGGCGGCTTGATCGCCGGCATCGGTTACGTGTCCGGCGTGCGCGCCTTGATCGTGGCGAACAACAGCGCAATCAAGGGCGGGACGATTTCCCCGTCGGGCCTGAAAAAATCCCTGCGTCTGCAACAGATCGCCCAGGAAAACAAACTGCCGGTCATCACCCTCGCCGAAAGTGGCGGCGCCAACCTCAATTACGCGGCGGAAATTTTCGTCGAAGGCGCACGCAGCTTTGCCAATCAGGCGCGGATGTCGGCCATGGGTTTGCCGCAGATCACCGTGGTGCACGGTTCGGCTACGGCTGGTGGCGCTTATCAGCCGGGGTTGTCGGATTACGTGGTAGTGGTGCGCGGCAAGGCCAAGCTGTTTCTTGCCGGCCCGCCGTTGCTTAAAGCGGCGACCGGTGAAGTCGCCACCGACGAAGAACTGGGCGGCGCCGAGATGCACGCGCAAGTCGCCGGCACCGCGGAATACCTGGCCGAAAACGATGCCGATGGCATACGCCAGGTACGAGAAATCGTCAGCCTGCTGAACTGGAACGAGCAATTGCCGTGGCTGCCCGAACCGCCATTCAAGGAGCCGCTGTACCCCATCGACGAACTGCTCGGGCTGATCCCGGACGACCCGAAAAAACCCTACGACGTGCGCGAAATCATTGCGCGAATCGCCGATGAGTCGCGCTTCCTGGAGTTCAAGGGTGAGTTCGATCAGCAGACCGTTTGTGGCCACCTGAAAATTCAGGGCAGCGCCTGCGGTTTCATCGGCAACAACGGCCCGATCACACCCAATGGTGCGAGCAAGGCGGCACAGTTCATTCAGCTGTGCGACCAGAGCCAGACGCCGCTGCTGTTTTTCCACAACACCACCGGGTTCATGGTCGGCACCGAATCGGAACAGCACGGCGTGATCAAGCATGGCTCGAAACTGATCCAGGCCGTGGCCAATGCGCGGGTGCCGAAACTGACGATTGTGGTCGGCGGCTCCTACGGCGCGGGCAACTACGCGATGTGCGGACGCGGGCTTGATCCGCGCTTCATCTTCGCCTGGCCCAACAGCCGCACCGCCGTGATGGGTGGCGCCCAGGCCGGCAAGGTGTTGCGCATCGTCACCGAAGCCAAACAGCTCAAGGACGGCCTGGTGCCGGACCCGAAAATGCTCGACATGCTGGAGCAGGTCACCGCGCAGAAACTCGACAGCCAGTCCACTGCCCTCTACGGCAGCGCCAACCTGTGGGACGACGGGCTGATCGATCCGCGCGACACCCGCACCCTGCTCGGCTACCTGCTGGACATCTGCCACGAAGCCGACATCCGCAGGCTGCAACCCAACAGCTTCGGCGTCAGCCGGTTCTGATCGCCTCGGATCAAAGGAGAACAACAACAATGATCTTCACCCCGGAACACGAAGCTCTGCGCCGCACCGTCCGCCAGTTCGTCGAGCACGAGATCAACCCCCACGTCGATGAATGGGAAAAGGCCGGGCGCTTTCCGATCCACGAGATTTTCTGCAAGGCCGGCGACCTCGGTCTGCTGGGGATTTCCAAACCGGAAAAATTCGGCGGCATGGGCCTGGATTACAGCTATTCGATTGTCGCGGCCGAAGAGTTCGGCACCATCCATTGCGGCGGCATCCCGATGTCGATTGGCGTGCAGACCGACATGTGCACCCCGGCCCTCGCCCGCTTCGGTTCCGATGAGTTGCGCGAAGAGTTTCTGCGTCCAGCCATCACTGGCGAGCAGGTCGGCTGCATCGGTGTCTCGGAAGTCGGCGCCGGTTCCGATGTCGCCGGGCTCAAGACCACCGCGCGCAAGGATGGCGACGACTATGTGATCAACGGCAGCAAGATGTGGATCACCAACTCGCCGAGCGCCGACTTCATCTGCCTGCTGGCCAACACCTCGGACGACAAGCCGCACATCAACAAATCGCTGATCATGGTGCCGATGAACACGCCGGGGATCAGCCTCAGTTCGCACCTGGACAAGCTCGGCATGCGCAGTTCGGAAACCGCCCAGGTGTTTTTCGACAACGTGCGCGTGCCCCAGCGCAATCGCATCGGCCACGAAGGCGCCGGGTTCATGATGCAGATGCTGCAGTTCCAGGAGGAACGCCTGTTCGGCGCGGCCAACATGATCAAAGGCCTGGAATACTGCGTCGACAGCACCATCGAGTACTGCAAGGAACGCAAGACCTTCGGCAATGCGCTGATCGACAACCAGGTGATCCACTTCCGCCTCGCCGAATTGCAGACCGAAATCGAATGCCTGCGGGCGTTGGTCTATCAGGCCACCGAGCAATACGTGAAAGGCCAGGACGTGACCCGACTGGCGTCGATGGCCAAGCTCAAGGCCGGGCGCCTTGGCCGCGAAGTCAGCGACAGTTGCCTGCAATACTGGGGCGGCATGGGCTTCATGTGGGACAACCCGGTGGCCCGCGCCTACCGCGACGTGCGGCTGGTATCGATTGGCGGCGGCGCCGATGAAATCATGCTGGGGATCATCTGCAAACTGATGGGCATCCTGCCGGGGAAAAAGAAATGAGCGCCCTGCCCGATTGCCAGACGCTGCTGCTGGAACGGCACAACGGCGTGTTGCACATCACCCTCAATCGCCCGGAAAGCCGCAACGCCATGAGCCTGCAAATGGTCGCCGAGTTGCGCGCCGTGCTGGCCAGCGTGCGTGATGACCGCAGCGTTCGCGCACTGGTGCTCAGCGGTGCCGGCGGGCATTTCTGTGCCGGCGGCGACATCAAGGACATGGCCAACGCCCGCGCCCAGGGCAGCGATGCCTATCGCGAATTGAACCGAGCCTTCGGGTCGTTGCTGGAGGAAGCGCAGCACGCGCCGCAAGTGCTGATCACGGTGTTGCAGGGCGCGGTGCTCGGGGGCGGCTTCGGGCTGGCGTGTGTCAGCGATATCGCCATCGCCGATCATCAGGCGCAATTCGGTTTGCCGGAAACCAGCCTCGGCCTGCTGCCGGCGCAGATCGCGCCGTTTGTGGTGCAGCGCATCGGCCTGACCGAGACCCGACGCCTGGCCCTGACCGCCGCCCGTTTCGACGGCCATCAGGCCCGGCGCCTGGGACTGGTGCATTTTGTCGAGCAGGATCCACAGGCGCTCGCCGAGCGACTGGATGAAGTGCTCGACCATGTCCTGTGCTGCGCCCCCGAAGCGAATGCCGTGACGAAAAAACTGCTGCTGGCCAGTGCCGGCCAGCCGTCGAGTGAACTGCTGGACGAAGCCGCGCGGTGGTTCAGCGAAGCGGTGACCGGCGCCGAAGGCATCGAAGGCACGATGGCGTTTGTGCAGAAGCGCAAACCCGGATGGAGCACCTGACTCTGTGGGAGCGGGCTTGCCCGCGATGAGGCCCTTCAATCCACCGCCAACATTCAGGAAAAATCACCATGCCCGTCATCCATAAAATCCTGATCGCCAACCGCGGTGAAATCGCCTGCCGCATCCAGCGCACCGCCCAGTCCCTCGGTTATCGCACGGTCGCGGTTTTCAGCGACGCGGACGCCGATGCACTGCACGTGCAGATGGCCGATCAAGCGGTGAACATCGGCCCGGCGCCGGTGCAGCAGTCCTACCTGAACATCCCGGCCATCCTCGATGCAGCCCGCCGCAGCGGCGCCGACGCGATCCATCCCGGCTATGGTTTTCTTTCGGAAAATGCCGAATTCGCACGGGCTTGCGAACAGGCCGGCCTGACCTTCATCGGCCCCAGCGTCGAAGCCATCGAACTGATGGGCAGCAAACGCCAATCGAAAATCGCCATGCTCGCCGCCGGTGTGCCATGTATCGCCGGCTATCAAGGTGCCGAGCAGGACGACGCCACCTTGACACGCGAAGCTGAACGCATCGGTTATCCATTGATGATCAAGGCCAGCGCCGGCGGTGGCGGGCGCGGCATGCGGCTGGTGCACAGCGCCGAAGAATTGCCGGCGCAATTGCGCACGGCGCGCTCCGAAGCCTTGAACGGTTTCGGCAGCGATGAACTGATCCTCGAACAGGCGCTGATCGAGCCGCGCCATGTCGAAGTGCAGCTGTTCGGCGATCATCACGGCAACCTGATCTACCTCGGTGAGCGCGACTGCTCGATTCAGCGCCGTCACCAGAAAGTCATCGAAGAGGCACCGTGCCCGGTGATGACCGAAGAACTGCGTCAGGCGATGGGTGAAGCGGCACTCAAGGCCGGGCGTGCGGTGAATTATGTCGGTGCCGGCACCGTGGAGTTTCTGCTCGATGCCGATGGCCGGTTCTACTTTCTGGAGATGAACACCCGGTTGCAGGTCGAACACCCGGTGACTGAACTGATTACCGGGCTGGATCTGGTGGCGTGGCAGCTGTCGGTCGCCGAAGGTCAGCCGCTGCCGCTGACCCAGGCGCAGGTGAAACTCAATGGCCACGCCATGGAAGTGCGCCTCTATGCCGAAGATCCGGCCCAGGGATTTCTTCCGCAGACCGGGCGTGTCGAAGCCTGGGCGCCGGCACTGGATCGCGGTTCACGGATTGATCACGGGCTGATCGAAGGGCAGTTGGTCTCACCGTTCTACGACCCGATGCTCGGCAAACTGATCGCTCATGGCGCAACCCGTGAAGAGGCCCGGCGCAAATTGCTGTGCGCAGTTCAGGACAGTGTGTTGCTGGGCGTGCAAAGCAATCAGCGGTTGCTCGCCAGCCTGTTGCAGCATCCGCAATTCATCAGCGGGGAGTTCGGTACCGGATTTATCCCTCAACATTTCGCCGATCACGAATGCCTGCACGCCTATTCGCCCAGTGCCGAAGAACTGGCCATCGCGGCGCTGCTGTTTTACAAGTCTGTTGCACAGCAACACCGCGCCCCGTTGTCTGGATGGCGCAACAATGCCGGTGCGCCGTTGCTCTATCGCATCGGTCTCGATGCCCGCGACTGGAACGTGCAACTGCTCACCAGCCCGGACAACACGTTTGAAGTGCAGGTTGCGGAGCGCGTTATCGAACTCAAACTGATCGAGCACACCGCCGGGGCCGTGACACTGGAGGTCGATGGCCTGCGCCAGCGCCATGCCTATCGCCTGCGCGACGAGCAGCTCTGGCTGTTCACCCACCCCGGCAGCCTGCACCTGGTGGATCGAACTCATGCGCTGATCGACAGTCAGACCAGCGTCAGTTCCGGCACGTTGAAAGCCCCGATGGATGGCGCCATCATCGATGTGCTCGTCAGCGAAGGCAGCCCGGTCAGCAAGGGCCAACTGCTGGTGGTGCTGGAAGCGATGAAAATGGAGCACCCGCTCAAGGCCGGCATCGACGGCGTGCTCAAGCGGGTGCAGGTCAAGGTCGGCGATCAGGTGAAAAATCGTCAGGTTCTGTTGCAGGTCGAGTAGTCGCCGCGCGCATTCGCAAGGTTTGACTACGCTCTGAATAATCAGGACGCGGAAATCAGGAACCCTGCGATGCCCCATTGGCTGGTCATAGATCTGGAAGCCACCACCGATGAGGGTGGCTGGCCGGTTACGGAGATGGAGATCATCGAGATCGGCGCGACCCTGGTGGATCGCGCCGGTCGCGAGCAGGATCACTTTCAGCGCTTCGTCAAACCGACGCGGCGCCCCTTGTTGACGCCGTTTTGCCGCGAACTCACGCACATCACCCAGGCCAACATCGACGCGGCGCAGCCGTTGAGTGAAGTGTGGCCGGCGTTCGAGCGCTGGCTCGGTCAGCACCAGACCCGCCTTGAAGGCTGGGCCAGCTGGGGCGATTACGACCGCAAGCAGTTGCTTCAGGAATGGCAGCGACTGCAACTCGACAGCGCCTTGAGCCGGGTGCCGCACATGAATCTGAAACAGCGCTTTGCCAAGGCCCGACGCCTCGAACGGCCCCTGGGCCTCAATGGCGCGCTGCAACTGGCGGGCATGCAGTTCAACGGTCAACAGCACCGGGCGCTGGAAGATGCGCGCAATACCGCACGCCTGTTGCCACTGGTATTGCCACTCTAGACAGATGACGACGCCCGGAGCCTTGTGCATACTGGCCGCCCCTTTTTGACCCTTTTAAGCCCTTTTCGAGAGGAATCGCCCATGTTTAAAGTCAACGAGTACTTCGATGGCACCGTCAAGTCGATCGCTTTTGGCACTGCTGAAGGCCCTGCGACCATCGGCGTCATGGCCCCGGGCGAATACGAATTCGGCACCAGCCAGCGTGAAATCATGCACGTGGTTTCGGGCGCACTGACCGTCAAACTGCCGGACAGCAGCGACTGGGAAACCTTCGCCGCCGGTAGCCAATTCAACGTGCCAGCCAACAGCAAGTTCCAGCTGAAAGTCGCCGTCGACACCGCCTACCTGTGCGAATACCGCGGCTGAACCCCCGGTTTCCTGCGGTCATGAAAAATGCCCGTGTCCAAGGACACGGGCATTTTTCGTTTCAGGATCGGTTATTCGAGGATTTCCACCGGCATGCCGACTTCAAGCCGGCCATTGCTGTCATTGACCAGGTTCTGGCCAAACATCGCGCCGTCGGCCTGGGCGCGGGTCTTCTGTAAGGTTGCCAGCGGCTCGCGGTCAGCGCTGCGCTCACCGGTCTGCGGATCGATCGTGGTGAGAATGCACCGCGAGCAGGACTTGACCACGCGGAACTCGACATCGCCGATGCGGATCCGTTTCCAGCCATCCTCGGCGTAAGCATCACTGCCTTCGATCACCAGATTCGGCCGGAACCGCAGCATTTCCAGAGGGCGCCCGACTTCCTGCGACAGGTGTTGCAATGATGCCTCACCAATCAGCAACAGTGGAAAGCCGTCGGCGAACGCCACTTGATCGTCGTCGTTGCCGTACCCGGCCTGAGTCGTACGAGCGCGTTCAAGCGGCACTTGCACCAGGCGCGTCGGTTTGCCGATGAAATCGCTGACCCAACGGGCCGCCTCTTCACCGGCATCCGGTACGCGCAAGGTATCGCGCCAGATGGTTACGCCACGCAGGTCATCGTCGCTGCCGGGCAAAGCGACATCGATTACCGAATGCCCCGGCGCGCTGAGCGTCAGCCCGCCAGTGGCATTCCACAGCGCCGAGAGCTGGCTCATTTTCGCTTCGGCACGCTGGGTCAGAAACCGTCCGCTGGCCTCGTCCACCAGCATCCAGCGTCGGTCGCCCTCAAGCCCCAGTTTGTCCAGGCCGATCCCTTGCAGGACCTCGCCCTTTGCGGATTTCAACGGGTAACGATAAAGCGCGCTCAGACGCAGCATGGCCAGCTCCCTGGTGGGTCAAAAACGCCACCCTATACGAGCTTTGTCAGCGAATCAAAGGCTGACGCGAGGTCAGCCTCGACAGGTTGATCAGGCCGGTACTTCGTCGAGCATCAGACGCTGGCGCACCACGTCGACCAGTTTGTCCGGCTGGAACTTGGAGAGGAAATTGTCGCACCCGACCTTCTTCACCATCGAATCGTTGAAACTGCCGGACAGCGAAGTGTGCAGCACCACATACAGGCCACGCAGGCGCGGGTCGTTGCGGATTTCGGTGGTCAGGCGATAGCCGTCCATCTCCGGCATTTCGGCGTCGGTGAACACCATCAGCAGTTTGTCGGTCATGTTTACCCCGGTGTCCGCCCAGGCCTTGAGCATGTTCAGGGCTTTCAGGCCGTCGCTGGCGATGTGCATCTTCACGCCCAACTGGCCGAGGGTGTCGCGCAATTGCGAGAGCGCCACGTTGGAGTCGTCCACCAGCAACACTTCGCGGCCACGGGCGCGTTCCAACACCGGATCGTCCAGTTTGTCGCGGGATACCTTGGCGTTGTACGGCACGATTTCGGCGAGGACTTTCTCGACGTCGATGATTTCCACCAGTTGATCGTCGACCTTACTGATAGCTGTCAGGTAATGCTGGCGACCGGCACTGGTCGGTGGCGGCAGAATGGCTTCCCAGTTCATGTTGACGATGCGATCCACGCCACCGACGAGGAACGCCTGCACCGAACGGTTGTATTCGGTGACGATGATCGTGCTGTTGGGGCCCGGCACCAGCGGGCGCATGCCGATCGCCTGGGACAGGTCGATCACTGGCAGCGTCTGGCCACGCAGGTTGACCACACCGCAGACAAACGGGTGACGCTGGGGCATCAGGGTCAGTTTCGGCAGTTGCAGGACTTCCTGAACCTTGAACACGTTGATCGCGAACAATTGGCGTCCGGCCAGTCGAAACATGAGAATTTCCAGGCGATTCTCACCCACCAGTTGCGTGCGTTGGTCTACCGTGTCGAGAATGCCGGCCATCAATGACTCCTGGGCTTGTTCTGATGAATTCACTATTGGGGGTTATCGGCTGAATCTGGCGGATCTTGATTCCGTCACAAATCACCAACAAAATGCCATGCACAAGCATTGATGTCACATTAACATCATGCTTTACTGGCTCGGTGAAATCATCTGCTACATTCTCTTCGGCGCGACCCCCATTTGCGCCACAGGTTCCCGTGCCTAAGGGAATCCCCTAGTGACAATCAGGCCCAACCTGATGTTCGCGATATCCAATAGCCATTAATGTGACGCCATTCTCATTGCATGAACGGAGTCAGGCTATTGTGTGCGATCGCAGTTCAGTGGAAACACATCCTCTTGAAACCCCAGGTCTGTGCCAATGCACACCGGGGCGCGGTCTCGCGACGATTCACGATCGTCGACACACACGGCATTCCCTCATCAGACATGACGTGGTGGAGATAAGCATGCCGAACGACCGTAGTGACTGGGCGCAGCGGTTCCCCGAATTTCTCGTCGAGGCTGAAACGCTCCTGGCCAAGTCTGAAGAATGCCTCAGTCACTTGCAGCTGATCAGCAATGACAGGGACGCGATTGACTGCATGCTCAGTACTCTCCTCAAATTGGCAAACAAGGCCGATGCCCTGGCACTTGAGGCGATATCCGAATTTTCCCTGCACCTGCATGGCCTGCTCACCCAGGTTCAGGATCATGTGGATCTGCATGCGCAGGCCCTGGAAGCGCTCAAAGACTGCTTCACCCTGATGGCCTGGCAACTGGAACTGGTTGACCCAAGTACCGGCCAATTAGGCCTGGATGAAAGCGAGCAGGCGTCGCTGATCGAAGCCTTTGCCTGCCAGCTCGGCCAGACCCACTTTCAATTGCCGCACACTGGCAAGTCCCTGACCCTCGTAGCCTGGTCGGAACGGCAAGCGTAATCGGGCACGCCTTGGGCCGTTTGAGCCGGTCAGCTTTCGCAGTCGAATGTCGCTAATGAATAGTTCATGCCTGCCTGCGACACCCCCAATAAATAATTACGCTCTCTGAATGCAGACTACCCTCTGCTGATATCAGGGTTTTCCTGTGTCAGAGAAAACTTGCGACCGCATAATTATCGGATCAGGTATTTCAACTTTCCATTATGGAACCTTCGTCCAACATGGCCTGTTTCCTGACTCTTTGGACATATAGGCCAAACGCGACCAACGGTATGTTAAGTGGTATTATGCCGCCCGTTAGTTGTTTCAGTTAATGGCATTGTGACTTCGATGATCGGTCACCACCGAACTTGGCGCTCAATTATCGATCACTGAGCCATTTTGAAATCAACAACCTGAATGACAGTTTTCCAGACAGAGACCGCCAGCCCTTCTGACCGGTCTGCCCGCAGCGAACATCCATTGGCTCCATCCGCTATGTACGCCAGCCTCAAGTCAATCACCACATGGCCTCCCTCCCGAGAAAATGCCCGCAGGTTCACACTTCTGCTGTGTACAGGCTCGGCTCTGGGCAGTCTGTTGACCTATGGATTGTCAGCGCAGCTGCCGCTCGGCCTGCTGCTGATCAATGTGGCGGCTGCAGGCTGCGTCTGGACACAACATCGCCTGTCGCGCAAGTCCATCAAGTTCCAGCCTCAGGAACTGGCCGACCGTTTGCTGGAAGTCCAGGAAAACGAGCGCCATCGCCTGAGCCGTGAACTGCATGACGATATCGGCCAGTTGTTGACGGCCGCCAAACTTCAAAGCGAATGGCTCAAGCGTCGCTTGCCCGCGGACATGCAGGAACACTGTTCGGTACTTTGCGAGACGCTGGAAGAAACCCTCAATAAAGTGCGCGACGTTTCGGCCATTCTCAACCCGCGGCAATTGACCAGCCTTGGTCTGGAAGCGAGCCTGCGTGCACACCTGCTCAAGGTACTGACCAATACTTCGGTGCACTGGAGTCTGGACTGCCAGCAGCGCCTGAATGGAATCCCCGAAGAAATGGCCGTCGCCGCCTTTCGCATCACTCAGGAAGCGGTGACCAACATCCTTCGCCACGCGCAGGCCAAAAACCTGTTGATCCGCGTGCAACGCCTGCCGCAGGGTCTGACCCTGCTGATCAGCGATGATGGTCTGGGATTTTCCCCGTCGGCCAATCCAGGTCGTGAAGGACAACGGGGCATGGCCGGGATGGCCGAACGCATCGAACAACTGGGCGGCACACTCAGTGTGACCAGCGAGCCCGGCAAAGGTACTCAAATCGAAGCACTATTCCCCTGGGCGCCCCGTGCACTCGAGCGGGCCAGTACGAATAAGGTTATGCGTTGACTTGTAACTTACTTCTGGTGGATGACCACTCGCTGATCAGGGCCGGCGTGCGCGCCCTGGTACTGGATATTCCCGGTTATGCGGTTATCGGCGAGGCCAATGACGGCTCGCAGTTGCTTGAGATGGTCGAGCTGCTGTCTCCCGATATCGTATTGCTGGATATTTCCATGAAAGAAACCGGCGGTCTGGAAGCCCTGCAACGGCTCAGACGCGTACGCCCGCACGCCAAAGTGCTGATCCTGTCGATGCACACCGACCCCGCGCTGATCATGCAGGCGCTGGAGTCCGGTGCTCACGGCTATCTGCTCAAGGACACCACGGCCACCGAGCTCGAACATGCACTCGAAGCGCTGCGCAACAACGAGCGCTACTTGAGTCCTGCCATCGCCCATACCGTGATCAATCAGGCACTGACCCGTAATCTCAAGCAGCAGCCGGAAGTCGCCGAATCACACAACCTGACGGCTCGCCAGCTGGAAATCCTGCGTTTGATCGTGCGTGGCAAATCCACACGGGAAATCGCCAATGGGCTGGGCCTGAGTATCAAGACCGTGGAAACCCACCGTTCGCAGATCATGAAACGCCTGCAGATCTACGATGTGGCGGGCCTGGTGCTGTTTGCCGTGCGTGAACAGATCATCAGTCTGGACGACTGAGTCGAGGCGTTGCGCTCAACAGCGGCGAATCTTTCGGCAGATGCACACGCAACGCCCCGGCGCGCGCCGCAAACCGCAAACTTTCGCCCTCCAGTGGCTCGCCGTCGAGATTGATGTAAAGCCCTTCGGCGACCTTGATTTCAACCCATGGCAAACGGGCGCGCACAAACATGTTGTCGATGCCGAAACCGTCGCTGAGCAGGTTTTTCAGCGTGCCAACCAACTCCTGCGGCGCCGGCAGGATGCTGATATCCAAGAGACCGTCGTCCACCAGCGCTTCGGGGCACAACACGTGTCCGCCGCCGGCCTGACGACCATTTCCGATACCAAGAGCCAGCAACTCGCCCTGCCAATGAAAATCCGGCCCCTGCAATTCACCGTAAGCGGCATGCAGTTCACTGAACCGCGTCAAACCGGTGAACAGATAGGCTGCGCCACCCAATACCTTTTTCAGATCTTCCGACGTATTGGCCGTTACCTGGCTGCCGAATCCCCCAGTCGCCATGTTCAGGAAGATCTGCCCGCCGACTTCACCCAGATCGATATCGTGGGCGGGCGCTTCAAGCAACTCCAGCGCCTCGGCCGGCTCCAGCGGAATACCCGCCGCGTGGGAAAAGTCGTTGGCAGTTCCCAGCGGTAAAAGCACCAGAGCGGCTTTTCCCGGCTGGGCCGCCAGCGCTTCGGCAATGTCACGCAGCGTGCCATCTCCACCACCGGCGATGATCTGGCGATATCCCGCCGCCAGCGCCTCCGTTACCAGTCGCTGGGCATCGCCAGCTTCCCAGGTCAGGCGCACAGCCAGTTCCCAGCCCTGCTTTCGCTTGTTCTCGACAGCGGCACGAACCGCCTCGTTGAGTGCCTGCTTGCCATGCAGGATCAACAATGCCTTGCGTTCACTCATTTCGATTACTCCCGGAATTGAATCAGTACAAGATATCTTGACCCTCAGCGCGGGTAAAAAAGTCGCACACCTTCTGATTAATTCCTGAAGCCAGTCCTGCCCGTCCTACATAACCGGAAACTTTTCGTACAGAACATAAGGAATCAGCTCAATTGACCAAGCCTGGTCATTGGTAGAACGTGTGGCGGCGTCAGCAATCTTCAATTCAATTACACAAGGATGTGCATGTAATGAGTGCATACAGTTGCAGGACTTTCGACAATTTGCATTCCGGCATTTGCCGACAAAACCCCATCACATCAGGCGGGTGTTTCCATGCAAAGCCATGAAGCAAGAGTATCCGTGAGTCCGGTTGCCTCTCTCTCCGACAGTCGCGCCAGTATTAAAGACGAATTCAAATGCAACGCCAGAAATACTGGAGAAAACGATATGGAAACGCGCGTCATCGAGCTGGAAACCCACCTCAAGTACATTCGACGTGACATGAACGAAGTCAGAGGCGACGTCAAAGCCATCAAACACCGTCTTGCCTACTCGGCAGGTGCGACAGCGATGGTGCTCGGACTGCTGGGTTGGATTGCCAACAGCCGGTTTGATCAGCTCGTCACACTGCTCGGCCGTTGACCCGTTGAAAGGCAGGCATCGTTTAGCGACTGTGCCTGCCTTTCAAATGCCTGCAATCAATCGAGAAGCTCGCTGAGTGGAATGAATGGCACCTGGTCTCCCTTGGCCAAGACTCGCCCTTCCTGCACTTCCACCAACCCCTCGGCCCAGGCAGCGCTGCGCAGAACACCCGAACTCTGGTTACGGTAGATAATCGCCAGTCCCTGCTCCAGGCGACCACGCAGAAATTCACGACGGTTACCGGCTTGAGGCCAGACAAATCCTGCGGGGACTGAAAACTTCAGCGGCTCGACATCCTGCACGCCTTGGCGACGCAACAGGTAAGGTCGGGTCAACAAGGCAAAAGTCACCAGTGTCGAGGCAGGATTTCCCGGCAATCCAATCACCGGAACGCCACGAAAATGTCCGACCGTCAGCGGCTTGCCGGGTTTGATTGCCAGTTTCCAGAGTGTCAGCTCACCCTCTTCCCTCAATGCAATTCCAAGGAAATCCGCTTCTCCGACCGATACGCCACCGGTCGACAGAATAAGGTCTACATTCTGCAGCTCTCCAAGTCGCTCACGAGTGATGTACAGGTCATCAGGCAGAATACCGGCATCCACCACTTCACATCCCAAACGCTGCAACCAGCTGCACAACAACACCCGATTGCTGTTGTAGATCTGTCCCGGCCCCAGTGTTGTGCCCGGTTCGACTAATTCGTTCCCCGTGGACAGCACCGCCACACGAACCCGGCGAACCACTTCGAGCTCTGCACAACCCAGCGATGCGGCCAGCCCCTGTTCGATCGGACCCAGCCGGGTTCCGGCGACCAGGACCAATTCCCCGACAGTCGTTTCCTGCCCTTGCGGGCGAATGTTCTGCCCGGCCACCATCGTTTCGATGAACCTCACGCGCTCATCGGCATGAATCTCGACGTTTTCCTGCATCTCGACACAGTCGGCACCCGCAGGCACCGGCGCGCCGGTAAAAATCCGGGCACAGGTACCCGGCTTCAAGGGCTCGGGCGCCTGTCCGGCAAAGATCTTCTGACTGACCGGCATCGGCTCGCCGGTCCAGTCGGCCAGATTCAAGGCATAACCGTCCATGGCGCTGTTCGGCCATGGCGGCAGATCCAGTGTCGAAACCAGATCCTGCGCCAGCACCCGCCCTTGAACCTGCGCCAGTGGCAAAAACTCGCTCTCGACAATCCGCGAGCCCTCGGCCATTTCCAGCAACCGCGCCAATGCCGCTTCGACAGGCATCAGGCTGCCGGTCTTGCCCGGCTTACCCACGGGATTCACAAGGCGCCGCCTGTTTCAGATGAGTGACGAAATTGCACGGGCGGTGACGTGAGTCCAGTTGCTCGGCGAGTATGCCGTCCCAACCGGTGCGCACTGCGTTGGTCGAGCCAGGCAGGCAGCAGACCAGCGTGCCATTGGCCAGTCCCGCCAAAGCCCGGGATTGCACGGTGGAGGTGCCGATGTCGGCCACCGAGATCTGGCGGAACAGCTCACCAAAACCATCAACCTGCTTGTCCAGCAGGCAAGCGACCGCTTCCGGGGTGCTGTCGCGGCCGGTGAAACCGGTTCCGCCGGTAATCAGCACCACTTGCACGACGTCATCGGCAATCCACTGAGCGACTTGCGCCCGGATTTTGTACAGGTCATCTTTGAGCAGCACCCGCTGCGCCAGATGGTGACCTGCGGCCATCAAGCGGTCGACGAAGACCTGACCGGAAGTATCGGTTTCCAGGGTGCGGGTGTCGCTGACCGTCAGCACCGCGATATTGAGTGGTGCGAAAGGCACATCAGCCTTGGCTTTCATAGGCTCGTCCAGTTGTAGGAGAAACAGCCCGGTGTTATATCACAGCGCCCCCTTTTTACGCCGCCCCTGCGGAGAGCTGCCATGACCTCGAACACGCCATTGTCACCCTGCTCCTTCCTGCTGCTGGCGGGTGGACGCGGTCAGCGAATGGGCGGACAGGACAAGGGACTTGTGCAATGGCACGGTGAACCGCTGATTGCGCATTTGCAGCGCAAGGTTCGTCCGTTGACAGATGATCTGATCATTTCGTGCAACCGCAATCGTGAGCGCTATGCACCCTTTGCCGACCAACTGGTGAGCGACGACGAGGAAGATTTTCCCGGCCCGCTGGCTGGAATTCTTGCGGGTCTGAAAGCCGCTCGCCACCCCCATCTGCTGGTGCTGCCATGCGATGTGCCGCGAATCGATCTTGCGCTGTTGCGAGACATGCGCGAGGCGGCCGGTCTGAATCCTGAAAAACCTTTAATGTTGCGACATGACGAACATTGGGAGCCCCTGCTTTGCGTGATTCCCGCGGCACTCCTGCCCGCATTCGAAAGCGCCTGGAACGCGGGAGAACGCAGCCCCGGCCGGCTGATGCGCGACCTTGATGCTCAGGCCCTGGTTTGCCCTGACAACGACCCACGCCTGGCTAACCTCAACACCCCTGAACTGTTGAGTTCACACAACACTGTGTCAGACTGACAGCATTCAAGGAACTTGCACGCCTTGTATACGTCTCAAGCTCAGTAACCAAAAGAATTTCCCTTCGGAGACACACTCATGACTCAACGGACCCTCGCCACTTTCATGCTCGCACTGGGCCTCGCCACCCTCGCCGGTTGCGCTTCGCCAACAGTGATCACCTTGAATGACGGTCGCGAAATCCAGGCTGTCGACGCCCCCAAGTATGATGAAGATTCGGGCTTCTACGAATTCGAACAACTGGACGGCAAGCACACTCGCATCAACAAGGATCAGGTTCGTACTGTCAAAGAGCTCTGATTTTTCAGTTCGACACCCGATACAGAAAAGCCCGCAATATGCGGGCTTTTTCGTATCTGACCGAAAAGGATCGATGTCGGGATCACCAATCCAGCGTTATGCGGCTCTCGAACTCACGGGACTCTCCCGTAACCGGATCAATGAACCGCAGGCCTTGCGCCAGGAGTTTCAGCGGATTGGCATAATCATCCACCGCGTCTTTGAGCACTTCAGGGTAAAACGGATCATTGCAGATGCTCGCCCCGAGCGCCGTCATGTGTACCCGCAGCTGATGCTTCTTGCCGGTTACCGGATAGAGGCCGTACCGCCATAGGTCACCATTCTTTTCACGCACCTCCACCGCCGTTTCGGTGTTACTCACACCCGGCCCTTCCTGCATGCGGAAAAACGGTTCGCCATCGATCATGCGACTCTTGTGCACCAACGGGAATTCCAGCCCGGGCAGCGCGGCAGCAATGGCCTCATAGCGCTTCTCGATCTGCCGCGTCGGGAACAGCGACTGATACGCCGACCGCGTCTGCGGGTTGGCAGAGAAAATCACCAGCCCAGCCGTGTGCCGATCAATCCGGTGCAGCGGCACCAGATGAGGATTGTCCAGACGCCGGATCAACCGGCGAAGCAACGTCTGTTCGACGTACTCGCCTGCCGGGGTCACAGGAAGGAAATGCGGCTTGTCCGCCACCACCAGATGATCGTCCGCATACAGGATCGACTCGACTACCGGGATCGGTTTTTCATCCGGCACTTCTCGAAAGTAGTGAATACGCAGCCCTTCTTTGTAGGGCAAATCCAGCGCGATTGGTTGGCCGTGGCCATCAAGCACCCGCCCCCGGGCGATTCGATCCAGCCACTGGTCGCGCCCGATGGCACTGAAATGCTCACACAGACAGTCGAGCACAGTCCGCCAGTTACCGGGGGGCAGATAAAGCGTGCTGGCCTGATTCTGTGCGGCGGAAAATGTGGGCGTACTGGACATATGGAGAACTCGAACCCTCAAAGCAGAACGGCATTATCCAACACCGGGCGCAGCAGACCTAGCGCAGAATCAGGCGGGGATCGATTTGAGCGCCGCCGCCTCGGTGAACTCTTTGAGCCAGCGCAACACATCCACGGCCTCCCAGCGGCCAGGATCGTACAAGGCGTACAGAAGTCCCTGATATCCGACCACATCCAGTTGCTTGTGATAGCCGGCACGCTGGAACAAGGCTTCGATCTCGGCAAAACACGTATTGAAATGCAGCTTGTTGAAGGGTGTCTTGCCTTCCGTGACCAGACCGTCCAGGCGCAATTCGCGGACGGCCTCGCTCACCACGTCAATCGACATCCCATTCACGCTGCTTTTCAACTGTTCGACATTGACCACGGTTGCTCCCTCTGACATCCGGCTTGCCCTGATGAATGCCCGAGAACGGCATGGCAGGCCAATCCAATTACTGTATGCGCATACAGTAACCGAATAACCCGAACAGTGCCAAGCCGTGATTGAGCGAAGGTGGCGGACGCCATCAACGCAGAAAAGAAAAAAACCTCAACGCAGGAATGCAACCACCTGATCGGCGCTGAACGGCCACCCCAGTTCCGCACCGGTATCGACCCTGCGCAAGACCGGGATCCGCAGGCTGTAGGCCTCGAACCACGATTCATCGTCAGCAATATCCACCAGCTCAACCAGCAGACCATGCTCGACAAAAGGCATCAGTTCGGCCTCCGCGACCTCACACAAATGGCACCCCAGGGTGCCGAATAACTGGCATTCAGGAAGCATGTGCGCTCAACCCCAAAAATCGAGTGATCATTCTAGGCTTGCCCGCAAAGTCCGTCGACCCATCTACCGGGCACGCCCCTCCCCTCGTAAAACCCTGATGTAAATCAGCCCACAAAATCGCCATTTACGCGATGCTCCGGTGTTTTTTACCTCTACGCTTGAAGAGCCTGACCTGTCCCGGAGTGTCTTGTGTTTGCCAATCTGCTGATCATTCTGGCGTCGTCCCTGGTGATGATTGCCCTGTTCCGACGCCTGCGCCTGCCCCCTGTGCTGGGCTACCTGTGTGTGGGATTGATGGTCGGGCCGAAGGCGTTCGACTGGATCAATGAAAGCGAACACTTGCCGGATCTTGCCGAGCTGGGCGTGGTGTTTCTGCTGTTTTCCCTGGGGCTGGAATTCTCCCTGTCGAAAATGATTGCCCTGCGCCAGGTGGTTTTTCGTCTGGGCAGCCAGCAAGTGCTGATCACCACATTCCTGCTGGGAGGCGTGCTGATGTTGCTGGGAATGCCCGCCACACCAGCCTTGCTGCTGGGCGCCGGCCTGTCGCTGTCATCCACGGCGATTGTGACCAAAGAATTGGGCAGTCTCGGCGAAATCTTCAGCAGCCACGGCCAGAACGCCGTCGGCGTTCTGTTGTTTCAGGATGTGGTAGCCGTATTGCTGCTCACGCTGGTGCCGGTATTCGCCGGCAGCAGTGATCAGGCCTGGTACTGGGCGCTGCCCCTGACCTTGTTGAAGACCGTATTGCTGTTTTTCGGTTTGTTGCTGGCCAGCCGCTGGCTGCTGCCACGACTGTTTCAGGAAGTCGCGGCGTCGCGCTCGGCGGAGCTGTTCGTGCTACTGGCCCTGGTGATCGTATTGCTGACAGCCTGGCTGACCCACTTGTTGGGCCTGTCTCCGGCCCTCGGCGCGTTCCTCGCGGGCATGCTGCTGGGCGAGAGCCATTACCGGCATCAGATCGAGGCCGATATCCGGCCGTTTCGCGACATTCTGCTGGGACTGTTTTTCGTCAGCATCGGCATGCTGATCGACCTGCAACTTTTCGCCAGCCACAGCCTGCTGATTATCGGCATGACTCTGGGATTACTGGTTATCAAAGGTCTGGTGGTGGCGCTGTTGGTGAAATGGCGCGGCAGCGACAGTGAAACGGCCTGGCGCAGCGGCCTTGCCCTCGCCCAGGGCGGTGAGTTCTGCTTCGCGCTGATGGCGCAGATGCAACAGACACGGCTGCTCCCCGCCGAACTCGGTGCCCTGCTGCTCGCCGCCACGTTCTGCTCGATGCTGCTGACACCCCTGCTGTTACGCGCCGCTCCACGCATCGCCGCCGCCCTGCACCGCAAGCCCAATCAGGAAGCACAGATCGAGAAAATCAGTGCCCTCAATGCCGGGTTCGACGGGCATGTGGTGATCTGTGGCTACGGCCGTGTCGGCCAGTCGATCGGACGCTTCATGCGCAATGCCGGGCAAACCTACGTCGCGCTGGACAACGATCCGGTGCGGATACAGGAAGCCGCCACCGCCGAACGCGACGTCCACTACGGCGATTCAACCCGCGGCGATCTTTTGATCGCCGTCGGCTTATTGCGCGCCAGATTGCTGGTGATTGCCGTGGACCAAGCCGACGTGGCCTTGCTGGTTCTCAAGGAGGCTCGACGCCTCAACCCGACAGTGCCGATCCTGGTGCGCACCCGGGACGACAGCCAGTCGGCCGAGTTGAAAGCAGCCGGCGCCAGCGAAGTGGTGCCGGAACTGCTGGAGTCGAGCCTGATGCTCGGTTCCCATGCCCTGATCCTGCTTGGGTTTCCCGCGCACCGGGTGCAGGAGAAAGTCGATCAGGTGCGCATCGATCGTTATCGCCTGCTTCACGGCTTTTACCCCGGAGCCGACGATGAGGAGACCTAATCCTGGCTCACCGCGCCGATCTTGTGCAGCGACAGGTCTGCGCCGTAGTACTCCTGTTCCTGGCTCAGGCGCAGACCATGCAGCGCCTTGATCGCGCCATACACGGCGAAACCGCCGATCAACGCCACCCCCACACCAAGGGCAGTGCCGATCAACTGGCTGATCAGGCTGACGCCACCGAGTCCGCCCAACGCGGTCGACCCGAAGATCCCGCAGGCAATGCCGCCCCACACGCCACACAGACCATGCAACGGCCAGACACCGAGCACGTCGTCGATCCGCCATTTGACCTGCGCCGCTGTGAAGCACCAGACAAACAGGGCACCGGCAATCGCGCCGGTCATCAGCGCGCCGACCGGGTGCATCAGGTCGGAACCGGCGCACACCGCCACCAGCCCGGCCAACGGGCCGTTGTGCAGGAAGCCAGGGTCGTTGCGTCCGACGATCAACGCCGCCACCGTGCCGCCGACCATGGCCATCAGCGAATTGACTGCCACCAGTCCGCTGACCCCTTGCAGGGTTTGCGCGCTCATCACGTTGAAGCCAAACCAGCCGACGATCAGGATCCACGAACCCAAGGCCAGAAACGGAATGCTCGACGGCGCGAACGCCACCAGCTTGCCGTCACGATAGCGTCCGTTGCGCGGCCCGAGCAGCAGCACTGCCGCCAGCGCCAGCCAGCCGCCCATGGCATGCACCACCACCGACCCCGCAAAATCATGGAAAGGGGCGCCGAACTGTGCGGTCAGCCAGGCTTGCAGACCGTAGTTGCCGTTCCAGATCATCCCTTCGAAAAATGGGTAGATGAACGCTACGATCAGCGCGGTGGCGCACAGTTGCGGCACAAACCGCGCCCGTTCGGCGATACCGCCGGAGATGATCGCCGGGATCGCTGCCGCAAAGGTCAGCAGGAAGAAAAACTTCACCAGTCCATAACCATGATCGGCACTGAGTACCGCTGCCGGTTGCAGGAAGGTCACTCCATACGAAAGCCAATAGCCTATAAAGAAATAAGCGAGGGTCGACACCGCGAAATCGCTGAGGATCTTCGACAGGGCGTTAACCTGATTTTTCTGGCGAACCGTCCCGACCTCCAGAAACGCGAAACCGGCGTGCATGGCCAGAACCATGACTGCACCGATCAGAATGAACAACGTATTGGAACTGTGAACCAGCGTGTCCACAGCGCTTTGCAGATTTTCCATAAGGAGGCAGACCCGAGGCTGAAAAAAAGGCACCAAAGCGGTTCATGCGCACATTTCATGCACCAAGTTGCGACCGCGCATCCAATCATCCGGAGGTCCGGTGAACCGCTTTGGCGCACAAGGTCGATGGGCTGACATGAACCCTCATCATCCGGGCCTTGCTTTGCCCGGTTTCGCGCCCGGCAACAGCGCACTGCCACCGATCGACGCACCACGACACAGCAAAAGTTGTACCAGTCATTTGTACTGAACCTTCACTCTTGGCTCATACTCGAACGCTTCAGAACACCGCTTCAGAACGCCACTTACGGAGATCCCCCATGGCCAGCATCAAGGCAAAGACTGCTCAAGAAATCCTGATGAACGACTTCCAGACCCTGGTCAGCGACACTGAACGCTTGCTGGAGCACACCGCCACGCTGGCCGGTGATCAGGCCGATGAGTTGCGCGAACAGATCCACGAAAGCCTGCTGCGCGCGCGGGAAACCCTGAAGCTGACCGAAGACACCCTGCGCGAGCGTGGCCAGGCGGCAGTCACCGCCACCGAGGATTATGTATCGGCCAACCCGTGGCAATCGGTGGGCATCGCCGCCGGCGTCGGCTTCCTGATTGGCCTGCTGGCCACGCGGCGCTGATCATGTCGTTCGGTGAATCCGGCCCGAACTCGGGCACCGCCTCCTCCACGCGTCGTCTGGGTGCTGCCGTTCTCGGTCTGCTGCACAGCCATGTCGAGTTGTTCGGCATCGAACTGCAGGAACAGAAAGCACGCACCGTCAGTCTGTTGCTGTTCGCCGGCCTGGCACTGGTGTTTGCGCTGCTGTTGCTGGTCGGCCTGTCGACCCTCGTACTGATCGTGTTCTGGGATACGTATCGCCTGGCTGCAATCATTGGTCTGTGCGTGTTCTACACCCTGGCGGCAATCTTTTGTGCGCTGCGTCTGAAGGCCGCAATCTTCGATGAATCCTCGCCCTTCCACGGCACGCTGGAAGAACTGGCCAATGACCGGGAGCGCCTGCTGCCATGAGCCTGCCTGAACTTCCGCACAACAGCTCACGCCGGGAAATGCGCAAGGCACTGATCCGTCTGCGCATGGAAATGCATCGTCAGGAAATCCGCCACGAAACCGGCCAGGTACTGCAACCTCTGCAACGCATGCGTGGCATGACGCAAAACCTGCAGGGCGGTTTCGGCATCAAGCACGCGCCGTTATGGGGCGTGGCGGCCGTGACGCTACTGGGCTTCATCACCGGTATAGGGGCCAAAAACGGTGGTGTCGGCGGCTTGACCCGCCTGATCCGCCTCGGCACCAGCCTCGCTCCGCTGATCAAGCTGGCCATGCAGAGTTCGAACAAGCGCTGAAACCCTCGCATCTGGCTGCATTCTTGCAACACCAGCGGGATTGAATCTCTTATCCGGAGGTTCAATCCCGCTTGCCTATCCGGCCGGCAGAATTCGACCAGAACAAGAACGACAAGGAGGCCCCGTGATCGACGGGCAACCGCTCGCCTGCTTTCAACCCTTCATCGATACCGCCACCGGACGCATTGCCGGCGTCGAGGCACTGGGTCGTCTGCGTCAGGCCGATGGCCAACTGGCATCGGTCGGACCGCTGTTCGCCGACCCGCGTACACCGGCCATCGCGCTGCGCCGACTGGATCGGCAGATACGCGACAACGCGCTGAGCCGATTGCACGAAGCTCCGCCGGACTGGTTTCTCAGCCTGAACATGTCACCGCGCTGGATCAGTCGCTTGCGGGCCGACCAGGCACTGCCTAGCCTGAAACAGCTCGCCCGGCATGGTATCGACCCGCAACGGATTGTTTTCGAGATCACCGAACTCGGCGGTAACAGTCAGCGCCTGAGCGAAGTCGTGGCACGCTATCGCGACGCCGGCGCCCGGATCGCCATCGACGATTTTGGCGCCGGTTATTCGCAGCTCGATCGAGTGCTGGCGCTGCAACCGGACATTCTCAAACTCGACATGCGCCTGTTTCAGGCGGCCGCACTGGGCGGGCCAAGCAGCGACGTGGTCAAGGCCCTCGCGCAAATGGCCGAAAAAACCGGCTGCTGGATCATTGCCGAAGGCGTGGAAACCTATGCGCAACTGAATTTTGCGCTGGAGTGTGGATCGCGTTACGTGCAGGGTTTTCTGTTCGCCCGGGCGCAGGAGGCGCTTTTCGGTACCAATGACTTCGTTGAGCGCTTTGCCGAGCTGCGCCAGTCCTACGTGCGCCAGAAACTGGCTGAACGCAGCAAATGGATGTTCATGCGCCAGCAACTCAGTGAACTCATGACCATCCTGCAAACCTGGGCCCAGGCTCGCGCCCCGCTCAGTGCCCTGCCGCAACTCGACGCCTTTCCCTGGCTGCTGCGTTTTTACCAATGCGACCGTCACGGCACCCAACTGACGCCGAACCTGGAATGGCGCTCCAGCGGCTGGGTCGCCGACAATCGCTACCTGGGCCACAACTGGTCGTGGCGACCGTACTTCTATCATCTGCTGGCTGAAGGCTGGGAAGAACGGCGACTGACCCTTTCCAACACCTATCGCGATGCCACCAGCAATCAATATTGCCTGACCGCCGGACAGTTTTTCGATAACGGCGAGCGCCTGCTGCTGATCGACATCGATGCGGCGGGCTTGTAGTTGCGCTTGCAGATGCCAGCCTGAACCGGGAAGCTAGGGAACCAGTCACCCGACGGAGAGAATCAGCCTTGGATTGGCATACCCTGCTCAACCGCGAACGTCTCGGCAAACCGTTGCACAGCCCGCAGGAACTTGGCCGCAGCCCGTTCCACAAAGACCATGACCGCATCATCTTCTCCGGTGCCTTCCGCCGCCTGGGGCGCAAGACCCAGGTGCATCCGGTGTCGAGCAACGACCACATTCACACGCGCCTGACCCATTCGCTGGAAGTCAGTTGCGTCGGCCGCTCGCTGGGCATGCGCGTCGGCGAAACCCTGCGCCGCGCCCTGCCCGAATGGTGCGAACCTAGCGATCTGGGCATGGTGGTCCAGTCGGCCTGCCTGGCGCACGACATCGGCAACCCGCCATTCGGCCATTCCGGCGAAGACGCGATCCGTCACTGGTTCCAACAGGCTGCGGGGCGCGGCTGGCTGGATGCGATGAGTGACGCCGAACGCGGCGATTTCCTGAACTTCGAGGGCAATGCCCAAGGTTTCCGAGTGCTCACGCAGCTGGAATACCACCAGTTCGACGGCGGAACCCGGTTGACCTACGCCACTCTCGGCACCTATCTGAAGTACCCGTGGACCGCCCGTCACGCCGATTCCCTCGGTTACAAGAAGCACAAGTTCGGCTGCTACCAGAGCGAGCTGCCGTTGCTTGAGCAGATCGCTCACAAACTCGGTCTGCCGCAACTGGAGGAGCAACGCTGGGCGCGCCATCCGCTGGTGTATCTGATGGAGGCGGCGGACGACATCTGTTACGCCTTGATCGATCTGGAAGATGGCCTGGAAATGGAGCTGCTGGAGTACGCCGAAGTCGAGTCGCTGCTGCTTGGCCTGGTAGGCGATGATCTGCCGGAAACCTATCGTCAGCTCGGCCCGCAGGATTCACGCCGGCGCAAACTGGCGATCCTGCGCGGCAAGGCCATCGAGCACCTGACCAACGCCGCCGCCCGGGCCTTCGTCGAACAGCAGGACGCATTGCTGGCCGGTACGCTGCCGGGGGATCTGGTGGAACATATGCACGGTCCGGCCAAGCGCTGCGTGCTGAACGCCAAGGACATCGCCCGCAAGAAAATCTTCCAGGACAAGCGCAAGACCCTGCATGAGATCGGCGCCTACACGACTCTGGAAATTCTGCTTAACGCGTTCTGTGGTGCAGCCCTGGAACAGCACAACGGCCGCACGCCGTCGTTCAAGAGTCGTCGAATTCTCGATTTGCTGGGGAACAATGCGCCGGATCCGCACGGCCCTCTGCACGCGTCGTTCCTGCGTATGATCGATTTCATCGCTGGCATGACCGACAGCTACGCCAGTGACATGGCGCTGGAAATGACCGGACGTTCCAGCCATTGACACTTGCCACCCGATCGGTCTGCAATGGATCGGTCGGGCCCGGGGACGCGGAAGCGAAACGACAAATACTTCCGTCGGGACTTGTTCAGAAAGCTCGAAGATAAAAGCAGAAACAATCAATTGCACCTCACTCTTTTAAACTTCCCCGGCATCGATGATGCTTGATCATGAACAATCTTTGAACATCTCACGCCTCTACCTACGCCAAACCCAGTTAACACGTAGTCTGATTCCTCTTTGTTTGTAGGATTACTCCTAGATTGCCGCTACCCCCCTGTCAGTTCATGCGAGCGTTCATTCATCTGAGCTAAGGTTCGCCCTTTATTTGCGCTCGTATGGGATTTGATTATGAACTCCGTTTTTATTGTCGACGATCACCCGGTCATCCGCCTTGCCGTTCGAATGTTGCTGGAGCATGAAGGTTATAAAGTCGTTGGAGAAACCGATAACGGTGTCGACGCCATGCAGATGGTTCGCGAATGCATGCCCGACCTGATCATTCTCGACATCAGCATTCCCAAGCTCGATGGCCTGGAAGTCCTGGCCCGCTTCAACGCCATGAGTTCGCCCTTCAAGACGCTGGTATTGACTGCGCAATGTCCGACCCTGTTCGGCATTCGCTGCATGCAGTCAGGTGCATCGGGTTATGTGTGCAAACAGGAAGACCTGAGCGAACTGGTCAGTGCGATCAAGGCAGTTCTTTCCGGCTACAACTATTTCCCCAGTCAGGCGTTGAACCCTGTTCGTCACGATGACGTGCGTTATGCAGAGCTGGAGCTCTTCAAATCCGTCAATGATCGTGAACTTATGGTCTTGCAACTTTTTGCCCAGGGCCGCACCAACAAGGAAATTGCCAAAGGCATGTTCCTCAGCAACAAAACTGTAAGCACTTATAAAAAACGACTGATGCAGAAACTTAAAGCCAAGTCTCTCGTAGAACTTATTGAAATGGCCAAACGTAACGCACTCGTGTGAGAGTCAACATGTCCAGCCGTTTAATGAGTGTTCTGATTGCATGGAGTGCATGTCTGGGGTTCTGCACCTCTCTGACAGCCGCATCACCCGCCTCGCAAGACCTCACCCTGCTGGGTCGCTCGACCGAGCGGACAGTGCAGGCTGTGTTCGACCCATCGCAAGTGGCGTGGCTGCACAGCCGCAGCGAGTTGATTCTGGGGACCTCCGCACCCGACTATCCTCCCTTCGACATGACAGCCAGCGGGCACGACTACGAAGGATTCACGGCGGATTACGCCATGCTCGTTGGTCAGGCAACCGGTCTGCCGATAAGGGTCAAACGGTTCTCCTCGCGGGAAGCGGCCATACGGGCATTGATCGACGGTCACATCGACATGCTTGGCACTTCCAACGGATTTGAAGCAGAGAATACCGATATCGTGCTGTCCAGGCCCTACGCCATTGATCAACCAGTCCTTGTGACGCGCGAAGGCGAAACCCGCACGCTGACCGAAGGTCTGGCAGGCCTGCGGCTGAGCATGCTGTATCACTACTTGCCGCTGGAAGATGTCAAGGCCATCTATCCCAAAGCCCTCATCACCTCCTATCCGTCCTATCAGAACGCAATCAATGCAGTAGCGTTCGATCAGGCGGACGTGTTCCTCGGTGACACCATTTCCACCCATTACATGATCAGCAAGGGATACCTGAACAACATCCGCATGGCCAACTTCGGCAAGCACGAAGCCCATGGTTTCAGCTTCGCCGTGCATCGCAACAATCCGCAGCTGCTTGCCATCATCGATACCGTGCTCAAGGCCGTGCCGGGCAGCGAGCGCGAAAACATCGCCAAGCGCTGGAGCGTCGGCAGCGACACACTGCTGACCGACCAGAAACTGCAACTGACCAAGCGCGAAGAGCAATGGCTGAAAAAGAATTCGGTCGTGAGCGTGGTGGTCAACGAAGCTTTCGCACCTCTGACGTTCTTTGACAGTGACGGCAATTTTCGCGGCATCAGCGCCGACTTGCTCGAACTCATCCGGCTGCGCACCGGACTGCGCTTCGAAATTCGCCGCAGCCGCAGCGACGCCGAAATGATCAAGCAGGTCGAGCACCACCAGGCTGACCTGATCGCGGCCCTGCTGCCAACTGCTCAACGCGAGGAAACCCTGAACTTCAGCCGTCCCTATCTGGAAAATTCATACGTACTGTTGACCCGGAAAGCCGCCGACAGTCCCACGCACCTTGGGCAGCTCAAACGCAAGCGTCTGGCGATCGCTCAGGGCAATCCGATGATCGAATACCTGCGCAGGGAGTTTCCACGCATTCAACTGATCGAAACGCCGGATACTTTCAGTGCCGTGGCGCTGCTGGACGAAGGTCAGGTCGAAGGCGCAGTCAACTCCCTGGTCATCGCAAACTACTTCATTGCATCGCGAACCTTCGAGCATCCCTTGCAGATCACCACCACCATCGGCACCCGTCAGGCGGCTTTTTCTCTGGCGACTGCGCGGGACAACACAGAACTGAGCTCGATCATCGATAAATCGCTGATGAGCATCACGCCCGAAGAACTGGGCATCATCAATGGGCGCTGGCGTGGCTACTCAAGCGTTTCGCAAGGCACCTGGCGTCAATACCAACGCTTTTTCTATCAAGTCATCGGCGGCGCCTGCCTGCTGTTGCTGCTGTCACTGCTCTGGAATGCTTACATGCGGCGCCAGATCAAACAGCGCAAGTCGGCGGAACGGGCCTTGAGCGATCAACTGGAATTCATGGGTTCACTGGTCAACGGTACGCCCCATCCAATCTACGTGCGAGATCGTGAGGGTCTGCTGCAAAGCTGCAATGACAGTTATCTTCAGGCGTTCAATGCCCGGCGCGAAGACGTCATAGGCAAAAGCGTGATGCAGGGCGCCTTGAACAACGCTTGCGAGGCCCTGACCTATCAGGCCGACTATCAGCGGGTAGTGGCCGAAGGCCGACCGCTGGTGCTCGACCGGCCGCTCCAGATCGGCAACCGACACCTGACGATCTATCACTGGATCCTGCCGTACCGGGACTCCAGCGGCGAAGTCCAGGGAATCATCGGCGGCTGGATCGACATCAGTGAACGCCGCGAGCTGCTCGATGAACTGCGCGCAGCAAAGGAGCGGGCGGACGATGCCAGCCGGGCCAAGAGTACGTTTCTGGCGACCATGAGCCACGAGATCCGCACGCCGATGAACGCGGTGATCGGCATGCTCGAATTGACGCTCAAGCGCATGGATAAGGCTCATCCGGATCGCTCCGGAATCGAAACGGCCTACCATTCGGCCAAGGACCTGCTGGGCCTGATCGGCGACATACTGGACATTGCCCGCATCGAGTCCGGGCGACTGAGCCTGAACCCCGAGCGAATCAATCTGGTCGACACCGTTGGCTCGGTGGTCAGAATCTTCGAAGGGCTCGCCCGGCAGAAACAGCTGTCACTGACCCTGTCCGTCTCTCCCCCTGAACTGAATGTCGATGTGCACCTCGACCCTCTGCGCTTCAAACAGGTGCTGTCGAACCTGATCAGCAATGCCATCAAGTTCACTGAAGCAGGACAGATCAGGATCACGCTGGATGTACTTCCCACCGATGATCCCGAACGCTCGATGATGCAATTGACCGTACAGGACAGTGGCATCGGGATATCGACGCAGGATCAGTTGCGATTGTTCGAACCCTTTGCCCAGGCCGGCAACGGCGGGCCGCGAACGGTAAGCGGCACAGGGCTGGGGCTGGTTATCAGCCGCAACCTCTGCGAAATGATGGGTGGAAAGCTGCGGTTGAGCAGCCTGGCCGGAATCGGCACCCAGGTCACTCTGTCGCTGCCGCTGGCCATTCTGCCTGCAGAAGTGACAAGCACCGAAGACGAACCGCAGATCCAGGCATCTCTCACTCCGCTGACCGTTCTGGTGGTTGATGACCATCCGGCGAATCGGCTGCTGATGTGCCAGCAGCTGGAATACCTCGGCCATCGTTTCTGTATCGCCGAAGATGGCCAGCAAGGGCTGGAGCAATGGAAAAACGGCGAATTCGATCTGGTTATCGCCGATTGCAACATGCCCGTCATGAGCGGTTACGAGCTGACCCGGGCCATTCGTCAGCACGAAAAGCTCACCCGCCGACCTGCCTGCACGGTGCTGGGGTTCACCGCCAATGCCCAGCCGGAAGAGATTCTGCGCTGCAAGCAGGCAGGCATGAACGACTGCCTGTTCAAGCCCCTTAGCCTGACCAGCCTGAGTCAATGGGTCGACCGTGTTCAGCCACTGTTCCGCGCACCCGTGTTCAATCTGCAGGGACTGACGCTGCTGACCGGAGGCAATCCTGCCCAGACCCATCGATTGCTGACAGAACTGCTCAGCAGCAGTCGCCTTGACCGACAGGAGTTGCAGGCGCTGTCCCTCACCCGGGATCCCCCTGCACTGGCCGTCATCGCACACAAGATCAAGGGCGCCGCGCGCATTGCCCAGGCGTCGCGCCTGATCGACTGTTGCGATGCGCTTGAACAGGCTTGTCTGCAAGCACTGCCGGAGGATGAGATCGAGCATCGCTGCCGGGCCAGCCGTCTTGCCATCCTGGAACTGGAGCAGGCACTGGAGCAGCAACTGGTCCGGCTCACCCGAAGCAAAGTGGCCGGAGCTTAACTATGCTTGAACGCTGAGCAGTGTGCTTACCTACACGGAGAGTCCGCAATGCCCAGCCCACTGCGCCCGGAACAACGCCGGTTTCCGCTGCACGTGCATATCAGCGTCATGTTCACCTTTCTGCTGTTGCTCACCGGAGTGGTGCTGGGTCTGTTCAACTATCGGCAGACCACTCAGATCATCCTGTCGAGCAGCGAAAAGCTGTTCAATCGCATCGAGCAGGATGTGCGCCTCGATCTGCAGGCCACTTACGCACCGATCCGACACCTGCTGAGCCTGCTGGCGGACACCCCCGCCGCCCGCTCTTCCGGCCTCGAACCGCGCCTGGCGTTGCTCAAGCCGTTCAGCCAGTCCCTGACGGACAATCCGGCTCTGGCCTCGCTGTACCTGGGGTATGGCAACGGCGATTTCTTCATGGTCCGTCCGTTGCGCACATCAGCGCTGAAAACCCTGCTCAAGGCACCGGACTCGGCGGCCTTTCAGGTCTGGAGCATCGCGCACGACGCCAGCGGCCAGACGCATTCACAGTCGTTGTTCTTCGACCAGGCACTGTCCCCGGTCGGCCAGCAGGACAACCCCGACGATCCTTATGATCCCCGCAGCCGGGCGTGGTATATCAACGCACGGCAACAGACCGAGCAGATCACCACCGAACCCTACATTTTTTTCTCCACCCACAACGTTGGCACGACACTGGCGAGGCGCAGCGGTGATGACGCGGTGATTGGCGCCGACCTGACCCTCGACGCACTCTCCGCAACCTTGATCAAACACGTGGTGACACCGGCCACGGAAATCGTCCTGTTCGACGCCGACGGCAACGCCGTGGCCTACCCCGACAGCAGCCGGCTGATCGTCGATGACCGTACGGCGCGTCTGGCCAAGGCTGCCGACTTGAGCCCCGCCCTTGACGCCTTGTTGTCCGGCCATCAGGGCAATCGGCTCAAAGCCGACGGCCGGCTATGGATCGTCGCCCGCAGCCAGTTGCAGGAAGGAGGACCGAAAGGTTTGCAGATGGCGTTGCTGGTGCCGGAGGACGAGTTGCTGGTCGACGCCTATCGCATGCGCTGGCAAGGCGCGTTGATCACGCTGGCTACTCTGCTGCTCTGTCTGCCGCTGGGCTGGCTGATCTCGCGAATTCTGGTCAAGCCGCTGCATGCGCTGGTCAAGGAAGCCGATGCGATTCGCAGTTTCGACTTCAACTTTCCCATGACCCGTCGATCGCTGGTACTGGAGATTGACCAGTTGAGCCTGTCGATGGCGCGCATGAAAGACACCCTGGCCAGTTTTTTTCGGATCACCGACAGCCTGACGGCGGAAACCCGCTTCGAACCGCTGCTGCAGCGGGCGCTGTTCGAGACTGTGCAGATCGCCCAGGCTCAGGCGGGCCTGATCTATCTGCGGGAAAACGACGGCAATCGCATGGAGCCCTACGGACTGGTGGTCGATGGCGCCTCTCAAGCCCTGACCGCGTTCGACATTCAGGGACGCAACCTTGACGCTACTCAGGGGCCCGAATGGTTTCGGCAATTGGCGAGCGCCGACACAGTCGTGAGCAATCTGGGCTTCGAACAGGCCACCGATCTGCGCAAAGTGCTGCTGGCCATGGCGTCACCGAGGGTTCATCTGATCGGTATCCGTTTGCATAACCGGCACAACGAAACCGTCGGCCTGCTGGTGCTGCTGATCAATGACAGCGGCACGGCGAGTGATCTGGAAAAGCTGCGGCCCGACCGTATCGCCTTCCTGCAAGCAGTGTCCGGGGCGGCAGCGGTGAGTATCGAGAGCCAGCGCCTGCAAGCCCGGCAGAAACAACTGCTGGACGCGTTCATTCAATTGCTGGCCGGCGCCATCGATGCCAAGAGCCCTTATACCGGCGGGCATTGTCAGCGCGTGCCGGAACTGACCCTTATGCTCGCCCAGGCCGCTGCAGCCAGTCAGGCGCCGGCCTTCAGCGCTTACCAGCCGAACGAAGATGAATGGGAGGCCTTGCACATCGCCGCGTGGCTACACGATTGCGGCAAAGTCACGACCCCGGAATACGTGGTCGACAAAGCCACCAAACTGGAAACCCTGAACGATCGCCTTCATGAAATCCGCACCCGCTTCGAAGTGCTCAAGCGCGATGCCTGGGTCAGCTACTGGCAAGCCCTGGCGATGGGCGGCGAAGAGCAGCAACTGGCCGACCTGCGTGACGCAACCCTGACAGCACTGGATGATGATTTTGCATTCGTCGCCCACTGCAATCTGGGCAGTGAAGCGATGGCCGAGGCCGACCTGCAACGTCTGCAAGGCATCGCCCGACGTACCTGGACGCGCACGCTGGATGATCGGCTGGGCCTGTCATGGGAAGAGAACCGGCGTCAGGCACGCACCCCGGCACCGCCCTTGCCGGTCACCGAACCATTGCTGGCAGACAAGCCGGAGCATCTGCTGGAGCGCGCCGAAGGTGAGTTGATTCCAAAGGACAATCCGTGGGGCTTCAAGCTCGACGTGCCGCCCTATAAATACAATCGCGGCGAACTGTACAACCTGAGCATCCCCCGGGGCACGCTGACCCGCGAAGAACGCTACATCATCAACCACCACATGGTGCAGACGATCCTGATGCTCAGTCACCTGCCCTTCCCCGGGCATCTGAACAGCGTCGCGGAAATCGCCGGCGGGCATCACGAAAAAATGGATGGCACCGGTTATCCCAAGCGCCTGAAGCGCGAAGACATGAGCCTGCCGGCGCGCATGATGGCGATTGCCGACATCTTCGAAGCCCTGACCGCCGCCGACCGCCCGTACAAAAAGGCCAAGTCCCTCAGTGAAGCGCTGGGGATCATGGCCACCATGTGCCGCGAAGCGCACATCGATGCCGAGCTGTTCGGGCTGTTCATCCGCGATGGCGTGTATCTGCAGTACGCCACGCGGTTTCTCGATCCACGGCAGATCGATGCCGTGGATCCGGCGGCCGTGCTGCTCAAGGCGGGCCTGGCGGCGTGATCAGCAGTCGGTCAGGCGCAGGAAGATCGCCGCCAGTTGCTCGATCCCGGCCTGATCGTCTGCACCGAAACGCGCGAGCTTCGGGCTGTCGAGGTCGAGCACGCCGATCAGGCGACCGTCCTTGACCAACGGCACGACCAGCTCGCTGTTCGACGCGCTGTCGCAGGCGATATGGCCGGGGAACGCGTGAACGTCTTCAACCCGTTGCGTTTGCAAGCTGGCAGCCGCCGCGCCGCACACACCGCGACCGAACGGTATGCGTACGCAGGCAATCTGGCCCTGGAACGGGCCGAGCACCAGCTCTTCGTTGCGATTGAGGTAGAAACCGGCCCAGTTCAGATCATCGAGCTGGTTGAACAGAAACGCCGAAAACTGCGCGGCGTTGGCGATGAAATCGCGCTCGTCCGCCAGCAGCGACTCCAGTTGTGCGGCCAACATGCCATAGCCTTCGAGGCCTTGGCCGCTCTGTTGCAAATCAATCATGCCTTGTGCTCCAACAATTTCAGTCCCACCCAGTAACGGGCGAATTGGTACGCGCAACGTCCGTTGCGGTTGCCACGGCCGGTTGCCCAGCGCACGGCGAGAATGTCCAGTTGTTCGTCGCGTTCCCAGCTCAGGCCGGCCTTGGCGGCCAACTGGCCGATCCAGTGCTCGACGACGTTGAGGAAATGCTCCTGGGTAAACGGATAGAACGACAGCCACAGGCCGAAGCGATCCGACAGCGCGATCTTGTCTTCCACCGCTTCGCTCGGATGCAGCTCACCATCGACGCGCTTCCAGTTTTCGTTGTCGCTTTCCTTTTCCGGCACCAGATGACGACGGTTGGAAGTGGCGTACAGCAACACGTTGTCCGGCGCCTGTTCGAGCGAGCCGTCCAGCACGCTTTTCAATACGCGGTAGTCGCCTTCGCCGGACTCGAACGAGAGGTCGTCGCAGAACAGCACAAAGCGCTGCGGCAGCTTGGCGATCTGCTCCACCACCCGTGGCAGGTCCGCCAGATGATCGCGCTCGATTTCGATCAGACGCAAACCGGCCTTGGCGTGTTCTGCCAGTAGCGCGCGCACCAGCGACGATTTACCGGTACCACGCGAACCCCACAGCAGCGCATGGTTGGCCGGCATGCCGTCGAGAAATTGCTGAGTGTTGCGGCCCAGTTGCTCCAGCTGCCGGTCGACGCCGATCAGGTCCGACAGGCGCATGTCGAGGCTGACTTCCAGCGGCAGCAGATAACCGCTGCGACCGTCGCGCTGCCAGCGTGCGGCGAGGCAGGTGCCCCAGTCGATGACCGGGCGTGGAGCCGGCAATAGCGGTTCGATCCGCGCCAGAACCGACTCGGCGCGCTCAAGAAAAGCATTCAATCGGGAATCCACGTCTTCTCCTCGGGCTCGTTCACAGTGATGATGGCGGTGCAGCAAAGACAGACAGCGTCCGAAACCTGTCCCGGCCCTTGTTACAAGGCGCTTCGGGAACCCCGGAATCCGTGCATGATCGACTATGCTTGAGCAGCGAAGGGAAACGGAAGTGGTTCAACACCCCATGGATATCAAATTCACCCACCGGCTGTCGTACAAACAGGCCCGGCTTACCGTGCTGGTCGGGTTCATTCTGGGCACGCTGCTCAGCCTGCTGCAAATCGGCATCGATTATGCCAGTGAAGACGCGTCCATCAACCGTGAAATCCTGTCTTTGCTGGAAATCAGCCATAACCCGGCCTCACGCATCGCCTACAACATCGATGCCGAACTGGCGCAGGAACTGACCCTGGGCCTGCTGCGTTCGCCGGCCATCATTTCCGCAAAACTCACCGATAACAATCAGACGGTATTGGCCAGCGTCAAACGCCCGGAGCTGCAAAGCGGCTACCGGATGATCAGCGACTTCCTGTTCGGCGCCAAACGTCAGTTCGAAGACCGTCTTTATCTCGATCACTTGCCCAACGAATCCCTCGGCACCCTGAGCCTGGAAGTCGATACCTTCGCCTTTGGCAGCCGCTTTCTGCGCCGCGCGGAAGTCACGCTGCTCAACGGTTTCGCCCGCAGCCTGATTCTCACCGGGATCCTGCTCGCGCTGTTCTACGTGATGCTGACCAAACCCCTGGTGCGAGTGATCCGTGAACTCAGCGGCCGCGACCCGCGCAGTGCCGAGCCGACCACCCTGGAATGTCCGGGTGGGCACGCCAATGACGAGATCGGCGTGCTGGTCAAAGTTGCCAATCAGCAGTTCGAGAACATCGCCACGGAAATCCAGCAACGGCGCAATGCGGAAAACCGTCTCACCGACTACCTCGCACAACTCGAAGACATCGTCTCGGCGCGTACCGCCGAGCTCAAGGCGATCAACGCGCGACTCAGCCAGTCCAACCAGGAACTGGAAGTGGCCCGCAGCACGGCACTGGATATGGCCGAGGCTCGCTCGGCATTCCTCGCCAACATGAGCCACGAGATCCGTACCCCGCTCAACGGCCTGCTGGGGATGATCGCCCTGTCGCTCGACGGCCCGCTCAACGCCGAACAACAGCAACAACTGTCCATCGCCCACGACTCGGGCAAGGTGTTGGTGGAATTGCTCAACGACATTCTCGACCTGTCCAAATTCGATGCCGGGCAGCTGGAGCTCGAACACATTCCCTTCGATCTCGGCTCACTGATCGAAGACACTGCCAACCTGCTGTCGCAAAACGCGGCGCCGAGTGTGGAACTGACCTGCCTGATCGATCCGCACTTCCCGGCGCTGGTACTTGGCGATCCGACCCGGGTCAGGCAAATCGTCAGCAACCTGCTGTCCAATGCCCTGAAATTCACTCGTTTCGGCCGGGTCGATGTGCGTTTGTCCACCTGGAAGGACGGCGTCCGGATCGAGGTCTGCGACACCGGCATCGGCATCGCCCAGGAAGCGCAGGTGAAGATTTTCCAGCCGTTTACCCAGGCGGGTGCCGGGATCACCCGCCAGTACGGCGGCACCGGGCTCGGTCTGGCCCTGACCTACAACCTGTGCGAAGCCATGCAGGGGCGTCTGACCATCAGTTCCGAAGTGGGTTTCGGCAGTCAGTTCTGCGCTGAGCTGCCACTGCCCTGCCACACCCGCACGGTGATTGCACCCCCGTTGCACGGAAAGGTGCTGGCGATCACCAACGCGGTCAGCGGGCTGGCCGAGCTGCTGGAAAGCCTGCTGCCGGTCTGGGGATTGACCTACGAGCAGCGAACCCTCGACGACCCGCTGCTCGGTCTCTCCCCCGACGTCATCATCACCGACTGCCCCGAATGCCTGTTCGGTCTGCGTCCGGCGATGACGGCGCCGATTCTGCTGGTGACGGCTTATGGCAGTTTCATGCCGGGTGAAGAAGCCACTGCCCTTGCCCCATTGCAGCAGCAGGCTCGACCGCTGGCCCGCAACGCGTTGTATCAGAATCTGCGCCGGACGCTGCTGCCGGATCTCACCACCATCGACCGCGCCCGCCTCGAGAGTGTGCCTTCGCAACGACGTGGTCGGGTGCTGCTGGTGGAGGACAACCCGGTCAATCAACTGGTGGCCAAGGGTATGTTGGGCAAACTCGGCTGCGATGTCGTGGTTGCCGCCCATGGGGTGGAGGCGCTGGATCAGCTGGAACACGACGAATTCGATCTGGTGCTGATGGACTGCAACATGCCGGTGATGGACGGCTACGAAGCCAGCCGTCAGATTCGCCAGAGCGGACGCTGGCCGCATCTGCCGATTGTCGCCCTGACCGCCAACGCCATGTCCGAGGAACGCGAACGCTGCCGGGCGGCGGGCATGAGCGACTATCTGGCCAAGCCGTTCCGTCGTGAAGAACTGGCGGCGTTGCTGGACCAGTGGATTCCGACTACGACAGTGCTTTGATCTGCCCCAGCAAGTGATCAAGACCGCTACGCAAGTCATTGAGCCGGTCCAGATCAACCCCGCTGTCGCACAACAGCCGCGCCTTCAACGGCCCGACCTGTTCACGCAGCGCCTGCCCTTGCTGCGTAAGGCTCAGATGAACTTCACGCTCGTCCCGGGCCGAGCGCTGACGCTGAACCAGTTGCAGGTGCTCCAATCGCTTGAGCAGCGGCGTCAGCGTGCCGGAGTCCAGTGCCAGACGCTCACCCAGCGCCTTGACTGTCGGTTGCTCCGGCGCAGTTTGCTGCCATTCCCACAACACCAGCATTGCCAGATATTGCGGATAGGTCAGGCCGAGCTGATCGAGCATCGGTTTGTAGGCACGGATCACGGCCCGCGATGCGGCGTACAACTTGAAGCACAGCTGACTGTCGAGCTTCAGCGAATCGGCGGACAGGTTGTTCATTTGAGCAGGGCTTCGATCTCGCGGCTCAGATCCTGCGGCTTGGTGGCCGGGGCGAAGCGCTTGACCAACTGGCCGTCCTTGCCGATCAGGAATTTGGTGAAGTTCCACTTGATGCCCTGGGAGCCCAGCACACCCGGCGCGCGCTTCTTCAACTGCACGAACAGCGGGTGGGCGCCGGTACCGTTGACTTCGATCTTCTTGAACAGCGGGAAGCTGACGCCGTAGTTCAGCTCGCAGAACTCGCTGATGGCGCCCTCGTTGCCCGGCTCCTGCTTGCCGAACTGGTTGCACGGGAAGCCCAGCACCACCAGCCCCTGATCCTTGTAGGTCTGCCACAGTTCCTCAAGCCCTTTGTACTGCGGCGTGAAACCGCATTTGCTGGCGGTATTGACCACCAGCACAGCTTTGCCGGCGAAATCGGCGAGGGTCTTTTGCTCGCCTTTGATGGTGGTGCACGGAATGTTCAGCAGGTTGTCGCTCATGGTGCGCACTCTTGAAAAATGGGTAGACGGCAAAAATAGCGAGCAATTGAATTGCGTGCAATTTAATTATTCGAAAGGCGACCCGTGGATCGCCCGTATCGGTTACTCGCGCGGCACCAGGTCCAGGCACACCGAGTTGATGCAATAGCGCAGGCCGGTCGGTGGAGGGCCGTCAGGGAAGACATGGCCCAGGTGCGCATCGCACTTGGCGCATTTCACTTCTGTACGAATCATGCCGTGGCTGGTATCACGGATTTCGGTCATGGCGTTGTCGCCGATCGGCGCGTAGAAGCTTGGCCAGCCGCAGCCGGAGTCGAATTTGGTCCTGGAGTCGAACAGCGGTTCGTTGCAGCAGATGCAGTGGTAGACGCCATCGGTCTTGGTGGCGTTGTATTTACCCGAGAACGGTCGCTCGGTGGCGCTCAGGCGGCACACGTTGAACTGCTCGGGGTCGAGCATCGCCCGCCATTCTTCCAGGGTCTTTTCAATCTTTTCCATCATCACACCTCAGCGGCTGAAAAAGCCCGATCTGTACCTTTTCCACGGATCGGGCGGCACGTATGATTGCGCCTCGTCACACGCCAGTCTGGCAGCGGGTTCCTGCGCATTCAAACGGATTGTTGGAAACCGCCGCTCGAGACACTTGCCTGTGTGAAGACGCAGGATTCCCAGCACGGTTGTCCACCCGCCGCCTGGATCGTTCATTTTCGGGATCACATCGCCATGCAGTTCAGCAAATCGAACAAGCTCGCCAACGTCTGCTACGACATTCGCGGCCCGGTGCTCAAGCACGCCAAACGCCTGGAAGAGGAAGGCCATCGCATCCTCAAGCTGAACATCGGCAACCCGGCGCCCTTTGGTTTCGAAGCGCCGGACGAAATTCTCCAGGATGTGATCCGCAACCTGCCGACCGCCCAGGGCTACAGCGATTCCAAAGGCCTGTTCAGCGCGCGCAAGGCGGTGATGCAGTACTACCAGCAGAAGCAGGTCGAAGGTGTCGGCATCGAAGACATCTACCTGGGCAACGGCGTGTCCGAGCTGATCGTGATGTCGCTGCAGGCGCTGCTCAACAACGGCGACGAAGTGCTGGTACCGGCCCCGGACTACCCGCTGTGGACCGCAGCCGTAAGCCTGGCCGGCGGCAACGCGGTGCATTACCTGTGCGACGAGGGCGCCGACTGGTTCCCTGACCTGGCCGACATCAAGGCCAAGATCACCCCGAACACCAAGGCGATGGTGATCATCAACCCGAACAACCCGACTGGCGCGGTGTATTCGAAGGAAGTGCTGCTGGGCATGCTCGAACTGGCCCGTCAGCACAACCTGGTGGTGTTCTCCGATGAAATCTACGACAAGATTCTTTATGACGACGCCGTGCACATCTGCACCGCTTCGCTGGCCCCGGACCTGCTGTGCCTGACCTTCAACGGCCTGTCCAAGTCGTATCGCGTGGCGGGTTTCCGTTCCGGCTGGATCGCCATTTCCGGGCCGAAACACAACGCCCACAGCTACATCGAAGGCATCGACATGCTGGCCAACATGCGCCTGTGCGCCAACGTGCCGAGCCAGCATGCGATCCAGACCGCCCTGGGTGGCTATCAGAGCATCAACGATCTGGTACTGCCGCAAGGTCGCCTGCTGGAACAGCGCAACCGCACCTGGGAGCTGCTCAACGACATTCCCGGCGTGAGCTGCGTGAAGCCGATGGGCGCACTGTACGCGTTCCCGAAGATCGACCCGAAAGTCTGCCCGATCCACAACGACGAGAAATTCGTGCTCGACCTGCTGCTCTCCGAGAAGCTGCTGGTGGTGCAGGGCACGGCGTTCAACTGGCCGTGGCCTGACCACTTCCGCGTGGTCACCCTGCCGCGGGTCGATGACCTGGACATGGCCATCGGTCGCATCGGCAACTTCCTCAAGTCCTACCGCCAGTAACCGGCGCTCAGTGCGCAACGGCCCGAACGTTGCGCACTGTCTGATTCAGCAACACTTCTGCTGCGCCCCTCCTCCAGCACCTTCTACACTTGCGATTCATACGAATCATGCGTGCCTGACGCAATGAGACCGGGTGGCGCGTGCCTGTCATCCATACCGGATCAAGAAGTGGGAAATGTCCCATAGCCCGGCGAATCCGGTGTAGGACACAGTTTGAAATAGTCACTCGGTTGAATCGCCAGGTGCCGCACCTTATATACCCCGCAGTACGCTACATCTTTAGCTTGAGGAGACTTCTACAACCATGATGCGCATCCTGCTGTTTTTGGCCACTAACCTGGCGGTCGTGCTGATAGCCAGCATCACCCTGAGCCTTTTCGGCTTCAACGGGTTCATGGCGGCCAACGGGGTTGATCTCAACCTCAGTCAGCTGCTGGTTTTCTGTGCAGTCTTTGGTTTTGCCGGTTCCCTGTTTTCGCTGTTCATCTCCAAGTGGATGGCGAAGATGAGCACCGGCACCCAGATCATCACCCAGCCACGCACTCGTCACGAGCAATGGCTTCTGCAAACCGTCGAGCAATTGTCCCGGGAAGCCGGAATCAAGATGCCCGAAGTCGGGATTTTCCCGGCCTACGAAGCGAACGCCTTCGCTACCGGCTGGAACAAGAACGACGCACTGGTCGCGGTCAGCCAGGGCTTGCTCGAGCGCTTCAAGGAAGACGAAGTGCGGGCCGTGCTGGCTCACGAGATCGGTCACGTGGCCAATGGCGACATGGTTACCCTGGCGCTGATCCAGGGCGTGGTGAACACCTTCGTGATGTTCTTCGCACGGATCATCGGCAACTTCGTCGACAAGGTGATCTTCAAGAACGAAGAAGGCCAGGGCATGGCCTACTACATCGCGACCATCTTCGCCGAACTGGTACTCGGCATTCTGGCCAGCGCGATCGTGATGTGGTTCTCGCGCAAGCGCGAGTTCCGTGCCGACGATGCCGGTGCCCGCCTGGCCGGTACCGGCGCGATGATCAACGCCTTGCAACGCCTGCGCGCCGAACAGGGCCTGCCGGTACACATGCCGGACACCCTGAACGCCTTCGGCATCAACGGTGGCATCAAACAAGGGTTCGCCCGCATGTTCATGAGCCACCCGCCGCTGGAAGAGCGTATCGACGCCCTGCGTCGTCGCGGTTGATCAAAGATCAAACCGGCGCACCAATGAAAAGGCCCGCAGTGATGCGGGCCTTTTTTTGCCTGTCGTTTACGCCCCGTAAATCCGGTAAACCCGTTCCTCAAGCCGGGTTACGCCGGCCTGCACGAACTTCCAGCTGTCACCGAGTACATCCTGCTGCTCCAGCATCTCGACGCGCCAGACACTGCCCAGCAAACGCTGCACTTCGGCATCGTCTACGGAAAATGGCGGCCCTGGCATCTGCGACTGATCGTAATCCAGCGTTACCAAAAGCCCTCGACACGTCGGCAGAATGCTCTGCAGATGAGCCGCATAACGCTCGCGCATCGCCGGCGGCAAGGCGATCATTGCCGCCCGGTCGTACAGCGCAGTGCAACCCGCCACGTCAGCCACCGTCAGCGAAAAGAAATCCCCACACCACAATTCGATCGCGCCGGCGCGATAAACCTTGAAGCCGCCCTCTTCGCTGATCTGCGGCTGCAATTGCTGCTCACGGAAGAAGTCTTCGACAGCCCTCTGCGACAGCTCGACGCCCAGCACCTGATGACCACGGCCGGCGAGCCACAGCAGATCCAGACTTTTACCGCACAACGGCACCAACACACGCGCCTGCGCCGGAATGGCCAGACCGGGCCAGTACCGTTGCAAATACGGGTTCACCTCAGGCTGGTGAAAGCCGATCTGGTTCGATTCCCACTTCTTGTGCCAAAACTCCGGCTGCATGCATCCTCCCAGGAATTCGATCAAAAGGCGTTAAAACTTATATTGGAATTAGATCAATGAACTGAATGAAGATGAGCCATCTTAACGCTCAGGAACTCTTCCATGTTTCCCAGCCTGTTTATTTCCCACGGCTCGCCCATGCTGGCGCTGGAGCCCGGTGCCAGTGGCCCGGCCCTGGCGCGGCTGGCGGCCGAACTGCCACGCCCGAAAGCCATCATCATCGTTTCCGCTCATTGGGAAAGCCATGAACTACTGGTCAGCAGCCATCCGCAACCGGAAACCTGGCACGACTTCGGCGGTTTCCCACGCGCGTTGTTTGAGGTGCAGTATCCGGCCCCGGGCAATCCGCAACTGGCCCGCGAGGTTGCCGACCTGTTGACTGCCAACCACCTGCCGGCGCGCCTCGACCCGCAACGACCGTTCGATCACGGCGTGTGGGTGCCGCTGTCGCTGATGTACCCGCAGGCCGATATCCCGGTGGTTCAGGTTTCCCTGCCCAGCAGTGGCGGCCCGGCATTGCAGAACCGCGTCGGCCAGGCGCTGGCCAGCCTGCGCGAACAGGGCATTCTGTTGATCGGTTCCGGCAGCATCACCCACAACCTGCGAGAACTGGACTGGCACGCCGGCCCGGAAAGCGTCGAGCCGTGGGCCCGGGACTTCCGCGACTGGATTGTCGACAAACTGGCTGCCAACGACGAAGCCGCATTGCACGATTACCGCCAGCAGGCACCGAACGCAGTACGCAACCATCCAAGTGACGAGCACCTGTTGCCGCTGTACTTCGCCCGAGGTGCCGGCGGCGACTTCAGCATTGCCCATCAAGGCTTCACCATGGGCGCGTTGGGCATGGACATCTACCGCTTCGGTTGATGCCCAAATCGCAGGCAAAAAAAATCCCCGAACCAGTCGGGGATTTTTTATGTTCGATCAATCAGCCCAAGGGCGGATCAATCCTCGCGGTAGCGACGCAGTTTCAGCTGCTTACCGGCAACGCGAGTGTCCTTCAGTTTGGTCAGGAGTTTGTCCAGACCATCTTCCGGCAGCTCGACGAGGCTGAAGCTGTCACGCACCTGGATGCGACCGATGGCTTCACGTGCCAGACCACCTTCGTTGAGGATGGCGCCCAGCAGGTTTTTCGCCGCGATACCGTCACGCGCGCCCAGCGCGGTACGGCAACGGGCACGGCCTTCGCCCAATGGCATCGGAGCACGACGCTCGCGATCACCACGGTCCGGACGATCACCGGAACGCTCAGGACGGTCGCCACGTGGCGCGCTGTTCGGCACCAGTGGACGTTCCTTCTCGATCGCTGCCAGGTTCAGCGCCTGACCATTGGTGGCCTTGCGCAGCAGTGCGGCAGCCAGGGCGCGCGGGGTGCAACCGATGTCTGCAGTCAGGCGATCCAGCAGATCACCGTGAGTCGATTCGGCGTCAGCCACCAGTGGCGACAGGCTGTTGGTCAGTTTCTTGATGCGGGCATCGAGAACGGCCTGGGCGTCCGGCAGACGCACTTCGGCAACTTTCTGACCGGTCACACGCTCGATCACCTGCAGCATGCGGCGCTCACGTGGCGTCACCAGCAGCAGCGCGCGGCCTTCGCGACCGGCACGGCCGGTACGGCCGATACGGTGCACGTAGGATTCCGGATCGTACGGCATGTCCACGTTGAACACGTGGGTGATACGCGGAACGTCCAGACCACGGGCGGCTACGTCGGTCGCCACAACGATGTCCAGACGGCCATCCTTGAGCGAGTCGATCACGCGCTCACGCTGGTTCTGGGCGATGTCGCCGTTCAACGCGGCGGCTTTGTAGCCTTTGGCGTCGAGGGCGCTGGCCAGATCCAGGGTCGCTTGCTTGGTGCGCACGAACATGATCAGAGCGTCGAAATCTTCCACTTCCAGCAAGCTGAGAACGGCAGAAGTCTTCTGGTCAGCGTGAACCAACAGGTGAGCCTGTTCGATCGCGGTAACAGTCTGGGTCTTGCTCTGGATCTTCACGTGCTTTGGATCGCGCAGGTGACGCTCGGCGATGGCACGGATCGATTGCGGCAGGGTCGCCGAGAACAATACGGTCTGACGGGTTTCGGGCATGGCCTTGAAGATCACTTCGAGGTCGTCCATGAAGCCCAGTTTGAGCATTTCGTCTGCTTCGTCGAGAACCAGGTGGTTCACGGTCTGCAGCACTTTTTCGTCGCGACGCAGGTGGTCGCACAGACGGCCCGGAGTGGCGACAACGATCTGTGCGCCATTACGGATTGCTTTCAATTGTGGGCCCATCGGCGCGCCGCCGTAGACAGCCACAACAGTCACGCCCGGCATTTGCTTGGCGTAGGTTTCGAAAGCGGTTGCAACTTGTAGCGCCAACTCACGAGTTGGGGCCAGGATCAGAGCTTGCGGCTCGCGCTTGGACGGATCAATGCGGTGCAGGATAGGCAGGGCAAAGGCAGCGGTTTTACCGGTACCGGTTTGCGCCTGACCAATCATATCGTGACCGGCGAGGATGATCGGGATCGACTGCTGCTGAATGGCCGAAGGCTCTTCATAGCCGGTAGCGACTACTGCAGCGACAATATTGGGATGAAGTTCAAGAGCGGCGAAGCCGCCGATTTCCTGGGTCATGGGTCTGCCTCTAAGTGCATCCGCAAAGACCCATGCTCCAAAGCTGCACATGCCGTGTTGAGACTCAAGAGTCGCCCTGGCAGCTTTGTCGGCGGGGATTTGCGAAAACGAATGAATGAAAAAGAATCGTCAAGGAAGAGCCCGCAGTGCGGACGTGCAGCCGAAGCTGACTTCGGGGAATTGCGCTACCTAAACGCGGCCCGGTTAAAGGCCGGCGCGCACTATACCGGAATTTGCCCAAAAAGGGAGCTTTTTTTATCGGCAAAATACAGTTGTCACCGCTGTGTAACGGGGTTTTGCGGATAATCGGGCAAAGGTCTACTTTTCAAAGACCCCGGCCCTGCTGGCGATGGCGCTTAAACGATTCACCGATGTGCGGCATCTGGTCGCTGCACCTTTTCTTCCCCTGCGAGGAAACACCCATGAATCAGCCCTGCCCCGGCCGCGTGAGCCGTGCGCGCCACGGTCATGTGCATTTGATCGGTCTGGACCGCGCTGCCAAGCGCAACGCCTTCGACCTCGACCTGCTCAACGACCTGGCCCTGGCCTATGGCGAATTCGAGGCCGACACTAACGCACGGGTGGCGGTGGTGTTCGGACATGGCGAGCATTTCACCGCGGGGCTCGATCTGGTCAACGCCAGCGCTGCCCTCGCCCAAGGCTGGCAGGTGCCGCCCGGTGGCTGCGATCCGTGGGGCGTTTTCGTCGGGCCACGGGTCAGCAAACCGGTAATCGTCGCTGCGCAGGGTTACTGCCTGACTATCGGCATCGAGCTGATGCTCGCCGCCGACATCAACCTGTGTGCCAGCAACACCCGCTTCGCGCAGATGGAAGTGCAGCGTGGGATCTTTCCGTTCGGCGGCGCGACATTGCGCTTTCATCAGATCGCCGGCTGGGGCAATGCCATGCGCTGGTTGCTGACCGGTGACGAATTCGATGCCCATGATGCGTTACGTCTGGGGCTGGTGCAGGAAGTCATGGCCAGCGAGGATCTGCTGCCGCGTGCCATCGAACTGGCCGAACGCATCGCCCGGCAGGCGCCGCTGGGCGTGCAGGCGACGCTGATGTCGGCGCGTCAGGCGCGCTATGAAGGCGAAACTGCGGCGGCTAAGGGCTTGCCGCCGCTGGTGAAGAAGTTGCTGGCCACCGAAGATGCCAAGGAAGGTGTGCGCTCGCTGGTGGAGCGCAGGCCCGGCGTTTTCAAAGGCCTTTGAAGATCAGGTCGCCGGACGGATGCAGTTGATCAACGTCTGCAACGAGTAGCCCAGCTTAGGCGCCAGCGCTTCAGCCCGGACGGTCAGCGCCTGCATGTCCAGCACCTGATCAAGATCCGCCGGCACGATCAGAATCACGTTGCCCTCCTTCACCGGCAGCTCCCAGTAATGCCGGTGATAGAGCCCGCGCAGCAGCGCCGCGCCCAAGGGTTTGCCGTCATCGGTGGCCCATTGGTTGATTACCAGCCAGCCGCCAGGATTCAGACGTTTCTGACAGTCACCGAGGAAATTCCACGCAAGGTGCCCGGCGCCGGGGCCGACATCGGTATAAAGGTCGACGAAGATCAGATCCGCCGGTTCAGCCGTCGGCAGCAGTTCGAGAGCATCGCCAACGCGGATGTACAGCCGTGGATCGTCATCCAGCCCGAGGTATTCGATGGCCAGACGCGGTACATCCGGGCGCAGTTCGATGGCTTCGACATCTTCCAGCGGCAGGAACTTGAGGCAGGCCTGGGTCAGCGTTCCTGCGCCCAACCCGAGAAACAGCGCGCTCTCCGGTTGCTCATGGCACAGCGCACCAATCAGCATCGCCCGGGTGTAGTCGTACTCCAGCCAGCTCGGGTCAGCCGTAAACACGCAGCTTTGCTCGATCGCATCGCCGAACTCCAGAAAGCGGTAGTCGGCCACTTCCAGCACGCGAATCACGCCGAACTCATCCTGTACCTCGGCGAGCAACAGCTCGACGCGCTCCTCAGTCATTTCGTCTCCTGGTGGTCACCGGGCGCGGTGACGCGATGGCACCGCTGTGGTGCCGTGGCAAAGCGGCGATTGTCGGCGAAGCGGCGGGAGCAGGTCACGCACTAATTGCTGCTAACATGGCCGTCCGTGCGTAGAACCTTAGAGACCGTGATGAGCCAACCCTGGAGCCCTGACAGCTGGCGCGCCCTGCCGATCCAGCAACAACCCCAATACCCCGACGCCGCGCATCTGCGCCAGGTCGAGCAGACGCTGGCCAGCTACCCGCCGCTGGTGTTTGCCGGCGAAGCGCGCGAGCTGCGTCGTCAGTTTGCCGAAGTCACCCAGGGCCGGGCGTTCCTGCTGCAAGGCGGCGACTGCGCGGAAAGCTTTGCCGAGTTCTCCGCCGCGAAGATCCGCGACACCTTTAAAGTGTTGCTGCAAATGGCGATCGTCATGACCTTCGCTGCCGGTTGCCCGGTGGTCAAGGTCGGGCGCATGGCCGGCCAGTTCGCCAAGCCGCGCTCGGCCAACGACGAAACCATCGACGGCGTGACCCTGCCGGCCTACCGCGGCGACATCGTCAACGGCATCGGTTTCGACGCCGCCAGCCGCGTACCGGATCCGGAGCGTCTGCTGCAGTCCTATCACCAGTCCACCGCCACCCTCAACCTGCTGCGCGCCTTTGCCCAGGGCGGTTTTGCCGACCTGCATCAGGTGCATAAGTGGAACCTGGACTTTATCGCCAACTCGGCGCTGGCCGAAAAGTACAGCCACCTCGCCGACCGCATTGATGAAACCCTGGCCTTCATGCGCGCCTGCGGCATGGACAGCTCGCCGCAACTGCGCGAAACCAGTTTCTTCACCGCCCACGAAGCGCTGCTGCTGAACTACGAAGAAGCCTTCGTGCGCCGCGACAGCCTGACCAACGATTACTACGATTGCTCGGCGCACATGCTGTGGATCGGCGACCGCACCCGTCAACTCGACGGCGCCCACGTCGAATTCCTGCGCGGGGTGAACAACCCGATCGGGGTCAAAGTCGGCCCGAGCATGAACCCCGACGACCTGATCCGCCTGATCGACGTGCTCAACCCGGACAACGATCCGGGCCGCCTCAACCTGATCGCGCGGATGGGCGCGAACAAGGTCGGCGATCACCTGCCGGCGCTGATCCGCGCGGTACAGCGCGAAGGCAAGCAGGTGCTGTGGAGTTCCGACCCGATGCACGGCAACACCATCAAGGCCAGCAGCGGTTACAAGACCCGCGACTTTGCGCAGATCCTTGGCGAAGTGAAACAGTTCTTCCAGGTACATGAAGCGGAAGGCAGCTACGCGGGCGGCATCCACATCGAGATGACCGGGCAGAATGTCACCGAGTGCATCGGTGGCGCGCGGCCGATCACTGAGGATGGCTTGTCGGATCGCTATCACACCCACTGCGACCCACGGATGAATGCCGATCAGTCGCTGGAACTGGCGTTCTTGATCGCTGAAACGCTGAAGCAGGTTCGTCGCTAAGGTTCGATATCTTTAGCGTCTGAGCTGGCCTCTTCGCGGGCAAGCCCGCTCCCACAGAGTTTGTGTCGTACGCAATTTATGTATTCGACACATGACTTGTGGGAGCCTGGCTTGCCAGCGATGGCGGCGGTTCAGTCACCACTAAACCGAGCCAGCGCCATCCGCAACCGCCCCGCACTTTCCCGCTGACAATTGAGCTGCACCTGCTCCAGCCTCAACCAGTCCGCCATGCGCCGCAAGTTCAGCGCCAGCGCCAGCATCCCCGCGTCATCCAGTCCGGTTTCTTCCTCGTGCACCGCATGCACCGCCAACCGCCCCGCCGCCCGTTCGGCGCGCAGATCAACCCGCGCAGCGATCCGTTCGTTGTGCAGGAACGGCAATACGTAATAGCCGTAGACCCGTTTATCCTGCGGCGTATAGATCTCCAGCCGATAGCGGAAATCGAACAGCCGCTCGGTGCGGCTGCGTTCCCAGATCAGTGAATCGAAGGGTGACAGCAGCGCGCTGGCTTCGACTTTTCGAGGGACTTTCGGCTCGGGTAGGCAATAAGCAATCTGGCGCCATCCGGCGACTTCGCAGGTCAGCAGTTGTCCGTCCTCGACCAGCTCCGCCAGGCGCGGGCGCGCATCGGAGGGGTTCAGCCGGAAGTAGTCACGCAGGTCTTTTTCCGTGCCGACACCCAACGCCTGCGCTGCATGCAACAGCAAAACGCGTTGCGCCTCGGCTTCATCGAGCAGTGGCTGGTGCAGCACGGAAGCCGGAATCACCCGCTCCGGCAAGTCATACAGCCGCTCGAAACCACGACGCCCGGCCACAGTGACTTCGCCGGCAGCGAACAACCATTCCAACGCGTGCTTCTCCGCGCTCCAGTCCCACCACGGTCCGGCCTTTTCCTGGCGGGTCGACAGGCTGCCGGCGCCCAATGCACCCTGCTCTTCGACCGACGCCAGCACCCGGCGAATGGTGTCCTGCTCCTCGCGGCCGAAACGCGCCAATTGCTGATAAATGTCTTCACCGCGCCGAGCCCGTTGCATGCGCCAGCCCATCAACGGGTACATCGACAACGGCAGCAGCGACGCTTCATGGCCCCAGTATTCGAACAGCGAACGACGTCGCCCCGAACTCCAGGCAGCCTGGTCGAGCAAGTCAGCAGAATAGGAACCGAGACGGGAAAACAGCGGCAGGTAGTGCGAGCGCACCACGGCGTTGACGGAGTCGATCTGCAACAGGCCGAGACGCTCGATCAGCCGGTTGAGGTGCATGGCCTTGACAGCCGGCGGCTGGCGCCCGTGAAACCCTTGGGCAGCCAGTGCCAGACGTCGAGCCTGTTTAAGGGGGAAGGACAGCGTCGCGGGCATGTGTACCTCCATGTCTGCTCGCAACCTACCTCACTTGAAAGTGGTTTGTGTAGCAATGGCCTCATCATTTATGCATCGGATCGTCCCAGAACGGCCGCACCGACTCATGTTCGACATCGGCACGGCTGACCCCGATGTCCTTCAATGCTTCGTCGCTCAGGCTGGCGAGCAGTTCGCGTTCGCGGTGAAGTTCGTACCAACGGCTAAACTTGTGCAGCAGATCGGAAATCAGATGCATCGGTACAGCTTTTTGATCGCTTACATAGAGTTTTTGACCTTTCATCGTGTTGCCCTCCTTTAGGGATGGCTCAAGTCTCGCGCCAGCGCTACGATCAATCCAACGAATGTTTCTGATGGCATGCATCACGGAGATTCATCAATTGTCGGCGTATCCCAGTATCGATACCGATGTCCTTCGCACCTTTGTCGCCATTGCCGATCAGGGCGGTTTCACCCGTGCCGGCGAGATGGTCAACCGCACCCAATCGGCGGTGAGCATGCAGATGAAGCGTCTGGAAGAGGATGTGTTGCAGCGCCAGCTGTTCGAACGCGACGGGCGTCAGGTGCGCCTCACCGCCGAGGGCCAGGTGTTGCTCGGCTACGCGCGGCGCATCCTGAAATTGCACAGCGAAGTGTTCAACACCCTGCGCGAGCCACACATGGTCGGCACGGTACGGATCGGAACGCCGGACGATTACGTGATGCGCTTTCTGCCGGGGATCCTGTCGCGCTTCGCGCAGTTTTATCCGCTGATCCAGATCGAGGTGCACTGCGAGTCGACCAAACAGTTGCTGCAGCGCACGGACCTGGATCTGTCGATCGTCACCCGCGAGCCGGGCAACGAGATTGGCCAGTTGCTGCGCAAGGAGCGCTTTGTCTGGGCCGAGGCGCAGAACTTCAGCGCCCACGAGCAGACGCCTTTGCCACTGGCGATGTTCAACAGTGACTGCTTCTGTCGCCTGTGGGCCTGCAATGCGCTGGACGCAATGGGTCGCGAGTACCGGATTGCCTACAACAGCACGAGCCTGTCGGCATTGATGGCGGTGGTGAGCGCCGGCCTGGCGATCACCGCGCAACTGGAAAGCCTGATTACCCCCGACATGCGGATTCTTGGAGATGCCGAAAATCTGCCGCTGCTGCCCGAGGCCAGCATCATGCTGATCCGCAACCTCAACAATCCCTCGCCGATCACCGAGTGCCTGGCCGAGCACATCGTCGAAGGCTTCAAACTTTAAACGCGAGCATCACCGCGCACAGCACCAGGAACCCGCAGAACAGCCCACGCAGGAGTTTTTCCGGCATCGCGTGAGCCACTTTCACGCCCCAACTGATGCTGGCCAGCCCGCCAATGGCCAGCGGCAGGCCGATCATCCAGTCCACTTCGTGGTGCACCGCGTAAGTCACCAGCGTGACACCGGTGCTCGGCAACGCCAGCGCCAGAGACAGCCCCTGAGCGACCACCTGCGTGGTGCCGAACAGGCTGGTCAGTACCGGCGTCGCCACCACCGCCCCGCCAACACCAAACAAACCACCCATGGCGCCTGACGCCGCGCCGAGCACGCCCAGCCACGGCCATGAATAACGCATCTCGGAAGTCGCTGCCGGGCGCGTGCCGAACATGCGCACCAGGTTGTAGGCCGACAGCGCCACAAGGAACGCGACAAACCCGATGCGCATGGTCTGCGCGTCGATGCCCACGGCCCAGATCGAGCCGATCCACGCGAAACAAAATCCCATCACCGCCAGCGGCAACGCATGCCGGAGTTCGATGCGGTTACGCTGGTGATAACGCCACAGCGCCAACATTACGTTCGGCACCACCATCACCAGCGCCGTGCCTTGGGCGATCTGCTGATCGAGCCCGAACCACACGCCGAGCAGCGGAATGGCGATAAGCCCGCCACCAATACCGAAGATCCCACCCAGGGTGCCAAGGGCAGCGCCGAACAACAGGTACAACGAAAACTCGATCACAGCAGAATTCCTCTTACGTCAGGCGACTCATCCTACGCAGTCGGCGCTGGCACGGAAACGCACAGCAACGCACAATGGCTGTGCCAAATCCGCATAGGTACTGGACTGATTCATGAATCCCAATCAATTGACCGAACAACTCGGACTGTTTCTCGATGTGCTGGAGAGTGGCAGCTTTTCCGCAGCCTCGCGCCGGCATCCGCTGACGCCCTCCGCCGTTGCCCGGCGCATAGACAGTCTGGAAAGCGCGGTCGGCAGTCAGCTGTTCATCCGCAGTACCCATGCGGTGCGGGCCACGCCGGCGGGTCTGGCATTTGCCGAACGGGCGCGGCGGATTGTGGCCGAGTTGCAACTGGCGCGGGCCGAAGCGGTGTCCCTGAGCAGCGCCCCGGAAGGCCTGATTCGGGTGGATGCGCCGGCGGCGTTCGGACGGCGGCATCTGGCGCCGGTGATTGCCGATTTTCTGATGCTGTATCCGGGGCTCGACGTGCAACTGCATCTGATCGACAGCTTTGTCGACATGGACGGCTCTAACCTGGGCAAGGTTGATCTGGTGCTGCGTGCCGGACAGATGGCCGACACCCGGCTGGTGGCCACGCCATTGGCGAGCATCGTGCGCATTGCCTGCGCCAGCCCCGACTATCTGAAGCGTCGGGGCGTGCCGGGCGAGCCCGCGCAATTGAGCGAGCATGACGGCCTCGATTGGGACGGCCTCGCCCCGCCCTTCGCCTGGCGCTTCGAACAGGACGGGCAAATGCAATTGCACCGCCCGGCGCGGGTGCGCATGAGCGCCAACAACGCCGAGGCGTTGGTCTGCGGTGCACTGGCGGGGCTTGGGATTGCGCATCTGCCGACCTGGCTGGCCAGCGAATACCTGTTGCGTGGCGAGTTGCTGCCGCTGTTCTGTGAAAATGGCCTGCCAACGCCGGAAAGCTCCGGCATTTACGCGCTGCGGCTGCAACAGCAGGCCAGCTCCCGCAGCCGCCTGTTGCTGGAGTACCTCAAGACCCGCTTCAGCCCCGTGCCGCCGTGGGATCTGGCCCTGCAACGGGAGTTGGGCCGGCACTGACCGATTCACCACCGGGCACAATTGTCTGGCGCATTAAAGATTCGAGCGCTAGATTCATCTGCATCACCGTTCAAGGCACCGACATGACCACCGACCGCGACACCACCGATCTTTGCGAAGACCTGCTGCTCGACAATCAGGCCTGCTTCGCCCTGCATTCCACTTCGCTGATGATGACCAAGGTCTACAAGCCACTGCTGCAAGCGCTTGGTCTGACCTATCCGCAGTACCTGGCGATGATGGTGTTGTGGGAGAAGGATGGTTTGACCGTCGGAGAAATCAGCACGCGCCTGCTGACCGATCCAGGGTCGCTGACCCCATTGCTCAAGCGTCTGGAAGGTGAAGGATTGCTCAGCCGAACGCGAAGCCGTGAGGATGAGCGAGTGGTGATCGTAGAGCTGACTGCACAGGGACGCGCCTTGAAGGACAAGGCCCGGACCGTTCCACAATGCATCCTGGGGGTCAGCGGCTTCACGCTTGAGCGCCTGCAAAACCTGCAAGCCGAGTTGCAGGCCTTGCGGGGTCATTTGCAGGACAGCCTCACTTAAAGATTCCCCTTTCCTGTGGGCGCTGCCTTGCGCCTGCAGGCGTATCGCACCTTCCCCCGCTTATCCTCGAAAAAATTTTCCTCTCGTTTCAGATTCAAAAAAACCTTCTATATCAAAAACTTGAGGTCAAGACCCTGGCCGATCCAAGTGTCAATTCCCGCTCTCTTCAAAAATTTATCTTGCGCGCTAACTATTTGCGCAGTACATTCACTTCGCACCTAGTTAGCGCGCAAACAATTAGCGCAAAAACCCACACTTGATGAGGCTCACACCATGCAAACTCTCTACACCGCAATCGCAACTTCCACTGGCGGCCGTGACGGTCGTGCGATCTCCAGCGACAACATCCTCGACGTCAAACTCGCCACTCCGAAAGAACTCGGCGGTGCCGGCGGCGCGGCTACCAACCCTGAGCAACTGTTCGCCGCCGGCTACTCGGCCTGCTTCATCGGCGCCCTGAAATTCGTCGCCAGCCAGACCAAACGCAAAATCCCGGACGACGCCTCGATCACCGCTCACGTCGGCATCGGCCAGATTCCTGGTGGTTTCGGTCTGGACATCGACCTGCACATCAGCCTGCCGGGTCTGGAACAGGCTGACGCACAAAGCCTGGTCGACGCAGCCCATCAGGTCTGCCCGTACTCCAACGCCACCCGTGGCAACGTCGATGTGCGTCTGCACGTCACCGTGTAATCACTGACACTCAGGCCCGTACAGGAAATGAACATGAACACTTTCAGCAAAGTCTTGACCGGTACCCTTCTCGCCCTGTCCATCCACAGCGCATTTGCCGGGGAGGTTGAACACAACACCCAGGCGTTTCTCGATGTGCTGAATGCCGGCACCGGCAAACCGATGGAACAGCTGACGCCCAAGGAGGCCCGCGCCGTGCTGACGGGCGCGCAGTCCGGGGTCAAACTGACGCTGCCCAAGGCGGACGTCAGCGAGAAAACCATCCAGGTCGATGGCCAACCGTTGAGCCTGACCATCGTCCGGCCGGCCGGGGTCAAGGGCGAACTGCCGGTGTTCATGTTCTTCCACGGCGGCGGCTGGGTGCTGGGAGATTTCCCGACCCACGAACGTCTGGTGCGGGATCTGGTGGTCGGCTCGGGGGCGGCGGCGGTGTTCGTCAACTATACCCCTTCGCCGGAAGCGCATTACCCGGTGGCGATCAACCAGGCTTATGCCGCTACCAAATGGGTGGCCGAACACGGCAAAGAAATCAACGTCGACGGCAAGCGTCTGGCGGTGGCGGGCAACAGCGTCGGCGGCAACATGGCGGCAGTCGTCGCCCTGATGGCCAAAGACAAAGGCACCCCGGCGATCAAATTCCAGGTGCTGCTGTGGCCGGTCACCGATGCCAATTTCGACACCGGTTCGTACAACCAGTATGCCGAGGGGCACTTCCTCACCCGCAACATGATGAAGTGGTTCTGGGACAACTACACCACCGACGCCAACCAGCGGAACGAGATCTACGCCTCGCCGCTGCGGGCCACGACCGCGCAGTTGAAAGGTCTGCCGCCTGCACTGGTGCAGACCGCCGGGGCCGATGTGCTGCGTGACGAAGGTGAAGCCTACGCCCGCAAACTCGACGAAGCCGGCGTGCCGGTGACCTCGGTGCGCTACAACGGCATGATCCACGACTACGGTTTGCTCAACGTGGTCAGCCAGGTACCGGCGGTACGTTCGGCGATGCTGCAGGCCTCGGAAGAACTGAAGCAGCACCTGAAAAAGTAACTTTCATCAGGCACGAAAAAGCCCGACTCAATGGTCGGGCTTTTTCTTTCCTCAAAAAGCAGTGCTTATTTGGCACGGCCTTTGTAGGAACCGCCTTCGCGGGTATCGATCTCGATCATGTCGCCGATTTCGATGAAGTCAGCAACCGACAGCTCGGTACCGTTCTTCAGTTTGGCAGGCTTCATCACCTTGCCGGAAGTGTCACCGCGAGCGGAACCTTCGGTGTAGTCAACCTGACGCACGATGGTGGTCGGCAGCTCTACGGAAACCAGACGCTCTTCGAAGAACACGGCTTCACAAACGTCGGTCATGCCTTCTTCAACGAAAGGCAGAACACTTTCGATGTCTTCGGCGTTCAGCTCGTACATGGTGTAGTCGGTGGTGTCCATGAACGTGTAGGTGTCGCCGCTGATGAAGGACAGGGTCGCTTCTTTGCGGTCCAGGATCACGTCGTCCAGCTTGTCGTCCGCACCGTAGACGGTTTCGGTCTTGTAACCGGTCAGCAGGTTCTTCAGCTTGGTCTTCATGATCGCGCTGTTACGGCCCGATTTGGTGAATTCAGCTTTCTGAACCAACCAAGGATCGTTGTCGATACGGATCACGGTACCGGGTTTGAGTTCTTTACCAGTTTTCATTGCGAATATCCGAATTTGGATGGGATTTACAAAAATCTAGGCCGCGTATCATATCCAATTTCGGTAAAACTGTACCAGCGCCGTCGCAAGATCCGCCTGCAACGCCTGTTCCAGACACCATTCTTCGGCATTTTTCTGAAATTCAAGCCAGTATTTACGGGCCTCAAGCCAGTGCTGACTGATCGGCTGTCCAGCACTCCAGGCCCGCCAGAGACCGTTCATCGCCTCGGCGGCGGCAGGCGAAAGGCGTTTTGTGTAGAGCGCAAGAAAGGCGTCGAGCTTGTCCAGATGGATGTCTTCGTCCTGCTGATAGATGTGCCACAACATGGGACGGCCAGCCCACTGGGCCCGGACAAACGAATCCTCGCCGCGCACCGCGTTGAAATCGCAGCACCAGAGCAATTGATCGTATTGATCCTGACGGACGAACGGCAGCACCTGCACGGTCAGCGACTGACGAACGTGCATTGCCCCGACCGCCAGCGACTCGACCCCGAGCCAACGGGCGACATCACCGAGAATCCGCCCTTCCGGCACCAGCAGATGGGTAGGCGTAGAGTCAGCCGCGAGCACATCCAGCCAACTGGCGAGCCCGGCATTCTCGTAGGCAAACAGCGAGATCAGTTGCGCATCGGGAGCAGGAACGATCCCCAGACCGTGCAGGAATTGTCGCTGCACCTTGGGATCCTGCTGAAACTGCTGACGCCGCTCCAGCAACCCCCTTTCACGCAACAAGCCGCCAGTTCCAGGCTGAAATCCCGGAAAGAAAAAGTACTTCTGCACCGACTTGTACTTCACCGACGGCAGTCCGTGGCACCCGACCACCCAGTCTTCGGCACTGAGGTAGTCGAGGTTCATCCACAACGGCGGTTGTTCCCTTGCGGCCATGGCATCCATGTAGACGCTTGGCAACTGGCAGGCAAACGCAGCGATCACCACGTCGGCCGCATCGGCTTCCTGCCACTCGGCTGGCCAGTGCCGGACTTCGACGCCCTGCTGCCATTGCTGATCCAGGCCGATGTCGATTTCGGGACAAATGCGTTCGAAAGCGCACAGATCATCGACCCACAGTCGCACCGCCACTGCGTGCTCGCTGACCAGTTGTCGGGCCAGACGCCAGGTCACGCCAATGTCGCCGTAGTTGTCGACGACCGTACAAAAAATGTCCCAGCGGGTGTTCAGTTGCGGCATTCAAGGCTCCCGTTGGCAAAAGCACCGATTGTCCGCATAAATCCCTCCATGCAGAAGAGCCGACGACAATTAATCTTCGTGCGACAATCGGCTCCCGCCCGCACTCATCCGCCAGGAGGCAGTCATGCCCTATCGTCCCAACCCGCGTCGCCCCTTGCCTGTTCAGCTTAGCGCGCTGCAATTGACCGGCAGCATTGCCCTGGGTGTGTGGCTGGGTTTCCTGGCCATCGCGCTGACATGCTGGCTCGCTTCTTTACTCTTCAGCCGTCAGTTGCAACCCGTGGCGGAGGCGGTGCAACAACTGAGCAAGCCTCCGGTGGCCGCCCAGCCACAGCCAGAACCTGAACCACAAAACCGCCTGTTCGAGCAGTACGAAGAAAACCTGCGCAAGAACGAGCAACAGGCACGCCTGGATCAGGCCCGTGGCAGCACACGCAATCTGTCGAACCCCAAATGCCAGTTCTGGCTGCAACAGGATCAGACGGCCCCTAGCGAAAAGAGCCGCGCCAATGTCCTGCAATTCTGCGATTGATCATGAATAAACAGACGGTTCACCAACTGATTCTCGACAAACTGCGCGTTGACCTCGACATCGCCGAACGCGCGGCGCTGACCGCTTACGAAACCGCGACCCACGAAGAGAACATCGCCGAAAACAAGTACGACACCCTGGGGCTCGAGGCGTCGTACCTGGCGGCAGGCCAGGCGAAACGGGTCGAGGAGATTCGACAGTCACTGGCGCTGTGCCAGAACCTGACGCTGCGCGCGTATGACGCTCAACGAGGGATTGAAGTCGGCGCCCTGCTCGGTCTGGAAGATGAAAAGGGTCGCGAGCAATGGCTGTTTCTGGCGCCGGATGCGGCGGGCGTGAAAGTCGACGTGGTGGGCCAGCCGATTACCGTCATCACCCCCCGCTCGCCGCTGGGCAAAAGCCTGCTGGGCAAGTTCGAGGGTGACGAGGTGGAGATTCTGGTGGCGGGCACCCGGCAACAGTTTGCTGTCACCGAGGTGCTGTAGACAGGGATTTAATGGACGGGCAGTTCGACACCATCGAACAGCTCTTCCAGTTCCTGCTTGTTGTGGCACTGAATGGCCTTGGCCATGACCTCGCGGGTCAGGTGCGGCGCAAACTTCTCGATGAAGTCGCACATGAAGCCGCGCAGGAAGGTGCCGCGACGGAAACCGATCTTGGTCACGCTGGACTCGAACAGTTCGCTGGCATCGAGCACCACCAGGTCGTTATCCAGTTTGGTGTCGACCGCCATTTTTGCCACGATGCCAACACCCAGGCCCAGGCGCACGTAGGTTTTGATCACGTCGGCATCGGCAGCGGTGAACACCACTTTCGGCGTCAGGCCGCGGTGGCTGAAGGCTTCGTCGAGTTTCGAACGACCGGTGAAACCAAACACGTAGGTCACGATCGGGTATTCAGCCAGCGCTTCGAGAGTCAGCTTCGGCAGCTTGGTCAGCGGGTGGCCCTGAGGCACGACCACGCAACGGTTCCAGCGGTAGCACGGCATCATCACCAGATCGCCGAACAACTCCAGCGCTTCGGTGGCGATGGCGAAATCGACGGTGCCGTCAGCGGCCATTTCGGCGATCTGCATCGGCGAACCCTGGTGCATGTGCAGCGCCACGTCCGGGTATTGCTTGATGAAATTGCTGATCACCGGCGGCAGTGCATAACGTGCCTGGGTGTGGGTGGTGGCGATCGACAGGGTGCCTTTCTTCTCGTTGGAGAATTCCTGGGCGATCTGCTTGATGCTTTCGACCTTGCGCAGAATCTCACCGGCAGTGGTGATGATGCGCTCGCCGGCCGGAGTAACGCGGGTCAGGTGCTTGCCGCTGCGGGCGAACACTTCGACGCCCAGTTCGTCTTCCAGCAGACGGATTTGTTTACTGATGCCCGGTTGCGAGGTGTAGAGGCTTTGGGCTGTAGCGGAAACGTTGAGGTCGTGGTGCGCCACTTCCCAGATGTAGCGCAGTTGTTGAAGCTTCATATGAATCCCTCAAAGCAGGTAGACGCCACGGGCATCAGCGACGGTATATAACTATATTAATGGTTTGAAGAATAAATCTAGAACTTTTTTATCAAAGTGCCATTATTCCTGCTTCAGCGATCCTCCCGACGCCGACGCTCCACCAGCGGCACCAGATAAACTGGTACCTTGGACAATTGCAGCAGCCGGGCTGCCGTTCGCCCCAAAGGCGTTTCCGCCCCGACCCCGTGGCTGTGACTTCCTACGATCAGCAAATCGACAGAGAGTTTCTGCACCTGATCGAGAATCACCTGTGACGGATCGCCCTGCAGCACCCGCACCGCGCGTATCCGCTGCAGGTCCTGCTCGCCCTCGTCCCCCAGCTCTTCACGAAAACTGTCGAGCACCCGCTGCTCGATATTGGCGATGACAGTTTTCAGACCCTGACTGTGAAATTCGTTCAACGCCTGTTCGTCGAGATAGCTCTGCAACACCGATTCGGCGAACAGCCCCATGGGTTCCACTGCGTGCACCACGTACAGGTCGGCATTGAACGTTCGCGCCATCGCCAGGGCATGCTGCATCACTAACGGTGCGTACAGACCCAGGTCAGTGGCGTACAGCATCGAACGAATCATATGACCTCCTCGCGTGCCAACATGGCGGAGATTTGATTCAGCTTAGCAGTGCCTTGGCGAGTACGACGTGCGACGCAACGTCTTGAACCACTAGGGCTTTAGACCGCCGGTTCGTTGCTGATGCCGTGGGGCACGTGACCGGTTGCCACAACCTCCCGGGCCAGCTCGCAGTGACCGGCCTGATCATCGAAAAACACATCGGCCGCAAAGGCTTCGAGGAACGCCGACTTGGTCAGGCCACCGAGAAACAGCGACTCGTCCAGACGAATGTCCCACTCGCGCAAGGTACGGATCACCCGCTCGTGGGCCGGCGCCGAACGCGCGGTGACGAGGGCGGTGCGAATCGGGCACTCCTCATCGGAGAACTCGCGCTGCAACAGGTTGAGCGCCGCAAGAAAGCCCTTGAACGGTCCGCCGCGCAACGGTTCGCGAGCGGATTCACGCTCCTTGGCCTGGAAGGCTTCGAGGCCACCGGATTGATAGACGCGCTCCGACTCATCGGAAAACAGCACTGCGTCACCGTCGAAGGCAATACGCAATTCATCGCTGGCCGCGCGACTGGCGCCGCCGGACAGAATGGTCGCTGCCGCGAAACCGGCATCCAGCGCAGCGCGCACATCTTCGGCATGGGTGGAGAGAAACAGGTCGCAACCAAAAGCCTTCAGGTACGGATAAGGACTGCGCCCGCCGACGAACGCCGCGCGGGAGATCGCCAGACCGTAGTGACCAATGGAGTTGAAAACGCGCAGGCCGGTGTCGGCGCTGTTGCGCGACACCAGAATCACCTCGACCCGGGCGCGGCCGAGGCGACTGTTCAGGTTGAGCAGTTTTTCCACCAGCGGGAAGGCATCGCCCGGCGCGAGAATTTCGTCTTCGTGATCGATCTGATATTGCCGGTAGGCTTCGACGCCGCTCGACAGGTACACCTTGTGACTCTCGCTCAGGTCGAACAGGGCACGGGACGAGATCGCCAGCACCAGTTTGTCATCGATGTTCTTGGCCATGCCTTTCCCCCAGTGTGACCGGTTTAAACGTTGCGCCGGTCGATAAAGCTCAATGTGCGATACAACGATTCGATTCGCGGCAACTCGCAACCTGCCGCTTTCGCCGCCGCCAAAGGACGAGCGTAGATCGCCTCCAGCTCCAGCGGTCGCTTGTGCAAAAAGTCGTGGTACATGCTCGGCCAATAGTCAGGCATTTTCTCGGTCATCATGAACAGGTATTCGGCGTAACCGGGCGGCATGTCGTGGCCGCAGGCCTTGGCGCCCTGCACCACTTCAGCCATCAGCGCCTGAATCAGTACGCGGGTGTCCGTGTCGGCCATCAACGGCGTGGTGCCGGCGCCGAGCAACACCGAAAGGCCGTTGTAGGGAATGTTCCACACCAGTTTCTGCCAGCGCGCCTGATGCAGGTTCGGCATCGCCTGGGAATCAAGACCGGCGGCGCGGAACAGGCTGGCGCCCTCTTCGACGATTGCCATGCGCGCCGCGTCATCCGCTGCCGGGCCGCTGTGATAACCGACATTCACCGCCCCAAGCGCCTGATGAGTGATCTGCCCCGGCCCCTCGCGATGAACGCAAATCAGGCACAAGCCGCCCAGCAGATGCAGGGAATCGGGCAGCAACGCCCGCAGGCTGTCTTCGACGTCGAGGCCGTTTTGCAATACCAGCACTTTCGCGTCGGGCTTCGACGCCTGAATGATCGACGGCGCCAACCCGGCATTACTGGTGGTCTTGGCGCCAACCAGCAGCCAGTCGCAGGGCGGCATGTCTTCCGCTGACGAATAAGCCTGCACCGGGTTCAGCGCCAACGCGCCATGCACGGCACTGTCCACCCGCAAGCCGCGCTCGGCGACTGCGGAAAATTCACTGCGCAACAGAAAATGCACATCGAACCCGGCCCGGGCCAGCATCACCCCATAAAACCCGCCGATGGCGCCGGTGCCAATGATCCCCACCAACGGTTTGTTCACTGCTCCCATCATGGCAACTCCTCTGCAATTCGACCCAACGCCTGCGCCACGGCTGCGTTCAACTCATCGGCATTCAGGCGCGTGTGCACAGCCCCAAAGAACTCGCCGTCACGCACCACAAACAGCGCCGGCAAATGAAACACCTGATAACGCTCGACCAGTCCGCCGTTGTCACCGGCATCGATCCAGCACACGCGATCGACAGCCAGATCGAAACCCGGAATCACCTCACGGGCATAGCGGCAACTGGCGCAGCCGACGCTGGTAAAAATCACCAGCGAAACACCGCTCATCGCCAGCAGCCGTTGGTCGGCGTCGAAATCGGTCAGCTGCAATTCGACCACTATACTGGGGGAAACAATGTCAAATGGCCGACACAGGGAGTCTGTGCTCATGGGACGGTTTATTCCTCATCCGGATGATGTACCCGTTGAATTGACCTTGCTCACGCCGGAGTGTATTTCGCGTCAACGGCTGCACACTATCAGCCTCGGCGGCATCGCTTGCAATTACCACCGCGCCTGGCGCCATGGGACCGCCTTGCAGGTTCGCATGCCCACCCTCAATGCCGACATCTGTTATCCGGGCTACGTGGCCTGGTGCCTGCGACGTAAAAAAGGCTATCTGGTGGGCATCGCCTTCACCGACGAACAAACCCTGTTCAGCGCGCGAATGGGTGAGCAGGTGTGTCAGATCGAACGCTATTGCCGACTCAACGACGCCCACGATGACCTCCAGGATATTCAGGCCCTGGCCCTGCAATGGGTCGAACAACACGCCGACGAGTTCTCCCACGACACCGTTCGCAAGGCTTTTGCGCAACCTGTGCTGGACTGAACAGCGACTTGCCCATTGTCTAGCAGGCGTCTAACGCGATAAGGTTCGGCTCCCCGACGCGCTTAAATCCGCTGTGCTCCGCCGCGCGGGGATCGCTGGCGGCCGGCACCCGTGACCTGACGAGTAAACGATGGCTGATTTACCGATCAACGACCTGAACGTCGCTTCCAACGAGACCCTGATCACTCCCGATCAGCTCAAGCGTGATATCCCTCTGAGCGACGCTGCCCTGCGCACCGTCACCAAGGGTCGCGAGGTCATCCGCAACATTCTCGATGGCACCGACCATCGTCTGTTCGTGGTGATCGGCCCCTGCTCGATCCACGACATCAAGGCTGCCCATGAATATGCCGATCGCCTGAAGGTGCTGGCGGCAGAAGTCTCGGACACCCTGTATCTGGTCATGCGCGTGTATTTCGAAAAGCCACGGACCACCGTCGGCTGGAAAGGCCTGATCAACGACCCGTACCTGGATGACTCGTTCAAGATCCAGGACGGTCTGCACATCGGCCGCCAGTTGCTGCTGGACCTGGCCGAGAAAGGCCTGCCGACCGCCACCGAAGCCCTCGACCCGATCTCCCCGCAGTACCTGCAGGACCTGATCAGCTGGTCGGCCATCGGCGCACGGACCACTGAATCCCAGACCCACCGCGAGATGGCTTCCGGCCTGTCCTCGGCGGTCGGTTTCAAGAACGGCACCGACGGCGGCCTGACCGTGGCGATCAACGCCTTGCAGTCGGTTTCCAGCCCGCACCGTTTCCTGGGTATCAATCAGGAAGGTGGCGTGTCGATCGTCACCACCAAGGGCAACGCCTACGGTCACGTGGTGTTGCGCGGCGGCAACGGCAAGCCGAACTATGATTCGGTCAGCGTCGCCCTGTGCGAGCAGGCGCTGAACAAGGCGAAGATCAAGCCGAACATCATGGTCGACTGCAGCCATGCCAACTCCAACAAGGATCCGGCCCTGCAACCGCTGGTGATGGAGAACGTTGCCAACCAGATCCTCGAAGGCAACCAGTCGATTATCGGCCTGATGGTCGAAAGTCACCTGAACTGGGGCTGCCAGGCCATTCCGAAAGACCTCGCCGACCTGCAATACGGCGTGTCGATCACCGATGCCTGCATCGACTGGTCCGCTACCGAAAACACCTTGCGCAGCATGCACGCCAAGCTCAAGGATGTTCTGCCGAAACGTCAGCGCAGTTGACAGCCGTTTCGCAGGCATAAAAAACGCCGTGCATTGCCCGGCGTTTTTGTGTGTGCGGTGAGGTCAGTCAGATCTTGGCGGTGCGCCGCTGATGACGCTCCATGTAGCGCTCCACGTAGGAGCACGATGGAATGACCGTGTAGCCCATTTCATCGGCGTACTGTAACGCCCGTTCGGTCAGGGCTGCCGCGATGCCTCGGCCACGCAAGGCGTTGGGCACGAAGGTGCGATAGATATCCAGGGTCTGTTTCCCCAGATCCATATAGGTCAGGTAGGCACGATGACCGTCCACATTGGTCTCGAACTGATGACCAGCCTGGTCATGGTGGATGGACAACGCCTCGCTCATCACTACTCCTCGCGGGTCTCGAATTCTGACCCCTACCTTACCGATGTTTTCCCGGCGAAGGAACATCTACGCCACCCCGTGCCTGATGGACACCGAGAAGAACTGCACCGATCTCGCGCAACCCGAGCACGTATCAAATAGTAGGCACCATTGGCGAAAATGCTCAAGGTACGCTCGTCTTCATGCGGATTGAGGGGCAATTCCAGTGGACTCAGGGCCGGTTCGGGAGACGATCTTCCCGAGCCGGAAGGCTGAACATCGCCGGATGTTGAGACTTAAGACGAGCCCCCTGTTTTAAAGTCACCTCAACATGGACAAAGATATGCGAGGCGCTGCGCAAATTCGCAACAAAAGTGTGGACGAATCCATATAGACAGACTTTAGCCACTACCTGCAAAACAACCCGCAGCAACGGGAACTTTTTCTCATTAACTCGCTCATCTCGCGGCTTCCAGCTGGATATTTTTTATACAACGCAGTTAAAAGTTGCTCGAAAAAGAATCAACGCCTACAATTTTTTTTGCTTCTTGCCTCACGTCAGTTTACTTACTACAAGTAATGGGTAGTATGTACGCCGGCTATTTCCTCAATCGGAGGAGACAGCCACTTAATTGAAAGTCCTTGAAGGGGAACACGATGAACAACGTTCTGAAATTCTCTGCTCTGGCTCTGGCCGCAGTTCTGGCTACCGGTTGCAGCAGCGCATCGAAAGAAACCGAAGCACGTCTGACCGCTACTGAAGACGCAGCTGCTCGCGCCCAGGCTCGTGCAGACGAAGCTTACCGTAAAGCTGATGAAGCTCTGGCTGCTGCTCAAAAAGCACAACAGACTGCTGACGAAGCTAACGAGCGTGCTCTGCGCATGCTGGAAAAAGCTAGCCGCAAGTAATAGTCCTTCGGGATTGTTATCAAGCCGACCCGTTTTTCGGGTCGGCTTTTTTGTGCCTGCAGTTTTCTGCGGGCAATAAAAAACCCGCCGCGGCGCAAGCCTCGGCGGGTTTTGTCTCTCAGCTTATTGCTGCAGGTCGATCGGTGCGCTGGAGACCATCGGCGCCGAAGTATTCGGCGTGCCGATTTCGGTTGGCAGGCCATCTTCGGCCGCCACCACGTCACGCACCACATCCCAGTTCATACGCAGGTTGTTGGTGATGTCTTCGCGCTTGAGCATCGCGTTGATCACGGCGGTGTGTTTGTCGACCACCGACGGGTTGCCCTTGTCGTCGATCGGCGTGTGCGCCTCCAGGTAGATCTTGCCGCCACTGCGACCGAACTTGTAGGCGTCATTGAGGATTCGTACCGAAGTTCCGACCGGAACCATGCTGGCCATTTCCAGCACGTTGTTGTTGAACATGCGGAAGCAACCGTGACTGGTGCGCATGCCGATACCGAACTTCTTGTTCGAACCGTGGATCAGGTAACCCGGCGTACCCAGGGTGAACTTGAACGGACCCAGCGGATTGTCGGGACCGGCCGGCACCACGTTCGGCAGCGGATCGCCATCGGCAGCGTGTTCAGCCTTGATCGAAGCTGGCGGCGTCCAGGTAGGATTCGGCGTCTTCGCGGTGATCGTGGTGTGAGCGATCGGCGAGCCCCAGCCTTCGCGACCGATACCCAGCGGGAAGGTGTACACCACGTTCCGGCCTTTCGGGTAGTAGTAGAGGCGATATTCAGCCAGGTTGATCACGATGCCTTCACGCGGACCAGGCGGCAGGATGAAACGGGTCGGCAGAACGATTTCGGTGCCGGCGCCCGGCAACCAGGCATCGACGCCCGGGTTGGCCGCGACCATTTCCGAATAACCCAGATCGTAAGTGGTGCCCAGATCGGCAAAGGTGTCTTCGTACTTGGCCTTGATCACCTGCACCTGGCCGATGATGTCCTCACCCGGCGGTGGCAGGGGAAACTCCAGTGCGGCAACGGGACCGGCCACACAGAGGGCGGCAAGAGACAGGCAGCGGGTGACGGCAGGAAAACGCGGCAACATCCGGAGAATCCTTCGCAAGATCGACAAGGTCATAAGAACGCGATTGTACACCGCGCCCAGGGAATTCGGGGAGATGCGCCGATGGACCGAGATATCGGCGAAAAAGGACTCAGAGTTCGAAACGCAACTCGGGCCAGATCGGCGAAGTGCCACGTTTCTGCGATTCGAGGATCGCCCGGCACAGCGAGCACAGGCGCTGGTCCTGAAACACCCGGCGATCGACGCTCGACCAGCGCGGTTGCGCCGGCAGCAGACTGCCGCACAAGGTTCGATCCGCCGAACCACCGAGTTCCAGCTGACGGGTCACCAGATGCACCCGCACTTCCTGGCAGGCGAACAGATCCAGCTGTTCGTCAGGCTCGATCAGTTGGTAGGCGAACAGGGACCAGGCAGGGCGCGGCATCGGGGGCTCCAAATAAGGGGGCGCCACATTAGCCGAAAGCCTGCCGCTAGAAAAGCCTCATAGCAGCGGTTTTAGCGTCGGCCAGACATTTTCCAGCAACTTGCCCTGAGCCCCGGCCGCCGGGTGCAGGCCGTCGGCCTGCATCAGGTCCGGATGCCCACCCACACCTTCGAGGAAAAACGGCACCAGCGGGATTTTTTTCTCCTCGGCGAGCTTGCCGTAGACCTCGGCGAAGGCATCGGTGTAGCGCTTGCCGTAGTTGGGCGGCAATTGCATGCCGAGCAGCAGCACCTTGGCGCCGCTTTGACGGGAGCTGTCGATCATCGAAGCAAGATTTTGTTGCAATTGCGTCGGCGGCATTCCGCGCAGGCCATCGTTGCCGCCCAATTCGAGGATCACCAGTTCCGGCTTGTGCTCTGCAAGCAGCGCCGGCAGCCGCGCCTGGCCTCCGGCACTGGTGTCACCGCTGATGGACGCATTGACCACTTTGTCGTCAAAACCTTCGCTCTTGAGCCGCTGCTCAAGCAACGACACCCACCCCAGCCGGGTATCCAGTCCGAAACCGGCGCTGATACTATCGCCAACGATCAGAACTGTACCCGCCGCTGCGTTCTGGGCCATGCACATCAAGGCCAGGCCAGCACTTAAAAACCACACACGCATCGGATTCTCCATGGGCGCAAGCATTCTCACCGCGAAGAACCTTAGCAAAGTGGTTCCCAGCGCGGAAGGTGAACTGACCATCCTGCACGAACTGAGCCTGGAACTGAACAAGGGCGACAGCCTGGCCATCGTCGGCGCGTCCGGTTCCGGCAAATCCACCCTGCTCGGCCTGCTCGCCGGCCTCGATCTGCCAAGCAGCGGCGAAGTGACGCTCGCCGGGCAAGCCCTGAGCAATCTCGACGAGGACCAGCGCGCGCGCATTCGCGCCGAACACGTGGGTTTCGTCTTTCAATCTTTCCAGCTGCTCGACAGTCTCAACGCGCTGGAAAACGTCATGCTGCCGCTGGAGCTCGACGGCCGTAAAGATGCCCGAAGCCGCGCCACTGAGTTACTGCAACGGGTCGGCCTCGGCCAGCGCCTGACTCACTCGCCGCGCCAGCTCTCCGGCGGCGAACAACAGCGTGTCGCCATTGCCCGGGCCTTTGCTGCCGAGCCGGACGTGCTGTTCGCCGACGAACCCACCGGCAACCTCGACAGCCACACCGGCGAGCGCATCAGTGACTTGCTGTTTGAATTGAACAAGGAACGCGGCACCACCCTGGTGCTGGTGACCCACGACGAACGCCTGGCCCATCGTTGCCGGCGTCTGATCCGTCTTGAAGCCGGCCTGTTGGTCGCCCCTCTGGAGCCTTGATGGCACGTCTGCCGCTGTTGCGTCTGTTCAGTCTCGCCCTGCGCCAACTGATGCGCGATGCCCGCGCCGGTGAACTGCGGGTGCTGTTTTTCGCCTTGGTCGTGGCGGTCGCGGCGAGTACCGCGATCGGTTATTTCGGTGCCCGCCTCAACGGCGCAATGATGCTGCGTGCCACCGAGTTTTTAGGCGCCGACCTGTCGCTCGAAGGCAGCTCGCCGGCCCGCCCGGAACAGATCCGGAGCGGCACCGAGCTGCGCCTGGATCATGCGCAGGTGGTGGAGTTTTCCAGCGTCATCGCCACAGACAACGGCATTCAGCTCTCCAGTATCAAAGCGGTCGACCGCGCCTACCCGCTGCGCGGCGAACTGAAAAGCGCCCCCGCCCCCTACGCGACAGAGCAAGCCGGTGGTGAGCCGCAGCCCGGTGAAGCCTGGGTCGAAGCGCGCCTGCTGACGGCGCTGGACCTGAAGATCGGCGACAACATCGACGTCGGCATGAAGACGTTGAAACTGACGCGAGTGCTGACTTACGAACCGGATCGCGCCGGCAACTTCTACAGCCTCACGCCACGGGTGCTGATCAACCTCGACGACCTCGCCGCGACCGGCGTGGTGCAACCCGGCAGCCGGGTGAGCTACCGCGAACTGTGGCGCGGTGAGCCGAAGGCGCTGGAAACCTATCGCCAACTGATCAAACCGGGCCTTGCCGCCAACCAGCGGATTCAGGATGCCCGCGACGGCAACCGGCAGATCGGCGGCGCATTGGGCAAGGCCGAACGCTATCTGAACATGGCCAGTCTGGTGGCGGTGCTTCTGGCCGGGGTGGCGGTGGCGTTGTCGGCCAACCGCTTCGCCAGCCGGCGTTTCGATGCCAGCGCCCTGTTGCGTTGCCTGGGTTTGTCGCGCCGGGAGACCCTGGTGCTGTTCAGTCTGCAACTGACGGTGCTCGGCCTGCTCGCCAGCTTCAGCGGTGCCCTGCTCGGCTGGCTCGCGCAATTGGGATTGTTCGCGCTGCTACATGATCTGCTGCCGACCGACGTACCGCCGGGTGGCTTGCTGCCGGCGCTGGCCGGAATCGGTACCGGGCTGGTGGCGCTGGCCGGTTTCGCCCTGCCACCGCTCGCCGCACTGGGCCGCGTGCCGCCGTTGCGGGTCTTGCGCCGGGACATGCTGCCGATTCCATCGAGTACCTGGATGGTCTATGGCGCAGCACTCGGTGCGCTCGGGCTGATCATGTGGCGCCTGAGTCTGGATCTGCTGCTGACGTTCGCCCTGCTCGGCGGCGGTGTGGTTGCCGCGCTGGTGCTCGGCGGCTTGCTGCTGTTGCTGCTGCAAAGCCTGCGTCGTCTGCTTGCGCGCGCGTCCTTGCCCTGGCGTCTGGGGCTGGGTCAGTTGTTGCGTCATCCTTTGGCGGCCGCCGGCCAGTCATTGGCCTTCGGCCTGATTCTGCTGTCGATGGCGTTGATCGCCTTGCTGCGTGGCGAACTGCTCGACACCTGGCAAAACCAGCTGCCGAAAAACGCGCCGAACTACTTCGCCCTGAACATCCTGCCGGCCGACAAACAGGCCTTCACCGATCACCTGATCAATGTCTCGGCCCAGGCCGCGCCGTTGTATCCGGTGGTGCCGGGACGGCTGATCAGCATCAATGGCGAAGCGGTGCAGCAGATCGTCAGCAAGGACTCGGCCGGCGACCGGGCGATCCAGCGTGACCTGAGCCTGACATGGGCGGCCGACCTGCCGGCAGGCAATAAGATCACTGCCGGTTCGTGGTGGACCGGCCAACCTTCGGATGACATTCCGGGCGTTTCGGTGGAAGGCAAGGTGGCCGAGAGTCTCAAGCTCAAGCTGGGCGATCACATGATATTCAGCGTGGGCGGGGTCAATCGCGAAGCCAAGGTCACCAGCCTGCGGGAGATCAACTGGGACAACTTCCAGCCGAACTTCTTCATGATCTTCCAGCCCGGCACCCTGAAGGATCTGCCGGCGACCTACCTGACCAGTTTCTATCTGGCGCCCGGTCACGATCAGCAGATTGTCGAGCTGTCGCGAGCGTTCCCGGCGGTGACCATCCTGCAGGTCGAAGCCTTGCTCGAACAGCTGCGCAGCATCCTCGCCCAGGTCACCCTGGCGGTGGAGTATGTGTTGTTGTTTGTGTTGGCGGCGGGGATGGCGGTGCTGTTTTCCGGGTTGCAGGCCACGCTGGATGAACGCATTCGCCAGGGCGCGCTGTTGCGTGCGCTGGGGGCTGAGCGGCAGTTGCTGATCAAGGCACGACGGATCGAGTTCGGTTTGCTCGGCGCGGTCAGCGGATTGCTCGCGGCGATCGGTTCGGAAGTGGTGAGCCTGGTGCTGTATCGCTTCGCCTTCGACCTGCCATGGCACCCCCATCCGTGGTTGCTGCTGTTGCCGTTGATCGGCGCGGCGCTGATTGGTGGTGCCGGTGTGTTCGGCACGCGGCGTGCGCTTAACGCCAGCCCGCTGACAGTGTTGCGCGAGGGTTGATAGACTCCAGCCGTCTTGATCAAAAGAAGTTGCCATGAGCCGTTATCGTCCTCCCCGCACCGCCGGTACCGCGCTGATCACCCCCGAAGGTGAAGCGCGGATGCGTGCCGAATTTCATGAGCTGTGGCACGTGCGCCGCCCGCAGGTGACGCAGTCGGTCAGCGAAGCGGCGGCTCAGGGTGATCGTTCGGAAAATGCCGAGTACACCTACGGCAAAAAGATGCTGCGCGAGATCGACAGCCGCGTGCGCTTTCTCACCAAACGCCTTGAGGCGTTGAAAGTGGTCAGCGAAAAACCGAGCGATCCGAACAAGGTCTACTTCGGCGCGTGGGTGACCATCGAAGACGAGGACGGCAAACAGTCGCGCTACCGCATCGTCGGCCCGGACGAACTGGACCTGAAACTCGGTCTGATCAGCATCGACTCGCCACTGGCCCGCGCCCTGATCGGCAAGGCGCTGGATGCTGAAGTGCGGGTACAGACGCCGACCGGCGAACAGTTCGTCTACATCGTGGCGATCGAGTATCCCTGACGCTTAGCGCCGGGTGATCAGGCCCTGACGTGCGACGCGTGTCAGTTGGCGAATCATTTCCGGCGCTTCCTCAGGGCTTGGAGCCTGAATCACCGCCAGATCGAAACTGTCATCGGCAAAACGCGCCAACGATTCACCGTCTTCGACAAACTGGATCAGGAAAGCGGCAGGACCGCCGCTGCGGCGTGGCCAGCCATCGAGATAACGCAGCAGCGTCGGCTGATGTTTGCCGCCAAGCAGGATTTTTGGATTGCGCTGGGTGACGTGTGCCGTGATCGGCGCGGGACGTGCTGGAGGGCGTAGTGCATTCATCGTGTCGTGTCTCTGCCTCAAAAGTCTGCATGGCAGGTGAGAGGCAACACCGAACCAGCGCTTTAGCGGTATTTCGAAGCCCTGTTCCGGCTTCTGACGGCAACTGAAGAAGAGTCACCTGGCGCCCCGCAAGTAGCTGTTTAAATCGGCGCATGAGCGGCATCCTAGAGAACGTGACCGGCCAGTGTCAAGAATCGACCGCAACAAAAAAGGCCCGCACAATGCGGGCCTTTTGCTTGAGCCAGAGCCTTCAACCGGCGATGGCGCGATCCACCGAGAGCTTGCCGGCGCCTTCGATCAGCACCGCGAGACTGCCACCGAGCAGGGCCAGAGCGAACTCGTAACCATTGTTGGCCATGAACAGACCGTTGCTGATGTGTACGGTGAAGATCGCCACCAGCGACAGGAAGGTCAGACCCAGTGCCGCCGGGCGAACCAGCAGGCCGATGATCAGTGCCAGACCTGCGAAGAACTCGGTACCGCCGGCCAGGGTGGCCATCAGGTAACCCGGGGTCAGGCCGATGCTTTCCATGTATTGCGCGGTGCCTGCCAGACCGTAGCCACCGAACAGGCCGAAGAGTTTCTGCGAGCCGTGGGCGGCGAAGATCACGCCGACGGCAATGCGCAGAATGGTCAGACCGTAGCCGGCGCGGGTGAACAGAACCTTGTTGATCAGAGAGCTCATGTTGCGTTTCCTTGTTGTCAGAAGTGCTTGTTGGTTGGCCGCTATATTAATCAATTATTTTCATGTTAAAAGCGCAAAAATTCCGCCATAACAATCAACTTATTTGATCATTTGCGTGAGACAACTTTCTGCCCCCCGGGCTCCAACGACTCCCGCTCCCGGTCGAACGCCAAGTAATACTTGTTCACGCTATTAACATAGCTGACGGCGCCCATTCCCACCTGCTCCATGGCGATGCGCTCGACCTGAAAGAACCACTGGTTGGGATTCAGGCCGCGACGCCGCGCCTCGGCACGCATGCCCTGCACCCGCTCCGGGCCGATGTTGTAAGCGGCCAGGGTGAACGCCATGCGTTCACGCTCGTTGAGCTTGGGGCTGTTGAAAAACTTGCGGCGGATCATCGCCAGGTACTTGGCCCCGGCCTGCACATTCGCATCGAGATTCTGGATATTGTTGACGCCGACTCGCTGTGCCGCCGACGGGGTGATCTGCATCAGCCCGGTCGGGCCGCTGCCACTGCGCGCACTGGGCTGCAGCGCCGACTCCTTGAACGCCAGCGCCGCCAGGTTGAGCCAGTCCATGTTTTGCGCTTCGGCGTGTTTCTGCAGGGTCGGGCGCAGCTTTTCCAGACGCTGACGGTCAGCCTTGGCCAACGGATAGTGCACTTGATAGAGACGGCGGTAGATCCGCAGAAACGCCGCATCTTCGTTCGACGGCTTTTTGTAGCCGCTCAGGAAGCGGTCGATGCTGGCCCGCAACATCGACGCATCACGGCGCACGAACCAGTATTCCTCGCCCGGCTCGCTGATCATCACCTGCCGGTCGAAACGCAGCTTGGGCAGGATCTTGCCCCAACGCTCGGCAATCGGTTGCTCGACGATAGTCAGGTGGAAGATCCCGCCCTGAACCATTTCCAGCACATCCTCGACCGCCAGCGTCGGATCGACCCATTCGATCTTGATCGGCGCCAGTTTGTGCAGCGCCAGCTTCTGGTTGAGCTGGCTGACCGCCTCCCCCGCCGCACTGCCGGTGGGCAATGCCAGGGTTTTGCCGGCCAGTTGCTCGACCTTGGTGTAGCGCTTTTCACCCTTGATGCCGACCAGCACCAGCGGCACGTTGCTGGCGATCGGCTCGCTGCTGGCAACCGCGTGGCCCGGTTGTAGCTCGAGCAGTTCGCCCGGCGCCACAAGATCGCCTTCGCCGCGCTGCAACGCGCCGAGCAGTTGATCCTTGGCTTTGGGGATGATCTTGAGGGAGATTTCCTGGCCGTCGCGGGCGTGGCCATTGAGGTATTGCTCGAAGGCGCGCAGCCGGTGGTATTCGATGCCAATGGCCTGGCCCTGGACTTCGCCGGAGCTGTTGCGGCTCTGGTTGACCAGCACCCGCAGCACGCGGCTGCTGCGGATCTCGGTCAGGTCGCGAACCTTGGCGGCCGGCACGGCTTGCAGCGGGCCGGGCAGCCGCGCGACCGCCGTCATCGGCAGCAGCAGCGAACCACACAGCAGGAGCAAAACCGAGGGACGAACCATCCACTCTCCGGAAAGAATACGGGGCGTTTTCACCGCCGAGCGGTCGCAAAACACCGACGAAAACAGAGCGCCTGGAGCGCTGATAAAGTGCGAGAGACTGGCACAGTGATGGCAACTCTGCCAGCCCAGCCTGCCTCGCGGCCTCAACAGACAGCCATAAGCCGTTGTAGTTCTTGGCTTTTCTTATAAATCTACAGCTCTGATATGCTTTCCGGCCTTCGGCCCGAGGTAGCACCATGCAACTCATCGATATCGGCGTCAACCTGACCAACCCCAGTTTCGCCGACAAACACCAGGCCGTGCTCGACCGCGCCTACGCTGCCGGGGTCTGCCAACTGGTGCTGACCGGCACCAGCGTCGAGGGCAGCGAACAGGCGCTGGAACTGTGCCAGCAACTGGATCCGGACGGTCAGCGACTGTTTGCCACCGCGGGCATTCACCCGCATTCGGCCAGTGACTGGAATGCCGACAGCGCAAGGCGTCTGCGCAGCCTGCTGCAGGAGTCGAACGTGGTGGCGGTGGGTGAATGCGGGCTGGATTTCAACCGCGATTTCTCGCCGCGCCCGCAGCAGGAAAAAGTCCTCGAGGAACATTTGACGCTGGCTGCCGAACTGCAATTGCCGGTGTTTCTGCACGAACGTGATGCGAGCCAGCGTCTGCTGGAAATCCTCCGTGACTTCCGCGACCGCTTGCCAGCCGCCGTGGTGCATTGCTTCACTGGCGAGCAGAAAGCGTTGTTCAGTTACCTTGATCTCGACCTGCACATCGGCATCACCGGCTGGATCTGTGACGAGCGTCGCGGCACCCATTTGCATCCGCTGGTGAAGGAGATCAAACGCGGTCGCCTGATGCTCGAAAGCGATGCGCCGTATCTGCTGCCGCGCACACTGCGGCCAAAGCCGAAACACGGACGCAACGAGCCAGCCTACCTGACCGAAGTGTTGCGTGAAGTGGCGTTGCATCGAGGCGAGACCGAAGTAGACCTGGCCGCCCACACAACCGCGTGCGCTCGGGCGTTCTACGGTTTACCTACCCTGCCCTGAAAGAGGCGGATGCATCGGTTGTTGATGCACATCAAGAACCGGGCACCTGGGTAGCGGCACAATAATGGCACCTTGCCAAAACTGTTTCCGCTATCAGAGAAGACCTCCATGGGTGCCTGGCTTAGCAATATCTCGCTGAAATACAAATTCTGGGCGGTCAATGCGGTCGCCTTTGTCACCACCCTGTTGCTGGTGCTGTACGCCGTGCAACTCGAACAACAGGCCCGCAGCCACGCCGCGCAAACCTCGGCCCAGGCCCAGGCGCAATTGCTCAAGGCCTGGCCGGTCGGGCAGGCGCTGCCCAAATCCGATCAGGTACTGACGTTTAAACGCGGTGAAGCGCCGCGCCTCAACGATCAACCTCTGCTGGAGATCACCGACAGCAGCGGCTGGATCGAGATCAGTCACTTGCCGTTGTTCGGCGAAAATCCGTTGCTCGGCGCCGAAGTCTTCAGCCGTGCCGATGGCCAGCAGGTCGCCGTGATCGCCTACGCCCCCAGCCTCAGCAAGGTCTTCAGCGAGCGCTTCGCCAACTACGCGGTGGCGGTGTTCATCCTGATGCTGGCGATGCTTGGCGCTTCACAGTTGTTGATCCGTTTCCTGCTCAGCCAGCTCAACACGCTCAAGGACGTGATGCTGCACGTGGAGAAAACCGGCGACCTCGCCGCCCGGGTGCCGCTGGCGTGCAAGGATGAAGTCGGGCAGATGGCCAACGCGTTCAACGCGATGCAGGCCGGTTATCAGCGCGTGGTGACCACTGTGGCCAACACCGCGCGGCAACTCGACGTCGGTGCTGCGCGACTGGCGTCGAGCATGAACGAAGTACGTCACGGCATGCTTGGCCAGCAGAGTGAAACCGATCAGGCCGCCACGGCGATCAACGAAATGACCGCCACCGTCTACCACATCGCCCAGCACGCCGGCGCCACACGCGATCTGTCGCAGACCGCCGATGGCCTGGCCGGCAGCGGCCAGCAAGTGGTGACCCGCGTCCAGCATTCGATTGCCGGCCTGTCCAGCGGCGTACAGCAGACTGCCGAGATGATCCAGCGTCTGGCCGAGGACAGTCAGAAGATCAACGGTGTGGTCAGCGTGATCCACAGCATCGCCGAACAGACCAATCTGCTCGCGCTCAACGCTGCCATCGAAGCGGCGCGCGCCGGGGAAATGGGTCGCGGGTTTGCGGTAGTCGCCGACGAGGTACGCAACCTCGCCAAACGTGTGCAGACCTCCACCGATGAAATCACCACCATGGTGTCAGCGTTGCAGGCTGGCACCCGTGATGCGGTGGACTTCATGCAGGAGAGTTCGTACAAGGCCGACGACTGCGTGCAGCAGGCGCAGGAGGCCGGTGAAGCGCTGGCGGAAATCACCGGAGCGGTAGCGCAAATGCGCGAGAGCAACACGCAGATTGCGGTGGCGGCGGAGCAGCAAAGTCAGGTTGCCGAAGAAATGAACCGCGCGGTGGTGAGCATTCGTGATGTGACCGAAAACACTGTGCAACAGACCGTGGATTCGGCGACCACCAGTAACGAATTGGCGACACTGGCCGGGGAACTCAACAAGGCGATTGGGCAGTTGAAACTTTAAGGGCCTCATCGCGGGCAAGCCCGCTCCCACAGTAGACTCAGCGGCGTTCACAATCCCGTGTGGGAGCGGGCTTGCCCGCGGTGGCGTCAGCAGAAACAGCATCAAATAAGACCATTGTCCCTATCACTTCAATAGCCAACCTTGATTCGCCGCCCTCACTGCCCCGGCCTATTCTTCAACCATGTACCGAACAAACATGGATCGAGGAGCAGCAACATGGGCAAACGTCACCCCAACCTTCCCGCGTGGCAATGGCGCGCGTACCCGAACAACCATCAGCACCCGACCAATCTGGTGCTGCACCTGATTGCCGTGCCGCTGTTCATTGTCGCGTTTCTGTTGATCGTCTCGGGCGTGTTCAGCCTGAGTCTGGCCAGCGTGGCGATCGGCGTGATCGGCATCATCGCGGCGCTGGGTCTGCAGCGTCACGGCCACAGTCTGGAGGCGCAAGCCTCCGAGCCGTTCAGTGATCGCAGGGACGCCGTCTCGCGTCTGCTGGTCGAGCAGTTCCTGACGTTTCCGCGGTTCTTCCTCAGTGGCGGCTGGTTCCGCGCCTGGCGTGAACGCCATCGCCGCCATTGAGTCAGGCGAAGATCGTCACCGTCTGCCGACTCATGGCAATCAGTTCCCCCTTCGCGCTCCACAGCTTGGCGGCGACATGTCCGTAACCGTCGACGGCATACTCGATGTCCGCCAGGTATTGGCAGAAATCCAGCGTACTCAAATCCCGTAACGGCTGAACGAATTCGATGGTCCAGGTCAGCGTGCTGCCCGGTGCCGGTTTCTTCAGATACGGCAACAGCGCGGGCGGCCAGGCATCGACCAGCGCCAGCAGGTGCGCCTCGTTGACCGGCTCTTCCTTCACATCACCCCGCAAACGCACCCAGCCACCCATCAGCCGCGATTGAGTGCCGGTGAACGGCATGCCACCGACACTCCAGCGCATCGCCAGATGACGCATGAACTCGGGGGTTACGCCTTTGATGTACGGCAGTTCCTGGCAGTTGTCCCAGTGCTTCATCTCCGGCGCGGGATAGGCTTCAACCGCCACTTCCGACGGCCGCGAAGCCCCGAAGCTGCCTTGCACCATCGTCACCACCTGACCGTTCTGCACCGCGCGCCCCAGCACTTGGCTGACCGCTTTGCCTTCGCGCAGCACCTCGACTTCAAAGCTCACCGGCACTTCGGGCTCGACCGGGCCGACGAAGGTGATCGCCAGCGAACGCACTGGTCGATCGGCCGGCACTTGGGCGCGCATCACTTCAAATTGCAGCGCAGCCACCAATCCGCCAAAACTGGCCCGGCCCTGCCCCCACTCCGCCGGAATCGTGACCTCCGGTTGACGACGGACAGCATCGATCAAATCGCAAAAGCGCATGGAAACCTCGGACACGAAAAAGGGAATGACCGGATCTTAACCAGCGCGGCAGAGCGGCGCAGCGTCCATTCCGGTCAAAGAGACGGACAGATAAGACAGCGGTGCTGCGCGCCAGCGGGTTTCAGGACTTGAAGCAGGCTGCGCTGAGTTTTTCCAGCACCTGGTCCGCCTTGCTTTCGGCCTGGATCATGGTCGCCTGCCACGTGGCGACGCAGGGTTGCAGATCCGGTTCCTGTTCGGCGCGGGCCAGCCATTGCCAGCAATCGTGCCAGTCACCGAGTGCGCCTTGCGCGGATTTCAAACGGGGCAATGCGGCTTCCGGCAGACGATCGAGTTCCGGGTAGGCCTCGATGCCGTAACGCACGCGCTTGATCAGCAGGCGCAGGCGATGGCGGTCGTGGGCCGGGTCGTGCAGCGCCACGTCGAGGTTTTTCCATTGTTTGCCCAGACGTTTCTCGATGCGCTTGTCCAGGCGCTTGAGCAATCCCTGGCGCTGGGACGCGCGCAGAAAACGCGGAAAGGCGTCGAGGATCATCAACAGCGACGCCACTTCGGCGCTGGCCGCCAGTGTCGGATAAGCCTCGGCCATCTGCGCCATGCGCCGTTGCGCAGCTTCGGGCTGATCATGCTTGATCAACCACGCCGCCAGCACCTCGCGGTCGCGCCACGGCGTGGTCAGTTGTCCGACGCTGGCCGCCGCGCTTTCCAACTGTTCGACACCGGGCAAACCGCGCAACGGTCGCAACAGACTGCGCAAGCGCCGCACGGTAGTGCGCAAGTCGTGCAGCGCTTCTGGGTCGGTCCGCGCAGTCAGACGCGCCTGACAGGCCAGCAGCCGCACTTCCAGGCTCAGGACATGAGCCACCAGCCGATCAACCCACGCAGACATCGCTTGCTCCTGAATTCAATGGCTTTGCACGAGTGTGCACTTGCGCAAACGAGGTGCCTTGCGCCACGTCAGCAGCTTAGCGTCCGGCGCGGGATTCGCGAATGTAGAAACGCGCTTTTTCGGCTTTCCTGGTGCAGCCTTCGAATCCCTCGAATTGCTGCTGGGTCTTGGCGGCTGTCAGCAACGACAACGCCTTGGAGTAACTGACCGTACCGGCGAAACCCTCGGCCTTGGCCAGATCCAGTTCATGCCACGCCGCGTCGAGCTGACTGCCGCAGCTGTCGCGGTAAGCGGTCTTGCCGGCGCAACCGGCCAATGCAATCGCCATCAACGGCACACAGATCCAGGCTTTCATCACTCACACCTCAAAGATAGGTCAACAGTCGTGCAGGTAAGACGGTGCGCCAGCGAAAAAGTGCCTTGTGCCCCGCCATTGCGCCGCACTGCAAAAGATAACGCCGACGGGTCATGAAGTATCGAAAAAACGACGCCATCGCCGCCTCGAGCGACCCCGCCGATTGAAGCCCGGCCCTCGATGGGTGCATTGTGCAACCTTGTCGGGAGGAAGTTGGATGAAAAAGCGTGTCGCACTGGTGCTGGGCTCCGGTGGCGCCCGGGGCTATGCCCATATCGGGGTCATTGAAGAGATCGAACGACGGGGCTATGACATCAGTTGTATTGCCGGCTGTTCAATGGGGGCCGTGGTCGGCGGAATCTACGCCGCCGGCAAGCTCGACGAATACCGCAACTGGATCGAAAGCCTGGATTATCTCGACGTGCTGCGCCTGGTGGACGTCAGCTTCCGCCTCGGTGCGATCCGTGGCGAAAAAGTCTTCGGCCAGATCCGCAAGATCGTCGGCGAGATCAACATCGAAGACCTGCGCATTCCCTACACCGCCGTAGCCGCCGACCTCACCAACCAACAGGAAATCTGGTTCCAGGAAGGCTGCCTGCATCAGGCCATGCGGGCCTCGGCGGCGATTCCCAGCCTGTTCACCCCGGTGATGCAGGGCAACCGGATGCTGGTGGACGGCGGCATTCTCAACCCGTTACCGATCGTGCCGGTGGTGTCGAGCCACTGCGATCTGATCATTGCGGTCAATCTCAACTCGACCAACCAGCGCCATTACAAACTGCCGGTGATCCAGCGCCCTGCCGCGTTCCGTACGCGCTTCGACAGCCTGATCACTTCGCTGGGTTCAAAGATGCCGTTCCGCCGCAAACAGGCCGAGCAACTGCTGATGCTGGAACAGGAAGCGCTGCGTGCCGAAGCGGCGGAGATCAATCCATGGGTCGAAGGCGCTGAACCGGAAGCCCAGCAACCGGCCGCCGCGCCAGAGCGCGACGGCGCACCGAAATCCGCCACCGGATCATTCATCGTCGATAACGTCGGGCCGGCTTCATTGCTTGATCTGATCAACCAGAGTTTCGAGGTGATGCAGACCTCGCTGGCACAGTACAAGATCGCCGGGTATCCGCCGGACATCCTGATCAACGTGCCGAAACGGGTGTGCCGGTTCTTCGAGTTCTACAAGGCGCCGGAATTGATCGCGCTGGGTCGCGAGATTGCCCGGGATACCCTCGACCGCTATGAGAGCGAACAGAACTAAAGGCTGCTCTCGCTCAACAAGCGATAACCGACGCCGGCCTCGGTCACGATAAACCGGGGCCGGGTCGGATCGTCCGCCAGTTTCTGCCGCAGATGCCCGACCACGATCCGCAAGTAGTGGCTGTCCTCGGTGTGAGTCGGGCCCCAGATGTCCTTGAGCAATTGCTGCTGGGTGATCACCCGCCCCGGATGCCGCGCAAGTTGCGCCAGCACCGCGTACTCCTTGCGGGTCAGAGCGACCTCGACGCCGTCGAGCAGTACCCGGCGATACGCCAGGTCCACGGTCAACGGGCCGAAATTCAACGCGGCCTGCTGCGCTTCTCCGGCCGGGGCCTGACGCAGCAACGCACGCACCCGAGCGAGAAATTCCTGAATGCCGAACGGCTTGGTCACGTAGTCATTGGCGCCGCCATCCAGCGCCTGGACTTTCTGCCCTTCACTGGCGCGTACCGACAGCACCAGCACCGGCGCCGTGGCCCATTCGCGAAACTCGCGCAGCACTTGCTGGCCGTCCATGTCCGGCAGGCCGAGGTCGAGTACCAGCAGGTCCGGTTTGTTCAGCGCCGCCTGGGCCAGGCCCTCGGCGCCGGTGCCGGCCTCCAGCACTTTGTAGCCCTGGGAAGCGAGGCTGATGCGCAGAAACTTGCGGATCTGCGGTTCGTCATCGATGACCAAAATGGTCGCGGTCTGGCTCATGAGTTCACATCAACACAAAAGAGTGGCAAGAGAGTAGCGCAGCGCGGATCAGGCTTCACCGTCCATCCCCGGTTGCGTCTGCAACGGCAGGTGCAGGGTGATGCAGGTGCCACGCCCGTCGATGCCGTCGCCGACACTGATCCGCCCGCCGTGGGCACCGACCATGCCCTGACAGATCGCCAGCCCCAACCCCGTCCCCTGCCCGCCCCGATCACCTCGGGCAGCGGTGTAGAACATGTCGAAAATCTTCGCCCGCTCATCCACCGGAATCCCCGGCCCTTCATCGCTGACCGAGAAAAACACCTCGCTGTCATCCGCCCCGGCGCGCAGTTGCAGACGGCCGTGGGGCGGCGAGAATCGTGCGGCGTTTTCCAGTACGTTGACCAGCGCCTGTTCGATCAGCGCGGCATGCACGTACAGCAGCGGCAACTCGGCCGGTACATCGGTGCTCACTTGCAACGACGACAACACCGCCCGCAGACGATTGAGCGCACTGCCGACGATGTCTGCGGGCGACACCCAGTCCCGCGCCAGCTTCAGGGCGCCGTGGCCGAGACGGGTCATGTCCAGCAGGTTCTGGATATAGCGATCGAGACGCTCGGCCTCATCGCGAGTGCCTTCGAGCAATTCGCGGCGATCCTCCAGCGGGATCGCTTCGCCGAGGGCCAGCAGGCTGTCGATGCTGCCGCGCATCGAGGTCAGCGGCGTGCGCAGATCGTGGGACACCGAGGCCAGCAAGGCGCTGCGCAGTTGCTCGGTTTCGCCGTGCAGGCGCGCGGCTTCCAGGTCATCGGCCAGTTGTGCTCGGGCCAGTGCTTGAGCCAATGGCTGGCTCAACGCGGTCAGCAAACGACGACGCTGGCCGCTCAGGGTCTGACCCTCTTTGGCGCACACACCGAGCAACGCCAGCGGCCCGTCCTCCACCGACAGCGGCCACCACCACCAGCGGCCGAACGGCAGCGTGCCCGTGCCCATGCCTGCCGGTTGATCGTGTTGCCAGGCCCAGTCGGCGGCGGCGCGTTCGGACTCCGTGAACTGCAGCGGCCCGCCGGTTTCGACTTTCCAGCCGCCCTGCCCGTCGCGATTGAGCAGGCACAGTTGCAGATCGCTCCAGCCATTGAGGTGCTGCGCGGCGGCGCTGACCACGGCCTGACGGTCAGTAGCGGCAGTGAGTTTGCGCGACAGGTCGAGCAGTTCGGTGGTCTCTTCCTGGGTGTCGCGCAGCGCCTGCAATTGCCGGCGCTGGCGGGCCGCGAGGTTGCCGGTGAGCGCCGCCATCAGCAGGAAGAACAGCAAGGTCAGCACGTCTTCTTCGCGCTGGATGCTGAAGGAGAAGTTCGGCGGGATGAACAGAAAGTCATAGGTCAGAAACGACAGCGCCGCACAGGCCAGCGCGGGGCCGAGACTGCTGCGCACCGCCACCAGCAACACGGCCGCCAGAAACACCAGCGAGATGTTCGGCAACGGCAGCACGCTGGACACCGCCCACGCCAGCGCACTGGCCAATACCGTGGCGACCAGCGCCAGCGCATAGTCGAACCACACCAGCGTCGGTGCTGAACGCGGGCGCGGTTGATGCTGTTGCTGATCGCTGTCCAGCACGTTGATTTCCAGACCGTGAGCCTGACGCAGCAGACGCGCCGCCAGCCCACCGCCGAACAGACGCCTGCGCAGACGCGGCCGCGACTGGCCGACCAGCACCAGACTCGCCCGCCGTTCAGCGGCATGCTGGATCAAGGTTTTCGCCACTTCACCGGCCCGCAGCAACACCACCTCGCCACCGAGGCGTTCGGCCAGTTGCTGGGCGCTTTGCAGGCGCAGGCGCGATTGCTCGTCGCGCACGCTGCCGTTGTCGACGTGCACCAGACTCCACGGCAAATGCCGTCGCTGGGCGACGCGACTGGCGTGACGCACCAGCCGTTCAGCCTGGGCATCGCCATCGACGCCGACCAGCAAGCGCCCGCGCACCGCCGGCGCGGCCTGGCCGAGCTGGCGATAGCCTTGAGCGAGATCGTTATCGACCTGCGCGGCAGCGGTCTGCATCGCCAGTTCGCGCAGCGCCGTGAGGTTGGTCTGGGTGAAAAATGCATCGATCGCCGCCCGCGCCTGCTCCGGCACATAGACCTTGCCTTCGCGCAGACGCTCAAGCAGTTCCCGGGGTGGCAGGTCGATCAGCAGCAGTTCGTAGGCTTCCTGCAGCACCCAGTCCGGCAGGGTTTCGCGCACCTGCACGCCGGTGATGCCGCGCACCTGATCGTTGAGACTTTCCAGGTGCTGGACGTTGACCGTGGTGTACACGTCGATGCCGGCGGCGAGCAGTTCCTGAATGTCCTGCCAGCGTTTGGCGTGACGGCTGCCGGGGGCGTTGCTGTGGGCGAGTTCGTCGACCAGCACCAGTTTCGGCCTGGCGGCGAGCAGGCCGTCGAGGTCCATTTCTTCGAGCGTCACGCCGCGATATTCCGAGCGCACCAGCGGCAGTTGCGGCAGGCCGCCGAGCAGCGCTTCGGTTTCGGCGCGGCCGTGGGTTTCGACCACGCCGGCAATGACTTTCACGCCTTGGCGCAGCTGGCTGTGGGCGGCCTGCAGCATCGCGTAGGTCTTGCCCACGCCTGGCGCTGCGCCGAGAAAAACCTTGAGCCGGCCGCGTCCGTCGCGGGGCAAGTCTGCTAACAGCGCGTCGGCGCGGCCGGAGTCACTCATGCTTGAAAGTCTCTTCCTGATGTTTGTGTATTGCCTGGACTGCCGTCATCGCTGGCAAGCCAGCTCCCCCATGGGGAATGCGTGCTCCTGTGGGAGCTGGCTTGCCAGCGATTGGCCGCGCCACCGATTCAGAGCTTTTCCAGCGCCATGTTCAGCGCCAGCACATTCACCACCGGCGGGCCCACCAGCGGCTGTTCGATGTGCGCGTCGAGCAGTTGCTGCAAGGTCGCCACCGGCACATTGCGCGCGGCCGCGACACGCGCCAGTTGATAGGCAATCGCCGCCGGTGGCAAGTGCGGATCGAGGCCACTGCCGGAGGTGGTCAACAGCGCCAGCGGCACCGGGCCCTGGCCGGGCACCTGCAGTTTGTTGGCGTCATCGATCACCCGAGTGGCCAGCGCCGGATTGCTTGGCGACAGGTTGCTCGCACTGCTCGACACGGTGGCAAAAGCACCGGCCGATGGACGCGGATGGAACCAGGCATCGCCGACAAAATCCTGAGCGATCAGCGACGAGCCGCGCACCTTGCCTTCGGCATCGCGCACCAGGCTGCCGTTGGCCTGCTCGGGGAAGGCAACTTGCGCGACGCCCGTGACTACCAGCGGATAGGCAACGCCGGTGACCAGGGTCATCAGCACCAGCAGGCTCAGGGCCGGACGTAACAGTGTGGACATTTCAAAATCCTCGAATTCGTGCTTGAAGCGGTGCGCCCGGCACACCGCTGTTCAGGTTCAAACCAGATGCAACGCCGTCAACAGCATGTCGATCGCCTTGATCCCCACGAACGGCACCAGAATCCCGCCCAGGCCATAGATCAGCAGATTGCGACGCAGCAGCGCCGCCGCGCTCGCCGCCTGCACCCGCACACCACGCAGGGCCAACGGAATCAGCACCACGATGATCAAAGCGTTAAAGACGATGGCCGACAGGATCGCGCTCTGCGGACTGCTCAACTGCATGATGTTCAGCACGCCGAGCTGCGGGTAGATCGCGGCAAACAGGGCCGGCAGGATCGCGAAATACTTGGCCACGTCGTTGGCGATGGAAAAGGTCGTCAGCGCGCCGCGAGTCACCAGCAATTCCTTGCCGATCTGCACCACGTCCAGCAACTTGGTCGGGTCGCTGTCGAGGTCGACCATGTTGGCCGCTTCGCGCGCGGCTTGCGTGCCGTCGTTCATCGCCATACCGACGTCAGCCTGGGCCAGCGCCGGGGCATCGTTGGCGCCGTCGCCGCACATCGCGACCAGACGACCGTCGTTCTGCTCGTGACGGATACGCGCCAGTTTTTTCTCCGGTGTGGCTTCGGCCAGTACGTCGTCGACGCCCGCTTCAGCAGCAATCGCGGCAGCGGTCAGCGGATTGTCGCCAGTCACCATCACCGTGCGAATCCCCAGTTTGCGCAGCTCGGCAAAACGCTCGCGGATGCCTGGCTTGACCACGTCTTTCAGATGAATCGCACCGAGCAATTTGCCGTCGGCACAAACCAGCAACGGGGTGCCGCCGCTCTGGGCGATCTTGTCGATTTCCCGGGACAGCGCCGGGGCCAGATCCTTGCGTTGTTGACCGAGGAAGGCCAGCAGCGAATCCACCGCCCCCTTGCGGAACACACGGCCCTGGTAGTCGACACCGGACAAGCGGGTTTCCGCACTGAACGGCACGGCAGTCAGGGTTTCCGGCGCCGGTTCCGGCTGCGGATTGGTGCCACGCAGGTACTCGACGATGGACTTGCCTTCAGCGGTTTCGTCAGCCAGCGAGGCGAACAGCGCGCCTTCGGCCAGTTCACGGGCGTTCACACCCGGCGCGGCATATACCGCACTGCAACGACGGTTACCGAACGTGATGGTGCCGGTCTTGTCCAGCAGCAACACGTGCACGTCACCCGCCGCTTCCACCGCGCGACCGGACTTGGCGATCACGTTCAGGCGCACCAGACGATCCATCCCGGCAATCCCGATCGCCGACAGCAGACCGCCAATGGTGGTCGGAATCAGCGTGACCAATAACGCCACCAGGAACACCAGCGGCAGGCTGCCGTTGGCGAAGTGGGCGAACGGTTGCAAGGTCACGACCACCAGCAGGAAGATCAGGGTCAGGCCGATCAGCAGGATGTCCAGCGCCACTTCGTTCGGGGTCTTCTGGCGCTTTGCGCCTTCGACCAGCGCGATCATCCGATCCAGTGTCGATTCGCCAGGGTTGGCGGTGATCTTCACCAACAGCCAGTCGGACACCAGCCGAGTATTGCCGGTGACAGCGGAGCGGTCGCCGCCGGACTCGCGGATCACCGGAGCCGATTCACCGGTGATCGCCGCTTCGTTGACCGCTGCGATGCCTTCGATAACCTCGCCGTCACCGGGGATCATCTCCCCCGCTTCGACGCGCACCACATCACCCTTGCGCAGGCTAGTGGCCGGCACGACCTGGAAGCTGCCGTTGGCCAGCTTGCGTCTGGCACTGAGGCCTTCACTGCCGGCCTTGAGGCTGTCGGCGCGGGCCTTGCCGCGACCTTCGGCCAGCGCTTCGGCGAAGTTGGCGAACAGCACGGTGAACCACAGCCACAGGGCGATTTGCGCAGCAACGAAGGTCGGCACGCTGCTGTCGGGAATGAAGCAGAGCACGGTGGTCAGGATCGCTGTTAGTTCGACCACCAGCATCACTGGCGAGCGCTGCAACTGGCGCGGGTCGAGCTTGACGAACGCTTGCACCAGCGCCGGGCGCCACAGGGCGCTGATCGCGGTTTTCGGAGCTTCAGCCGACTTGGCAGCTGCCGCTGGTTTTGAAGCTGGAACATGCATATTCATGATGGATTCCTTAGAAGCCCATGCTCAGGTGTTCGGCAATCGGGCCGAGCGCCAGGGTCGGCAAGAAGGTCAGGCCGCCCACCAGCAAAATGGTCACGGTCAACAGGGTCACGAACAGCGGGCCGTGGGTCGGGAAGCTGTTCTGGCCGATCGGTGCGGTTTTCTTCATCGCCAGGCTGCCGGCCAGGGCCAGTACCGGGAGGATGTAACCGAAGCGACCGATCAACATGCCCAGACCGAGCATCAGGTTGTGGAACGCAGTGTTGGCACCGAAACCGCCGAACGCCGAGCCGTTGTTCGCGCTGGCCGAGGTGTAGGCGTAGAGCAACTGACTGAAACCGTGCGGACCGGGGTTGCTCACCGCCGCCACCGGACCCGGCAGGCTGGCGGCAATCGCGCCGAGCACCAGTACGCCGACCGGCATCACCAGCAGGGTGACGACCAGCAACTGCACTTCACGGGCCTGGAGTTTCTTGCCGAGGTATTCCGGGGTGCGACCAATCATCAGACCGGCGAGGAAGACCGCGATCAGCACGTTCAGCAACATGCCGTAGAGCCCCGCGCCGACGCCGCCGAAGATCACTTCGCCGACCATCATGTTGACCAGCGCGACCATGCCGCTGAGCGGGTTGAGGCTGTCATGCATGCCGTTGACCGAACCGTTCGACGCCGCCGTGGTGGTCACCGACCAGAGCACGGTGGCGGTGGTGCCGAAACGCGCTTCCTTGCCTTCCAGCGGCGCGGTCTGTTCGACGGCGACGTTGTTCAAGGCAGGGTTCGGCTGATATTCGGCCCACAGCGAAGTGGCGCCGCCGATGATGAACAGCGCGAGCATGCAACCGATGATGGCGCGGCTCTGACGCAGATCCTTCACGTAGTGGCCGAAGGTGAACACCAGTGCCACCGGGATCAGGATGATCGACGCGACTTCGAACAGGTTGCTCCAGGCGGTCGGGTTCTCGAACGGATGCGCCGAGTTGACGCCGAAGAAGCCACCACCGTTGGTCCCCAGTTGCTTGATCGCAATCTGACTGGCGGCCGGGCCCAGCGGGATCACCTGATCAACGCCCTGCATCGTCACTGCATTCACATATTGAGCGAAGGTTTGCGGCACGCCCTGCCACACCAGATACAGCGCCAGCAGCAGACACAGCGGCAGCAGGCCGTAGAGGGTGGCGCGGGTCATGTCGACCCAGAAGTTGCCGAGAGTCTTGGTGGATTTGCGCCCGATGCCACGGCACAGCGCAACCAGCACGGCGAGGCCGGTGGCGGCGCTGACGAAGTTCTGCACGGTGAGGCCGACCATCTGACTCAGGTAGCTGAGCGACGCTTCGCCGCTGTAGGCCTGCCAGTTGGTGTTGGTCATGAAGCTGACGGCGGTGTTGAACGCGAGCGTCCACTCCTGGCCCGGCAGGTTTTGCGGGTTCAGCGGCAGGTGATCCTGAAAAAGCAGGATCGCGAACAGCAGCAGAAAACCGGCGAGGTTGAACGCCAGCAGCGCCAGCGTGTACTTCTGCCAGCTCTGTTCGTCCTGCGGATTGACCCCGGCGATGCGGTAACAGCCGCGCTCGACCGGGCCGAGGATCGGCGTCAGCCAGGTGCGCTGGCCCTCCATCACCTTGTAGTAGAAGCGCCCGAGGAACGGCGCCGGCAGCAAGACCACCGCGAAGAATGCGAGGATCAGCCAATAGTCATAACTGTGCATAGCCGCTCCTAAGTCCGATCCGCGCGCAACAGCGCAACCAACAGATAAATGAACAGCCCCACTGCCAGCAGCAGTGACACCCCGTCCAGAACGCTCATGGAAGATCTCCGTGTTACGGCGTATTGCCGCGTGTGGAGGCATTGTCGGAAAGGAGCCTGTAAAGGAACGAGAGCGAGGGTGCGTGCGGGGCATAAAGAAAGCGTAAAGAGTGGGTTTACGCGGGCGTTACAGCAGAGTTTTGCGTCGTGTGGACGGGCCTCTTCGCGAGCAGGCTCGCTCCCACAATTTGAAATGCGCGCGTCCAGGCACCGCTGACACCTGTGGGAGCGGGCTTGCCCGCGAAGACGGCAGCACAGACAACATCGCACCCAACTGGCGCACAATTTTGTCGGCATTGCGCCGCGAACATCCCCGATACGACAGCTTTCATCCCATTACGACCCGCCAATACAAAATGGCACGCCCACTGCACACGCCCTTCCCCGAGCTTTCCAAACCGTTCAGGGAGCAAACACATGAACACACAACTCAAACCCACGCTGGGCACCTTGCACCTGTGGGGCATCGCGGTGGGGCTGGTGATTTCCGGGGAGTACTTCGGCTGGAGTTACGGCTGGGGCGTCGCGGGAACCCTGGGTTTTCTGGTGACTTCGTTCATGGTGGCGACCATGTACACCTGTTTCATCTTCAGTTTTACCGAACTGACCACGGCAATCCCCCACGCGGGCGGGCCGTTTGCCTACAGTCGCCGGGCTTTCGGTGAAAAAGGTGGATTGATCGCCGGACTGGCGACACTGATCGAATTCGTCTTCGCCCCGCCGGCGATTGCCTTGGCGATTGGCGCCTATTTGAACGTGCAGTTTCCGGCACTTGATCCGAAACACGCGGCAGTCGGCGCGTACATCGTCTTCATGGGTCTGAACATTCTCGGGGTGAAACTGGCCGCGACCTTCGAGTTGATCGTCTGCGTACTGGCGGTGGCCGAGCTGCTGGTGTTCATGGGGGTGGTCGCCCCGGCGTTCAGCTTCAGCAACTTCGCGCTGAATGGCTGGGCCGGCTCGGACATCTTCGGTGCTCCGGCGATTGCCGGGATGTTCGCGGCGATTCCGTTCGCGATCTGGTTCTTCCTCGCCATCGAAGGCGCCGCCATGGCCGCCGAAGAAGCCAAGGACCCGAAACGCACGATTCCCAAGGCCTACATCAGCGGCATTCTGACGTTGGTGTTGCTGGCCATGGGCGTGATGTTCTTCGCCGGTGGCGTCGGTGACTGGCGCACTCTGTCAAACATCAACGACCCGCTACCTCAGGCGATGAAAACCGTGGTCGGCGACAACTCCGGCTGGCTGCACATGCTGGTCTGGATCGGCCTGTTCGGGCTGGTGGCGAGTTTCCACGGGATCATTCTTGGCTACTCGCGGCAGTTCTTCGCCCTCGCCCGCGCCGGTTACCTGCCCGCCTCGCTGGCGAAGCTGTCGCGCTTTCAGACCCCGCACCGCGCCATCATCGCCGGCGGCGTGATCGGCATCGCGGCGATCTACAGCGACGGCCTGATCAACCTCGGTGGCATGACCCTCACTGCCGCGATGATCACCATGGCGGTGTTCGGAGCGATCGTGATGTACATCATGAGCATGCTCAGCCTGTTCAAACTGCGCAAATCCGAACCGAACCTGGAGCGCACCTTCCGCGCGCCGTGCTATCCGCTGATTCCTATGATCGCACTGGTGCTGGCCGTGGTTTGTCTGGTGGCGATGGCCTGGTTCAACGCGTTGATCGGGTTGATCTTCCTCGGCTTCATGGCAGTCGGTTTCGGCTACTTCCTGTTGACCGGCCAATTGCGCGCCAACGCCCCGGCAGACGCGATGCTCACCGGACTGTAAACCGCCAGGGGCATAACCGGCCTAGAATGGAACCACTGCGAATGCACTTCGCTCAAAGTGGTATGCAGCGTTGCACGACGAAACCCTCGCCCGTCGACCTGCCCTTAAGGAGAGCCGTTATGCCCTGGTATGCCTGGTTGATTCTGGTCGTTGCAATCGGCTCGATCGTCGGCGGTCTGATGATGTTGCGTGACACCGCCAACAAGGTCGAACTGACCGATGAACAACGCAAGCGCGTCGCTGAACGCAATGCCGAAGCGGACATCAAGGACGCGCAGGACCGCTGAACGAAAAAACCCCGCCTGAATCGGCGGGGTTTGTTTTTTGTCGCGATTATTTTTCCCAGTCGGCCTTGGCGATGTGCAAGCCATGCAGGCCTTTGTACGCCGCACGTTCCGGCTGGCTCCAGCCTTCCAGCAGCGCATCGTCCAGACGATAGATTTCCACCCCGAGCGGGCGGCATACCGTCAGCGGATCCTGCGCGTCCGGCCCCCACATCGCCAGTGACAGATCACCACCGGGACAGGTCGACAACGCGCACAGCAAGTCGATTTCGGCGAAGAACTCCAGGTAATCGCCCTTCTGCGCCGGGCAGGCCTTCATGAAATACAGGTCATCGTGATTCAGACCGGTGCACTGGAAGATGTTCAGCACGTCATGCACATCGAACTCGGTCAGGCCATGGGGCAACACGGCGCGGGTCAGGTTGGAATGGCAGTGATGATGGAAATCCTCTCCGGTGAGCATTTTGTTCACATAAGGATCGCAGCGCGTGCCGAGCAAATCGTGCAGGCGCCCGCCGTGCTCGTCGATGCCATAGTCGGCCAGGCTGTCATCGGTGATCGTCACCAGAGGTCGCAGAAAAGGCAGGTTCGACCATAACCGGTCATGGGTGCTGAGGTGCGCACCCTGCAGTGGCCGGGTGCGCGCCGCCCACATCCGTTCGCGTGGATCGTGTGCGTTCCACACATTGAAATCGCCCACCTGGGGCCCGACCGGTGTGGTGACACGAAACACATGCCCCGCCGGCACGTGCCAGGCACGGCCGGTGCGGATTGGCACTTCGAATTGTTCGATCAGCGTGCGCCCGTCCTTGCGGTCGCGAATCCGTTCGTAGAAAGGTGTATTGACCTGTAACGCCGAGCCTTTGCTGACCTGATAGGCGGCCGGGTAGTCTTTGTACATGATTCTCCTGCTCCTCAAGTGATGGCAACTTTGCAAGCTGCAACCACTATCCGTGCCAACCGTGGATGGCTGTTACGAACATGTCGGAGTCACCGACAGTTTTTTAGAAGTAGAAGTACAGTCACCATTCAATTTGCATTGGTTAAGATGGCGGTCTTGTTGCGGAGAGTTTAAATGCGTTACTCGCAGGATCATAAAGCCCAGACCCATCAGCGCATTATCAAGGAAGCCTCCGAGCGGTTTCGCAAGGACGGCATTGGTGCGACCGGTCTGCAGCCATTGATGAAAGCGCTGGGCCTGACGCACGGCGGTTTCTACTCGCACTTCAAGTCCAAGGACGAACTCGTTGAAAAGGCATTGCAAGCCGCCGGCGATCAGGTTGCGGGGTTATGTGCCGAACTCTTCGCCCAGGAAAAACCGCTGGAAGCTTTTATCGACACTTACCTGTCCGAATGGCATCAGACCACGCCCGACGAAGGCTGCCCGTTGCTGACCATTTCGTCGGAACTGGGGTTGCGCGGCCAGCCTAGCCCGACCAGCGATGCAGTGCTCAAGGCTCGCCTCGACCAGATCGAAGGCACCCTTGAAGGCGAGAACGCCGCCGAACTCAGCATCGTCATCATGGCGACACTGGCCGGGGCGCTCCTGCTGTCACGCAGTGTCGCGGATCCTGAATTTGCGCAGCAAATCCTCGACGTCACCCGCGAACACCTAAAACGCTCCGTAGACTAAGCCTGCCAGCGCTTGAACAGCACGCTGGCATTGACCCCACCGAAGCCGAACCCGTTGGACAACGCATACTCGATCCGCATCGACCGCGCCTGACCGTGGACGATGTCCACGCCTTCGCTGGCCGGATCGGGATTTTCCAGGTTGAGCGTCGGCGGAACGATTTGATCGCGAATCGCCAACAACGTGAAGATTGCTTCCAGACCTCCCGCCGCACCCAGCAAATGCCCCGTCGCGGATTTGGTCGAGGTCACGGCAATCTCGTTCTGGGTCCCGAATACCGATTTAATCGCCGCCAGTTCACCGAGGTCGCCCACCGGCGTCGATGTCGCATGGGCGTTCAGATGCTGCACCTGATCCGGCGTGATACCGGCCTGGACCAGCGCCAGTGTCATCGCGCGTCGGGCGCCGCTTCCATCTTCCGGCCCGGCGGTCAGGTGATAGGCGTCGGCGCTGGTGCCATATCCGACCAGTTCGACCAGCGGCTGTGCGCCGCGCGCCAGTGCGTGCTCCAGCGACTCGATCACCAGCAGCCCGGCGCCCTCGCCCATCACGAACCCGTCACGTCCGCTGTCGAACGGGCGCGAGGCGCGTTCGGGCGTGTCGTTGTAGCCACTGGACAAAGCCCGCGCTGCCGCAAAACCGGCAAGACTGACGCGATCGATGCAGGCTTCCGCACCGCCGCACACCGCGATGTCGGCCTCACCGGCACGAATCAGCCGGGCAGCATCACCGATCGCCTGCACACCGGCGGCACACGCGGTGACCGGCGCACCGAGCGGGCCCTTGAGACCATGCTGGATCGAGACATGCCCTGCGGCGAGATTGACCAGAAACGAGGGAATGGTGAACGGCGACAACCGTCGCGGACCACGGCTGTCGGTGGTGCGCACCGCATCGGCGATCGCACCGAAACCGCCGACACCCGAGCCGATGATCGTGGCGGTGCGTTCCTGAGCGCCGGATTCGGTCGGGTGCCAGCCGGCCTGTTCAAGCGCCTGCCGTGCAGCCTCCATCGCGAACAGAATGAAACGGTCCATTTTCTTCTGTTCTTTGGGTGGTGTAGCGCGATCCGGGTCGAAACCGACCTCAGTATCCTCCTCTATTGTCGGCACCACGCCGCCGACCCAGGCCGGCAGATCGGCAATCACAGCTTCCGGCAGGTTTCGCAACCCCGAACGCCCGGCCAGCAAACGCTGCCAGACGACTTCCACACCACTGCCCAAGGGCGATACCAGGCCCATACCCGTGACAACTACTCGACGCTGATTCATATCGGGTTGACCTCTCTCGACTTGATTTACTTGTACCGGCTGGCGGCCGAGCTATGGGACAGATTGGGCGCCATCACATGACGCGCGGCGACGAAGGCTTGCCATTCCCCGGCATCGGGCAGCGAAGGAATCGTGACCAATTCGCCCTGATCCAGTCCGGATAGCGCGGCATCGACCATCTCGTCCGCTTCCATGACCATTTCCGCCGGAATGCCGCTGGCATCGAACCCGGAGCGCTCCCAGATTTCGGTGCGGGTCACACCGGGCAATACCGCTTGCACCTTGACACCTGTGCCTTCGAGTTCCGCATTCAGCGTTTGGGAGAGGCTCAATACATAAGCCTTGCTGGCACTGTAGGTGGCATTGAAACGCTCAGGAAACAGGGCAACCACCGATGCGATATTGATGATCGTGCCGCGCCCGGCGGTGGTGAAAGCGGCTGCGGCGGCCGAAGCCAGTCGGGTGAGCGTCGTGACGTTCAACTGAATCAGCTTTTCCAGCTCGTCCGGGTCGGCGTTGGCCAGCAGTCCGTTGACCGCTACTCCCGCATTGTTGACCAGCAGACTGATACTGGAATCGCTGCGCAGGCGCTGTTCAAGCTTGAGCACTTCATCCTTTTGCGTCAGATCGGCCTTCAGGACTTCGACCTGAACACCATGGGCATCCCGCAGTTTGCGGGCAGCGGACTCCAGCCGTTCCTGATCTCGCGCCACCAGCAACAGATCAAAACCACGTGCCGCCAACCGCTCGGCATACACCGCACCGATGCCGGAAGAAGCGCCAGTGACCAGCGCAGTGCCTTGGGATTTCGGGGAATTCATGACGATACTCCTGGAATGCGTGAGGAATGAGCGACCGCTGAAATGCAGAGGGCTTCGATGGCGACTGAAATTATTATAGGCATAATCTCAAAGCAATATGATAGCCGTAATTTTCTATTTTCCGACGGAAAGGCTGTCGCCCTCTTGCGACGCTTGAAGGAGGCGGGAAGCAAAAAGGGCCGGTCAATGACCGGCCCCTTGGCGTTGAACAATCAGCTTAGTTCACTTCCAGCTTGTCGCGATTGCGATCCAGGATCGCCTTGCCGATGCCTTTCACTTCCAGCAGTTCATCCACGGACGCAAATGGCCCATTTGTTTCACGATAAGTAACAATCGCTTTTGCTTTGGCCTCGCCCACGCCTGCCAATTCCTTTTGCAACGTGGCCGCGTCGGCACCGTTCAGATCGACCTTCTGATTTTCAGAAGTGGCTGACGCGTCCATCACCACGGGCGCCTTGTTCGCTTCGGAAGAAGCCAGAGGCGCAGCAATGGCGGCAATCGAGGCGCTGGTCAGCAAGGCAAAAATCAGGGAGTAGAAATATCCGGTACGCATAAGTGACGCTCCATCATCAATTGAGAAAGCAGCTTTTCCGAAGCTGCTCTCCAAACTTAGGCGATGATGGGAGCCTGTCAAAAACGTGTCCGTTACAGGATGTGAAACAATCAGGGTTCGAGACGGCGCTGCTGGTATATCCAGTCGACAATCTCGCCATCGGGGGTGTAACCGCTGACGGTTTCACGCAGAAGTTGGCGGACGCGCGAGTAATCATCTTTCTCGACCGCAACAAGCAGTTCGCTCAGCTTGGCCTTCAGCACATCCCACGGCAGGTGATCTTCGTTGGCCGTCATGATCATCGGGTGCGGTGTTGCTGCAACGTTGTCGCCGATCAACAATTCTTCGTAGAGTTTTTCACCGGGACGCAGACCGGTGAATTCAATGGCCAGATCACCCTGTGGATTGCGATCAGAACGAATGCTCAAACCAGACAGATGAATCATTTTTTCCGCCAGTTCGACGATTTTGACCGGCTCGCCCATATCCAGAACGAAGACATCCCCGCCCTGCCCCATCGATCCGGCCTGGATGACTAATTGCGCCGCTTCGGGGATGGTCATGAAATAGCGAGTGATTTTGGGATGCGTGACCGTCAGCGGACCGCCTGATTTGATCTGGCTATGGAATAGCGGGATTACCGAACCGGACGATCCCAGCACATTGCCGAACCGCACCATGGTGAAGCGTGTCTTGTTGACTCTGGAGACGTTGGAGTTGTCGCCAAACAATACCGGGGCAATTTCACGGCTCAAAGCCTGAAGGGTCAATTCAGCCAAACGCTTGGTGCTGCCCATGACATTAGTCGGGCGCACAGCCTTGTCGGTGGAGATCAATACGAAGTTTGAAACGCCAGACTGCAGAGCAGCCTGGGCAGTATTGAGCGTGCCGATAACGTTATTGAGAACACCTTCAGCGATATTGTGCTCGACCATCGGCACGTGCTTATAAGCAGCCGCATGGTAAACCGTGTCGACCTTCCAGGTTTTCATCACATCCAGAAGCTTGTCCTGATGACGGATGGAACCGAGGATCGGCAATAGCTTAACCGATACAGATTCACGACAGCCACGCTGCTCCAGTTCGGAAAGAATGCTGTAAAGGTTGAACTCGCTATGTTCAAACAATAACAGCGTGGTCGGCTGCAAGGAAAATATCTGTCGACACAGTTCAGATCCGATGGATCCCCCTGCCCCGGTCACCATGACAATCTTGCCCTTGATACAGCGTTCCAGCAGGTCAGGCTGAGCCGGAACCGCGTCGCGTCCCAGCAAGTCGGCAATATCGACTTCCTGAATGTCTTCGACCTTCACACGACCGCTGGCAAGATCGGTGAAATTCGGCACGCTGCGCACATGCAGGGGAAAACCTTCAAGCAGGTGCAGAATTTCCCGGCGCCGGGCACGCGTAGATGATGGAAGGGCCAGGAGGATTTCCTGCGCCCCGGTGACATCAATCATCTGTTGGATATGTTTGGGTTTGTAAACCTGCAACCCGGAAATTGCCCGATCGGCGATGCTTGGATCATCATCGATGAATGCAACAGGCCGCATGACCCGCCCCATGCGCAATGCAGCCACCAACTGGTTACCTGCCACACCGGCACCGTAGATGGCCACTTTCGTCAGACCATCATCGCGATTGGTGAACGGTACGTGCTGGGCAGCATTGAACCAGTCACCCATGAAGTACTGGCGCATCAACAAGCGCAGTCCACCGATAATGACCAGACTCAACCACCAGTAATTGAAAATGATCGATCGAGGCACAACGGTTTCATGGTTGCTGTACCAATAGACCACCAACGCAAGAATCAACGAAGATAAGCTGACCGCCTTGATGATCGCAACAAGCGCATCATTGCCGAAATATCGCATGACGGCACGGTACATGCCGAAGCGAATGAACAAGGGAATAGCCACGACCGGGGCGCAAACGAAGAGCCACAGGTGCAACTTTATCGGGTTGACCATCTCATCAACGCCAAGACGCACGATAAACGCCATCCACAGTGCGGCCCAAACAAGGACAATATCCGTCAGCACTTGAATCAACCGTTTTTGCCTGCGGGGCAGCGCCAGCAAAAATACGCGTAGTTTTCCCATATTCCCTCGTACCAATCTGACCTACTCCGTTGGTTGAACCGGCTGACGCATTGTACGGAGTAAAAGATCCGGGTTACAGAAAAAACACTAGCAAAACCCGACCGACAAATCGACACGTGGCCCGTTGCCGTTCGACTGTGCGCGGCTTACAGCTCTGCGTGGGGGCAATTCGGCTTGACAGCAAGTATTCTGAGGGACGGCATTTTTTGATGCCGTTGATCGGAGAAAAACGCCTGCGGGGAGTTTGCCACCCCGCAGGCGTAGAAATCTTACACATGGAATGGAAGAGCCGGGCTATTTTTTCCGAAGAATGAGTAAGCCGCCGACACCCATCAAGTACACCAGCAATCCGAAAACAGCCAGAAAAACAGCCGAACGGAAATAAGGCATATTGAACTTTGCCACCGCCTTGTATGTCCCGGCCGGCATCTCCCAGTATCGGAAGCCATGAACATCTTTCGCGGCTACCTGTATCCCATCATTAACCGTCATGGTCCAACCGGGAAAGTAAGTCTCATTTTCCAGGAAACCAAACCCGGAAGCGGATTTGACGTCATATTCAATCTGATTGGGCTTGTACAACGTGAGCTGCACCCGATCGCTTGTTACATCTGCACCGCTATTGATAGCGGCAATCGCTTCCTGTGCATCGGGCTGCCCCTTGAAGTAAACCGGCGCCCAGGCCTTTTTGGCAAAACTCAACAAATCAGGATTGCCGACTATGTATCTCTGCCGGAGAAACTGCATTGGACCTGAATAGTCACCAACCATATAAATGCCGTTCAAATAGCCCTGATATCCAAAGTCCTGACCTTTGAACTCATCGCTGCGCTCTGCGCGCGAATCGACACCCTGAATTCTCTGCGCGAGCAATGGCGCGGGGGTTTGCAATGAGCCGAATTTTTCCGCATGCACACCGGAAATGGAAGGGTTATCCCAATAGGCTTGCCCATCTTCGACACGTATGAAATCAATCACCTGGATTGAGAAAAACAAAATGAAAACAACGGCCGGATTCAACCTGAATCGATGAACGCACAGCGCCACGATCACCAGAAGCATTGTAACGAGGGAAAAGACAAACGCGTCCTGATTCACCAGCAACGGGTCAACGACGAAGTAGCCCAACACGCCAAAAAGTGCAAACCTGACCAGTCGGTCTTTGACGACACCGACAGGGCTTGCCTTGTACTCCCGATAACCGAGCATGGCGAAATATATGAGCGCCAGGGCGATGAACCCACGATAGTCCGCGCTTGGAAAACGGCTATATCCCAGCGGTGGGAACAACTTGGTAACCGCGTCGAAAAACCACCCTCCCATGCCCATAAACAAAGCGCACACGGCAACGGCCGTCATTCCCACATTGCGCTTGAGCACTTTCACGCTCATGAAAAAAATGAACACAAAAGGAATGATCAAGACGTGCAAAGAGCGCATCGATACGTCACCCGGCAACCCGGGAAAATCAATTCGCTGAATCAGGCTGAGCAGATTCACCGGGGCGATAAACGTCTTGGCCAGATTACCCGCTTCGGCCGATCGGGCTATCTCCCCCTTCAACATCAGAACCGGAAAGAAGGCCGGGGATGCCATCAGCACCCCACTCATCATGAGCCCTGCGCCAATGATGAAATGTTTCCATGAGCATTCTTTGGCGATAGCCGATGCAAAAATGAACACAAAAGAAATGAAGACGATGCTGATCGAAGATCCCGGGTAGCCACCCGTCCACTGAAACAGCAACGAAACCGGCAGGACAATCAACGGGAAGGGCTTCACCCCGTTCCGCATAAGGTCTACCAAGCCTGCAAAAATCCACGGCAGGAATGCGAAACTGCGCACGATGTCCAGATGTTCAGAATTGCAAAAGAAACCGCCGAACAGGTTGTAGGCTACACTTCCGATTACCGAGGCAAGGACATCCTGGCCCGACTTGCGCAACAAAACGTAAGCGCCAAGCCCGGCGAAAAAAACATGCGCAACTTGAAAAACAACTGCCGCATGCAATGTGTAGGGAATATTAAATATATAGAAAACGTAGTTCGGCGGATAAAACAGGCCGGACTGCATGTTCATCAATAGCGGGTAACCCATCCCCTGAAATGGAATCCACAAAGGGAATTGTCCCGCCTGCAAGGAAGTCAACCAGTAATTCGGTATCGCATGATAAGTCAGGGAGAAGTCCCAAGGAAAAACGCTCTGTCCGAACAGATGATCATAAAAAACATACATATTCAGAAGCGCTAACAAACCAACCACATAAAACCAGGCCGGAAGCTTGTCAAGCAGTGCTTTTACATCTCTGGCAAAATGGAACAGAACCAAGACAACAGCCGAAACGACAAACCCACACAGCACACTGAGCATTATTCTGATCCGATTCATCTGCTCGGCAGCAAACGTCATTTCAAGCTCGGGATCATCAGCATTTTCCTGTAAACGAATTACAGTTTTTCCAGAAAGATTGTTTATGCTTTCAATCTGATTAAGGGCCTTGAAGGTCATCGCCCCAGACAGAAAACTCACCCCCAACACCGAGATATCGGTATCGAGCACCTCGATAGTGCCCGGAGAATTCAGCGGATCCCAACGAACTGGAGATGCCTGAATCGAAAGCGGATACGCCAGCCTGTTCTTGCCGGCATTCACAACTCCTTTCACGGAGTTATCTTCGCTGTAGCCATTTCCATCATTAAAAAACATCTGAGACATTCCAGAAACACTGGAGATCATCTCTATATTTACAACAGGCTTACTGACCGGAGTCAAAAAAACAATAAAACTAAAAAAGACCGTCAGAATCAGGAGACTGCGAAAATATTCTGCAAATGTTTTTTTCTGGAATAGGTCAGAACGGAAAAAAGCATTCATAAACAAAGACAAACTCTTGATTTTTAGGAATCTGGAAAAAAGCGCTTGCAAAATACAGTAGCAGTGTAAAAAAAGCGAGATGCACTGTTCCCCTGGCCCCTTGCCCATCTACAGCCCTGCACATACTTATCCCTCGCCAAGCCGAGAAAAAAGCAGGCACCCAGAGGCGCAAAAAAGCTGGAAATTCACTTTTTTTCGATCCCTGCTTATCGGGCGGGGAATCCGCCGGCCCCATAGCCAATTGTGTAATAAACCTTTGCCCTTTATCATGCGCGCAGCCAAAAATTCTGGATAAACCATGGACGCCAAACAACAAATTCCTCTCTTCTCAGCCGTCGCCGCCAACGCAGGCATCGACTTTTCCGAACCACTCATGCGTGTTGTCAACCGTCACTGGTACATCATGGGTGAGGAGGTTAAAGCGTTCGAGCGCGAATTCGCCGATTACGTTGGCGTAGAGCACTGCATTTCGGTTGCCAATGGTTCCGAGGCACTGGAAATCGCGTTGCTCGGCATGGGGGTTGGACCTGGCGATCGCGTCGTTACAGTCGCTAACGCAGGCTTCTATAGCAGCACCGCAATCAGAGCGGTTGGCGCCGAACCTGTTTACGTCGACGTTGACGACCGTTCCCTTACCATGTGCCCCGAGTCGCTGAAGCGAGCATTGGCACAACCGGCGAAGGTTGTCATCGTCACCCATCTTTATGGGCAACTGGCGGAAATCCAGACACTCGCATCGATCGCCCGGGAATCTGGCGCTGCGGTACTGGAAGATTGCGCCCAGTCGCATGGTGCTCGCTCGGAACAAGGCCAATGTGGCTCCTTCGGAGACCTGGCCTGCTTCAGCTTCTACCCGACCAAAAACCTCGGAGCGCTGGGTGACGGCGGCGCGATTGTTACCTCATCGCCAGAGATTGCCGAACGCTTGCTGAAGCTGCGGCAATATGGCTGGGCGACCAAATATCATGTCACCGTACCGTTGGGACGCAACAGCCGCCTGGACGAAATGCAGGCCGCAATATTGCGCGTGAAGCTACCGCTGCTCGACCAATGGAACGCGGAACGTCGGGACATCGCAAAGAAATATTGCGAAGCTTTTGCAGCGCTGCCGGTAAAACTGCCTGCCAGCCTGGGTCGTGACTTTGTCGCACACCTGTTCGTGTTGCGTGTTGAAAACAGAGATGCCTTTACCCAGTACTTGAAAGAGCAAGGCGTCAGCACCGACATTCATTACCCTGTTCCTGATCACTGGCAAACAGCCTACAAGTTGAATGACACTTTTGATCTTCCGGTTACTGAAACCGCAAGTTCAAAACTCGTTTCACTCCCGTGCTTCCCGGGTTTGACAACTGAACAGGTAAACCGTGTTATCGAAGTTGTCTGCAACTTCTTCAAACAGGGGGTTTAGTGTGTTATCGCTTGTAATTCCAGTTTACCGCAACGAAGAATCTATCCCTTCGTTGTTACAGGCCATAGATGATCTTAATGTTCAGCTACAGGGCGAACTGGAAGTAGTATTTGTTGTAGACGGCAGCCCTGACAAGTCATTTGAACTGCTGCGAGAGAGTCTGCCAATGCGGCAGTTCTCTTCGCAGCTGGTCCTTTTGTCGAAGAACTTCGGGTCGTTCATGGCGATTCGCACAGGACTTCAGCATGCAAAAGGTCGCACATTTGCGGTAATGGCTGCAGATCTGCAGGAGCCACCGAGCCTCGTACTGACAATGAATAAGGTTCTGAACAATGAACCTGTCGATGTCGTTGTAGGTGTACGTGAAAGCCGGGAGGACCCATTTCTTTCCAAGCTTGCGTCGAAGACGTTCTGGGGCTTGTATAAGCGCTATGTCATTCCGGAAATGCCAGCTGGCGGTGTAGATATGTTTGGCTGCAACCTGGCATTTCGTGACAACCTCCTGAAACTCGAAGAACGGCACAGCTCGCTGATTGCACAAATTTTCTGGCTGGGATTCCGTCGAGAAGTCGTTCTCTACTCTCGCGTGGCCAGGGAGCATGGAAAATCGGCATGGACACTCAGGAAGAAAATCAATTACCTGATGGACAGCGTGTTTTCCTTCACCGATCTGCCAATCCGCTTGTTGATCAGGGTCGGCGCCGCGGGTTCGATTTTTTCGTCGCTATATGGCATTAGTGTCATTTTTTCGAAACTGGCGGGCCTTATTGAAGTACCGGGCTACGCGATGACGCTATTCATGATCACGCTTCTTGGCAGCCTCAATTTATTAGGCCTCGGCGTTGTAGGTTCGTATGCCTGGCGAACCTATGAAAATACAAAAGGACGCCCATTGGCGATTCCGATGAAAGTCCTTGAGTTTGGAGTCAACAAATGACCGATTCACGTAATTTTTTTGTTCACGAGCAGGCTATCTGCGAGTCCCGGAACATCGGCGCAGGTTCGCGAATCTGGGCATTTGCACATGTACTTCCCAATGCAAACATCGGTGACGACTGCAACATTTGCGATCACGTTTTTGTTGAGAACGATGTCGTCATCGGGTCGCGCGTGACGCTTAAATGCGGCGTGCAGGTGTGGGACGGAATTACCATCGAGGATGATGTGTTTGTCGGGCCGAACGTTACGTTCACCAATGACATTTTCCCTCGCAGCAAGGTTTATCCGACCGAATTTGCCAGGACTATCATCAGGAAAGGCGCCTCGCTCGGTGCAAACTCCACTATTCTGCCAGGCATAACAATCGGCTCGGCAGCAATGGTTGGCGCGGGCTCGGTCGTTACCAAATCAGTTCCACCCAACGCGATCGTTGTAGGAAACCCCGCGAAGATCATTGGCTATGTTGATGCAAAAGCAACCAGCACGACGACCGTCGAAAGCCCGAGCAACGTTGGCAAATCCGAGGTTTATCCTTGCGGCGTAACGCTGCATCGCATGCTTGAAGCCGTTGATATTCGCGGCAGCCTCAGTGTCGGCGAGTTCGAACGGGACATTCCCTTCTCGGTGAAGCGTTACTTCCTCGTTTCCAACGTCCCGACAGCTGAAACTCGCGGCGAACACGCCCATCGCGAATGCCATCAGTTTCTGATCGCCGTCAAAGGGACCGTTCACGTTGTCGCTGACAACGGCACGAACAGACAAGAATTCGTTCTTGACTCACATACTCTCGGTTTGTTTCTGCCTGCAATGACCTGGGGTATCCAGTACAAATACTCGGCTGACGCAGTATTGCTGGTATTCGCCTCCGAGCATTATGACGCTGACGACTATATCCGCGATTACGACCAGTTCCTGCTTGAAAAAAATCGTACCGGGCAAGTTTGAAGTGAACCTGAAAAAACTGAGCGAGATCAGGTTTTTCCGTTTTCTGCTGACCGGCGGCTTCAACACCGCCGTCACCTACGGGCTTTATCTGATCCTGTTAAACTTTTTTGCCTACACAACCAGTTACTCGATCAGCTACCTATGCGGGATCTTGTTGGCGTTTCTTCTAAGTCGATACGTCGTCTTCAAAGAACACCAAGGCATAAAGTCGGTGGTTTTTTTCCCGCTGATCTACGTCGCGCAGTATCTGTTCGGCTTATTGGTAGTCTGGTTTTGGGTTCGGATTCTATTGCTACCGGAATTTCTGGCACCACTGGCTGCGATCGTCCTGTCACTGCCCCTTACGTACAGATTAAGCAAGCTCGTTTTTACAAAACCAAAACGATCTGAATCCTGAGGCCCGATCACGCGGAAAACTGATCGCTCATCCTCACCAACAAAAAAAGGAGCAGTCCCATAAGGACCTGCTCCTTTTTTACGTCTTCAGATCGACGGTGAGGGCTCCAGCAGCTCTATCACAATCAATGCTGCCGATGTAAACGCTCCCCCGACAACGCGCTCAACGGTGAGTCAAGCGCGATTCGCCCTGGATATCAGACGGGCTGCAGCGGCTTACCCGCAACAGCTTCAATTCGCCCTTTAGCGCTGGCAACAGCGATATCGTAGGCGCCATGCAGCAATGCATGACGCTCGGCACGTACGTTTTGATCAGCAGGTGTACGGAACAAAGAAGTCGTTTTTGCTACGTAACGGAAGTTTCCTTCAAAGCCGTAGCACAACCACAGACTCCAGTCTTCCAACTGATCCAGTTCAAGATCAAAACCGCCCCAGCGCGAGTACAGCTCTTTCTTGAACAGAATGGATTGAATCGGGATGAAGTTATGGCGCCGCATCACTTCATAATCCCACTCCTGATGAAAGACAGCCGGGGTATGGAACAACTCTTCCACGTAAGACGTTTTGTCTTCATTGACGTGTGTCGTTACCTCGAACGCCAGACTGTAGGCGGCATCGATTGAACTATCGGCATTGAGACATTGCATCAACGTTTCAACATGGTCGGAGAACAATAGGTCATCGTCATCCAGGAACATGAAATAAGCACCGCTGGCATTTGCCATTGCAGCGTTCCCGACACCCGAGCGGCCTATCTTTTCATTTTCCAGGAATCGCACGGAAACGTGTGCTGGAGCAACTTCTGCCAGCGATTCCACGAGGCTGCGTTGAGTATCTCCGCCGTCTTCCGCGACCAAAAGCTCGATGTTCGGATACGTTTGATTGAATACACTCTGCATGGCTTGCTTCAAGAACATGCCACGACCTCTATAGGTTCGCGTGATGACCGTTACCTTGGGGATGGCCCCTGTCTCAGCAACCGCTTCGGCTGACCAGAATGCACCCTCTCTTATCAGCTCATAATCATATCCCCGGAACGGGAATTTCACGGAAGCAGGCCCTTTACCCGTCAAGAAATGGGGAATATTCCTTAGAAGCTTGGGAACATTCTGCCACAGCATTTTCTTCGAGCCAGGAAATTGCGACGGGTATATAAACAGGGCGGCATACAGAACGAAGGCAATGACGCGATCGGAAAAGGAACCGTAGCGTAGTCGAATGTATGTGTTACCCAGCACACTGCCGGCAAACTGCAGCGGCTTGACCTCTCCCGCCTCTTCATAGGTATGGTGAAGCACGGTCGCACCAGGAAGATACTTTAACGAGTAACCAAAGGAACGTAACCGATAAGAAAGCTCTACATCTTCGCCATACATGAAAATCGCATGATCATAACCACCGCTGCGCAAATAGGCTTCACGCTTGAGCAAAACGCAAGCATGGGACGACCAGTTCGTCTCAAGCGTAACCGGGTCGTAATACTTTGGATGCTCATACGGGATTTGACGAAATTCCCAACTTGCCGCCGATGTAGTCTGATCATTAACCGCTGCAGTAACAGCCTTGACAATGGAATCAGGGAGAAACTCAAGATCGAGATTGACGATCAGGCAATAATCCGCAGTGCCTTTTCGAATGGCGCGATCATGGCCAGCACCAAAACCAAGGTTTTGCTGCCGAATCACTTCCGCGCTGGCAAATCTGCTTGCCTCTTTGCTCAAATACTCTTCGAACAATGCAACCGTGTTGTCGGAAGAACCGTTATCAACCACTCTCAGGTGGATCTTTGAAAGCGGATAGTTTTGCGCTTCAAGCGACGCTACAAAGTTAGCAACCCACCGGGCACTATTATAAGCAACGACCGAGATATCAATCTCTGGAAAATCTTCGATCTTTTTGAATACGTCAACCCGGCCATTTTCAACAAAGCGATTATTGGACAGCGCATTCAAGGCCAGAAGATTATCAGCCGAGAATGTCTTGTCCTGAATAATCTGCGCGAGTCTCATTTTTCTGTAGAGATAAAAAGACCAGACAAACTTCAGACCTGGAATTCTCAGATAAATGGCACGCGCCACACCTCTCAGCGTCAGTCTGGGTCTGCGCACAAATGCACGGGCGAGATCTTTCGCTCTTGAAACCTTACGTCGAAAACCGCGCAGCGGTCGGGTCAACGTCCAGGACTTGCTGGTGACAATCTCTTGAAACTGTTGATCGAGATCACTCAGTTGCAATTGCAGGTCGGCATTGGCACGCTCGAGCGTTTGATTATCAAACTGAACCACACTGTTTCGCGCCGAGAGTTGCTGCAACTCCGCATGGAACTCACCTGCCCACACGTCGGAACGGAAGATATAGGCGCTTGCCACCGGGTCAGCGAGGACAAGGGAGAACGCAACGGATCGATCCATCTGTAGCGGCGGGACTGGCTGAATCGTAGAGAATTCAACGGCTACGCGGCTGATTCCGCAGGCAAGGGCCGCCCGCCTTGCAAAACCCTGCCAACCCTCATCGCCGTGCGAAAATTCAAAATCCTGAAACCGCCCCACATAATCAGCCGGAATCATGAGGTGCCATGAGGCATCGGTGCTCAAAGAGGCAAACATCTGGAACTGACTGGCATCTGTCACTTCCCGCACCTCTACCAATTCAAGGAGTGGGGTTCCACGGGCGTCATCGAAGTGTTCAATCAACGCGCTCAGTGCGCTGACACATACTTCTTGCGGATTTTTGACAAAGGACCAGTAACGGGTTTTCAACGAGGTCGCAACGAAACTTTCCAGCCCGTTTTCTTTGTAAAAGGAAACGGCCAACGCGCCAGCAAATTTCCCGACAAACTTTTCAGGCAACACCCATTCGATTGCCGCACTTCTTGCCAGCCCTGAAAGAGCGACATGCAGCGCCGAGACTTCCGACTCAACTACGTTTTCCGGAAAAACCAGCGAAACGGAAACGCTCATTGAGCTAACGTCATCCTGAGTCTCGACAGTAAGGCTGTCATCTGGCACATAAGCGCGCACAAATTGATATACGTCACTGGCCGGATCAAAAATGGCCTTTAACTTTCTCAGGTCGCCACCGATCCCGATATCCCTGTTCAAGAGAACTGAAGGCTGTTTTGCGAATTGCTCACTGAATTCGAGATGATAGTCACGAGCAGCCACTTCTCTCCAGCCATTCTTTCGAGTGACTTCAGACAAGTTTTTCTCTGTGTACACAACTGTATGCGTCTTATCCAACAACCCCGTATCCAGATAATCGTAGTCGCCTGCCAACAGCTTGATAGCGACATCGATATGGGAAGAGTTCGGAACGGAGATTACCAGCGACACTTTCTGTTCGGGAGAAAATGCTTCTTTGATACGACTCAACAGTGCACAGTCATAATCGAGATGTTCAATAACATCCAGAATGGAAATTGTGACAGTGGAATACTTTTCGCAGAGCGATGCCAGCTGAGTGACGACCGCATCGTGATCTCTCAGGTCTAACTCATAGGCTTCGACACCATGGCTTTGCAGGGAACTTACGCTTTCCTGGTTGGCATCAAAACCTATGTATCTGACACCTCCGTTTTCGATCTGACGAGCAATCGCCGCGTAGCCACACCCCAAGTCGATATGTATGGCACCCGCACTGGAGCATTTCCGTACAAGGTCGACTGCACAGGCATAAACGCTGACAGGCTCATACGAAAAATTGTACTTTTTATCCATTTTTCTGCAACTCGATATCAATCATGGGAATCCCGACCAATCCTGTAGACACACTAGTGCTGTGGGACTTGAAAGCGATTGCGTCGTGAACCCAACTATGAATAACGTGATTGTCCTGAGTACCATTTGCGATCGCCACACCGATTGTGTAGTCGCCAGCGGGCATCATCGGCATTCTGAATTTGAACGTGGCCGCAAAGTCACTGCCACTGCTGACGCTTACAGCGTCATCGACATAGGTAAGGTAGGTGTTGTCACCGAACAGATGCTGACCATTTTTATCCTTGACCAGGAAACCCACAATCGGTTGATCCAACTCAATTTCCGCGTGAATTTTAACCACAAGTGCAACCAGTTCTCCGCCAACAAACCACGAGATCGGTGCACCGGATTCACTGCCAAGATAGACATCAACAACATGGGCCTTGCTCAGGCCGAATTTTTCCCCGGTGTCGGAGAACCTGAAAACTTCCAGGTCGTTTCTGATTACCGATGCATTGATAAAATCCTGACGCACATCCCGGTAATCCTCGACTGCACGGACTGCATGGACCTTGGTTTCCGCAACCGCCTGGGTCGAACCGGACGAAGCGTAATACTCCGCGAGATAGGACTGACAAACGGTCTTTGAGTCGCTGTAGGCTTTGCGATCTCCGGCCTGCAGCCAGACTGCACGCTCACAGAGACTCATGACGCTATTTGTGTCGTGAGTTACGAACAGGATTGTTCCGCGTTTTTTGAATTCCGCGAGAAAACGCATGCATTTTTGCGTGAAGAATATGTCTCCGACGGCCAGTGCTTCATCGATGACCAAGATATCGGCATCAACGTTGGCGATGACTGCGAATGCAAGGCGCACATACATGCCGCTTGAGTAGGTCTTGACGGGCTGCTCGATGAATTCGCCGATCTCTGCAAACTCCAGAATCGCGTCATATCGCGCGTCAATCTCACTTTTACTCAGACCAAGAATGCCGGCGTTCATATAGACGTTTTCGCGGCCACTGAATTCGGGATTGAAACCGGAGCCGAGTTCCAGCAACGCCGCGATACGCCCGGACGTCGTCACACTGCCACTGGTCGGCTGGAGCGTGCCACAGATCATTTGCAGAAGGGTCGATTTGCCGCTGCCATTACGGCCGATAATCCCGACGGTCTCGCCTTTTCGCACTTCGAACGAAACATCTTTAAGTGCCCAGAATTCCCGGAAGTACTGCTTCGTAGCTTGCCCCATGGCGCGTTGCAAAGGGGGCATCACAAACTGCTTGAGACGATCACGAGGCTGTTCATAAATTTGATAGCACTTACTCAAATTTTCGACTTTTATAGATATTTCAGAGGACATCAGCAAACCCCTTACGCGTCTTCTGGAACCAGGCAAAGCCTAACCATGCAACGAATACAGTGACGATCAAATAAAGCCCAAGCATGGCGAAGTCCGGAGCCTTTCCCCAATAGAGAGCGTCCCGAGTCTGCTCGATCACGGGTGTCATCGGATTCAAATAAAGTAATCCGCGATAGCGTTCAGGCAATGCAGTGACCGGATAGAAGATTGGCGAAAGGAACATCAGCGTACTGGTGACAATACCGACGAACTGCGCAGCATCACGTAGGTAAACGCCCAACGATGCCAAAGCCCAGCTCAACCCCATGATGAAGAAAATCAAGGGGAGCAGGATCAGTGGCAAAAACAGTGCCGTCGCGTGCGGGATGCCAAAAAAGATGACATAAGCCAGCATCCAGACAGCAAGGCTGATAGCGCCATGAAAAAGTGCAGAGCCCAAATTGACCCATGGAAGAATTTCCAGAGGAAAAACGACCTTTTTCACATAGTTCGGGTTGCCGAGGATTAATCCGGGAGCACGGTTCACGCATTCGGCAAACAGGCTGAAAACCATCAGTCCGGCGAAGAGAATCAGGGCGAACTCGGTTTTGGAGTCACTGCCGGTTCCCCAGCGGGCCTTGAAAATAACGCTGAACACAAATGTATACACAACCAGCATAAACAACGGGTTCAGAAAGGACCAAAGAATCCCCATGAACGAGCCACGATAGCGACCGAGAACATCCCGCTGTACAAACGACTTGATCAGGTTTCTATGCCGCCAGAGGCTTGCGATCATTTCCCTGGGACTTGCTGAAAAATTTTGCATCAAGCAAACACCTTACAAATAAAAATTCCTGAACGACTCATAACATCTTCCCTACGTGATGACCTTTCTGATGTATCAATTTCCAGAGCCCCCAGCGCCTTGGCTTTCAGCATTGACAGACTGTACGCCCGGTCGAGCCACGAGCGTTTGATCGGTTGAAGGTGCCAGCTCTTTCGGTTTGAATTTCAACGCTCTTTTTTCAATCAAATGCCAGGAGCAATATCCCAGGGCCAACGAAATCAAAATCGTGACCGAAAGATAAGTGCCGAAAGAGATATCCGGATACTTAAGCAAGACAGCCTGCTGCACCGGGAAAGCATAGATGTAGACTCCGTAGGAGCAGTCACCCACTTTATTGACAAAACTGCCCAGCCAACTACTGGACAATCCATAAGCCAACACGATATAGGGCACGGTAATCCATGGCAGGACATTGGTGAATTCGGGATAAGGCGCAAGCAAAATGGTCGCCATCAGCATTACAAAAACGCCTGAAAGGCTAAGCCAGCGCTCCAGGCGAAATTTTGCAAAACAGGCACCGATCATAAAATAGACACCGGTCAGGAATACTTGCCGGATATCGGTTCCGTAGATCACCACCATGGGGGCATCCCGCCAGCACCAGAACACCACCACCGCCGCGAACAGCGCCGTGACCGCGGCATAGACCAGGCGCCCCCCCTTGAACAGCATGCCCAGCCCCATGACCACCAGATACATGAAGAACTCGACAGGCAGGCTCCACAATGAGCCATTCACGGCGCCCGGAACCTTTGACTGTTCAAATACACCTGGTAATGAAAATACCGGTTTCAGAATGATGTTTTTCAGATAACCGGTAAAGTACGGGTGTAAAAAGTACTCTTTCAAACTGAGCGTCGAGAAAATCGGTCCGAGCAAAAGCATGCTGATCAACACGACAACGATCAGGGCTGGAAATATTCTTAAAGCCCGCTTCATCAGAAAATCGCGAGGCACCGGATTGGAAGCCCAGCTTTTCGTAATTAAGTAACCGCTGATTACAAAAAATATATCGATCCCAAGGCCGCCATAGGAACTAAGCCCCAAAAAGCCGACGGCCGGCTTTCCGTAGAACATGAAAGAGTGCGCATAAAGAACCATCAGCGCGGCGATAAGCCGTAACAAATTTAAATTATTGTCTTTATGCAGCATTTCCTGCTCCCGAGCCAATCAACTTCGCATGTATCGAAGAGCATGCGTATACAAACTATGAATGAAACCTGGCGGACGCCTTTCAAGCTCAAGCGCTGGCGCTCCGCTCCCCCGCTGGCGGCTGCGAATCATATCATCATCTGCAACCTTTCATTGTCGAACCCGCTGACCGCCCTCCGACTCTCTCCCGGCTCGTGGACCGTGGACCGTGCGACAAGTGCGCCAATCATCGGCCGCCTGGATCATCGGCATTTAGCCAGCAAACGCGAGAAGGAGTCATGAAGGAGGCGACTATTGTGATACCTCTTCCCGCTTGCCCGCATGGTACAGACAGGCCAGCAAAACCAGAGGACAGTAGGCGATCGCCACGCCGACCAATTCGGGGACGAGGCCCATTCCCACTGCTATCGACAGAGGAAGCAGCCACACAACGTTGATGCCGATAACGGCGAACACCACAGCCTTATGGCTTTGGTATTGCCGGGATGCGTATTGATAGGCGTGACTACGGTGAGCCTGATAGACCTTATCACCGTTGATCAGGCGTCGGCACAGCGTCCACGTCGCATCGACGATGAATACGCCCAGTAGAATCACCCAACTCCAAAGCAACTCGGGCGCCGACCAAGCGGCATGCAGACTGAGCACCCCCAGCACGAACCCCAGGAATCCGCTTCCCGCATCCCCCATGAAAATACGGGCAGGTGGAAAATTCCAACATAAGAACCCACCGACCGCGGCGGCCAGCGCGAGCGCGACCCACGTGAAATCGAGGTGCCCCGTCAAACCATATACCAGGCAAACACCGACACACGCGCAGATGGCTTCGACACTGGCAATTCCATCGATACCATCCATGAAGTTGTACAGATTGAGCATCCAGACCAGATAAATCAACGCCAGTACCGTACCCGCCATACCGAGATCAATCACTGCCCCAAAAAACGCTACGGGAGCCATGCCTCCAAGCCAGAAGAGCGCCCATGCGGCCGCAGCGAAATGCCCAAGCAGCCTCCACCGCGCTGCGATATGTCCGTGATCATCGGCGAAACCCAATACCGCAACCAAAATACCGGCACCTGACAGTGCATACATCAACGCCGAACTCATCAGGCCCGAGAGAGTCATGAACGGCAAAGCTGCGAGGAAGGTGACAACAATTGCCACCCCTCCTCCGCGAGGCGTAGGGACAGTATGAGAACTGCGCTCATTCGGCACATCCATCAGGCTTTTTGCCAATGCATATCGACGCAAAATCAATGTCAACATCCAGGAAGCCAGGAATACCGCGAGCAGCTGCCAGCAAAAAATCATTTCGATTGCTCTTTAAAATAGTGGCACGCAGTCTTGAGCATGGCTTCATCGACGTTAACGGGCGGCCTCCAGTCCAATAGTTCGCGAGTCTTTTGAGTATCAACTTGCAGCGACCCGCAAATTCGTTGAGCGAGCGCATGCCTGCCCAATACCGAGGCCACGGTCACCAGCAACCACTGCGGAAACTTTAACAATCGCGGCTTTTTCCCTAGCGCACGGGCCAGGCGCTGCAAGAGCCCCGTTGTGGACAAGTCCTCGCCATCGCTGACCAGAAAAGTTTCGCCCGCAGCTTTCGAGTGGCTGATACAAGTAATGATCAAATCCACCAGATTGCCAATGGCGACAAGGCTTCGTTGATTGGAGATCGCCCCCAATGGCAGCGGCACGCCCCTGTCCAGCCAACGCATCATGCTGAGAAAGTTGGCTTTGACGCCCGGCCCGTAGACCAGCGGTGGACGAATGATGACAACTTCCATACCGGTTTCCCGACTGAGCTGCTTCAATCGTTCTTCAGCTTCGTATTTGGATACACCATAAGCATCGGACGGCGCCGGCGTGTCATCTGCCTTGAACGGTTTGCCCTCGGCAGTACTTTCGCCATTGACCTTGATTGAGCTTATGAAGATGAAGCGCTTTACACCCGAGGCGGCAGCGTGCTGCGCCAACCTGAAAGTGCCTTCAACGTTGATCTTGCGAAACTCCGCCAATGCGTCTGCTGCTGTTTCTTTCATGACGTGCACACGGGCCGCGGCATGAATTACAACGTCGACAGCAACAAGCGAAGGCAAGTTTGCTGAGTCGGCAAGATCGAAAGACACAACCGTACATAATCCGCTCAGCCGGGTTGAGCCCCGCGCTGCCGCAATCGGAGAAAAACGCTTGTTCAGCAATAAACTGAAAACCACGGCTTCCCCGACAAATCCATTGGCGCCCGTCACCAGTACTCGAAGAGCGCTCATGAATGCTTATTCCCCAACAAGGCAGTTGCCCAGCAAATGAAAAAGAAAAAGATTTTATCCCGGACACGGCGTCGACACTTCCACGCACTGAATGACAACTTCATCAATTGCCGACGTCGCAGTTGTAGCCAGCTTTTCACAAACGGGTCATCGCCCTGCCCGACCAACAAAGTAATCATGCGCACCTGTGCGAACCACCAGCCGTCATGAATGGTTTTGTAGCGTGAAACCAACGAGCTCAACCCTGTGTTGGCGCCAACCTGATTGTTTTCATGTTGGCGGTATTCCATGGTGGGTTGCGGATCGATATGCCAACGAAAACCATGGCTACGGGCATACGCATAGAAGTACCAATCGTGCAGGCTGACCTTCTGCAATTCCTGCCAATGATCGAGCATCGATTTTTTCAGGGTTTGAGAAAATTGCTTATTGAATACATAAGTGCAACCCGGCCCGGCAGCCTCGAACAGGTAGTCCCATGCGACCTGGGGTTGTGCCTTGTCCAGAAGGGAAGTTTTACCGTCCGGCCAAAAAGCCGTAACGTTGCTTGAGTACGCTTCAACCTGGAGAGATTGAATCGCAGCGATTGCTCGCTGCAGTTTTTCAACGTGCCAGACATCGTCCTGGTCGGCAAACGCTACGAAATCATAAGGCTCGAACTCCACATCACGCATCAATCGAAAGAAATTGCGTGATGCTCCGCCGAACTTCCCTGCCTCAGGAAGTAGCGTGACGCAGGGATGATCGACCGCGTAAGCCGCGCACCAGGCCTGCGTACCATCAGTAGAGCGATCGACGCTGATATAAACAGCTACGTCGACGCCCGACTGGTTAAGAATCGAATCAAGCTGCTCTTCGATCCACTGCATTCCATTGTAGGCAGCCAGCAAAACTGCAACCCTGGGAGATCTGACTGGCATGCCTTTCCTGTTTGCATGATGGTTACGCTAATGGCAACAGACAACACTCTGATCAGCGAGCGCTCATGTCCAAAAGTTTTCTCAGATACTGTCCATAACCGGTTTTTTTCAGGGCGTCTGCCTGAGCTTCCAGTTCGGCGGCGGTGATCCAGCCGTTGTGATAGGCAATTTCTTCCAGGCAGGCGACTTTCAAGCCTTGACGCTGCTCGATGGTATGAACGAAGTGACTGGCCTCCAGCAACGAGTCGTGAGTACCGGTATCCAGCCAGGCAAAACCACGGCCCAGCATTTCGACGTTGAGCGTCTTGCGTTCGAGGTACGCACGATTCACGTCGGTAATTTCCAGCTCTCCACGCTCCGAAGGCTTGATGTTTTTGGCAATCTCGACAACATCGTTATCGTAGAAATACAGGCCTGTTACCGCATAGTTGGACTTGGGCTTCAGTGGTTTTTCTTCGATGCTCAGCGCGCGCCCGTTCTGGTCAAACTCGACGACCCCAAAGCGCTCCGGGTCGGAGACGTGGTAGCCGAAAACGGTAGCCCCCTGCTGCTGAGAGCTGGCAGAACGCAAATTGTCCGAGAAGTGCTGACCGTAGAAAATGTTGTCGCCCAGAATCAGGCAGCATGGGTCCTGACCGATGAACTCTTCACCAATGATGAACGCTTGCGCCAGGCCATCCGGGCTCGGTTGTTCGGCATAAGTGAGCTTGATGCCATACAGACTGCCATCGCCCAGCAGCTTGCGGAAACACGGCAGATCATCCGGAGTGGAAATAATCAGGATTTCCCGCATACCCGCCAGCATCAGCACCGAAAGCGGATAGAAAATCATCGGCTTGTCGTAAATCGGCAACATTTGCTTGGAGACACCCAGAGTCAACGGGTGCAGGCGCGTACCCGAACCACCAGCGAGGATGATGCCTTTACGATTTGTCGTGGTCATTTGTTCAAAACTTCCCTAAGCATTCGGGTTACACCACTTTGCCAATCCGGCAAGTGTAGAGAAAAATTATCGCGCAGCTTCTGAGTATTCAAACGTGAATTCAACGGCCGGCGCGCGGGGGTCGGATAAGCGGTGGTATCGATCGGATTCACGGCCTGTACGGCAAGCTGTTCGCCATTGGCCTTGGCAAATGCGATCACGTGGCTGGCATAGCCATGCCAGGAGACTTCACCGCTGGCTGCCAGGTGATACAACCCCGACAGTTCAGGGCGCTGAAAGGCCTTTCGAATGGCCAACGCGGTGACGTCCGCAATCAGGTCCGCACCGGTTGGCGCACCGATCTGATCGGCGATCACGTTCAAGCTTTCGCGATCAGCGGCAAGACGCAACATGGTCTTGGCAAAATTGCTGCCGCGCGCACCATATACCCAGCTTGTGCGGAAAATCAGATGCTTGCAACCCGACGCGGTGATGAGCTGTTCGCCGGCCAGTTTGCTCGCACCGTATGCGTTGACCGGCGCTACGCTATCCGTTTCCTGCCAAGGCGTGACACCTTGCCCACTGAAGACATAGTCGGTCGAGTAGTGAACCAGCCAGGCGCCAAGAACCGCAGCCTCTTCAGCCAGGACGCCGCTCGCCTGAGCATTGACGCGCGCTGCCAGCTCGACTTCAGTCTCGGCCTTGTCAACGGCGGTGTAAGCCGCAGCGTTGACAATGACATCAGGCTTTATCTGGCGGATCGTCGAACGCAAACCCTCAAGATTCGATAAATCACCACTCAATCCATCGACCGAATGGCGATCCAGTGCAATCAGCTCGCCCAGTGGTGCCAGAGAGCGTTGCAACTCCCAGCCGACCTGGCCGTTCTTACCCAGCAGGAGGATTTTCATGCCTTGTTTGAGCGATCCGCATAATTTTGATCAATCCACTGCTGGTAACTGCCGCTCTTCACGTGAGCAACCCAGTCAGTATTGTTCAAGTACCATTCAACAGTCTTGCGAATGCCGGTTTCAAATGTTTCTTCCGGAGTCCAGCCCAGCTCGCGCTGAATCTTGCTTGCATCGATCGCATAGCGCTGGTCGTGACCAGGACGGTCCTGCACGTAAGTGATCAGGCTTGCATGAGGACGATGCGCCGAGTCTGGACGCAGCTCATCAAGCAGTGCGCACAGCGTGTTCACTACTTCAATGTTCTGTTTTTCGTTATGGCCGCCAATGTTGTATGTCTCGCCGACGACGCCTTCGGTCACGACTTTGTACAACGCACGAGCGTGGTCTTCGACATACAGCCAGTCGCGAACCTGATTGCCTTTTCCGTAAACCGGCAGAGGTTTGCCTTCCAGTGCATTGAGAATGATCAGCGGAATCAATTTCTCCGGGAAGTGGCAAGGGCCGTAGTTGTTCGAGCAGTTGGTCACCAATGTCGGCAGACCATAAGTGCGAGCCCAGGCGCGAACGAGGTGATCGGAGCTGGCCTTGCTGGCCGAATAAGGCGAGCTTGGCTGATAAGGCGTCGTTTCGGTGAAAAGGTCTTCCGGGCCTTCAAGATCACCGTAAACTTCGTCGGTCGAAATATGATGGAAACGGAAGTTGGCTTTACGCACATCATCCAGTGCCGCCCAATAGTGGCGAGCGGCTTCCAGCAGAGTGTAAGTACCGATGATGTTGGTCTGAATGAACTCGGACGGACCACTGATCGAGCGATCGACATGAGATTCCGCAGCCAGGTGCATGATGGCATCTGGTTGATGCTCACGCAAAATACGGTCGATCTGCTCACGATCGCAGATATCGACGCGTTCGAATGCATAGCGCGAATTACCGCTGACTTCAGCCAGCGACTCAAGGTTACCCGCATACGTCAACTTATCGACGTTGATCACTGCGTCGGTAGTATTGGAAATGATATGACGGATGACTGCCGAGCCGATAAACCCGGCGCCGCCGGTTACTAGAATTTTCACGCGAAACCATACCCTTGAGTTGCTGACAGGGCTGCCAACCGAGCACTGTCTAATCCATGAACGCAAAAGCCATCAATCCAGCCGGGGCTTCTGACCAGAGTCAGTTTGTACCGACGTGGGAATATGCCACTATCGAACAAGCGCAGCATTTTACAGCTTAATGAACGTTTTACTAATGGATATAGACAAGCTGTGGCTAAAGTTTAGTTCGCCTTTCCTTCAATGTCGCAATCAGACCAGACGCTTGCGTGAAGCCCTGGACGAACGTCCCAGAAACCAGCCAAAAAACGGCCCGATCAGCATGCCCGCCAGCAATGCACCAACCGTGATAACCGAAACCGGGAGCTGCGGCCCCTCCCAACCAAGAAACAACAGGGAGACCGATTGCTGATTTTCGAGAACGAACGCAAGGATCGCCAACACAAGCAATAGAATCAGAACGGAAAGCAGAATGCGCTTGATATTATTCATGAGCAACTCCTTGCGTAACGGTGACCGTCAAGCCCCCTCCTCCTCTTCTTCATTCACGCGATCGCGCAGCTCTTTGCCTGGCTTGAAATGCGGAACGAATTTACCGTCAAGGCTGACGGACTGACCGGTCTTTGGATTGCGACCGACACGCGGCGCACGATAGTGCAAGGAAAAGCTGCCAAAACCACGGATCTCGATTCGATCCCCCGTGGCCAGACACTGGGACATTTGCTCAAGCATGGTCTTGATGGCCAGCTCCACATCCTTGGATGAGAGCAGCCCCTGATGGGTGACAATTCGTTCGATCAACTCCGACTTCGTCATATTTTTCCCTTCTTTTTCAAGCAGCTAGATCAGCGCTTGAAAGGTTTTAGCACGCCCGGAAGATTTTGAACAGCCCAGGGCTTGACATATCTTTCCGCTCGCCGAAACGCCCATTTTCAGGGCATCGGATGACAAGGCCGCCAACGCTGACTCACCGACAAATCACCAACATGGTTCGGGTGACGTATCCTGCCGGATTGAAGCCAAAGGGAAACTCATCCTCATCCCGGGCGTCATCGGATCGCGTGACCACCTTATACCCCGCCCCCTTGCATTCCTTGGCGGCACGCTTCTGACACTTCTCCCAGCCCGAACCCAAGCCGGAACAGTCAACCTCGATACCACTGACTCCACGCACCGCATGGGTCTTGGCGCTCGTTGTGCAACCCGCCAATATCAAGACACCTATAAACACTATAAATTTGCTCATTCACTTCCTTATGCCAGGCGCCCGCCCGACTACTGCAATCTTCAGACTAAGCCTAGACGCGAATAGACGATTGATCCGATTAAAGAAACAGACCGCCCGGCAAAGGGAATGGTTTCACCCGAACAGACAGAGAGCGATACCCCACCAAATCGCAGGCACAAAAAAGGGCGACCGAAGTCGCCCTTTTTCATGATCAGACAGAACTCAGTTCTGTTTGGCCATTGCCTGACGCAGCAGTGCCGCCATAGTGGTGTCAGCTGCTTCGCCTTCCGGAGCTGCTTTCAGGCTCTGGATGGCTTCTTTCTCTTCAGCATCGTCTTTCGATTTGATCGACAGCTGGATTACGCGGCTCTTACGATCAACGCTGATGATCTTGGCTTCTACTTGCTGGCCTTCTTTCAGAACGTTGCGCGCGTCTTCAACGCGGTCACGGCTGATTTCGGAGGCTTTCAGAGTTGCTTCGATATCGTCAGCCAGAACGATGATGGCGCCTTTGGCGTCAACTTCTTTCACGGTGCCAGTAACGATTGCGCCCTTGTCGTTAACCGAGACGTACTCGGAGAACGGATCGCTTTCCAGTTGCTTGATACCCAGGGAGATACGCTCACGCTCCGGGTCAACCGACAGGATAACGGTGTCCAGCTCGTCGCCCTTCTTGAAACGACGTACGGCTTCTTCGCCCACTTCGTTCCAGGAGATGTCGGACAGGTGAACCAGACCGTCGATGCCGCCGTCCAGACCAATGAAGATACCGAAATCGGTGATCGACTTGATGGTGCCGGAGATCTTGTCGCCCTTGTTGAACTGGCCAGAGAAGTCTTCCCATGGGTTCGACTTGCACTGCTTGATGCCCAGGGAGATACGACGACGCTCTTCGTCGATGTCCAGAACCATGACTTCCACTTCGTCGCCGACTTGTACGACTTTCGAAGGGTGGATGTTCTTGTTGGTCCAGTCCATTTCCGAAACGTGCACCAGACCTTCAACACCTTCTTCCAGCTCAGCGAAGCAGCCGTAGTCGGTCAGGTTGGTTACACGAGCGGTAACGCGAGTGCCTTCTGGGTAACGGGCTTTGATAGCAACCCATGGATCTTCGCCCAGTTGTTTCAGGCCCAGGGAAACACGGTTGCGTTCGCGATCGTATTTCAGAACCTTGACATCGATTTCGTCACCAACGTTGACGATCTCGGAAGGATGCTTGATGCGCTTCCAGGCCATGTCGGTGATGTGCAGCAGGCCGTCCACGCCACCCAGATCGACGAATGCGCCGTAATCGGTGAGGTTTTTGACGATACCTTTGACTTGCTGGCCTTCCTGCAGGGATTCCAGCAGAGCTTCACGCTCGGCGGAGTTCTCGGCTTCCAGGACGCTGCGACGGGAAACGACAACGTTGTTGCGCTTCTGGTCCAGCTTGATGACCTTGAATTCCAGCTCTTTGCCTTCCAGGTGCGTGGTGTCGCGCACTGGACGGACGTCAACCAGGGAACCTGGCAGGAACGCACGGATGCCGTTAACGTCGACAGTGAAGCCGCCTTTAACCTTACCGTTGATAACGCCCTTGACCACTTCCTCGGCTGCGAAGGCTGCTTCCAGAACGATCCAGCATTCAGCGCGCTTGGCTTTTTCACGGGACAGCTTGGTTTCACCGAAACCGTCTTCAACCGAGTCCAGCGCAACGTGAACTTCGTCACCGACGTTGATGTTCAGTTCGCCAGCGTCGTTGTAGAACTGCTCCAGAGGGATCAGTGCTTCGGACTTCAGGCCAGCGTGAACGGTTACCCAGCGAGCCTGGTAATCGATATCAACGATAACACCGGTGATGATGGAGCCTGCCTGAAGGTTCAGGGTCTTTAGGCTTTCTTCAAAGAGTTCCGCAAAGCTTTCGCTCATTTTAATTCCTGTTGATTAGGGCGAAAAATACGCCCATCTCCACACCCCAGACGATGTGGGTTAGTTTCATTAAAAAGAAGCACCACAGGACTATGACTGGTCCCCTGCGGCCTTCTTGGTCACCCGGCGATATCGCGAATGGCAATCTCGCTCATGATGCGTTCAAGCACCTGATCGATGGACAACTCCGTGGAATCCAGCTGTATCGCGTCGGCCGCCGGTTTGAGCGGGGCCACCGCTCGCTGGGTATCGCGCTCGTCGCGCGCACGGATCTCATCTAGCAGACTCGACAGACTAACACCCTCGACCTTGCCCTTCAACTGCAAATATCGACGGCGCGCCCGCTCCTCGGCACTGGCGGTCAGGAAAATCTTCAGTGGCGCATCGGGAAACACCACCGTGCCCATGTCGCGACCATCGGCCACCAGACCCGGCGCTTCCTGAAATGCACGCTGACGCTGAAGCAGCGCCTCGCGCACGGCGGGCAATGCAGCCACCTGCGAAGCGCCGGAACCGACGCTTTCAGTGCGGATGACATCGCTGACTTCGTCACCTTCCAGAATGATGCGTTGCAACTGACCGTCGGTCGCCGCGATGAACTGCACATCCAGATGAGCGGCCAGTTTCTTCAGCAACTCTTCATTGGTCAGGTCCACACCATGGTTGTGCGCCGCGAACGCCAGCAGGCGATACAACGCACCGGAGTCCAGCAGGTTCCAGCCCAGACGCTTGGCCAGAATCCCGGCTACGGTGCCTTTGCCCGAGCCGCTTGGCCCGTCGATGGTGATGACCGGAGCAATGTTGTTCACGACTGAGCCTCTTGCGCCACACGAATGCCGACCTGCGCGCAGAGCGCCAGGAAATTCGGGAACGATGTCGCGACGTTGGCGCAGTCATGGATGCGGATTGGTGCCGTGGCGCGTAGCGAGGCCACGCTGAATGCCATCGCGATACGGTGATCGCCATGACCATGCACTTCGCCGCCGCCGATCTGGCCGCCGTCGATGATGATGCCGTCCGGGGTCGGTTCGCATTTGACGCCCAGCGCCAGCAAACCATCCGCCATGACCTGGATACGGTCCGATTCCTTGACCCGCAGCTCTTCGGCGCCGGTCAGCACGGTGCGCCCCTCGGCACAGGCCGCGGCCACGAACAGCACCGGGAATTCGTCGATGGCCAGTGGAACCAGCGCTTCCGGAATCTCGATACCTTTGAGTTTAGCCGCCCGTACACGAAGATCCGCTACCGGCTCGCCACCCACTTCACGCTGGTTTTCCAGAGTGATGTCGGCGCCCATCAGAAGCAGAATGTCGATCACGCCGGTACGGGTCGGGTTGATGCCGACGTGTTCGAGCACCAGCTCCGAACCTTCGGCGATCGACGCGGCCACCAGGAAGAATGCCGAAGACGAGATGTCGCCCGGCACTTCGATGTGGGTCGCGGTCAGCTTGCCGCCGGACTCAACCGATGCCGTGGCACCGTTAACGCTCACCGGGTAGCCGAAGCCGCGCAGCATGCGCTCGGTGTGGTCACGGGTCGGGGCCGGCTCGGTGACGGTGGTCTTGCCTTCGGCGTACAGACCCGCCAGCAGCAGGCAGGATTTAACCTGTGCGCTGGCCATCGGCATGGTGTAGGTCAGGCCCTTGAGCTTGTGACCGCCACGAATGGTCATCGGTGGACGACCCTCGGCAGCGGTTTCGATCACGGCGCCCATTTCCCGCAGCGGGTTGGCGACGCGATTCATCGGACGCTTGGACAGCGAAGCATCACCGGTCAGGGTGCTGTCGAAGTCCTGCGCGGCCAGCAGGCCGGACAGCAGGCGCATCGAAGTGCCGGAGTTGCCCAGATAGATCGGGCCCGGCGCAGGCTTCAAGCCGTGCAGGCCGACACCGTGAATGGTCACGCGGCCGTGATGCGGGCCTTCGATGACCACGCCCATGTCGCGGAACGCCTGCAAGGTCGCCAGGGCGTCTTCGCCCTCGAGGAAGCCTTCGACTTCGGTGACGCCTTCAGCCAGAGAACCGAGCATGATCGAACGGTGGGAAATCGATTTGTCACCCGGTACGCGAATCCGACCGGACAGGCGGCCACCAGGTTGAGCCAGGAAAATCAGATCGTTGGAATTCATAGCGTCCACATAGGCCCTGCGGGCCAGGATTTTACTGAAATGCTCGCGGGCAACCCGGGCGCGCGTGAAGACGCCCAACAATTGGTGCCCATCCCCTGCATCGACCGCGTCGCGCAAGGCGTCGAGGTCGCTGCGAAATGTATCGAGTGTGCGCAGGACAGCCTCGCGATTGGCGAGAAAGATGTCATGCCACATGACCGGGTCGCTTCCGGCGATTCTTGTGAAATCACGGAAACCGCCCGCAGCGTAACGGAAGATCTCAAGGTTTTCATTGCGCTTGGCCAGCGAATCGACCAGACCGAAGGCCAGCAGGTGCGGCAGATGACTGGTCGCGGCCAGCACTTCATCGTGACGCTCGACCTGCATGTGCTCGACGTCGGCGCCCAGCTCGCGCCACAAGCGATCGACCACGGCCAGGGCGGCCGGATCGGTCTGCTCCAGCGGGGTCAGAATCACTTTATGACGGCGGAACAGCTCCGAGTTGGAGGCTTCCACCCCGCTCTGCTCGGAGCCGGCAATCGGATGCCCCGGCACGAAGCGCGACGGCATGCCGCCGAACGCTTCGGTCGCCGCGCGCACCACATTGCCTTTGGCGCTGCCGACATCCGTCAGGATCGCCTGCCCCAGATCCATGTCGGCCAGACGGGCCAGCACTTTTTCCATGGCCAGGATCGGCACCGCCAACTGGATCACGTCCGCACCCCGGCAAGCCGCCACCAGGTCATCTTCACAGCGATCCACGACACCCAACTCAACCGCCAGCTTGCGCGATTGCGGGTCGAGATCGACCCCGACCACTTCGCGACAGACGCCGCTTTCACGCAAGCCTTTGGCAAACGAACCACCGATCAACCCCAGACCGACCACCACCAGGCGCCCGATCATAGGTGCAGCAGATTGCAGCGCAGTGACATCACCCACGAGCCAGAACCTTGCGCAGCGCCTCAAGGAAGCGGCTGTTTTCTGCCGGCAGACCAATGGTCACCCGCAGATGGTTCGGCATGCCGTAGTTGGCCACCGGGCGCACGATCACGCCTTCGCGCAGCAGGCCCTGAAACACCGGAGCCGCCACTTGACCGAGGTCGACGCAAATGAAGTTGCCCTTGGACGGAATCCAGCTCAGGCCCAGCTCGCGAAAACCCGCCTCCAGCTGTTGCATGCCGGACTCGTTGAGCTGACGACTCTGCGCCAGATATTCCTCATCCTTCAGCGCTGCACACGCCGCGGCCAGGGCCAGGCTATTGACGTTGAATGGCTGACGTACCCGGTTCAGCACGTCCGCCACCACCGGAGTGGACAGGCCGTAACCTACGCGCAGCGCCGCCAGACCGTAGGCCTTGGAGAAGGTGCGCGAAACCAGCAGGTTCGGATAAGCCGCGAGGAAGTCCAGACCGTCCGGCAGATCACTGCCTTCGGCGTATTCGATGTACGCCTCGTCCAGCACCACCAGCACATGCTCCGGCACATCCTGCAGGAACTCGTCCAGCGCTTCGGCGCCGAACCAGGTGCCCGTCGGGTTGTTCGGGTTGGCGATAAACACGACACGGGTGTTGGCGTCGATGGCGGCCAGCATCGCCGGCAGGTCATGCCCCCAATCCTTGGCCGGAACGACCTTCGCCTGAGCGCCGACCGCCTGGGTCGCGATCGGGTAAACCGCGAACGCGTGCTCGCTGAACACCGCATTCAGGCCCGGCGCCAGATAGGCGCGCGCCACCAGCTCGAGAATGTCGTTGGAACCGTTGCCCAGGGTCACCTGGTTCAGCTCGACACGGCACTGCTCGGCCAGCAGGGATTTCAAGGCAAAACCGTTGCCGTCCGGATAACGGGTCAGCTCATCCAGCGCTTCGCGGATGGCGGCCAGCGCTTTCGGGCTGGCGCCCAGCGGGTTTTCGTTGCTCGCCAGTTTGACAATGCTCGCCGGATCCAGGTCCAGCTCGCGGGCCAGTTCGTCCACGGGCTTGCCCGGCACGTATGGCGAAAGTTGCTGCACGCCCGGCTGTGCCAGAGCGAGGAAGTTGCCACTCATTGCTACCACCCCTTAAAGAACTGCTTTCGGGTAGGAACCCAGCACCTTGAGTGCTACTGCTTCCTGACTGATCTTTTCCAGTACACCTTTGATCAGCGGATCACGGTGATGACCGACGAAGTCGATGAAGAACACGTAGGTCCATTTGCCGCTGCGCGACGGACGGGTTTCGATCCGGGTCAGGTCGATCCCGTTGTCATGGAACGGCACCAGCAGCTCGTGGAGTGCGCCGGGCTTGTTGCTCATGGACACGATGATCGAAGTCTTGTCGTCGCCGGTCGGCGGCACTTCCTGGTTACCGATCATCAGGAAGCGCGTGGAGTTGTCCGGGCGATCCTCGATCTTCTCGGCCAGACGGGTCAGGCCATAGAGCCCGGCCGCCATGTCACCGGCGATCGCCGCCGAGTTCCATTCGCCCTTGACCCGCTTGGCCGCCTCGGCGTTGCTGGACACCGCCACGCGCTCGACATTCGGATAATGGGCGTCCAGCCATTTGCGGCACTGGGCCAGCGACTGGGCGTGGGAATAGATACGGCTGATGCTGTCGGTCTTGGTGTTTTCACCGACCAACAGGTGGTGGTGAATCCGCAGCTCGACTTCGCCGCAGATCACCATGTCGTGCTCGAGGAAGCTGTCGAGGGTGTGGTTGACCGCGCCTTCAGTGGAGTTCTCCACCGGCACCACGCCAAAGTTCACCGCACCGGCTGCCACTTCACGGAACACTTCGTCAATCGCCGCCATCGGCTTGCTGATCACCGCGTGACCGAAGTGCTTCATGGCCGCCGCCTGGGTGAAGGTGCCTTCCGGACCGAGATAAGCCACTTTCAGCGGGTTCTCGAGGGCCAGGCACGAAGACATGATTTCGCGGAACAAGCGCGCCATCTCTTCATTGCCCAGCGGCCCCTTGTTGCGCTCCATCACGCGCTTGAGGACCTGCGCCTCACGCTCGGGACGGTAGAACACCGGCTGCTCGCCTTCGGCCAGACTGGCCATCTTGACCCGGGCAACTTCTTCGGCGCAGCGCGCGCGATCGCTGATCAGCTGGAGAATCTTTTCATCCAGGTTATCAATGCGAACGCGCAGCGCCTTGAGCTCCTGCTCGGACATCAGGAATGCTCCTTCTCGAATTCAGCCATGTAGCCGACCAGCGCTTCGACGGCGTCCAGACCCAGGGCGTTGTAGATCGAGGCACGCATGCCGCCGACCGAACGATGACCCTTGAGGTTGAGCAGGCCACGGGCGTCGGCGCCGGCCAGGAACGCCTTGTCCAGACGCTCGTCAGCCAGACGGAACGGCACGTTCATCCACGAGCGGGCGTTGGTGCTGATCGGATTGGTATAGAAGTCGCTGTTGTCGATGAAGCCGTACAGGCGATCTTTCTTCGCCTTGTTGCGCTGCTCCATCGCGGCAACGCCGCCCTGCTCCTTCAGCCACTCGAAGACGAGACCCGAGAGGTACCAGGAATAGGTGGCCGGGGTGTTGTACATCGAGCCGTTATCGGCCGAGATCTTGTAGTCGAGCATGGTCGGGCACGAACTGCGGGCACGACCGAGCAGGTCTTCACGGACGATCACCACCACCAGACCGCTCGGGCCGATGTTCTTCTGCGCGCCGGCATAGATCAGGCCGTACTGCGACACATCGATCGGACGCGAGAGGATATCGGAGGACATGTCGACCACCAGCGGAACGTCACCGGTCTCGGGAACCCAGTCAAACTGCAGGCCGCCGATGGTTTCGTTGGACGCGTAGTGCAGATAGGCCGCACCCGGGGTCAAATTCCACTCATTCTGGCCAGGGATGGCCAGGTAGTCATAAGGCTTGGCGCTGGCAGCAACATTGATGTTGCCGAAGCGACGCGCTTCCTCGATGGCTTTCTTCGACCAGATGCCGGTTTCGACATAGTCGGCAGTGCCGTTCTCGGGCAGCAGGTTCAGCGGAATTTCGGCGAACTGTTGGCTCGCGCCGCCCTGCAGGAACAGCACTTTGTAATTGGAGGGGATGGACAGCAGGTCGCGCAGGTCTTGTTCGGCCTTTTCGGCAATGGCGACGTAGTCATCACTGCGATGGCTCATTTCCATGACCGACAGACCCTTGCCGTGCCAGTCGAGCATCTCGGACTGGGCACGCAACAGGACAGCTTCAGGCAGCGCAGCGGGACCTGCGCAGAAGTTAAAGGCTCGTTTGCTCACATCCACTCTCGCTATGCAATCACGGTAGCGGACAGAGCAAACACTCTGCCCTGCTACGATTTGGTTAGTCTTGCGACTCTTCTTCGTCTGCGGCGTCCGCCTGCAGGTTGTCGACCGCATCGTCCGGTTCGGCGCCGATCACGCCATCTTCCAGCTCGACACCTTCTTCACCTTCAAGCTCTTCACCCTCGACTTCCGACGGCTCCTGAACCCGCTCCAGACCGACCAGGGTTTCATCCTTGGCCAGTTTGATCAGGGTCACACCCTGGGTGTTACGACCCAGACTGGAGACTTCGTCGACACGGGTACGCACCAGCGTGCCCTGGTCGGAAATCAGCATGATCTCCTCGCCGTCGAGCACCTGGACCGCACCGACCAGACGGCCGTTACGCTCGTTGCTGACCATGGCGATCACGCCCTGGCCGCCACGCTTGTACTCAGGGAACTCGGTGATCGCGGTGCGCTTGCCGTAGCCACGCTCGGAAGCGGTGAGGATCTGGCTGCCTTCTTCCGGGATCAGCATCGAAATCAGCTTCTGCCCTTCCGGCAGACGCATGCCGCGCACACCACGGGCGGTACGGCCCATGGCACGCACGTCGGATTCCTTGAAGCGGGTCACCTTGCCGCCATCGGAGAACAGCATTACTTCACGCTCGCCATCGGTAATCGCTGCGGAGATCAGCACGTCGCCTTCGTCCAGCTCCAGCGCGATCAGACCGACGCTGCGTTGACGGCTGAAGGATTCCAGCGGCGTCTTCTTCACGGTGCCGTTGGCGGTGGCCATGAAGATGTAGTGACCTTCGGTGTATTCCTCGACCGGCAGCATGGTGGTGATGTATTCACCGTCATCCAGCGGCAGCAGGTTGACCAGCGGACGACCACGGGCGGCGCGGGATGCTTCCGGAATTTCGTAGGTTTTCAGCCAGTACACCTTGCCCTTGCTGGAGAACAGCAGCAGCGTGGTGTGGCTGTTGGCGACCAGCAGGTGAGCGATGTAGTCCTCATCCTTCACGCCGGTAGCCGATTTGCCTTTACCGCCACGACGCTGGGCCTGGTACGCAGCCAGCGGCTGGGTCTTGGCATAGCCACCGTGGGAGATGGTCACGACGCGCTCTTCTTCCGGGATCATGTCGCCCAGGGTCAGGTCGAGACGGGCATCGAGAATTTCGGTACGACGCACGTCGCCGTATTCGGCGCGGATCACTTCCAGCTCTTCGCGGATCACTTCCATCAGGCGCACGGCGCTGTTGAGGATGCGGATCAGCTCGCCGATCTGGTTGAGGATCTCTTGATACTCGGCCAGCAGCTTTTCGTGTTCCAGACCGGTCAGGCGGTGCAGACGCAGCTCCAGAATGGCTTGCGCCTGCTCTGGCGACAGGAAGTACTTGCCGTCGCGCAGACCGTATTGCGGATCGAGGTTTTCCGGACGGCACGAATCGGCACCGGCACGCTCAACCATCGCCACCACAGCCGAGGATTCCCACGGCGTGCTGACCAGCGCTTCCTTGGCTTCCGACGGCGTCGGCGAAGCCTTGATCAGGGCGATCACCGGGTCGATGTTCGACAGGGCAACGGCCTGACCTTCGAGGATATGGCCGCGCTCGCGAGCCTTGCGCAGCTCGAACACGGTACGGCGGGTAACCACTTCGCGACGGTGACGGACGAAGGCTTCCAGCAGGTCCTTGAGGTTCAGAATCCGCGGACGGCCGTCGATCAGTGCGACGATGTTGATGCCGAATACCGATTGCAGCTGGGTCTGGGCGTAGAGGTTGTTGAGGATCACCTCAGGCACTTCGCCGCGACGCAGCTCGATCACCACGCGCATACCGTCCTTGTCGGACTCGTCGCGCAGCTCGGTGATGCCTTCGAGTTTCTTCTCTTTCACCAGCTCGGCGATCTTCTCGATCAGACGCGCCTTGTTCAGCTGGTAAGGGAGTTCGGTGATGACGATCTGCTGACGGCCACCGACCTTGTCGATGTCTTCGATGATCGAGCGGGCGCGCATGTAAATGCGGCCACGGCCGGTGCGGTAGGCTTCGATGATGCCAGCGCGACCGTTGATGATCGCGGCAGTCGGGAAGTCCGGACCGGGGATGTATTGCATCAGCTCATCGACGGTCAGCTCGGGATTGTCGATGAGGGCCAGGCAACCGTCGATGACTTCACCGAGGTTGTGCGGCGGAATGTTGGTCGCCATGCCCACGGCGATACCGCTGGAACCGTTGACCAGCAGGTTCGGCACGCGGGTCGGCATGACCGCCGGGATCAGTTCGGTGCCGTCGTAGTTCGGCACCCAGTCCACGGTTTCCTTGTGCAGGTCGGCCAGCAGCTCGTGCGCCAGCTTGGTCATGCGCACTTCGGTGTATCGCATGGCCGCGGCGTTGTCGCCGTCCACCGAACCGAAGTTGCCCTGACCATCCACCAGCAGATAACGCAGCGAGAACGGCTGCGCCATACGGACGATGGTGTCGTACACCGCGGTATCACCGTGCGGGTGATACTTACCGATCACGTCACCGACAACACGGGCAGATTTCTTGTACGGCTTGTTGAAGTCGTTGCCCAGCTCGCTCATCGCGAACAGCACGCGACGGTGCACGGGCTTCAAGCCATCGCGCGCATCCGGCAGTGCACGGCCGACGATCACGCTCATCGCGTAATCGAGATAGGACTGTTTCAGCTCGTCTTCGATATTGACCGGGAGGATTTCTTTGGCCAGTTCGCCCATGAGAAGCCTGATTCCTTTTTCTGGTGAAACTTCGCCATATCCATAGGGGACGCACGAAGCTCGTCGATGCAGGCCGAGTGCCATGCGCCGACTTACGACAAATCGACAAGTTGACCCTGGATTTGCGCAGTGAAGACAACCCCGTGGGACTGCCTCGGAAAACGCCGGATGTTATCACAAGAGCCGCCACGCACCTATCCCCCAGATGCGCATGGAGCATAGTTAGTTGACCGATGACAGGCTTAACGGGGACGAGAGAGGCTCAGAGCTTCCCTGAATGCGAATTTGAGGTGAGATTTGGGGATGTTTATTGACAATTATGGCCTCATCGCTGGCAAGTCGAGTCGTCGCACCGCAGCTCCCACAAGATCGGCGGCGTGCACAAAACCTGTGGGAGCTGGCTTGTCAGCGATAGCGTTCGAATATCCGAATAGACGCCAGAGTCAATCAATGCAGGCGCTTGCGGCACATCAACTGGGCCATTTTCGCGGTGTCCGGGCGCTCGACGATGCCTTTCTCGGTGACAATTGCATCGATCAGGTCCGCCGGGGTCACGTCGAATACCGGGTTGAACGCTTCAACGTCAGCGCCGACACGTTTGCCACCGACTTCCAGCAACTCGGCGCCGTCGCGCTCTTCGATCGGAATGTCATCACCGCTCGCCAGATTCATGTCGATGGTCGAACTCGGCGCCACCACCATGAAACGCACGCCGTGATGCATGGCGCTGACCGCCAGTTGATAGGTGCCGATCTTGTTCGCCACGTCGCCGTTGGCGGTGATCCGATCGGCGCCGACGATTACCCAGGTCACGCCTTTGGTCTTCATGATGTGCGCAGCGGCGGAGTCGGCGTTCAGGGTCACCGGAATGCCCTCGTTGGCCAGCTCCCACGCGGTCAGCCGCGAGCCTTGCAGCCACGGCCGGGTTTCGTCGGCGTAGACACGCTCGACCATGCCCTCGATGAACGCTGCGCGAATCACTCCGAGCGCCGTACCGAAACCGCCGGTGGCCAGGGCGCCGGTGTTGCAGTGCGTCAGAATTGCCTGGGCATTGCCCTGATGCTTGCGGATCAGGTCGACGCCAAGTTGAGCCATGGTCAGGTTGGCTTCGCGATCACTTTCATGAATGGCGATGGCTTCGGCTTCCAGCGCCACCAACGGATCGGCGTTTTCCTTCAAGCGATCCAGGCGGTCGTGCATGCGGTTCAACGCCCAGAACAGGTTGACCGCTGTCGGACGAGAGTCGGCCAGCAGCATGAAATCCTCTTCCAGTGCCGCGTACCAGTCGCCACCTTCGGCAATCCGGGTACGGGCCGCCAGCACGATGCCGTAGGCGGCACTGATGCCGATGGCCGGCGCACCGCGCACCACCATCGAGCGGATTGCCTCGGCCACGCCGGCGGCGCTGGTGTAGGCGATCCAGTTTTCCTCGAACGGCAAAACGCGCTGATCCAGCAGGTGGAGCGCGCCATCACGCCAATCGATGGCCTTTACTTTCTCCGCAGCCAACAGTCGATCGCGCATCCCTCACCCCGCACTCATGAACAAAAGCCGGCGATTATAGCGATCCCCCCGCGAAGACGCTCGGGTATACTTCGCCATCCTTTACAAAAGCACTGGAACCGACCCTCGATGCCGAAACCTGCCATTGTGCTCGACTTATTATTGCTGCCGACCTGGCTGGTACCCGTCGAACCCGCAGGCGTTGTGCTCAAGGAGCATGGCCTGGGCATCCGCGACGGGCGCATCGTGTTTATCGGCCCGCGTGCCGAAGCGCTGAAGTGTAACGCCGCCGAAGTCCGCGAACTGCCGGACGTCCTGCTCAGCCCCGGTCTGATCAACGCCCACGGCCACGCCGCGATGACCCTGTTCCGTGGCCTGGCCGACGATCTGCCGCTGATGACCTGGCTGGAAAACCACATCTGGCCGGCCGAGGGCAAATGGGTCGATGAAGATTTTGTGCGTGACGGCACCGACCTGGCCATCGCCGAGCAGATAAAAGGTGGCATCACCTGTTTCTCGGACATGTACTTCTTCCCGAAGGTTGCGAGCGAGCGAGTGCACAACAGCGGAATCCGCGCGCAGATCGCGATTCCGATCCTCGATTTCCCGATTCCGGGTGCCGCCAGCGCCGATGAAGCCATTCGTCAGGGCGTCGAACTGTTCGGCGACCTGAAGCATCACGAACGCATCAAGATCACCTTCGGCCCTCATGCACCCTACACCGTGGGCGACGAGAACCTGGAAAAAATCCGCGTGATCGCCGAAGAACTTGACGCCTCGATCCACATGCACGTTCACGAAACCGCTTTCGAAGTACAGCAAGCGGTCGAACAGCGCGGCGAACGCCCGCTGGCACGTCTCGGTCGCCTCGGTCTGCTCGGCCCGCGTTTCCAGGCCGTGCACATGACCCAGATCAGCGATGACGACCTGGCGTTGCTAGTAGAAAGCAACACCAGCGTGATCCACTGCCCGGAGTCGAACCTGAAACTGGCCAGCGGCTTCTGCCCGGTGGAGCGCCTGTGGCAGGCCGGGGTCAACGTCGCGGTCGGCACCGATGGCGCCGCGAGCAACAATGACCTGGACCTGCTGGGCGAAACCCGAACCGCCGCTCTGCTGGCCAAAGCCGTCGCGGGCTCGGCCACCGCGCTGGACGCCCACAGGGCACTGCGCATGGCCACGCTGAACGGCGCGCGCGCCCTGGGAATCGAAGCCGAGACCGGCTCGCTGGAGCTCGGCAAGGCCGCAGACATTGTCGCCTTCGACCTGTCCGGCCTGGCGCAACAACCGGTCTATGACCCGGTCTCGCAGCTTATATACGCCACCGGTCGCGACTGCGTGAAACACCTGTGGGTCGCCGGCAAACAGTTGCTCGACGACCGCCGCCTGACACGCCTGGACGAACAGCAGCTCGGCGAAACCGCCCGGGCCTGGGGGCGACGCATCAGCGGCCACACCGAATCGTAAACACTCCGGAGCAAACGCCGGGGCTACAGCCATTTCCAAGTTTTAGAGGATTGAATCATGAGCAACGTCGACCACGCCGAAATCGCCAAATTCGAAGCCCTGGCCCATCGTTGGTGGGATCGCGAAAGCGAGTTCAAACCGCTGCACGACATCAACCCGCTGCGGGTCAACTGGATTGACGAGCGCGTCAACCTGGCCGGCAAAAAGGTCCTCGACGTCGGTTGCGGCGGCGGCATTCTCAGCGAAGCCATGGCCCAGCGCGGCGCGACCGTGACCGGCATCGACATGGGCGAAGCACCGTTGGCGGTCGCGCAACTGCATCAGCTGGAATCCGGGGTGAACGTCGAGTACCGCCAGATCACCGCCGAAGCCCTGGCTGAAGAAATGCCCGAGCAGTTCGACGTTGTCACTTGCCTGGAAATGCTCGAGCACGTGCCGGATCCGTCCTCGGTGATCCGCGCCTGTTTCCGCATGGTCAAGCCCGGCGGCCAGGTGTTCTTCTCCACCATCAACCGCAATCCGAAGGCGTACCTGTTCGCCATCGTCGGCGCCGAATACATCATGAAGCTGCTGCCGCGCGGCACCCACGACTTCAAGAAATTCATCCGTCCGTCCGAGCTGGGTGCCTGGAGCCGCATGGCCGGCCTGACCGTCAAGGACATCATCGGCCTGACTTACAACCCGCTGACCAAGCACTACAAGCTGGCGGCGGACGTTGACGTCAACTACATGATCCAGACCCTGCGCGAGGAGTAAGCCGATGGCCATCAGAGCAGTCCTTTTCGACATGGACGGCACTCTGCTCGACACCGCGCCGGACTTCATCGCCATCTGCCAGGCGATGCGCGCGGATCGTGGCTTGCCGCCGATGAACGACAAACACATCCGCGATGAAATCTCCGGCGGCGCCAAGGCCATGGTCGCGGTGACGTTCTCGATGGATCCGGAGTCGCCGGGCTTCGAGGAGTTGCGTCTGGAGTTCCTCGAGCGCTATCTGGTGGGCTGCGCCGTGCACAGCAAGCTGTTCGACGGCATGGGCGAATTGCTGGCGGATATCGAGAAAGCCAATCTGGTCTGGGGTGTGGTCACCAACAAGCCGCTGCGCTTCGCCGAGCCGATCATGCAGCAACTGGGACTGGCCGAGCGCTCTGCACTGCTGATCTGCCCGGATCACGTGAAGAACAGCAAACCGGATCCCGAGATGCTGATCCTTGCCTGCAAGATGCTTGATCTGGATCCGTCGAGTGTTCTGTTTATCGGCGATGATCTGCGCGATATCGAATCCGGCCGTGACGCCGGCACCAGGACCGCTGCCGTGACCTATGGCTACATTCACCCCGACGACAACCCTCGTCATTGGGGCGCGGACGTGGTGGTGGATCATCCGCTGGAGTTGCGCAAGGTGCTGGATAACGCTCTGTGCAGTTGCTGAGTGGTGCTGCAAAGCGACCATCGCTGTATTCCCGCGCAAGATGCGGGAACGATCAGAAGTTAATGGATTAGAGGTTTCTTATGTTTGATTACTCCGCTCGCCCCGAATTGCTCAAGGATCGGGTCATTCTGGTCACCGGTGCCGGTCGCGGCATCGGCGCGGCTGCCGCCAGGACCTACGCCGCCCATGGCGCGACCGTGCTGCTGCTGGGCAAGACCGAAGCCAACCTGACCCAGGTCTACGACGAGATCGAAGCGGCCGGGCATCCGCAGCCGGCCGTGATCCCGTTCAACCTCGAAACCGCCCTGCCCCATCAATACGATGAGCTGGCGGCGATGATCGAGACCGAGTTCGGCCACCTTGACGGCCTGCTGCACAACGCCTCGATCATTGGCCCGCGCACGCCGATCGAGCAGTTGTCCGGTGAAAACTTCATGCGTGTCATGCAGGTCAACGTCAACGCGATGTTCATGCTGACCAGCACCCTGCTGCCGCTGCTGAAACTGTCGCAGGACGCCTCGGTGGTGTTCACCTCCAGCAGCGTCGGGCGCAAGGGGCGTGCTTACTGGGGCGCCTATGGCGTATCGAAGTTCGCTACCGAAGGCCTGATGCAAACCCTGGCCGACGAAGTCGACGGCGTGGCGCCGGTCCGCTCCAACAGCATCAACCCCGGGGGAACCCGCACCAGCATGCGTGCTCAGGCGTATCCGGGTGAAAACCCGCTGAACAATCCGACGCCGGAAGAGATCATGCCGGTCTACCTGTACCTGATGGGCCCGGACAGCACCGGTATCAATGGTCAGGCCTTCAACGCCCAGTAATGCCATACGTCGCATTTGTTGCCGTGGCGGAATACCGTCGCGGCATGCAATTGCCGCTCTGAGCGCGGCAAATTCAGTCAAATAACCACCGCCCCTTCTCCCGCCAAAACCTCAAGCCATTGATTCAAAACGGTTTTAATAAAATATGAACCGTATGGCACGACTTTCGCTCTACATTTCCTCAAAGCACGCCGAGTGAAGGCAGTCGGGCAAGGCCTGATTCGATAGCTGACTAATCGTCATCGGGCAGACTAAACTTACGCCAAATGTCCTACGGGACTGATGGATCAGTATGACGCGCAGCCCATAGCCGCTCTCACCCAGCCTGTAAGACAGACTTACTGCTTAGGGGCTCACGCCATATGAAATCACCCTCCCAGACCACTGCAATTGACTTCGACAGTGCCAAATTGCAACGCCTGGGCTTTGGTCAGCAGCCGCCTCTCCTGGCGCGACCTGTCAGCCTGGCGCAACTGCGCCAGCAAATGAGCCTGCAACTGCAAACCAGCCTTGAACCTCAACGCATCCTCGGTCTGTTTTTCCGCGAAGTTCAGCGTCTGGTGCCGCTGGACGCCTTGACCTACGTGCACAACGGCAGCGACCTGCGCCTGGAGTTCGGTGCCCGCGGCCACCACTCGGCCAGCTACCGCCTCAGCCACGAAGGCGAGCACATGGGTGAGCTGGTGTTCCGCCGCAACCAGCGTTTCAGCGAACAGGAACTGGGCAATCTCGAATCGTTGCTGTCTGCGCTGCTGTATCCGATGCGCAATGCCCTGCTCTACCGCGCCGCCACGCAAAGCGCCCTGCGTGATCCGCTGACCGGTGCCGGCAACCGTATTGCCATGGAGCAGACACTGCAACGTGAAATCGAGATGTCCCGCCGGCACCTGCAACCGTTGTCGTTGCTGATGCTGGACATCGACCATTTCAAACAGGTCAACGACCTCCATGGTCACAGCGCCGGCGACGACGTGCTCAAAGCCGTGGCGGCATCGATCAAGGGCCAGTTGCGTAATGTCGATATGGTGTTCCGTTATGGCGGGGAAGAGTTTCTGATTCTGCTGTCCAACACCGGGCGTGATGCGGCCGCCATGGTCGGTGAGCGCCTGCGTCAGGCAGCCCAGGCCCAGGATTACTATGCCAATAATCGATTGATCGAACTGACCGTGAGTCTCGGCTGCTCGACCCTGTTGCCGGGCGAATCCGCCGAAAGCCTGCTGCGCCGTGCCGACAGCGCGCTGTATGTGGCCAAGCGCGAGGGTCGCAATCGCCTGACCATGGCGGGCTAGATATTCGCTGCCAACAAAAAACGGGAGCCAGGGCTCCCGTTTTTTTTATTGATGTCGCCGAAACTAGCTCTCGACCAGTGCCCGACGCTCACGCCCGACCATCACCCGCTCCGACAGTTCGAGCTGCATGCAGCGCTCGAGGAACAGGTACATGTAGTCATAACTCTTGCAGATCGCCTGTCGCAGCTCCGCCTGCAAGGCTTTGCTCGGGTTCATCCCGGCGAGGGTGCAGATGATCTCCAGCGCTTCCCACGGATGGGCATCGTCGTACTGGGCGTGCATCTTCAGCCACTTCATGGCCCGCTTGCGATCCTCTTCAGGAAAAGCGGCGGCATAGACACCCGTCGAACACACCAGCGCCGACCACTCCCCGGTCGCGCCTTCGATGGCGTAGTTGGTGGCCGCGATGGCCACGATCAGTGAATCCGCCGAACTGGTGTGCCAGCACCAGTGGCTCAGGGCGTGCAATTCCGGTGGCACCTGCTGCGCCTGCAAATCTTCCAGGCTCACCCCATGAGCCCGGCTCCAGTGCAGCCAATAATCGGCGTGGTTGAGTTCGACGCGGATATTGCGCATCAGCCAGCGCCGCGCCATGTCTTCACCCGGATGACGGGCGAATTTGGTCTTGGTGAGATTCTGCGCCATGTACAACGCGAATTGCTCAACGACGGGCCAGCCCCCGATCAGGTACTGGCGCATGGTTCTGGCGCTGAGCTTGTTATCACGCATACGCAGATAAAGTTCATGTTCGACAACCCGGCGTTTGCTCTCGCTGCAATCCTGGATCAGTTGTTGCGCCCAGGCGGGATAACTTGCAGCTTCCATGAGTGGTCCGGTTCGGTTGAATGTGTCGATCACTGTTCGGCTCCTTTTGATTTGTGATTGTAAGGATCGGCAAGAGATTTCAACGGAACGTGCCAGGCGCCTTGAATAACAACGGCTGCGGTCTGGCGGGCCGACTTTGCAAACTGTCACAGGTAAACAACTGCGGACGCTCCACTACATAACCCTGAGCGTAATCCACGCCGATTTCAAGCAATGCCTGCTCGATCTGCGCTGTTTCAACAAACTCGGCAATTGTCTGCTTACCCATGACATGCCCGATGTGATTGATCACTTCGACCATTGCACGGTTAATCGGGTCGTCCAGCATATCCTTTACGAAACTCCCGTCGATCTTCAGGAAGTCTACAGGCAAATGTTTCAGATAAGCGAATGAAGACATTCCGGCGCAAAAGTCATCCAGTGAGAAATAACATCCCAAGCCTTTGAGTTCATTAATAAATCTGATTGCGCTCCCGAGATTTGCAATGGCACTGGTTTCTGTAATTTCAAAACAAATCATTTCAGGCGGTATGCCGTAGTTATCAAACTGTTCCCGCAGAAAGTGCAAGAACGCGTCATCTCCGATAGTAATGCCTGAAAGATTAATCGCACACATTGCCAGAGGGCCTTCGCACTTATCGTTAATACATTGAGCAATAACCTTAAATACATTTTGAACAACCCATCGATCCAGCGAGGTCATCAAACCGTAACGCTCTGCCGCCGGTATGAAACTGTCCGGCAGAATCATCCGGCCCGCTTCGTCATGCAGACGCAGCAGAATTTCGATATGTCCGCCCTTGCCAACGGCAACCGAACCCAGCGGGGCGATTTCCTGGGCATAGAGGCAGAAGCGGTTTTCTTCCAGAGCCATATGCAGGCGTTGCACCCAGGCCATCTCGCCAAAACGCAGGGACAGTTCCGAGTCGTCGGCATGGTAGACCTGCACCCGGTTGCGGCCCTTTTCCTTGGCCATGTAGCAAGCCATGTCGGCGGCCCGCAACGAGGCTTCGAGAGTGGTCGGGTTCTGTGCGACGTGCACCAGACCAATGCTGACGGTGGTCAGGAATGGCCGCCCCTTCCAGACAAAGTGCAGGTTTTGCACGGTCTGACGCAAGCTCTCGGCGATCTTCTCGGCCGCCTCCGGTGCGCAGTTCTCCAGCAGGATGCCGAACTCGTCGCCGCCCAGCCGCGCCAGGGTGTCGCCTTCGCGCAGACCCGATTGCAGCAATGCGCAGATATGCCGCAGCAACTCATCGCCGGCCGCATGCCCGCAGGTGTCATTGACCAGTTTGAATTGATCCAGATCGAGGAACATCAGCGCATGCCGCCCGGCCTGGCGTGTCAGGTTGTGCAGCGCCTGTTCGAGCCGGTATTCAAACTCGCGTCGGTTGGCCAGCCCGGTCAGTGCATCGTGGGTGGCCTGCCATGACAGATTGGCGATGTATTGCCGCTCCTGGGTCATGTCATGTAGCACCAGCACCGCCCCACTGACCTTGCCGGCATTGCGGATCGGCGCGCCGACCAGGGTCACCGACACCGTGCTGCCGTCCAGTCGCTGGATCAGCTTCGAGTGTTCGCTGCCGCCGGTCAGCTGGCCACTGAGAATGTGCTCGATCAGGGTCAACCCTTCCGTCTGGGCGTTGTCATCCAGCAAATTGAACAACGCCGCCAGCGGCAGACCGGACGCCTGCTCGGCCTTCCAGTGGGTCAACGCCTCGGCGGCCGGATTCATGTAGTCGATCGCCCCGCTCACGTCGGTGGTGATCACACCGTCGCCAATCGAATGCAGGGTGACATGCGCGCGATCTTTTTCCAGTTGCAACGCTTCGGCGAAAGCATGGCGCTGCTTGAGCAGTTTGCGGGTGCGCAGCAGCGCCAGCACGATCAGGCCCAGTGCGGTGGCCAGGTTGGTAAACAGCAGCAGGCGCAGAATCATCCGCGAGCCTTCACCCAGGGCATCGCTGAACGCCTTGGCGGCCGGGGTCACGCCGTCGTTGATCGCAAAGATCCGGTCTTTCCAGCGGCGGATATCGGCCTCGGTGGCGGCATTGGCGGTGATGCGCTGATGCATCTCCTGCGCCACGCCGTCGAGCTCTACCAGATAGGCATCGCCCAGGGTCCAGCGGTCGATGGCAATTTCCAGATAACTGAAGTGACGGAAATTCAGGTACAGCCAGATCAGGCTGGAGACATCGTCCGGGTGGTTGCCGCCCTTGAGAATGCCCTCGCGTGCCGCCTGCAGGTCGGGCGGTTGCTTGTCCAGTGCCAGACGCAACTGATGACCGCCCTGAGGCACGGCAATGGCGTTCTGGTACTTGAGGTAGATCGCATCATCACGGCTGTCGGCGTACAGGTTGAGGTAATAGATGGCGTCCTTCTGGCCCTTGGACCAGAGGCTCTCGCCCGCCACATAACCGCGAACGGCCGACAGGACATAAAGACTCACGCCCCCCAGCAACGCCTGAAACAACACGACGGCGATGAATGGCCAGACGATGCCCAACAACCGAGGCGTTCCGAGAGTCCGCTTTTGCTTCATGGTATTCCTTGCATGAGCACTGCCTGATCGTCCTGCGAACATCCCCTCAAGACTAGGAGGCCTTCCCGGTTCCGGCAAGCGACGGATCCGCCTCAGTTCAGGACAGAAGCCGGATAGACATATATACGGCCACACCTGCAGGCGGGACCGATTAACTGGGCACTCCAGGCATTCTCCCTTTGTGGCGGGAATGCTTTCACAAGGAGTGTGACATGACCTCGACGTCTCCAGCTTCAATCGATCCATCGGCAATTGCAGAATCGAGCGCTCGCAAGACGCTGGGTCTGGATGCCGGCCCGGATATCGAATCCCTGGTTCCCCGACCGACCGCCAGGGACCGGAAAAGGTTCAAGGCCGCGCAGCTTGCGACACCAGCCCCTGCGCCCTCCATGACCCTTGAACAGTACACGGCGAAAAGCATCAATGAACGAATGATCGAAACGGTCAAATCCTTTCTGATCGGCAAGCCCTCGCTGATTCGTCATTTGAGTGGCGATATCCTGCGCCTCGCGGCCCCGGAAGCGCTGCGCGCGACACCTTCGGTTTTCCTCCAGCGAATACTCAATACCCCGGAATCGCTTGATCTGACAGAACGGCTACTGAAAAAGCTCAAATGGTACGGCGCGTCCCCAGGCGAACAGACGCCGGCGTCGGTGCGTTATCAGTTGATCTGCAAAGCCATCTGCCTCTATCTGCACACCCCCTCAGCTGACGAGCCGCAAGCGCTCGCCGGTTTTCACTGGCAAGACCCGGCCCACTGGGGCAAGAGCTACCAGACCCTGCGCCACGAATTCGAACAGCATTTGCTGCGCAGCGGCCGGGTTGCCAACACCAAAGAGGCGATCCTTCTGGCTCGGGTATTCCAGACCCGCCTTTCGAAAGATTTCAGCGTGCGCGATGTGCCACCGGAGCTTCGTTACAAGACCTCCGTGGTCTGGGTGAACTTCATGCACGGCGTACTGCTGGCCGAGGAAACCGGTCTGGATCAATCAGCGCCCTTGTCCTTCCAGCAACTGGTTGATCTGCCGCTGCAACGCAGCGCCGGCGCATCGGCCGAACAACTTGAGGCGATTGCACGACTGCGTATAGCTCCTGCCCTGGAATGGGCCGTCTGCACGGGCGCCATTGCGCAGCGAACGCCAACCGCTTACGACCAGGAAGATATCAACCGCGCACTGTCGGCTCTGGAAGAGCACACCGAGCGCCTGAACAACGCCGTGAAGACACTGGACTTGCGTCCACCTGAGCGACTGCAGATGGCCAGGCAGGTCATGACGAACGTTTTCAGAGGCGTCACGTTCGCACGGGACGGGCGCAAATTGATGTCGGCGGATCCGAGTCACAGCCATTCCAGGGCACCACTGGATCTGAAGAAGCAGCAGGGCCAGGACTTTCTCGACGTCTATGCAGACGGTCAGCTTGATGGCAGCAAGCGATGGATCGTCTCCATGCCCGATGGTACAACGCGTTCGACCACAGCACTGAGGCTCGATGGACAGCGAGTGCTCCATGCCGAGCGGGAAAACTGGCGCGGCGGTTATGACCGGGTCGAAGACGGCGTCTACAGTTGGGCCGGCAATTTCTTGCCTGACATCAACGCCCGGTTCGAAATTGCGTTCAACGGCTACCTGACAACCATCAGACAGGCTTATCAATCGCTGATTGCCAGTTTGCTCAGATCACTGCCAGCGGCAGATCGCCGAGCGCTGGCTCGAGGTGAAGTCCAGGTGCTGAGCCTGCGGCAGAAAACCGCGCCGAACGAGAAGTCGGAGCAAATCCGGGCAAGGAAGGGATTCGTCCTGAAAGTGATTTACAACACAGACATCACTTACTACGAACTCATCCCGAGCGCGGGCGTCGTTCGTCAGCGAACCGGTTTGAGGTTTTCCACAATCGATGGCGTTCGAACAGAGTTTCCACTGCACGCCTCGATCCCGGGACAAAGCTATTCGCCCGAGCGCAATCTGAGCACTTCCCTCCTGCTCGACTGGTCCGCCCACTTCCACGGCAGAGTGCCGGCAGAGCGGGCATCGTGTCCGGGATACCTCGATATCATGGGGTTCATGCCGGCAGCGGTATCATCCGGCTCGACGGATGCCGAGGGTGAAGCCCTCCTTACGACATCCCGACTGAATGAACTGGCGGGTTATATCGCAACGAACTTTCTCTATGTAGATAAACAGCAACTGCACATACAGGCCCGCGGCATGACGTCCTTCGACGCCGCTCGGGCGAAAACCGAGAAGCGCCTGGAAACGTTCGTTTCCATCGTCAAGGGATTCGTGCCTTTCTGGGGCAGTATCGACGATCTTCTGTCGGACAGCACCTCAGGCAAAATCATGGGCGGGGTCGGACTCCTGTTTGATCTCGCATCGTTCCTTTGCCCTATCGGCAAATTCATCTCGGGCTCAGTGCGCCTGCTTCGTGCCACTGTCGGCAGCAGTCGCATGGCTATCAAAGCGAGCCTGCCGTCCTTCTCGACGCTGACTCGCAAGCTTCTGACCAACTCACTGGCAAATCTCAACCCGCTTGATGGCATTCCCACACTGCTTAAAAGTCTGGGAAGCGGTGCTGGCAGAGGACTGCTGTTCATCGGTCGGGCGAGTATCGGCGGCATCAGAAAACTCACGGGACATGCTGACAGCTACCGACTGGTTCATAACCTGCCCCAGGCCATCGATCCGGGGAACTGGAAGCCGCTGGCCAATACTGACGAGCTGGCAACGGTCAACGGCATCGATGACGTGATTGTGCGTCACACAAATGCGTTGGATCTGGAACAACTGCATCTGGTCGACCCGTTGACATCCCTGCCCTATGGCCCGCGCCTGCGCAACAACAGCCGGGATCTCATCCAGGGCAGATCCACTTTCAGGAAGCTGCCGCCCACCGAATCCCACGCTCTGGCCGAAGTCCCGGAACACGCCCATGTTCGTGAAATGCTGGAGATCGATGGCCGAACCACGCTGTTGATTGATGACATCCCCTATCGTCTGGATGGCGATCAATTGCGTCGGGCCGATCTGATTGAGGAAAAGGCCCTCTTCAAACCCCTGCCATGTCGGGTGAGCCGTGCGCCAGGGGACGTTTGCCGAACAAGTTATGTCACCCGCAATCCGGCGCCGACGCCCGCAGCCGGGAGCTTCGATGACAGCAAAGGCTGGGCCCCCTGGTTCGGGGACACCCTCTATAGACCGGCCAACTCGACGCGACCCTTGCTGAAAAGTGCCATAAAGACCTACAAACAACTCAATGCCTCGATAGCGTTTCAAAAGGGAATCTATGCACGAATCAAGGTCAGCCTCCCGTCCAAAGGTTCAAAACGGTTCGATACGCTTGAGGTCGGGGCGATCATCGTGCCTGCGAAAGACAATTCAAAGCACTATGTATTCACCCGACTGAACGCCGCAGACTTCTACGTCACCGAGCGCTTGCCGACACAGGCCTTTTCCGACCCCTTGGTTTTGCGCAAGGCTCAAACCCTGCCCACCGACCTGGCCGAAGAATTGAAGAGGGTTTATACCGGGTCGCTCAACGCCAACAACACCGCACGAATCCATTCGGCTGCAGAGGTCGAACGCGCCCTGACAACCATGGACGACATTGCGATTGCGCTGGGCACCGCAGCCAGCCCGCCGGCCGGGATGAAATGGCTCAAAGTGGATACCAGCCCCGGCGAAGCCCTGATGTTCGACCATTCGACGCGGATGATCGTCGCCCGCCGTGCCGAAGGCGCCACGACCTGGGCGCGAAGCAAAGACGCACCAGAAGCCTTGCGAAAGCGCACAGCAGAAATTTTCGACACCTTGTTCCTGTCACCGGTGATCAATCCACCGGACACCAACGCGGCGCTGCGCATCGAAGTCACGATGCAAAAGTTGCAACATTTGATGCGCAGATTTGACCGTACAGGCAACGCTCGAAACATCGCCTATGCCGAAGTCATCAACGCAAAAGGCATGCGAGAGGTTTACGTCAGCGTCTCCGGTGCTCAGGGCACAACCAGACACCTGCCGGTTTTCCGCCATCTGGGTGCCAATCACGTAAAAATCGGCGACACCACCTACATCAACATCGACTACAGCCTGACTGTCGGCAAGACCAACCTGGAATTGACGGATAGAGGGCGTCTGGCTGCGGTACCGCTGACCATCAAGGACATCGATAACTACACACCTGAGCTGGCAGCCCGGCCGACCTCTCTGGACAGTGAAAGCAAGCTGATTCGCGTGATACGCGAGAAATATCCTGACCCGCTGGAATTGAAGTCGGTGGACGTCGCAACCACGATGCCACCCTGCGGGTCATGTTCACTGGTCATGAAGGAGTTCGGGCATAAAGGCGAAGCAGGCGCGCTACAGGTTTTATGGAACTGAACTACAACCGCTGCAAATGCCCATAAAGCTTGGCGTACAACCCACCATCGGCAATCAGTTGCTGATGGTCGCCATCTTCAGCCACTTGCCCGCCGTCGAACACCAGCACCCGGTCGGCCTGTTTCACCGCCGACAAGCGGTGGGCGATGATCAGTGTGGTGCGACCATGGAGAAAGCGCGCCATGGCCTGGTGCAGGTTGTATTCGGTCGCAGCATCGAGGGCTGACGTCGCTTCGTCGAGGATCACCACTTTGGGTTCGGCGAGGATCATCCGGGCGATGGCCAGCCGTTGCCGCTGCCCCCCGGACAGGCGCACGCCGGAGCGGCCGACGATGCTGTCCAGACCGTCCGGCAAGGCGCGGATGGTAGGTTCGAGCTGGGCGATTTCCAGTGCCTGCCAGCAGGCTTCATCGCTGCGGGTACGACCCATGGTCAGGTTGGCGCGCACGGTGTCGTTGAACAGCGCCGGATGTTGCAACACCACAGCGACGTTTTCCCGAACCGTTTCCAGGCCGATTTCCTGCTGGCTCGAGCCGCCGAAACGGATCGTCCCCGCCAGTGGTGTGTACAGGCCCAAGAGCAATTGCACGAGGGTACTCTTGCCTCCGCCGCTGGCGCCGACAATCGCTACTTTTTCACCGGGGGCGATGGACAGGTTCAACTGATCCAGCACCAGTTCGTCGCCATAACCGAAGCTCAGACCCTGCACTTGAATCCCGACCGTATCGCGGCCCTTGAACGGGTCGACGCCGCCGGGATATTGCGGCTCGTCGGCGCGGGCCAGCAGTTCATTGATCCGCGACAGCGCCCCGCCTGCCGCGTAGTAGGCATATTGCAGGTTCAGCAGTTGTTCGACCGGGCCGATCATGAACCACAGGTAGCTGAACACCGCGAGCATCTGGCCAATCGACAGGTCAGAGAACAACACCGTCAACATGGCCGCCGCGCGGAAGATATCGATGCCGAACTGAAACAACAGGCCGCTGGCGCGATTCGAAGCGTCGGTCTTCCACTGCGAGTTGACCGCGTAGTTGCGCACTTCCTGAGCCCGCAGGCCAAGGCGCCCAAGGAAGAAGCCCTGACGGTTGCCGGCACGCACTTCCTGGATCGCATCGAGGGTTTCGCTCAGCGCCTGGGTGAAACGCGAGGTGCTGTCGTTCTCCAGTTTCTTCAGGTGTTTGACCCGTTTGCCCAACTGCACCGTGGCGTAAATCACCAAGGGGTTGAACAGCAGGATCAGCAGCGCCAGTTTCCAGTGCATCCACATCAGGATGCTGGCAGTGCCGACCAGCGTCAGCATCGCCACCAGAAAACGGCTGAGGGTTTCTCCGACAAACTTGTCGAGGGTGTCGAGGTCGGTGACCAGGTGCGTGGTAACGGTGCCGCTGCCCAGGCTTTCGTATTCACCCAGCGAGATCCGTTTCAGACGCTCGATCAGCCGCACGCGGATGCGGTACACGATGTCCTTGGCCAGCCGCGCAAACAATCGCGCCTGCAAAACGCCAAAACACAGGGCGCTGCAACGCAGAGTCAGCGTCACCACCAGCATCAGGCCGATATAGCCCGCCGCCTGCTGCCACATCGAGGGCAGCAGGTGGTTCATGACTTTCAGCGCGGCATCGCCATGGCCGAGCAGGACTTCGTCCACCAGCAACGGCAACAGCAACGGAATCGGCACGCTGCACAGCGTCGCCAGTACGGCCACGCCGTTGGCGATCCACAGGGATTTTTTGTGATGAAGTGCCAGTCGCCGGACTTCAGCCCAGCTCAGCCGGTCGACACGCTTGACGGCTGGCGTGTCATCGGCCGGGTCAGACACAGGCCGCGCGCTCCAGCCATCGACCGAGCAACGGCGACAGTTCACTAAGCGGCTGGTAACCGTTGGTCAGCAACGCCAGTTGGCCGTTGCGTTCGGCGAGCAGGGTCGGGAAGCCGGCGATGCCCAGATCCTGGACCCAAGTAAAATCGGCCTGGGTCGCCTTGTGTTGATCGGCATGATCGAACAGGGCAGCAAATTCGATGCGCGGGACGCCGGCCTTCTCCGCCAGCTCCACCAGAACGCTGGCCTGGGTGACATCGCGACCTTCAGCGTAAAACGCGTGCTGGATCAGCCCGACCAGTTTCCACGCGCAATCCGGCGCCAGGCTGCGCGCGGTGACGATGGCCCGGCAGGCCGGTTCGGTGTCGTAGACAAAACCGTCGGGCAACGCGCCTTCGAACTTGAACGGCTGGCCGGTGGCCTCGGTGACCGCCTGCCAGTGTTCGAGAATGTAGCGCCGGGTGGTTGGCTCCAGCGCCGAACCGCTGCCGGTGCGCAACCCGCCGACCACCAGGTGCAGTTCCACCCCGGCGGCCTGCGCCTGCTCCACCAATGCCTTGGCCACCGGGGCAAATCCCCAGCACCACGAACACATCGGATCCATCACATAGAGCAGGCGTGCAGACATGATTAAGCCTCGGTGGATGCTTGCTTATAGTTGTAGCCGATCGGGTGCGGCATGTTGCGTGCCTTGGCCAGTTCGATCTGCTTCTGGCGGTCGATGGCGCTGCGGCGGGTCTTCTCGCTCAGGGAGTTCCAGCAGTGCGGGCAGCTGATGCCGGCCACGTAATGCTCGGAGGCGCGATCTTCAACACTGACCGGGGTACGGCAGGCATGGCATTGATCGTAGTCGCCTTCGCTCAGGTCATGCCGCACGGTCACGCGGTTGTCGAAGACGAAGCAGTCGCCCTGCCATTTGGTTTCTTCCTGCGGTACTTCTTCGAGGTACTTCAGGATGCCGCCCTTGAGGTGATAAACCTCTTCGAAGCCTTCGCCGAGCATGTAGCTCGACGCCTTCTCGCAGCGGATGCCGCCGGTGCAGAACATTGCGACCTTCTTGTGCACGGCCGGGTCGAAGTGCTCTTTGATGTAGTCAGGGAATTCACGAAAACTGGTGGTTTTCGGATCAATGGCGCCTTCGAAGGTGCCGATCGAGACTTCGTAATCGTTGCGGGTGTCGATCAGCAGCACTTCCGGATCGCTGATCAGCGCGTTCCAGTCCTTGGGCTCGACGTAGGTGCCGACCTTCTTGTTCGGGTCGACGCCTTCGACGCCCAGGGTCACGATCTCTTTTTTGAGCTTGACCTTGGTGCGATAGAACGGCTGCTCGTCGCAGTACGATTCCTTGTGATCGATATCGACCATGCGCGGATCATTGCGCAGCCAGGCCAGCAGGCCGTCGATGCCTTCGCGGCTGCCGGACACCGTGCCGTTGATGCCTTCTTCGGCGATCAGCAAGGTGCCTTTGATGCCGTTATCGACCATTGCTTGCAGCAGAGGCTCGCGCAGGTTGACGTAATCTTCGAGGGTGACGAACTTGTACAGTGCCGCCACGACAATCGGTTGTGTCATGGGTATTTCTCCAGGTGGCTACCCTCGTAAAGGGTGAACCGGATGCGAAAAAAAACGCGCCGGGTGAGCGGCGCGTTGCGGATTCTAGCAAAAAAGCAGCTACCAGCGACGAGCTTCAAGCGGCAAGCCAGAACAAGGCGCCTTTAGCTTGCAGCTTGCCTCTCGAAGCTTGTAGCTGCTTTTAGTGCTTTCCTCCGGCACAGGTCGGTGATGCCGGAGCGGCCCCGACCTCTGCCCATTCCTGCGGGGTGTAGGTGTGCAGCGCCAACGCATGGAACTCGCCCATCAGCTCGCCGAGCGTGCCATAGACTTTCTGGTGGCGCTTGACCCGGTTCAGGCCTTCGAACTGCGCACTGACCACCACTGCCTTGAAGTGGGTCTGCAACCCTCGACTGTGCATGTGGCTTTCGTCCAGCACTTGCAGATGCTCAGGCTGAAGCAGCGCCAGCGTCGATTCGATGCGTTGTTGCATGGTCATCACGAACTCCGCTTACTTCTTCTTGGCTGGAGCTGCGCCTTTCGGTGCCAGCTCGTTGGTCATGTCGTCCAGCAACTTGTTGACCACCGGTACGGCGCTTTCCAGTTTGGCCTGGGTCATCTGGGCCGACTGCTGGGTCAGTTGCGGCATTTTTTCCAGGACTTTCTTGCCCAGTGGCGACTGGTAGAACGCGACCAGATCTTTCAGTTCCTGTTCGCTGAAGTTGCTGGTGTAGAGCTTGACCATGTCCGGCTTCAGCTTGTTCCAGCCGATGGCCTGGTCCAGAGCGGCATTGGCCTTGGCCTGGTAGGTATCCAGCACGGCTTTCTTGGATTCCGGCGCCTTGGTCTGTTCAAAACGCTGGGCGAACATCTGCTGCACCTGCATGTACACCGGAGTGCCCAGCTTGTCAGCGTGCGCCAGGGTCAGGAAAGTTTCGGCACTGGCGTTGTGGCTGGCGGTATCGGCAAGCACCTGGCCGCTGGCGCAGACCAGAGCAACCGCGGTGCAGATGGCACGAAGACGAGTCATCGAGTTTCCTTTTCAGCTAGGCGAGGTAAAACCCCAAGGGCGACCATTCTGCGCCTGAATAACGCTGCGGCTCAACCCCCGGCCCTTGCCGTGCTTGATTGGCGGGGGCCGGCGGGTCAACAATCGAAGGGATGGAACCACCCGGCGTGAGCCGGGCCTAAACTGCGCAAACAGACCAACAGGAGTGTGCACGATGAGCCGTATCGAAACCGACAGCCTGGGCCAGATCGAGGTCCCGGACGACGCTTACTGGGGCGCTCAGACGCAACGCTCGCTGATCAACTTCGCCATCGGTCAGGAACGCATGCCATTGCCGGTACTGCACGCGCTGGCCCTGATCAAGAAAGCCGCGGCCCGGGTCAATGACCGCAACGGCGACCTGCCCGCCGACATTGCCCGCCTGATCGAACAGGCCGCCGACGAAGTGCTCGACGGCCAGCATGACGACCAGTTCCCGCTGGTGGTCTGGCAGACCGGCAGCGGCACCCAAAGCAACATGAACGTCAACGAAGTGATTGCCGGGCGCGCCAACGAACTGGCCGGCAACCCGCGCGGCGGCAAGACGCCGGTGCACCCCAACGATCACGTCAACCGCTCGCAGAGCTCCAACGACTGCTTCCCCACTGCCATGAGCATCGCCACCGCGCAAGCGGTGCAGACCCAACTGCTGCCAGCCATCGCCGAGCTGTCGGGCGGACTGGCCGAACTTTCGGCGCGGCACATGAAGCTGGTGAAGACCGGCCGCACCCACATGATGGACGCCACGCCGATCACCTTTGGTCAGGAGCTCTCCGGATTCATAGCGCAGCTGGATTACGCCGAACGGGCGATTCGCGCGGCGTTGCCGGCGGTCTGCGAACTGGCGCAGGGCGGCACTGCCGTCGGCACCGGGCTCAACTCGCCCCACGGTTTCGGCGAAGCGATTGCCGCTGAACTGGCGGCGTTGTCCGGCCTGCCGTTCGTCACCGCGCCGAACAAGTTTGCCGCCCTTGCCGGTCATGAACCATTGACCACCCTTTCCGGCGCCCTGAAAACCCTCGCCGTGGCGCTGATGAAAATTGCAAACGATCTGCGCCTGCTGGGCTCCGGCCCACGAGCCGGGTTCGCCGAAGTGCGCCTGCCGGCCAACGAACCGGGCAGCTCGATCATGCCCGGCAAGGTCAACCCGACCCAGTGCGAGGCGTTGTCGATGCTGGCCTGTCAGGTGCTGGGCAACGATGTGGCAATCGGTTTCGCCGCCAGCCAGGGTCACCTGCAACTGAACGTGTTCAAACCGGTGATCATCCACAACCTGCTGCAATCGATCCGCCTGCTGGCTGATGGCTGCAGCAACTTCCAGCAGCATTGCATCGCCGGTCTTGAGCCGGATGCCGACGTCATGGCGAAACATCTGGAACGCGGCCTGATGCTGGTGACGGCGCTCAACCCGCACATCGGCTACGACAAGTCGGCGGAAATCGCCAAGAAAGCCTACAGCGAAGGCAAGACCCTGCGCGAAGCGGCGCTGGAGCTGGGTTATCTGACCGATGAGGAGTTCGATGCCTGGGTGCGGCCGGAGAACATGATCGAAGCCGGCGCCAAGGGCTGAGTCATACCGATCCTTCCCGTGCCCCGCACGGGAAGGTCATCCGACCAACAGTTTTGCCCGCCGGGCCTTGAGCCCGGCAATCAACGAAGGCCCCAGCGCCACCAGCGCCGAACCCAGCACCACCAGCACCGCCCCGCCATACCCCAGCAGATTGATTTGCTCGGCATGCACATATTCAGGCCACACCCCCGCCGCCACGGCCACCGCACCGAACGTCACCAACGGCGTGATCGCCAGCGTCGCACTGACCCGCGAAGCCTCCCAGTGCGCCAGCGCTTCGGCAAACGCGCCGTAGGCGATCAGGGTGTTCATGCAGCACGCCAGCAGCAGCCAGCCCTGCAACGGGCTCAGCGACAGCGCTTCGAGCGGACGCACCCAAGGTGTCAGCAACAGAGCGCAGAACAGGTAGATCACCATCATCACCTGCAACGAATTCCACACCGTCAGCAATTGCTTCTGGCCCAGCGCATAGAAGGTCCAGACGGTCGAGGCCAGCAGCACCAGCAACACACCGGCGGTGTAATCAGATAAAGAGGTGAGCAATTCCGCCAGACGCTGATTGAAGAACAACGCAAAACCGATCAGCAGCACTGCCAGGCCAATGCCCTGACCGATACTGAAGCGCTCCTTGAACACGAACAGGCTGGCGATCAGCAACATGATCGGCCCCATCTGCACCACCAGTTGCGCGGTGCCGGGGCTGAGCCGGTTCAGACCCATCAGGTAAAGCACGTAGTTGCCCACCAGCCCGAGCACCGCCATCAGCACCAGCCAGCCGCCCTTCGGCCCCAGCACCTTGCGACTCGGCAAGCGTTTGGTCGCCGCCAGATAAATGAACAGGCAACCGCCGGACACCAGCAGACGAAACCAGGTCACCGTGACCGGGTCCATCACCACCAGCACCTGTTTGAGCTTGATCGGCAGGATTCCCCACAGAAAAGCCGTCAATAACGCCAGGAACATGCCGTACACCCAACGACCCGATGAAACGTGCATGAGAACCCCAAGCGCCAGAGACAGGAGCGCTCATTCTAGGCGCACAGACTCTGCGCGACACAGGGACAGTTGCGCTTCAGCCGCAAATGAAACTGTGCAGGTCGCAGCAGAAAATTGACGATGGGCCGTTGATCGGCCGGCCGGGCAAGGTAAGTGGTTCAGGCATAAGCTCATTGGATCCAGCCCGGGACAACACTCACCAAGGAGACCCCGTCATGTTAGGCATGCGCGCCCAGGACACCGCCCCCGCCACGCACTTTCGCAGCGACCGCGTGTGCCGGGTCAACGGCGAACTGTACTTCAGCACCCGGGAAAATACCCTCGAGGGGCCGTTCGACAGTCCCGAGAAAGCCGAGCAGGAAATCCGCGCGTACATCGCGCGGATGCAATTGATGGATGCCAGCAGGTAGGCCGTGCTGAACCCCATCGCGGGCAAGCCCGCTCCCACAGGCTCGGGGTTGGCCACTGAATTGTGAGCACACTCGAGCACTGTGGGAGCGGGCTTGTCCGCGATTACGATTTGCCGGTCAACGTATCATTCAAGGCCTAGCGTACGGCCTCAAACAACCCGGTCGCGCCCATCCCCCCGCCCACACACATGGTCACGATTCCGTAGCGCAGATTGCGCCGCTGCAACTCGCGCACCAGATGCCCGACCTGCCGTGACCCGGTCATGCCGAACGGGTGACCGATGGAAATCGAGCCACCGTTGACGTTGTACTTCTCGTTGTCGATTTCCAGCCGGTCACGGGCGTACAGGCACTGCGAAGCGAACGCTTCGTTCAATTCCCACAGATCGATGTCTGCTACCTGCAAGCCCTTGGCCTTGAGCAGCTTCGGCACCGAGAACACCGGGCCGATACCCATTTCGTCCGGCTCGCACCCGGCCACGGTAAACCCACGGAAAAATGCTTTCGGCTTGAGCCCCAGTTGCAGGGCTTTTTCCAGGCTCATCACCAGCGTCATCGAGGCGCCGTCGGACAACTGCGACGAGTTGCCGGCGGTCACCGACCCGTCCTCGGCGAACACCGGTTTCAACCCGGCGAGACTTTCATAGGTGGTGTCCGGGCGGTTGCAGTCGTCGCGATCGACGAGGCCGTCGAGGATCTGCACGTCACCGCTGTTTTTGTCTTCAACGCGATACTTCACCGCCATCGGCACGATTTCATCGTTGAACAGGCCGGCTGCCTGCGCCTGGGCGGTGCGGATCTGACTTTGCAGCGAGTAGCGATCCTGGGCCTCGCGGCTGACGCCATATCGGCGCGCAACGACTTCGGCAGTCTGGCCCATGGTGTAGTAGATGCCCGGCGTCTGCTGCTTGAGCAACGGGTTGATCAGGTGATCGGTGTTGACGCTTTTCAGGGTCAGGCTGATCGACTCGACGCCGCCGGCGACGATGATGTCGCTGCAACCCGACGCGATCTGGTTGGCGGCAATCGCAATCGCCTGCAAGCCCGACGAACAGAAACGATTGAGGGTCATGCCGGCGGTGCCGGTGCCCAGTTGCGAGAGCACCGCCACGTTGCGGCCGATGTTGTAGCCTTGGGCGCCTTCGTTGGAGCCGGCGCCGACGATGCAATCCTCGACGCTGGCCGGGTCGATGTCGTTGCGCGAGAGCAACGCATTGACGCAATGGGCCGCCATGTCATCGGGACGGGTCTGGTTGAACTTGCCGCGAAAGGACTTGGCCAGGCCGGTCCGTACGCTGTCGACGATCACCACTTCACGCATGGCATACCTCATTGTTGCAGTCGGTTGAGAGTGGACCGAGCATAAGTCCACCCGATCGCCGACCGCGACAATCATTCACCTCGCGTATGCGGGCCCATCGGTTCAGTCCTTGTGCTTCTTGGCTCGTTTGTCGGACTTTTCAAAAGCCTCTTCCAGGGCACGATTGATCGTGCGCAACACCTTGACCCGGGCCCAGCGCTTGTCATTGGCCTCGACCAGCGTCCATGGGGCAATTTCGGTGCTGGTGCGATCGACCATGTCGCCCACGGCGGCGCGATAGGCGTCCCACTTGTCACGGTTGCGCCAGTCGTCTTCAGTGATCTTGAAGCGCTTGAACGGGATTTCTTCACGCTCCTGAAAGCGCTCCATCTGCGTGTCCTTGTCAATCGCCAGCCAGAACTTGACCACGATCACTCCGGCGTCAGCCAGTTGCTCTTCGAAATCGTTGATTTCGCCGTAGGCGCGCATCCAGTCCGCCGTGCTGCAAAAGCCCTCGACCCGCTCCACCAGCACCCGCCCGTACCAGGAACGATCAAACACGGTGAATTTGCCTCGCGCCGGAATGTGCCGCCAGAACCGCCACAGATAAGGCTGCGCCCGCTCCTCTTCGGTCGGCGCGGCAATCGGCACGATGTTGTACTGACGCGGATCGAGTGCCGCCGCCACCCGGCGGATCGAACCGCCCTTGCCCGCCGCATCGTTACCTTCGAACACGGCCACCAGCGCATGCCGGCGCATGCGCTTGTCACGCATCAGGCCGGACAGCCGCGCCTGTTCGGTGATCAGTTGTTCTTCGTAGTCTTTCTTCTCAAGACGCTGGGTCAGGTCGAGGCTGTCGAGCAGGTTCAACTGGTCGACGGAAGTCCCCAGCGGTGCAGCGTTGACCTCATGGGGATGCACATCGGGACGCTTCAGCGCGTTTTGCAGACCTTCGAGCAGGATCTTGCCGACCGTCAGGCTGCGGTAATACGGGTCGACACCCTCGATGACATGCCACGGCGCGTAATCGCGACTGGTGCGGCGCAACACGCGCTCGCCGTACTTGACGAACTTGTCGTAGGTTTGCGACTGCTGCCAGTCCAGCGGACTGATGCGCCAGCTGTGCAGCGGATCGTCGGCCAGCGCCTTGAGCCGCGCCTTCATCTGCTTCTTGGACAGGTGGAACCAGAACTTGAAGATCAGCGCGCCTTCATCGCAGAACATCTTTTCCATGCGCTCGGCGCCGGCAATCGCCTGATCCAGACGCGGATCCTTGAACAAGCCGTGCACCCTGCCCTGCAGCATCTGGCTGTACCAGTTGCCGAAGAAAATCCCCATCCGCCCCTTGGCCGGCAGCATCCGCCAGTAACGCCAGGCCGGTGGCCGCGCCAGCTCTTCATCGGTCTGTTGATCGAAGGTGCGTACTTCGATCAGGCGCGGGTCCATCCACTCGTTGAGCAACTTCACCGTCTCGCCCTTGCCGGCGCCTTCGATGCCGTTGATCAAAACGATCACCGGGAAACGCTTCTGCTGCTGCAACTCGAACTGGGCTTCAAGCAAGGCTTCACGCAGGGCGGGCACGGCGGCTTCGTAGGTGTCTTTATCGATGGCGTGACCGATTTCAGCGGATTCGAACATGGGACGGCTCCTTCCAGGATTCAGCAAGACTAGCGGATTGGGCTCTGACGCGGCACAGAAATTCCCGCCGGCGGCGGATTGTCCTTGAGTCATCTGCGGCAAGGTTTGCCATGGATCAAGCGCCGCCCGCGTGATCGGCTAGAATGGCCGCCTTGCCGTTGCCGAGCCTGCCATGAAACCTGTAATGCCCCACGCCCAACTCGACTGGGATGACCAGGGACGCCCGCGTTCGCGAGTGTTCGACGATGTGTATTTTTCCGACCAGTCGGGGCTGGATGAAACCCGCTACGTGTTCCTTGAACAGAACCGTCTGGCCGAGCGTTTTGCCGCGTTGTCGGCAGATGGGCGACTGGTGATCGGTGAAACCGGCTTCGGCACCGGGCTGAATTTTCTCTGCGCCTGGCAGTTGTTCGAACAGCACGCGGTGGCCGGTGCGCGACTGCATTTTGTCAGCGTCGAAAAATTTCCGTTGAGCCCTGCCGACCTGCAACGGGCGCTGGCGTTGTGGCCCGACCTGAAGCAATTCTCCGATCAGTTGCTCAAGCATTACGTGGCAATCCATCAGGGATTTCAGCGCATTGTTCTGGATAACGGTCGCGTAACCCTGACCCTGTTGATCGGTGACGCACTGGAGCAGTTGCCGCAACTGGACGGCCAGATCGACGCGTGGTTTCTCGACGGTTTCGCGCCAGCGAAAAACCCCGAGATGTGGACCGCCGAACTGTTCGCCGAACTGGCCCGGCTGGCGGCACCCGGCTCGACCATCAGCACGTTTACCAGCACCGGCTGGGTGCGACGCCTGCTCAACGCCGCCGGCTTCAAGATGAAACGCACGCCGGGCATCGGCCACAAATGGGAAATCCTGCGCGGCGAATTTCTCGGCTGGCCCGAGGGTGTTGCGCCACCTGCGGCGGCAAAACCGTGGTTCGCCCGCCCGACACCGTTGACAGGTGACCGTCGAGCCCTGGTGATCGGCGCCGGTCTGGCCGGTTGTGCCACGGCGGCCAGCCTCGCGGCGCGGGGCTGGCAGGTCAGTCTGCTGGAGCGGCATGACGCGGTGGCACAGGAAGCGTCGGGCAATCCGCAGGGCGTGCTGTATCTGAAACTGTCCGCCCATGGCACGGCACTTTCGCAGTTGATCGTCAGCGGTTTCGGTTACACCCGGCGCGCGCTGGAAGCCTTGCAGCGTGGCACCGACTGGGATGATTGCGGGGTGCTGCAACTGGCGTTCAATGAGAAGGAGCGCGAGCGTCAGGTACAACTGGCAGCCGCGTTTCCCGAAGACCTGCTGCAATGGCTCGATCAACCCGAGGCACAGGCCCGCGCCGGAGTCGGTCTGGCTCACGGCGGTTTGTATTACCCCGAGGGTGGCTGGGTACATCCGCCGGCGTTGTGTCAGGCGCAATCGGCACAGCCGGGCGTCACACTGCTCCCCCATCAGGAAGCCGTCGAGTTGCGCAAAGTGGGCGATCAATGGCAAGCCTTCGACGGTGAACGATTGATTGCAACAGCGCCCGTCGTGGTGCTGGCCGGTGCCGCCGAAATCAAGCGTTTTGCCCAGAGTGGCGAGCTGCCCCTCAAGCGCATTCGCGGGCAGATCACCCGCCTGACGCAGACTGCGCAAAGCCAGGCGCTGGCCACTGTCGTGTGTGCCGAAGGTTATGTCGCACCGGCACGGTGGGGCGAGCACACCCTCGGCGCCAGTTTCGACTTCAACAGCGACGATCTGACCCCGACCACCGCCGAACACCTGGGCAATCTGGCGATGCTCGAAGAGATCTCCACCGATCTGGTCGCGCGCCTGCACGTCAGCGAGCTCGACGCCGAAAGTCTCCAGGGCCGGGCAGCCTTCCGTTGCACCAGCCCCGATTACCTGCCGATAGTCGGCCCGCTCGCCGACCGCGAAGCGTTTACCCAGGTCTACGCCGCATTGAGCAAGGATGCACGGCAGGTGCCGGACATGCCTTGTCCCTGGCTCGACGGACTGTACGTCAACAGCGGTCACGGCTCCCGAGGTCTGATCACCGCACCATTGTCCGGTGAACTGCTTGCGGCCTGGCTGGACAACGAACCGCTGCCCCTGCCCAGAAGTGTCGCAGAGGCGTGTCATACGAACCGGTTTGCCCTGCGGCGACTGATCCGGGGCAAATGAGCGGATCATCGGGAGAATGATCAACCACCGGGCAACACGCAGAGGTTGCCCTCCAGCAGCCGCAACACCTGGTGGGTCAGTTGCTCGAGCAAGGCGCTTTCCGTTCGCTCCTGTCGGGCGGCACACAGGTTCATCTCACTCAGGTAGTCGACCGAGCTGAGTGTTTCAGCCTTCTCGAATAACGCCAGTGCTTCCTGTTGGTGAGGTGCGCGCGCATCGTCGAACTGCCGGGTAAAACTGCTTTTCACGTATTCACTCCAGAAGGGCTGGCGAACCAGAAACGCCAACCACTCGGAAGACAGCTCCGCGGTCTGGATTCGATTGATCGCCTCCACCAGATCCGCTCCTGTCACCTGCGCAAGCGAGGCATAACGCATGTGCGAAGGTTGCCCGGGCAGCTCAAGTGCCTGCGCCAGACCGGAGCGGTAAGCCAGCGTCACTTCCAGAGGATCAGCGGCCGCATGTGCCTGCGTATGTTCGGCTGCGATCCGGTCAATCTGCTCAAGCCGGAACAAACCTCGCGCCAGTTTCATGAGCGCCGCCGCAGAAGACCGTTGCCCCCTTGAGGCACGGGTCACATGGTGCACTTGCACCGCCACTTCCAGGTGGCTGAAGTTCAACGCCGCATTGTCCGTGCAATTGATCGGATTGGCCGCCAGATCGAAAATCTGCTCCCTCAGTTCGGTATCGGCCTGTGTCGCGTCCAGCACCGTCCAGACCCGCCGGGTCATATCCTCGCGTACGCTGGCGGATTCGGCGGAATTGCCCAGTTCCGCCAGTAGACTGAACAGTCCTTCGGCCCTCGTATCATCCTTGATCGCGTTCCACGTCTGCAGATGCCGGGAGCCCTCCTCCCCTCCCGTTTCAGTCAGCCAGATCGAGCGGGCCTGGTTTTCGTCCAGGCGCGCGATATCGTTATCCAGATAGCCCATGCCGACTCCGAAGGTCTTCCGGTAGTCATCGAGGTGAATTCTGCTGGCATCGGAAATCGGGTTGTGACGCAGATTGATGGTTTCACTGAAACGGCGGGGCGTTTCAAAAAGCCAGGCAGGCAGATCGCGTATTTCATTGTCACGCAGGTCCACCCAATCCAGGTTGGGTAGAAACTGCAGGCCTTCGGGCAGTTCTGTGGTGCGGGTGTTGCGCAAGGAGAGGTGAGTCAACTCGAACAGACGACTGACATCCACTGTCGCCCCCAGGGGATTGCCACTCAGATTCAGGCTTTGCAGGGAGTACAACCTGGCCAGTTTCACCAGCGAATGCTCGGTCAATTGAATCCTGTTGTTGGCCAGGCTCAGTCGTTTGAGGTTGGGCATATGCGAAATGACCTCGGGCAACAGGGTCAGTTGATTACGGTCCAGTTCCAGCGATTCGACTTGCCTGAAGGCCTTGAGAAAGTAAGCGGCGTCGTTGTCCAGCTGCATGTCCCGCAGCGACAATTGCCTGACATGATCGAAATTCAGGCCGGTCGGCAAGGTCGGAAACTTGCCGAATTGCATGCCGTCGAGTTTCAGACCGTAGACGGGACGCTGAAAGTCATCGGGCAGGAAAACCAGACGTCGAAAACAGTCTTCGATTTCGAACGCCACGATCTGTCGACACTCGTGTACCTCATTCAGATCGCCGCCCAAGGCCTTCATGGCCGCTTCATCCTCGCTCCAGATGTCCAGAACTTCCTGCAGCCGGCTCAGATCCTCCTGCAACTGCCGAACCCGGATCGCCCTGGTCACTGGGTCGCTGCCCGCCTGGTCAAGAAACTCATTGGCTTGTACGTCAGTCATCAAGGGATAGAGCTTCTTCACTTTGCGCAGCAAACGCTGCGAATGCCTTGCCGGCCCGACGGGCGAATTGGCGAGCGTACACGCAGGCTCGGAAATGGCCGGTGGCATCCGACCGCCTGCCAACACCCGGGCACAGCCTTCACGCTCATCCAAAGCGCTTGCCAACAGTTTATGGCGCAGGCGCCAGCCATCTTCCGGCTTCGGCTGCGCAAATCCGATGGCCTTGCGCTGCCGCATTGGAAGGCCTTTGAGGATCGCGTGATAGACGTCCTCCGGTCCGGGCACCACTTTGCCGAGCGACTTCCTGTCGCTGCCGAACACTTCGTAACCATTGTCGAGTCGGACCAGCGTGCATGAATTCGAATTCAAAAGCGGTTTCTCGCCTGACGTCTCCAGTACCTCACCGTTGAGTGTGTTGGCCCGCAGTTCAAGGTAGAACTCGGTATTCCAGCCAGCGAGCCGGGGTAACAGGCGCAGCGCCAGTTTCCTGGTATCGGCACCGGCGATGTCCGCCAGGTAAAAGCCGGCCAGCGCCCGATCCACACGTACATCGCTCAAGGCCTGACGGGCCCTCTGTGCCAGGCCCATGGGCACCCGCCCGGTGCTGCGCAGGTGCATCCGCTCGACAGTCGGCGTGCGCCTGAGCAATTCTCGCGCATACCGTACCGGCAGACCGGGAAAAGCGCTGTGCAGCTTGACCGACTCACCGGCGAGACCACGATCGAACTGCCGGTACAGGTGCTCGAAAACCGAGCGACGATCAGCCTTGACCGCCGCCCCGATCACTTGCGCCAGCTTGACGCTTGCATCAGCCGGGGCAATGTTCGCACCCACCAATGCTTCGGCTTCCCAGGGGTAGATGCCGTCCAGAACGGTTTGCAGCAACTCGCCTTTTTCCAGTTGCTCATGGCTCACGACAATGCTCAGAGTGTCATCGTCAATTGACACAGGAGGATAGGTCGCGGTGAGACGGCCTTTTTCGTCCACGACCTTGATGTAGCGATCGGTCGGCCAGTTGGCGAGTTCGGGCAACGCGTGCAATTGCTCCTGAACATGACGGGCATCGGTTGCCTCGCCCCGTTCCATGGCGGAAACGAAATCACGCAATCTGCGTTCGATGCCAAAGCGCTCGATCATGTCGCGCAAACGCGGGGGCCACGACAGATTGTCGTCACTCAGACGATGCAACTCTTCGAATCGAGTGTCGGTCAACCGCCGGATCATCTCCAGGCGACTGTCCTCGAACCTGCCCAGGTTCGGGTCTATGCGTCTGAGGGTGTAGGCACCGCTCCACTGCTCGCTTTCCTCCCAGGCATGGCGCCAGCCTCCATGTCGATGGGGCTTGAGTGGCGGAGCGTAAGCATCGGGACGGACAGGATGCCGGATACTCCAGGTATCGGAAGCCGGATCGTGCACCACCTCATAGAAGCGTTGGTCGACACGGGCAAAAAACCTGTCGTCGCCCCGGTACAAGTCCATGACTTCAGAATCGGGGGCAGCCCCCACCGGTAGGGATTGTTCATATGCTTGCAGGTCCGGCTTCCACAACCGTGACTGCCCCTTCCCGTCGAGAATGGCAGTGAATGGCTGGAAGAACTCAGGATGTTTTCGAACCGTTCTGATCGCCAGGGATTTCAAGCCTTTGATGCCGGCCCCCACGACGGCCATCAGGACAAGGTTCTCGGCGACGCTCAGCAGGTGTGAAAACGCTTCCTGACGATCTCCCCGGCTCCAGTCATCGACGCCTTCATATACCTGCGCGAGCATCTGCCCGATGGCAACGCCCATCATCAACTCTCCCAGCACCGGTACGACAAAACCCGCTACGTTAGCCACCGTCATGCCGGCGTCCAGGTAATGCAGCAATCGCGTCCTGCGCGCCTCCTCGTCGACATCTTCAGTCGGTACAGCGAGCACACGGGCATCGAGTTGCAGCTTGCCGACATGACTCTTGAGCATGAACTCGAACAGCGGACCGGGCATCTCCAATTGTCTGACGTGCCCCAGGCTGCCGGTATCTGCGAAAGACTTGAAAAAGTCGAGCCTGTCGCCTTCGCCGATGCAATGGGTGAAATAGCTTCTGTAGCTGCCCACCCTCAGCCTGAACTCGAGATACGCCATGAACGCCGTGAAACGGGCGTACTCGTAAAGGGGTTGATCCGGCTCTCCCGGCATGTAGACCAGGCACCATTGTTCCGGGTCCAGCTCGACCGAAGACTCAGAGAACACCACCACACCCCAGATACAACTGCCGAGCAATTCGATCCCTTGCATGATCAGCGCACGCCCCTTGAACTGAAGGCTTCTGGCAGTAGCAACGCCACCGGCATCAATCAAGCGCTGTATCGTCTGCCCCCCCTCCCGAGAGACGTGTTCCCTCAACATCGCCAGATGCAGGTCCAGTTGCAGCAGTTGTTTTTTCATTGCGGTGATGTCGAGAACCACGGGACCGGTGGCCGCCAGGTTTCCATCCACTTCCTTGACACCGAACACCTGCAGGAAGTGTTGCTGATACCGCTGTCCCAGGTTCAGCTCTCGACAAAAGGCGGCGAACGATGTGGGCGTCAGGCCCGGAACCCCGGCAGGCGCGCTGGAGATCCGTATCACACTGCCCTCGGGGAAATAATCGGGCTGCGCCTCGTCCTCCGTGAAGTTCTGCATCGCGGCCTCGAGCAGCGTGGGCGTGGCGAACGGAATGATCGCCGGACCACCCCCCGGCGGGACCACGGGCTCGCATCCACAGTAATTGCCTGGCAATTGCAGATGATCTTTCTCGACATTGAACACTGCGGGCCATCGGGCGCTCAGCGCGCGGTTCAACACATCAATGCAAAAACTGTTCAGCGGTTGCAGCCGGTGAAGATGCGTCTCGACTTTCCACTGAATGGCCTGCAGATCACGCGCAGCCTTATCCAGCGCGGCCAGTGTGTCGGCACTGGTTTTGAGCAGCGCGGGAGGCAGGTTTTTCTGCAAGGCCTGGGCCGTGTCCAGATCGCCGGTGGCCTCCAGCAAAATGCTCAGTGTCTGTTCTTCCGTGAGGGTGGCCGGTGTCCCCGATAGCGGTGGAGTGGTCATGGGCAATATTCCTTTATTGCTATTGAGTCCCCCCACCCTAGCGATCCCGAGGGCGAATAAAAAACACGAAAACCTGCATGTTTGAGCCGGAAAACCAGCAGCAATCCGTATGTTTTGAATACATATCTACCACCCGTAACCTCAACCCAGATGTTAACGGCCCACCGGTCAGATCGATGTACTTATAACTGATCGTTCTAAAACTCCCACATCCGAGCCGGGTCAGTTTCTGGGTACCGGCCATTTCGGCGCGGTACAGCGACACCTTCCCCAACGGAAAAACCGGTAAGGACTTTATGTGCGGATTAGCTGGCGAGTTACGTTTTGATCAACAACCTGCAGACCTTGCAGCCATCGAGCGAATCACCCATCACCTGGCCCCTCGCGGCCCTGATGCGTGGGGCTTCCATGCCCAAGGGCCGATTGCCCTGGGCCATCGACGCCTGAAAATCATGGACCTGTCGGACGGTTCGGCGCAGCCGATGATCGACAGCCAACTGGGCCTGTCCCTGGCCTTCAATGGCGCGATCTACAACTTCCCGGAACTGCGCGCCGAACTTGAAGCCCTCGGTTATGCGTTCTACTCCGGCGGCGACACCGAAGTGCTGCTCAAGGGTTATCACGCCTGGGGCGAAGCGCTGCTGCCGAAACTCAACGGCATGTTTGCCTTCGCCATCTGGGAGCGTGATGCCCAGCGTCTGTTCATTGCCCGCGACCGTCTCGGCGTAAAGCCGCTGTACCTGTCGCGCACCGGCCAGCGCCTGCGCTTTGCCTCGGCGCTGCCGGCACTGCTCAAGGGCGGTGACATCAACCCGATCCTCGATCCGGTGGCGCTCAATCATTACCTGAATTTCCACGCCGTGGTGCCTGCGCCGCGCACCTTGCTGGCGGGCATCGAAAAGCTGCCGCCAGCGAGCTGGATGCGCATTGAAGCGGACGGCAACACCGAGCAGAAAACCTGGTGGACCCTGCCCTACGGCCCACACGACGACGAGAAAAACCTGACCCTGGAAGACTGGCGCGACCGCGTGCTCGACAGCACCCGCGAAGCCGTGGCGATTCGCCAACGGGCAGCGGTGGATGTCGGCGTGCTGCTTTCCGGTGGCGTCGATTCGAGCATGCTGGTTGGTCTGCTGCGCGAAGTCGGCGTGGAAAACCTGTCGACCTTTTCCATCGGTTTCCAGGATGCCGGGGGCGAGCGCGGTGACGAATTCCAGTACTCCGATCTGATCGCCAAGCATTACGGCACCCAGCATCACCAACTGCGTATCGACGAAAAAGAAATCATCGAGCAACTGCCCGCCGCGTTCCGCGCGATGAGCGAGCCGATGGTCAGCCACGATTGCATCGCCTTTTATCTGCTGTCCCGCGAAGTGGCCAAGCACTGCAAGGTTGTGCAGAGCGGTCAGGGTGCCGACGAGTTGTTCGCCGGTTACCACTGGTATCCGCAGGTGGACGGCGCGGCCGATCCGTATGCGGCCTATCGCGAGGCGTTTTTCGACCGCAGCTACGACGACTACGCCGCCACGGTGCAGCCGAAATGGCTGACGGCCAATGACGCCGCCGGCGACTTCGTGAAGGAACATTTCGCACAGCCCGGCGCCGATGCGGCAGTCGACAAGGCCCTGCGTCTGGACAGCACGGTGATGCTGGTGGACGACCCGGTCAAACGTGTCGACAACATGACCATGGCCTGGGGCCTGGAGGCGCGCACGCCGTTTCTCGACTATCGACTGGTGGAGCTGTCGGCCCGTGTTCCCGGCAAATTCAAGTTGCCGGACGGCGGCAAGCAGGTGTTGAAAGAAGCTGCGCGACTGGTCATCCCGAGTGAAGTGATCGACCGCAAAAAAGGTTACTTCCCGGTGCCGGGCCTCAAGCATTTACAGGGCGATACCCTGAGCTGGGTGCGTGAACTGCTGATGGATCCGAGTCAGGATCGCGGCTTGTTCAACCCGGCGATGCTCGACCAATTGCTGACCGATCCACAAGGCCAGTTGACCCCGCTGCGCGGCTCCAAGCTGTGGCAACTGGCGGCTTTGAACCTGTGGCTCAGCGAACAAGGAATCTGATTGATGAAACCTCACGCCACGGCTTACAGCCAACGCCTGCTGCGCGGCCAGACGCCGTCCTACGAACGCTTGCAGGCGCGTCTGGCCGAAGATGGCAGCGAGCCGGCTGCCGAGCCGATTGCAGTGCACTGCGGCTGGGGCCGGCTGCTGATCGGCCACACCTTCCCCGATCCGGCCAGCCTTGCTCAGGAACTGCTTAACGAACAGCCGGGCGAGCGCGATATCGCCTTGTACGTCGCCGCGCCGCAGCAGATTCTCGGGCTGGAACCGACCCAACTGTTTCTCGACCCGTCCGACACCCTGCGTTTGTGGTTCAGCGATTATCGCCAGGCCACCCGCGTGTTTCGTGGCTTTCGCATTCGTCGCGCACAAAGTGACGCGGACTGGCAGGGGATCAATCAGCTGTATCAGGCGCGCGGCATGCTGCCGATCGACGCCACCCTGCTCACCCCGCACCATCAGGGCGGCCCGGTGTACTGGCTGGCGGAAGACGATGACAGCGGCGCGGTGATCGGCAGCGTCATGGGGCTCAATCACCAGAAAGCCTACAACGACCCGGAAAACGGCAGCAGCCTGTGGTGCCTGGCGGTCGATCCGCAGTGTTCACGTCCCGGAGTCGGTGAAGTGCTGGTGCGGCATCTGATCGAGCACTTCATGAGCCGGGGTCTGAGCTATCTCGATCTGTCGGTGCTGCACGATAACCGCCAGGCGAAAAACCTCTACGCCAAACTCGGCTTTCGCAACCTGCCGACGTTCGCCATCAAGCGCAAGAACGGCATCAATCAGCCGCTGTTTCTCGGCCCCGGGCCGGAGGCGCAGTTCAACCCTTACGCGCGAATCATCGTCGAGGAAGCCCATCGACGCGGCATCGACGTGCAAGTGGATGACGCCGACGCCGGTCTGTTCACCCTCAGTCATGGCGGGCGACGGGTGCGTTGCCGCGAATCCCTGAGCGACCTGACCAGCGCCATCAGCATGAACCTGTGCCAGGACAAGAGCCTGACTCACAAGGTTTTGAAAGCCGCCGGATTGAATGTGCCGTCGCAGCAATTGGCAGGTAATGCGGACGACAATCTGGCGTTCCTCGATGAACACCAGCGTGTGGTGGTCAAACCGCTGGACGGCGAACAGGGTCAAGGCGTGGCGGTGGATCTGCAGACCATTGAGGAAGTGCAGCAGGCCATCGAAGCGGCCAGGCAGTTTGATGCTCGCGTGCTGCTCGAAAGCTTCCATGAAGGTTTCGACCTGCGGATTCTGGTGATCGGTTTCGAGGTGGTTGCAGCGGCGATCCGCCGCCCGGCGGAAGTGGTCGGCGACGGCCATCATTCCATCGGCGCACTGATCGAAGCGCAGAGCCGGCGCAGGCAAGCGGCTACCAGCGGCGAGAGCAAAATCCCGCTGGACCACGAAACCCAACGCACCTTGCACGCGGCCGGTTACGACTACAGCAGCATCCTGCCGGCGGGTGAGCATCTGTTCGTGCGGCGCACGGCGAACCTGCACACCGGCGGCACCCTGGAAGACGTCACGGCGATCCTGCACCCGACTCTGGCCGAGGCTGCAGTGCGTGCGGCCCGGGCGCTGGAAATCCCGATGGTCGGCCTCGACCTGATGGTGCCGGCGGCGGATCAACCGGCGTACGTGTTCATCGAAGCCAACGAGCGAGCGGGTCTCGCCAACCATGAGCCGCAACCGACGGCGGAACGGTTTGTCGATCTGCTGTTTCCGCACAGTCAGCCGGCCGTTTGATCTCTCTTCAGCGTCATTCCCGCGTTCAACGCGCGAATGACGCCCCGCAACAGGAGTTTCCATGACCACCCAAATTCCCGAACCGGATCTGAACTACCTGCAGAAAGTCCTGCTGGAAATGCTCGCCATTCCCAGCCCGACCGGGTTCACCGACACCATCGTGCGTTACGTCGCCGAGCGTCTGGAAGAACTCGGCATTCCCTTCGAGATGACCCGTCGCGGCACAATCCGCGCCACCCTTAAAGGCAAGAAAAACAGTCCCGACCGTGCGGTCTCGGCGCACCTGGACACCATCGGTGCTGCCGTGCGCGCAGTGAAAGACAACGGGCGCCTGACCCTCGCACCCGTAGGCTGCTGGTCGAGCCGATTCGCCGAGGGCAGCCGCGTCAGCCTGTTCACCGACAACGGCGTGATTCGCGGCAGTGTGTTGCCGTTGATGGCGTCCGGGCATGCCTTTAATACCGCTGTGGATGAGATGCCGATCAGCTGGGATCACGTCGAACTGCGTCTGGACGCCTACTGCGCGACCCGTGCCGATTGTGAGTCACTGGGCATCAGCGTCGGCGATGTCGTGGCTTTCGACCCCCTGCCCGAGTTCACCGAAAGCGGCCACATCAGCGCCCGCCATCTGGACGACAAGGCCGGTGTCGCGGCACTGCTGGCAGCGTTGAAAGCCATCGTCGACAGTGGTCAGGAGCTGATGATCGACTGCCATCCGCTGTTCACCATCACCGAGGAAACCGGCAGCGGCGCGGCGGCGGCCCTACCGTGGGACGTCAGCGAATTCGTCGGCATCGACATTGCTCCGGTCGCGCCGGGCCAGCATTCCAGCGAACATGCGGTGAGCGTGGCGATGCAGGATTCCGGCGGGCCTTACGACTATCACCTGTCGCGACACCTGTTGCGCCTGGCCGGTGAGCACGAACTGCCGGTGCGCCGCGACCTGTTCCGCTATTACTTCAGCGACGCCCATTCGGCGGTCACCGCCGGTCACGACATCCGCACCGCCCTGCTCGCCTTCGGCTGCGATGCAACCCACGGTTACGAACGCACGCACATCGACAGTCTGGCGGCGCTCAGTCGCTTGTTGGGGGCGTACATCCTGAGTCCGCCGGTATTCGCCAGCGACGCACAACCGGCCACCGGGTCACTGGATCGCTTCAGTCACCAGATCGAACACGAGACGCAAATGGAGAGCGACACCCGTGTGCCGTCGGTGGACAGCCTGGTGGGGCAACGCTCGGACAGTTGAGTCTGGCCCTCGGCGGTCATTCGCCGTAGCATCCCGACATTGATTTAGCCGAGGTGCCCATGCTGATTCCCCACGACGCGCTCGAAGTCGACACCCTGACCCGCCTGATCGAGGATTTCGTTACCCGCGACGGTACGGACAACGGTGACGACACGCCGCTGGAAACCCGCGTACTGCGGGTTCGCCAGGCATTGACCAAAGGTCAGGCGCTGATTGTCTTCGATCCCGAAAGCGAGCAATGCCAGTTGATGCTCAAGCACGACGTGCCCAAGCACCTGTTCGACTGAAAACGGTCAGCGGCCCTTGCCGCTGGCCTGTTTGCGCTGGATCCGTTCGTAGACCTCGGCGCGATGCACGCCGACCTGCTCCGGCGCTTCGACGCCGAACCGCACGCTGGAGCCGTTGACCGCCAGAACGCGCAGAGTGATGTTGTCGCCGATGGAAATCAGTTCACCGACAACACGGCTGAGTACAAGCATGGGAGGTGTCCTTCAAGGTTTGCGAGCCTTGAAGATGCGCGGGTTTCGACCGCCCTACAATGCGCTGTGGGCAATTCAGTCATTCCCTACACAGCAAGGCGCGCAAGCCTTCAGACATTTCCTTCAAACCAGCCATTCACGTCGCAGTGAATCGTGGACCGAACAGGATCACACTCGCCCCGATCACACACAGCGCCACACCGATCCAGTCCGAACCCAACGGGCGGATGCGTTCGACCACTGCCAGCCAGCCAATCGAAGCAATGATGTAGATGCCGCCATAAGCGGCGTAGGCGCGACCGGCGTAGGTCGCTTCGACACGTGTCAACAGCAGCGCGAACAGGGTCAGGCTGATCAGCGCCGGGATCACCCACAAGGCGCTCTTGCCCTGGCGCAACCACATCCAGAACGCGAAACAGCCAGCGATTTCGAACAGCGCGGCGAGGAAAAACCACAGGTAATTGAGCATGCAAGACATCTCGTCAGGGTGACTGTTGCGGCCACCCTAACGATGCGACGAAGTCCGGGCAAGTTCAGCCGTTGTTCTGTTTGGCCTTGGCGCGCATCTTTTCGGCCATCGCGGTCATTTCGTTGTACAGCAGCTGCGGATTTTTCTGTTTGAGCGCCCAGGCCATGCGCCCTTGTTCGTGGGGCAGAATCATGAACTCGCCGGCCGCGACCTGCTTGTAGATGTAGTCGGCAATATCGCTGGCGGTGATCGGCGAACTTTCCAGCAACTTGCCGACCTGGGCTTTCATCGCCGGCGTCGGGCCCCGGAAAGAATCCAGCAGATTAGTCTGGAAGAACGACGGGCAAACCACATGAACCCCGACTTCCTGCTGGGCCAGTTCGATCAACAGGCTTTCCGACAGCGCCACCACTCCGGCCTTGGCCACGTTGTAGTTGCTCATTGCCGGGCCCTGCATCAGCGCAGCCATCGAGGCGATGTTGATGATCTTGCCCTTGCTCTGCTCCAGCAACGGCAGGAACGCCTTGCAGCCCTTGACCACGCCCATCAGATTGATCGCGATCTGCCAGTCCCAGTCTTCCAGCGACAACTCGCTGAAGAAACCGCCCGAGGCCACACCGGCGTTGTTGACGATGATGTCGATGCCGCCAAGTTTCACTTCGCAGGCTTGGGCAAACGCGGTGAGCTGGCTGTAATCGCGCACGTCACAGCGCTGGATGAAGCCATCGCCGCCGGCCTCGCGAACGAGTTTGAGGGTCTCTTGCAAACCGGGCTCGCTGACATCAGACAAGGCCAGTTGCCAGCCTTCACGCGCCCAGCGCAGCGCGATTTCGCGACCCAGGCCTGAGCCCGCGCCAGTGATCATCATGCGATTTTGCATAGCAGACAGCCTTGTTGTTCCGGGGAAGATGCGCGGAGTGTAGCGAAGGATACCGGGCGACCCACGCTCCATCAGATTGCTGAATGGCGAGAGCAAACCGCAGCAATAAACGAAATAAGCGCGCGAGCCAAATAACTTAAAAAAACATTGAATTTTCTTTTACGCGCACCGGTCGGAATTTGTAAGCCGGCTGGATTTAGTTCAACTTTCAGCTGCCCTTGAACATCAAGACTTCTCAGACACTACCAACAAGGAATTCGACATGGGCACAATTCTTATCATTATCCTGATCCTGTTGCTGATCGGTGGTCTGCCGGTCTTTCCGCACTCCAGAAGTTGGGGTTACGGCCCTTCGGGCATTATCGGTGTAGTGCTGGTAGTCCTGTTGGTGCTGCTGTTACTCGGTCGGATATGACTGTTTGACCGACAAAAAAAGAGGCCCTTGCAAGGGCCTCTTTTTTATTGTGCCGACTGATCAGTCCGGCTTGCCGTTAACCACACCGGCGGTGTTGTCGATCAGGCTCTTGGTCGCTGTTTGCAGGAACGCTTCAAGCTTGAGTTTCAGCTCGGCAGTGCGCGGTGCATCCGGCACCACTTCGGCGTGCGGGTTCGCGCCCAGCTCGTATTGATAGATCTTCGGCGCCATTTCCTTCTCTTTCGGCAGCACCAGGATCTGGTCGGCGGTAACGATAGCGGTGGTCTGCTCGCTGCCCGACGGCTTGATCACACCAAAACCGGTGTCGCCTGCCGGCAGGTTCAGCAGATCGCGGCCCCAGCACTGATGGCGCACTTCGCCCCCCAGACGCCCCATGATGGTCGGCACGATGTCGATTTGCGTGCCCACGGTGTGGTCACGGGTACCGAATTTTTCCTGGATGCCCGGTGCGATCATCAGCATCGGCACGTTGAAGCGGCCCAGATCCATTTCGGTGATCTGACGCTCGTTGCCGAACCCGTGGTCGCCGACGATGACGAACAGGGTTTCCTTGAAGTACGGCTCTTTACGGGCCTTCTCGAAGAACTGCCCCAGCGCCCAGTCCGCATAACGCATGGCGGTCAGGTGCTCGTTGAGCGGGCCACGATCCGTTACGCGCTCGACCGGCAATGGCGTCGGCAAGGCGTACGGCGTGTGGTTGGACAGGGTCTGCAGCAGTGCGTAGAACGGCTTGCCGTTTTCCCGTGCCTTGAGTTCCACCAGACCGCGGTCGAACATGTCCTGGTCGGACACACCCCAGGTCGGATCGGAGAACACCGGGTTGACGAAGTCATTGCGGCCAACGAAGTTGGTCATGCCCTGGTTGCTGAAGAACCCGGACTGGTTGTCCCAGGCGAAGTCGCCGTTGTAGACATAGACGTCGTCATACTTGCGCGCGCTGAGCAGCTGCGGCAGGCCGGACAGTTTGTGGCTGCCTTCCGGGGTCTGCATCAGGTATTCGAAACCCGGCAGGTTCGGGAAACACGCCATGGTGGCAAACATGCCCTGGTGGGTGTGAGTGCCGTTGGAGAAGAAGCGGTCGAACAGCAGGCCTTCCTTCGACAGTTTGTCGAGGTACGGCGTGATGTTGCCCGGCGCACCCAAGGCGCCCACCGAGTGACCGGCCATGCTTTCCATGAGGATCACGACGACGTTCTTGATCGGCAGAGTCTTGTCGGCCGGCGGCGTGTAGTCACGACGCACGGCGGCGATGTCGGCATCCACCAGTTTGTCGTCCGGCATCACCAGCATGTCGCGGACCACTTTCTGTGCCTGATCCTGCGGCAGCGTGGCTTTCCAGATGTTGTCGCGATCCTCGCCCATGCGGTCCTTGGCCGCCGCGATCAGCGACAGCGTGCCGTTGAGGCCGAGCTGGTTGGCGAAGTTCGATTCAGTGGTGTACACGTCACCCCAACGAAGCGGCGGGCCTTGGCGAAGAGTGCCGCGAGCGGCCACCACGCAGATCAGCAGGCACACCACGAACACCGCCAGACGCGCATACCATGGTGCCACCTGACGGGTGCCGACATTGCCACCGCTGAACGGGCCACGCGGCCGGGTCAGACGGTCGGCGCCCTTGAACGCCAGGGTCAGGATCAGCGTGCCCACGGCCCACGCCAGCAGGTAACGCACCACCGGGAAACCGTACCAGAGCATGCTCATCACGGTTTTCGGGTCTTCCTTCACGTACTGGAACACCAGGCCGTTGAGGCGCTGGTGGAACTCGCGGTAGAAGTCCATCTCCATCAGGCCGAGGAACAGTGCGATGCTCGAAGCGATGGTCAGCCACAGACGGAAGAACCCGCGCGCCGCCATGGCCCGGGCACTGAACAGTGCCAGCACCAGCGGAATGCAGACATACACCACCAGGCGCACATCGAAACGCAGGCCGTTGGCGAAGGCTTCGAGGAACGTCGAAGCCGGGGTGTCGAGGATCATCTCGCGGTTGTAGACCAGCAGCGCGAGGCGCAGCACGGAAAACATCACCATCATGACCAGCGCGCACAGCAGCGTGTAGGCCAGATGCGATTTGACGGTCGGTTGCAGCAGGCGACTGGAAGATCGCTGCTGATTCAGGGCGTCCGGGTTTGCCATGTCGTTTTAGGACCCATTGGAAGTTGAAGTTGCAAAAATACAGCTGCGCCCTGCCCTCTGTTGGCCATTCCAGGCCCCGGGGCTTGCGCGGTGCGCAAATGTTGCACGATCACCGGCGGCATTGCCATTGATTACTGCCCCGCTGCCGGACTCTTTCATTAAAGGCACGGCATACCCGGACAGCTGCAAACAGCGCGGGCGAATTGTCTTGAAGACTTTGTGAAAATTTCGTTCAACGCATATCCGGAAACACAATAATCCTGGAAAACAAAACGCCCCGAGTTCATCGGGGCGTTTGCAGAGGAACGCGATACTTACTTCTCGGCGCGCTCTTTCAGGGCTTTCAAGGTATTGAACGGTGCGTCGACCACGAACTTGTTGGCAATCATCGACGGCACGCTGCCACCTGGCTCGGTGTGAACCTGATAGGTCACTTCGACCTGATCGCCTTTTGGCACGAACTTCCAGAAGCCTTTGACCTGCGCAACCCGCACAAAGCCTTTTTCTTCAGGGAGGTACTTCGGCACACCTTCGAGATTACGGGTCAGGCTGCCATCGGCGCCTTCAACGGTGGTGACATGCAGGATGGAATCGCGCGGGGTCACTGGCCATGGGGTGTTGAACTGAGTGTACGTCCAGCTCTGGTCACCTTCGTGCTTGAGCAGTTTCTGGGTCTTGCACTCGTGAATCCAGGCGCAGGCACCGGAGACGTCTTCCTGCAGGGCGCGCAGTTTGGCGATGGTGGTCTTCATCACGGTCACGCCCTGATAAGACTTGTAGTCCGAACCCGGCACTTCGCTCAGGGAGACTTTGATGCCGTCTTCGTTCTTGGCGACTTTCCAGTCTTCAGCCTGGGCGGCCGAGGTGGCCAGCACGGCAGTCAAACCACACAACACAGCGATACGATGCAGCGAACCCATAGTCTTATTCCTTATTGTTGAAGTTCCGTTCGTTTGACACATCACGCCGCCGTCATCTGCTCCCACCAGCCGAGCAGTCTGATCGCATCTTCCTGGCTGCTGCCGCAGACTTCCGGATCGGCCTTGAATCCTGAACAGACCGCCGGACGCTCCGGTCGGCCGAAAATGTTGCACAGGTTATCGACCGACAACTGAACGCAGCGTTCACCGGCAGGTTTGCCATCGGGCATGCCTGGAATCGGCGAACTGATGGAAGGGGCAATACAGCAGGCGCCACAGCCTTCACGGCATTTCATGACGACGCGTTCCTCGCAGCGGGCAATGTGTTAAAGGGACGCGGGACAGGGTAACCGCTTAAACGGCTGTTTTAAATTCCCTGGGCCGGGGTTTTTACGCAGAAACGAAAATGACTGACCAGTCTCCGACAAAGCGTCTGGTCTGCGGGTCACCGATGGGGACGATTTATTGCTTGAACTCGAAATCCAGCGCCGCGCCTTCGACTTCCCGGCGCTCTTCATTGCGCAGTTGCAGCTGCATTTCGTTGCTGAGCAAGCGTCCATTGAGCTGGAACCCGCTGTTCTTGTCACCAAACATCTGCGGCAGGATCGCTTCGCGCTTGGGCAGCGTCACGGAGCCGGGAGGTTTCAATTCCTGAACCATGTCTCTGGGCAGACTCAAGTCGAGATTCGCAGACGGCAATGGCGTCTTGGCCACCTCTTTCGCCGACTTTGACTTACTAGCGACCGGTGCGCGCTTCTTGACCGGAGCAGCCTTTTTCTGCTCCGTGGTTTTCGCTGGAGCGATTTTTTTGGTCGTCGCCGGTTTTTTCGCGTTGGCAGTGGCCGGCGCCTTTTCCTGCGCTGCAGCCGCCAAAACACCGGGCACATGACCCATCAACAGCAGGCAGAGCACAATCCAGGCAGCAGAAAATTTCGCTTTCATGAACCCAACGAAGCTAACGGCAGAGGGCCATATGCTCGCCTGTTGGACGCCACATGACAAGCTCCGCCATTGTTTCAGAATCCGCCGGCCATCTCCTGGCAGAGCTGTGTCGCCAACATGCCGAGGGTCATCAGCGCCCGTTCCGCCTCGCGATTCCACGGGATGCCGCAGTTCAACCGGATGCAGTGGTTGAACTGCTCGGTGTTGCTGAAGATCAGGCCCGGCGCAATGCTGATGCCCTGTTGCAGCGCCCGCACGTGCAGCTCCTGGGTGTTGACCCGCCCCGGCAGACTGACCCACAGAATGAATCCGCCGGTGGGTCGGGTCATCTGCGTGCCTTCGGGAAAGTACTGCTGGACTGCCAGCTGGAACGCACTAAGATTTTTTCGGTATTCCTGGCGGATGTACCTTAAATGCCGGTCATAGCCGCCATTTTCCAGGTAGGCCGCGATAGCCATTTGGGTGACGCTGCACGCTGAATGGGTGCTGAAAGTCTGCAGGCGCTGGATTTCCTGCTGGTACTTGCCGGCGATCATCCAGCCGATGCGCACACCGGGCGATAACGTCTTGGAAAAACTCGAGCAATAAATCACCCGGTCGAGCCGGTCGTAAGCCTTGAGCGACTTGGTGCGCCCCTGCTCGAACATCAACTCGCCGTAGATGTCGTCTTCGACGATCTGGATATCGAAATCCGAGGCCAGTCGCAGCAGCTGTTTCTGCCGCTCTTCGGGCATGGTGCCGCCGAGTGGATTGCTCAGGCGAGTGGTGAGTACCAGCGCCTTGATCGACCATTGGTTGGCCGCCAGTTGCAGAGCTTCGAGGCTCATGCCGGTGGCGGGGTCGCTGGGGATCTCGATAACCTTCAGGCCTAGCAGGTCCGCCAGTTGCAGCAACCCGTAATAGGTGGGTGATTCGGCGGCGATCAGGTCGCCGGGGCGGGTCAGCACTCGCAATGACATCTGCAACGCATCGACACAGCCGTGGGTGATCACCACTTCCGAAGGGTCAACGACCACGCCTGCATCGCGCATGCGGATCGCCACCTGCCGGCGCAGCGGCTCGAAACCGGGGCTGAACATGTAGCTGAACGCCCTAGGGCTGTGAAACCGGGTGACCTTGGCCAACTGCTGATGCAGGGCGCGCACCGGCAAATAATCGACACTCGGCACCGCCGCCCCCAGCGGGAACACGCCTTCACGACGGGATTCGACCAGCACTTGCTGAATGATACTGCTGCGGGTGACCAGGCCTGGCCGCTCGACCCGGGCGATGTCCGGCGTGGGCGCCGTCAGTGCCGGAGTCTGGTGCACGTAGTAGCCGGACTGCGGCCGCGCACGGATCAGGCCCTGATCCTCGAGATTGGCGTAAGCCTGCAACACCGTGGCATGGCTGACGTTGAGCTGCGAACTCATCTTGCGCACCGAAGGTACGCGTTCGCCGGGTTGATAGACGCCACGGCGGATATCTTCGGCCAGCTGTTGAGCAATACGTTGGTAGAGCAAGAGATTGGTCATGACGCAGCACTCGATTTCACGGGCGTTTTATTCTTGTGTGAAACAATACCGGAACAGTTTGGAAGTGTACTGGGACAGTTGCCATATTAGTCAACCATACAGTGCTGTGTCGGTTAAATCTGTACTGCTCTGTGAGGTAATCGACAGACGTAAAAAAGCCCGGCGCTGCCTGACAGCCCGGGCTTTCCAGTAACGCCACCCTTAGCGGGCGGCGCCGAGCTGGCCTTTTTCGTCGGAGAACACGATTTCCACCCGCCGGTTCTGCGCACGTCCACGCTCGGAAGCGTTGGCGTCCACTGGGTATTCGTCGCCGTAGCCTTCGACCTGAATGCGTTTTTCGTCGATGCCCAGGTCCGTCAACACATCGGCCACCGACTGCGCGCGATCGCGGGAAAGCTTGAGGTTTTCCTGCTTGCCGCCGGTGCTGTCGGTGTAGCCCTCGATGCGCACGATGCGTTTCGGGTTCAGTTGCAGAAACTGCACGATCTTCAGCACCACGCGGTTGGCCGAGTTTTTCAGTTCAGCTTCGCCGGTATCGAACAGCACGTCACCCAGGGTCATCACCAGACCACGATCGGTCTGGGTGGTGGCCAGCGCAACGATCTGCTCTTCCAGCCATTTGCCCTGCTGTTGCACGCTCAGCAGTTTGGACTCGCGCAGGGCCAGTTGCAGGCGCTGGCGTTCAAGTTCCAGCTTCGCCACACGTTCTTCGTTGAGCACCTGATTGGTGTGCTCACGGGCGATTTCGCTGTAGCGCTGACTCAGGTAGGCGTAATGCACCACGTCCGAGCCGCTGCCCCAGTACGTCGACAGACGATCGGCGCGGGCCAGGGACTCACCGGCGCGGATCACATCTTTCGGCGCGATACGCAGCACGTTGGAATCTTCCTTGACCTTCTGGAAGTCGCTGCTGGCCTGCTGCAATGCGGTTTCGCTGTGCTGACCGGCGCAGCCGTACAGGCTGGCGCAACCGGCGAGGATCAGAGCACCGAGAGCTTTGGACTTCAGGCTCATTGGGCATCCCCCAGTTGCTTGCGCAGTCGGACGATGCGGGTGTTGAGCACGTTCACTTGCTCCTCGCTCTTCTGGGTCAGGACTTTGGCCTCCGCCAGGCGTGCGTCGAGTTCGGCCTGTTCGAAGCGCATCCGCGCATTCTTGTAAGACTCACCCGCCATGCTGCCTTTGGCCCGGTTGAACTTGTCCTCGGCCAGTTTCATTTCCGGCACGTCTTCGGCGGTGGCGCCGACGGCCTTGGCTTGCTCAAGGGCCTGCTCGGTCAGACGCATTTGTTCGTTGGGTGCCGGATCGCTGGCGCAACCGGCCAGGGCCAGGACGGCCATGGCCGCGAAAAGAAGTCGATTACTCACTAAGAATCCCTACTGTTTTGGGGCGCTGACAGGTGGTTGCGGCGGCTGTTGCTGCTGCGCCTTCCAGCGCTCGATGTTGCGTTGCAGCGCGGCTTCCGTCAGGCCGGACGCGGGCAATTCTGTCATCTTTTTGGCCAGCTGTCCGCGCAACCACGGATCGTTGCAGGCCGAGTTGTGCGAAACCGCGAGGAACAGACCGGGGCGGTCGATGGGTTGTTCAAAGGCCAGCAGATCATTGGCCATGCCCAATGCCTGCGCGGCCGCCATGCCCGAGTAGCGACCGGCGAGTACATATTCCACCTCGCCCAGCAGAAGTTTCTGAAATGCCTGGGTCAGGTTTGCCGTACGGGTCAGGGTCAATTCCTGCTCGGCGAAAGTGCCGAATGCCGGGGTCATTCGAGACTTTTCCGACAAGCCGCCGGTATGCCCGTGCAGATCCCTGGCTTCGCTATAAACGAGGGTCGAGCCCTTGCGCGTCCACACCAGATAATCGTTTTCCAGCAGCGGCGGGTGAATGTAGTCGAGGTTTTCCAGCTCATTGATGTTCATTGGCGCGTCGGCCAGCATGTCCATGCGCCCGCTGCGCACTTCGTCGAGGGCCTGAGAGCGCTTGCCGGCGTACAACAGATCGACTTTGAGCCCCAGCTCCTTGGCCACCTGTCGCAACAGGTCGGCACTGGCACCGATCAGTTGCTTGGGGTTCTGCGGATCCTGCCAAAGGTACGGCGGCGCATCCGGGCTGCCGGTGACGACCAGCCGCTCGCATTTGCCCGCCGCCACTGACAGGCCCGGCAACAATGCCAGCCCCAGCAACCACGAGCAGCCCAACCGACGATGCAGATCCATGGCGAAACGCTCCCACTCAAATCCGAGACAAAAAAAAGCCCGACCAAAAGGTCGGGCTCTTTATAAGTGAAGCAGCCGGATTAGACCAGCTTCTCCAGCTCAGGTACGGCTTCGAACAAGTCCGCCACCAGGCCGTAATCGGCCACCTGGAAGATCGGTGCTTCTTCGTCCTTGTTGATCGCGACGATCACTTTGGAGTCTTTCATGCCGGCCAAGTGCTGGATCGCGCCGGAGATACCGACGGCGATGTACAGCTGTGGCGCAACGATCTTGCCGGTCTGACCGACCTGCATGTCGTTCGGTACGAAACCTGCATCGACCGCGGCGCGGGAAGCACCCACAGCAGCGCCCAGCTTGTCGGCCAGCGCGTACAGGTGTTTGAAGTTGTCACCGTTCTGCATGCCGCGGCCGCCGGAAACGACGATCTTGGCAGCGGTCAGCTCAGGACGATCGGACTTGGCCAGCTCTTCGCTGACGAAGCTGGAAGTGCCGGCGTTGTGAGCAGCCGCAACCGCTTCAACAGCAGCCGAACCGCCTTCAGCGGCAACCGGGTCGAAACCGGTGGCACGCACGGTGATCACTTTGATCGCAGCGGTCGATTGCACGGTAGCGATGGCGTTACCGGCGTAGATCGGACGCTTGAAGGTGTCAGCGCTTTCTACCGAGATGATTTCGGAGATCTGGTCAACGTCCAGCTGAGCGGCAACGCGCGGCAGGATGTTTTTGCCATTGGAAGTGGCGGCAGCCAGGATGTGGCTGTAACCAGCGCCCAGCTGTGCAACCAGCGGAGCAACGTTTTCCGGCAGCTGATGCGCGTAGGCAGCATTGTCAGCGTTCAGGACTTTGCTCACGCCAGCGATTTTCGCAGCGGCTTCAGCCACGGCGCCAGCGCCCTGGCCGGCAACGAGAACGTGGATGTCGCCGCCGATTTTGGCAGCGGCAGCCACGGTGTTCAGGGTGGCCGGAGCCAGCACCTTGTTGTCGTGTTCGGCGATTACCAAGATAGTCATGATCAGATTACCTTCGCTTCGTTTTTCAGTTTCTCGACCAGTTCAGCCACCGACTTGACCTTGATGCCCGCGCTGCGTGCAGCCGGCGCTTCGACTTTCAGGGTCTTGTTGGTGGAGGCGGTGGAAACGCCCAAAGCGTCCGGAGTCAGCGTCTCGAGAGGCTTCTTCTTGGCTTTCATGATGTTTGGCAGGGACGCGTAGCGCGGCTCGTTCAAACGCAGGTCGGTGGTGACGATCGCTGGCAGTTTCAGGGAAACGGTCTGCGCGCCGCCGTCGATTTCGCGGGTCACGGCAACGCTGTCGCCGGAGACTTCGACTTTCGAGGCGAAAGTGCCCTGACCGTAGCCGCTCAGTGCAGCGAGCATCTGGCCGGTCTGGTTGTTGTCGCTGTCGATGGCCTGTTTGCCCAGGATCACCAGCTGAGGCTGTTCCTTGTCGACCACGGCCTTGAGCAGCTTGGCCACGGCCAGGGAAGTCAGGTCTTCAGCGGATTCGACGAGGATGGCGCGGTCGGCACCCAGAGCCAGTGCGGTACGCAGCTGTTCCTGAGCGGTGGACGGGCCGATGGAGACGACGACGATTTCAGTCGCAACGCCTTTTTCTTTCAGGCGTACGGCTTCTTCCACTGCGATTTCGCAGAACGGGTTCATCGACATCTTGACGTTGGCGAGGTCTACGCCGGAATTGTCCGCCTTGACGCGAACCTTGACGTTGTAATCCACAACGCGTTTGACAGCTACAAGAACCTTCATGGATTCCTCGTTACTCTCCGGTGAAAAGAAAGTCGCCTAGGCGAACCTGGCGGTTGATGCTCATCGGGCACAAGGGCACCTCTAAAAACGCCGGCTGAACGGGATGACCGTTCGTCAGTCGTGACCGACGAGTCATGCCGCCTCGCGGTGTGTAAACTGCGCGCCAAACCTGCGCTGCGCATCACCGGATACCGCCTACGCCCTGTCTTTAGAGGTGCTCTTGAAACCACCATTCAGCCTACGGCGAGCGCAAAACCGCCCGTATCTTGACCGGAACGCCCATTCTGGTCAATACGCCAAAATGCCCTGTCATAAGCCGCGCTTCTTTGATTTCTCTGGCCTGGAGCCGATTCAAACAAACGTTTGTATTGGACGCTAGGAGTGGTGTAGATATAATGCGCCGCCTAGAGAGAAAGGTGGTTTGCCCATTATTACCCTTGACGTTAACGTAAAGGCAATAACGGATACGACACCGAACCTCCAAATTAGAAAAAAAACTGTTGAGCCTTGAGTAGGAGATAGCCTGTGGAACGCGAATACATGGAATTCGACGTGGTCATCGTCGGTGCCGGCCCCGCTGGCCTGTCCGCCGCCTGCCGTCTGAAGCAGAAGGCCGCCGAAGCCGGTAAGGAAATCAGCGTCTGCGTGGTCGAAAAAGGCTCCGAAGTCGGCGCACACATCCTGTCCGGTGCCGTATTCGAACCACGGGCCCTGAACGAACTGTTCCCGGACTGGAAAGAACTCGGCGCCCCGCTGAACACGCCAGTCACCCGCGATGACATCTTCGTGCTGAAAAACGCCGAAAGCGCGCAAAAAATTCCTGACTTCTTTGTGCCCAAGACCATGCACAACGAAGGTAACTACATTATCTCCCTCGGCAACCTGTGCCGCTGGCTCGCTCAGCAGGCCGAAAACCTGGGCGTGGAAATCTACCCGGGCTTCGCCGCTCAGGAAGCGCTGATCGATGAAAACGGCGTGGTGCGCGGGATCATTACCGGCGACCTCGGCGTCGACCGCGAAGGTCATCCGAAGGAAGGCCTGTACACCCCGGGCATGGAACTGCGTGGCAAGTACACGCTGTTCGCCGAAGGCTGCCGTGGCCACATCGGCAAGCAGTTGATCAAGCGCTACAACCTTGATAGCGATGCCGACGCCCAGCACTACGGCATCGGTCTGAAGGAAATCTGGGAAATCGACCCGGCCAAACACCAGCCAGGCCTGGTGGTGCACACCGCCGGTTGGCCGATGGACATCATGGGCACCGAGAACACCGGCGGCTCCTTCCTCTATCACCTGGAAAACAACCAGGTGGTCGTTGGTCTGATCGTCGATCTCTCCTACAGCAACACCTACCTGTCGCCGTTCGACGAATTCCAGCGCCTCAAGCATCACCCGGTGCTGAAGCAGTATCTGGAAGGCGGCAAGCGCATCAGCTACGGCGCACGTGCGATCTGCAAGGGTGGCCTGAACTCGCTGCCGAAAATGGTCTTCAAGGGCGGCGCGCTGATCGGTTGCGACCTCGGCACCCTGAACTTCGCCAAGATCAAGGGCAGCCACACCGCGATGAAGTCCGGCATGCTGGCCGCTGAATCCGTGGCCGATGCGCTGTTCGCTGAAAAGGACGGCACCGAAGAGCTGACCACTTACGTCGACGCCTTCAAGAAGAGCTGGCTCTACGAAGAACTGTTCGCCAGCCGCAACTTCGGCCCGGCGATCCACAAGTTCGGTGCCATCGTCGGCGGCGGTTTCAACTGGCTGGACCAGAACATCTTCGGCGGCAAACTGCCGTTCACCCTGCACGACACCAAGCCGGACTACGCCTGCCTCAAGCTCGCGGCCGACTGCAAGAAGATCGACTACCCGAAACCCGACGGCAAGATCAGCTTCGACAAGCTGAGCTCGGTGTTCATCTCCGGTACCAACCATGAAGAAGAACAGCCGTGCCACCTGAAACTGACCGACCCGACCATCCCGCTGAGCAAGAACCTGCCGCTGTACGACGAACCGGCGCAACGCTACTGCCCGGCCGGCGTGTATGAAGTGATCACCAAGGAAGACGGCGAAAAACGCTTCCAGATCAACGCCCAGAACTGCGTGCACTGCAAGACCTGTGACATCAAGGATCCTTCGCAGAACATCAACTGGGTGACGCCGGAAGGCGCTGGCGGCCCTACTTACCCGAACATGTAAGTCGATCCGCTGAACATCAAGGCTCCCTATATGGGGGCCTTTTTGCTGCCCGCGATTCAGTGCATCACATCAATACCTGTGGGAGCTGGCTTGCCAGCGATGGGGCCGTGTCAGACGACATTGCTGCAGGCTGAAGCACCGCGATCGCTGGCAAGCCCGCTCCCACAGGATTGAGGCAGATCAGGCAGCGCGCTCCTCCCCGGGGCTACGCTCGAAATAGCGTTTGTATTCGCGACTGAACTGCGACGTGCTCTGATACCCCACCCGATGCGCCACCTGCGCCACGCCTAATCCCTCGGCGATCAACAACGTCTGCGCCTTCAACAAACGTAAACGCTTCAGATACTGCACCGGCGACAGCAACGTGCTGCGTTTGAAATGTTCGTGAAAGGTCGAAACGCTCATGTTCGCGCAACCGGCCAATGTCTCGACATTCAATGGCTCGGTGTAATGCGCATGCAGATGACTGATCGAAGCCGCCACTCGGGCGAACTGCCCCTGTTGCTCGACCAGCGCCCGCAGCACATCGGCCTGAGGCCCGCGCAACGCGACGAACAACAATTCACGCACCCGCGCCGGCCCGAGAATCTGGCACTCCAGCGGATCGTGCAGACAGCGCAGCAGACGTTCAACGCAACCGCGCATGTCGTCGTCGAGCACCACAGAGGTCATTGATTCCGGAGTCTGCGCCGGAATATGCCGCCCCGGCGCCAGCCCCATGGCCAGCACCAGTTCACCGAGCAGCACCCGGTCGATCGCCACCGATACACCAAGCAGCGGTGCGTCCGGCAACGCGTAGGTCTCGCACTCAAAGGGCACCGGCAACGCCTGAATCAGGTAATGCCCGGCGCCGTATTCCATGGTGCGCGGCCCCAGATACGCCAGTTTGCTGCCCTGGGCGATGATCATCAGGCTCGGCTCATAAATGTGCGGACCACGGGCGACGTCGCAACTGGCGCGCAACACTTGCACGCCCGGCAGCCCGGTCTGGCTGTAACCATCGCGCAGCGCCAGCGGTTCGATCAGCGAAACCAGGGTGGCGTTGGCATCAAGGTGACGGGTCAATTGCATCAGGTGGCTCTTCAGAAAAAATCACGGAAAAAGGGATGAAAGCATCATCGCAGATCCTTTTGCCAATGCGACCGATCAACCCCGCATGCCGGAGGATTAGGCATGACACCCGGAGGAATCGCCATGGCCGGACGACCGGACGGCGCCCAGAATGCGCCGCCTTACCTGTCACTGCTTTTGCGAGGTTTCACATGTACACCGCCATCGGCTATGCCGCTCAAACGGCCACCACTCCCCTCGCCCCGATGAAGTTCGAACGCCGCAGCCCACGGGCCGACGACGTCGCCATCGAAATCCTGTACTGCGGCGTCTGCCACTCCGATATCCACCAGGCGCGCAACGAATGGGGCATCGCCGTTTACCCGTTGATGCCCGGCCACGAGATCGTCGGAAAAGTCACCGCCGTCGGTGCGAATGTCACTAAACACAAGGTAGGCGATCTGGTCGGCGTCGGCTGCATGGTCGACTCCTGCCGCACCTGCGAAGCCTGCCAGTCGAACCTTGAGCAATACTGCCTCGAAGGCCCGACCATGACCTATGCCACCCCCGACCGGGTCGATGGCAGCAATACCATGGGCGGTTATTCGGACAGCATCGTGGTCAGCGAACACTTCGTGGTGCGCATTCCCGAGAAGCTGGATCTGGCGGCTGCCGCACCGATTCTCTGCGCCGGCATCACCACCTACTCGCCGCTCAAGCACTACGGCGTGAAGGCCGGCGACAAGGTCGGGATTCTCGGCATGGGCGGCCTCGGCCACATGGGCATCAAGTTCGCCAAGGCCATGGGCGCCGAAGTGACGCTGTTCACCCGTTCGGCAAGCAAAGCCGAGGAAGGTCGTCGTCAGGGCGCCGATCACGTCATCGTCTCCACCGACGAAGAGCAGATGAAAGCCGCTGCCGGCCGTTTCGACTTCCTGCTGGACACCATTCCGGTGCAGCACGATCTCAACCCGTACCTCGACACCCTGCGCTTCGATGGCGTGCACATTCTGGTGGGCCTGATCGAACCGATCGATCCGCCGGTCCACGCCGCGAAACTGGTGCTGGGTCGTCGTGTATTGGCCGGTTCGCTGATCGGTGGCGTCGCCGAAACCCAGGAAGTCCTGGATTTCTGCGCCGAGCACAACATCAGCTGCGACATCGAAATGCTCGACATCCGCCAGATCAACGAAGCCTACGCCCGCATGATCGCCGGCGATGTGAAGTACCGCTTCGTGATCGATATGGCGACTCTGAAGCTCTGATTCCTCAGACCTTCAAGCCAAGCTCCGCCGAGAGCCGGGCCGTGACCCCTTTGATCAGGGGAATCAGCTCGGCCATTTTTTCCAGCGGCATGTACGGCACGGTGCTGGCGATGCTGATGGCCGCGACGATGCGCTTGCTCGCGTCGCGGATCGGCGCCGCCACGCAGCGGATCGACGGCTCGTTGTCTTCCAGATCGAACGCGTAGCCGCCGGCCACGTACTCGGTCATCCGTTGCTCCAGCTGCTCCCACGACTGCTGAGGGTGCTGCGGCCAGAACTGACTTTTCCCACCCGCCGGCAGGCTGATGTCGTACAGACGCTGCCAGTCCTGCGGCGCGTCATCCAGCATCAGCGCCTTGCCGATCCCGGTCCGCGCCAGCGGCATGCGATGGCCGACCCGCGAGCGCATTTCAGGGCCGTTGCGCCCCGGATTCTTCAACAGGTACAGCACCTCGTCGCCTTCACGAATGCCCAGGTGAACGGTGTCGCCGGTCAGTGCCGACAACTCGTCCAGATAAGGCCCGGCCAACGTCACCAGCGGCAATTCCTCACGCGCCTGGAAACCCAGTTCGATCAGCTTCGGCCCCAGCAGATAACCGACTTGCGGCACGACGCGCAGGTAGCGCTCGTCCACCAGGCAACTGGCCAGACGATGGGTGGTGCTGCGCGTGGTGCCGATCAGGCGGGCAATCTCTTTGAGATCGCGGGCGCCACTGGCGACGGCCTGCACCACACCCAACCCGCGAAGCAGGGTCTGGGTGCCGGTCGGCGCGGCGTCCTTGGCGGTTTTCGGGGCGTCTTCCTGCATATCCAGCCTTTAGCGTTGAGCGAGGGAACGGGCGGCATTATGGTCGCCCGACAGGGACGACTACAACTCGATGCGCTCGACCTTGCCCACCAGCAGCACGTAGGACAAAGCACCGATCAATGCCAGAACCGCGATGTAGGTGATCGCTGGCGCAAACGAATCGCCACTGGCCAGAAAGCCGATGACAATCGGCGTGGCAATCGCCGACAGGTTGCCGATGAAGTTGAACACCCCACCGGTCAGGCCCAGCAACCGCGCCGGCGCCAGTGTCGAGACCAGCGACCAGGTGATCGACGCCAATCCGTTGCCGAAGAACGCCAGCGCCAGGAAGGCAATCACCAACGGCGTCGATTCGACGAAGTTGGCCCCGATGATCGAGGTCGAAATCAGCAGCCCGCCAATGATCGGCAGCTTGCGCGCAAAGCCGACGGTGCAGCCACGGCGAATCAGGAAGTCGGAAAAGAACCCGGAGCACAGCACGCCGATGAACGCGGCGAGAAACGGCAGCGACGCCAGCAGACCGGACTTGATGAAGTCCATGCCGCGATACTTCACCAGGTAGGTCGGAAACCACGTCAGGAAAAACCACAACGTCGAGTTCAGGCAGAACTGGCCGAGGTAGATCCCCCACAACTTGCGTTTGCTGAGGACGATGCCGAGATCGGTCCAGCTGAATTTCGCCTTCACCTTGGCGGTTTCAGCGGCAATGTCCACCAAGCCGCCGCCCTCGCGGATCAGGTCGATTTCACCTTGGTTGGCGCCTTTGAAATCACGCGGCTCGCGATACACCGCGTACCAGATCGCCGCCCAGATGATGCCTACCGCGCCGGTCACGACAAACACCATGTGCCAGCCGAATTCATGTTGCAGCCACGCCAGCACCGGGGTCAGAAACGCCAGCCCGACAAACTGCCCGGAGGTGTAGAAACCGATGGCCGTGGCCCGCTCACGCTCGGGGAACCAGGTCGTCACCACGCGGCTGTTGATCGGATACGCCGGCGCTTCCAGCGCACCGACCGCCATGCGCAGCGCGAACAGCGCGATGAAACTGGCGGCGAAACCGAGCATCACCGTGGCCAGCGACCACAGCAACAGTGCGACGCTGTAAAGGATGCGCGGCGGCACCCGGTCCACCAGCCAGCCGCCGGGGATCTGCATGGCTGCGTAGGTCCAGCCGAATGCCGAGAAGATCAGCCCGACGTGCACCGGGTCGATGCCCAGATCGGTCGTCAGTGCCGGGGCGGCAATCGACAGGTTGCTGCGGTCGAGGTAGTTGATGACCACGGTGATGAACAGCAACACCATGATGAAAAATCGCTTGCGGCTGGGCGTGACTAACGTCGCTTGCCCGGTGAGGGTTTGCGGTTGCATGGGGAGCGCCTCTTTTTATGTTTATTGAGGTCGGGAGTGAAACTTGCACTGTCCACCCTGTGTGAGCTGGCTTGCCAGCGATGACGGCGGCACATCCAACATTGATGTGCCAGATATACCGCTATCGCTGGCAAGCCAGCTCCCACAGGGTTTGCTGTTGGGTCAGAAAAGACTCACCACTCGGCAAAACTGCCATCGGCATGCCGCCAGATCGGGTTGCGCCAGCGATGACCGACCGCCGCGCGTTCGATCACGTATTCCTCGTTGATCTCGATACCCAGGCCCGGGCCGTTGGGGATTTTCACGAAGCCCTTGTCGTAGTCGAACACACGCGGATCCTTCACATAATCGAGCAGGTCATTGCTCTCGTTGTAATGGATGCCCAGGCTCTGTTCCTGGATAAACGCGTTGTAACAAGCGGCGTCCAGTTGCAGACACGCCGCCAGTGCAATCGGCCCCAGCGGGCAATGCAGTGCCAGCGCCACATCGTAGGCTTCGGCCATGTTGGCGATCTTGCGGGTCTCGGTGATGCCGCCGGCGTGGGACGCGTCCGGCTGGATGATGTCGACGTAACCTTCGCTCAACACCCGTTTAAAGTCCCAGCGCGAAAACAGCCGCTCACCGAGGGCAATCGGGGTGCTGGTCAGCGGTGCCAGTTCTTTCAGCGCTTCGTAGTTTTCGCTGAGCACCGGCTCTTCGATGAACATCAATTTGTAAGGATCAAGCTCCTTCATCAGCACCTTGGCCATCGGTTTGTGCACCCGGCCATGGAAGTCGACGCCGATGCCGACGTTCGGCCCCACCGCATCGCGCACGGCGGCAACGTTGGCCAGCGCCAGATCGACTTTTTCGAAGGTATCGAGAAATTGCAGCTCCTCGGTGCCGTTCATTTTCACCGCCGTAAAACCCCGGCCCACCGCCTCTTTAGCGGCCCGCGCGGTGTCCGCCGGACGGTCACCGCCGATCCACGAATACACGCGAATCTTGTCGCGCACCTGACCGCCGAGCAGATCGCTGACCGACACACCGAGGGCCTTGCCCTTGATGTCCCACAGCGCCTGATCGATGCCGGCCAGCGCGCTCATGTGGATCGCGCCGCCCCGGTAGAAGCCACCGCGATACAGCACGGTCCAGATGTCTTCGATATTGCGTGGGTCTTTGCCGATCAGGTAGTCGGACAATTCCTCGACCGCTGCAGCGACCGTGTGGGCGCGGCCCTCGACCACGGGCTCGCCCCACCCGGTCACGCCTTCGTCGGTTTCGACTTTCAGGAAGCACCAGCGCGGCGGGACGATGAAGGTGGTGAGTTTGGTGATTTTCATCTGCTTGTCTCTCTTGTTAGATGCAGCGCACGCAGCGCCGGAAAAGTCTTAGCGAAGGGCTTTCCAGGCCGCCACGTAAGCCTTGGCATTGGTCGCCACTTGCTCAGTCGTCATGCCCGGTTTGAACAGCCCGGAACCGAGGCCGAAGCCTTTGACGCCGGCGTCGATGAACGCCTGCATGTTGTCCGGCGTGATGCCGCCGACCGGCGCCAGAACCGTCCCGACCGGCAACACCGCCAGCCAGGCTTTCACCACTGCCGGGCCCATCTGCTCGGCCGGGAACAGCTTGAGAATGTCCGCGCCCTCCTCCAGCGCCGCAAAGGCTTCGGTCGGCGTGGCGACGCCCGGCGACAGGTACAGCCCGGCTGCCTTTGCCGCCCGCAACACCTTGGCATCGCTGTGGGGCATGACGATGACTTGGCCGCCGGCCTCCTTCACCCGTTCGACCTGTTCCGGGGTCAGCACCGTGCCGGCACCGATCAGGCAATCGGCGGGCAGGGTCTTACGCAGGATGCGAATACTTTCGTACGGCGAGGGGGAATTGAGCGGTACTTCGATGACGCGAAATCCGGCCGCATACAGGACTTCTCCGACAGCGGCGGCTTCCTGCGGATGCAGGCCCCGCAGGATCGCGATCAGACCGTTTTGCGCCAGTGCTTGCTTGAGCATCTCAGGCCTCCAGTCAGGGTTAACGAGATGAGGAATCGATCAGTCCGGCGGCGAGCGCCAATTGCCACAGTCCTCGCTCGGTGGCTTGCTCGGCCAGCGTCACCCGGGCGAAACCGCAGGCATCGAGAGCACGGCTGTAGCGGGCGCACAACTGCGCGTTGCCAATGAGGACGATCGAAGGAAGATGTGCGCTGTTGCGTCGGCGTCGTTGCACGTTGGCCAACGCCGCCAGCTCGTGGCCGATCAGCAGACCGGACAGATAGTCAGGCTGTGCGGTGGCGCTGAGTTCGCCGGTCAGGCCCAGGCTGCGAGCGCTGAACAGGGTCGACAGCACGCCGATCTCGCCCTCTGCAGACAACGCCACCTGTACGCCGCGATCGAAGGCGGCGGCGTCGAACGTCGTGCTGTGCTGTTGGGTACGGCCGAGAATGCTGTGTTCGCTGAGCACGGCGAACACTTCGCCGGTCATGAAAGTGTCGAAACGGGTGATGCAGCCGTCGGCCACTTCCACCCATTTCGAATGACTGCCGGGCAGGCCGATCAGCAGATCATTGCCCGCCTCGACCGGCAGGTTCTGCAGGACGCCGAGGACTTGAGTTTCCTCGCCGCGCATCACGTTCGGCAGCGTCGAACGCTGAATCACGCCCGGCACGATGTGCACATCGACACCGCGAAGGCTGCGAACGGTTTGCAGGGATTTTCCGAGATCGGCCACGTTGGCCGGCGTATCGCGGTAGGACGCTTCGCGCCAGCCCTGGGCGCTGCCGACCATGCCGCAGGCAATCACCGGCAATTCGGGTTGTGCGTCGAGCCAGTCGCCGCACGCCTCGTCGAACGCCAGTTCAAAACCCTCGGCGCATTCGCGACCATTAATGACGCGCGGCGTCTTCGGCAACTGCATGATCCCGAACGACAGCGACCGCTGCGCCAGCACCTGTCCGCCCGTCGCGAGTTTGTAAGCACGTAGTGAGGTCGTCCCCCAATCGAGCGCGATCAATTGCGCCAGCATCGCTTCACCTGTTTTGTTATTGGCAGTGAGTGAGCTGGACTATAGACCTCTCAGGCGGAAAATCTCAATATGTAATTTTGCATCCCATATTTTGGGATTTTTTCTTCCTTAAAAGCCCGGACAGCGAACTGAGCAGCGAGCACCGCCTGTCCGGACGGATCGCATCCCGTTTAAAACTTATCGATCTCTCTTAACAGATCTGCCGTTGGAACTTTCATGTCCTCCGACAAATATATTTTATAGGAGTAGGAATTAATTCTGACCTTACAGACAATAGACTTTCGGCCCACTAATAAAGACCTCAAAACCTCACCTCCAATAATTTTTTCACTGGTATCATTTTTTCTTTCGAAAAATAAGACATCCGCCCTGAAAGTCAGCCCGGCACTTGAAATTTCAGGCTCGATAAAACCCTCTCCATATCTACCTGCGGAGTGAGGTGCCGAAAAATCAAAATCGTCCTCAAAAGAACACAGTAGCGTTTGACTTATTTTTGATTTGAAAAGATTGACAACATCAATATCAGACGAAAAACGAACCTGATAAATGCCCCTATCCAAATAACGTTCAACACCAACGTATTTTAAGTGAGCAATGGGCTTACCATGGTTCATCGCACAGGAAGTGCAAAGCAAGAGAGCTATACATAAAATTACATTACGCACATTTCCGTCCTTTAAAATGAGTAACAACAACCTGCATCAAAGCGTCTCTGGCCGAGATGCCACCTTGTAGGACTGATGTGTAGATAACCCAGGCATCGGCGTGATTCACATTCACTCGCCCGTTCATATTGGGCCCACTTTTCATATCCCATTGCTCTCCAAAATCGGCTACGAGATCGGAAAAATTCCAGTCTTTGACATCGGCTCTGACGTTAACCCAATATTCCGCCTTCGGCTTCGGCTCCTGACGGTAGATGTTAGACCCCCCCCACACGATTTTTTCTTCGCCAACCGGATCGAGTGTAACCAGACACGGAATTCGATACCCCTTATCAGTCAATACAGCTGACAGGTGCGCACCATTCCATCCGCCCAAGCTATGCCCAATGATATATACAGGCGTGGCCACATCAGTAATTTTCTCCAGCACATTCTTTTTCAGATCATCATCACTAATAAAATAGTTATAACCGATATGGTGGGCATCATAATTATCAGAACAAATACCCTGAGCCTCCATATCCCTGACGAACACCTTCATGACGTCAGCAACGTTATTATTGGGGCCAGTGCCGTAATAACTTTCTTTATCACCCGCACCACCCACAAAAAACAGAATAATCTTTTTGGGAGTGATCGTGGCCTGCTTGACTGTTCCGTCCGTTTTGCAGGTCAGGTCGTGGGTCACGACCAGTCTTTTACACCCTTTCAGAGCAGGATTTTCAGTAGTCATATCTTCCTACTCCACGAACAGCTTGATCGACTCAGGCAAATGCGAACTCACGGTATGGGTAAACCCCGCGTCATTGGTTACGCCGTGCTCCACGCTCCCATCAGCGCGTTGAATCGCGTAAGGGTGATTTGGCATGGGCTCACCAGTAATTTCGTTAATCACCTGCATCCGATCATTGAAATGCACCGGCATCGGCAACAAACCACTAAAAGCCGCCCCTCCCCCGCTCTGTCCAATAATCACCGTCCCCGACCCACCAACCACGACATTGCCGTGCCCGCCGGTGCTGTCGAGCATCGCGGCATTCAGGCCGTTGATGAAGACCGTGGCGGAAACACCGCCGGTTATCGGGCTGCCACACGCCGATTTATCGGTCATGCGCGCAGCGGGGAGTCCGTCGAAGAACACGTCCGGCGAGCCGGAGACGATCGGGTTGTTGCCGTGGCCTGGCAGTGGGCAGGCGGTTGGGTGGTGACGCGTGCAGCGGGTATACCACTCAATTCAAAGCTCCTTGCTTCAGAGGTTCCAGGTGTGGCTGATAGAGGTCGACATCGGTCGCGGCGAAACGCCAGTGGTTGTCGACAGAATCGAAAAGCGCGCGACAATGCTCGCGGCTGTTCGGGGGGGTGAGGGTTTGCAGTTGTTGCCAGGCTTCATCGGCAAACCAGTTCAGCTCGGCAGGTGTGGCGTCGTCGAGCTGATTGAGCCAGGTGTTGTAGCCGGTCAATCGATGCTGGTCGTAGGTGGTTTGCACTAGGCGTCATCAACTGCGCATCGAGCCGCGAGACATACGCACGGATGGCTTTGCCACCGAGGCGGTTGACGGTGCAGAGGATGTCCACCGGTTGGCGGTTCGGGTTGTCGCTTGAGCCGAGGTTTTTGACCAGACCGTACAGGCGGATCGACGCCCGTAGTCCGCTCATCGCCGGTCACTCGTTGACGCAGCGAAGGCTCCACGGGCGTGGAGAAAGATTGCCAGAGGCATTGCAGGTTTCGTCCGTGAGCGCGCAAAAATGGCGCACAGGATGCCGGACTAGAGCGGTTTGGACAATCGAATCAGCAATCAGATCGCCACTATTTACTCAGCCTTCAGCAAACTCGCGCAACACCTTGCCATCCATGCGGTAACGCACCCACTCTTCCTGCGGCTGGGCGCCGAGGGATTTATAGAATTCAATGGCCGGGGTGTTCCAGTCCAGCACGCTCCATTCGAAGCGGCCGCAGTCGTTGGCGCAGGCGATTTTTGCGAGGTGGCGCAGCAGGGTTTTTCCGGCGCCGCCGCCCCGTTGTTCCGGGGTGATGTAGAGGTCTTCGAGGTACAGGCAGTTGCTGCCCAGCCAGGTCGAATAGCTGAAGAAAAAGACCGCAAAACCGATCGGCAAGCCGTCGCGCAGGCATATCAGGCCGTGGGCGGTAGCGCCTTCGCTGAACAGGCTGCGTTCAATGTCCGCGACGCTGGCGATGACTTCGTGTCGGGCCTTTTCGAAGTCTGCCAATTCGGTGATGAACGCGAGGATTTGCGGAGCATCGCTGGGGGTCGCCGGGCGGATTTCGATCGTCATGGACGGGCCTTGTCGGAAAAAGGAAAACGCCATGTTAAGGCCGCGCGCGGCGCTCGTCACATGGCAATCCACGGATTAGGCTAGCGCGGCCGATGACCCACAAGGACTCCCATGAACAATCTCGCTTTTTCGCCTCTCACGGAACTCGCCGCCCAACTGCTGCCCCATGCGCTGGAACCGTCGGAGGACGGCGCTCACGATCTGTCGCACCTGCAACGGGTCTGGCACAGCGCGCGCACCTTGCAGGCCGAGGAAGGTGGCGACCTTGAGGTGCTGCTCGCGGCGGTGTTGCTGCACGATTGCGTGGCGGTGGAAAAGAACTCGCCGCTGCGTTCACAGGCATCGCGTCTGGCAGCGGAAAAAGCCTCAAAGGTGCTGGCAAACCTGAACTGGCCCGAGGCCAAAATAGACGCCGTCACCCACGCCATCGAAGCCCACAGTTTTTCCGCCAACATCACCCCGCTTACCCTCGAAGCCCGACTGGTGCAGGACGCCGACCGTCTCGATTCCCTCGGCATGCTCGGCGTCGCCCGCACCTTCTACACCGCCGGACGGATGGGCAGCGCGCTGTATGACCCGCACGATCCCGAGGCCTGGGAAAGAGACTACGACGACAAGCGTTTCTGCCTCGATCATTTCCAGACCAAACTGCTGCACCTCGCCGACGGTTTCCAGACCGCTGCCGGTCAACGTCTGGCACAGCTCCGTCATCAGCGCCTGAAAGGCTTCATGGAGCAGTTCAAGGACGAGATAGGTCTCGAAAGCGTTCAGTCGTTCTGAACCGTTCGTCGCTCATCAGGCACCAATCTTTCACGAGGGCAGACAAAAAGGAGGTAAGGATTTCAATCACTGGAGACCCCCTATGATCCCGTCAAGGTTGACTGCGCTCGTATTTGCAACCCTCCTCAGTCCGGCGGTATTCGCCGCCTCGACCACCGCCGCCGGCACCGGGCCGACCGATCCGGTCACCCAGCCCAGAGCACCCGCCATCAACAGTGCCCCCGGTATGAATACCGACGGTTCGGGTGTACCGCTGATCAATCAGCCACCCGCCACAGGAACCGATCCTCGCACCCAAGGCAGCGATCCCGGCCGCCAGGGCGGCATGAACACCCCCGACGCACCGGCCGCCCCCGACAACGCCGGTCCCGGCGTCGGCTCGAAAACCACCACGGGTGGTTCGGGCTCTGAAGGCGCAGGACAGTGATCCGTGCTTCATCCACGCAACGTGTCTTATCCACTTCCCTGAAGAGGTAACCATGAACGTCGATAAAAACCTGGAAAAAGAAGTCCTCACCCGCCTGCTGCATGCCCACCCAAGCGGCCTCGGCAAAGAGGTGCTGGACAATTATCGCGGCGAGAAAGTCGTGGCCAGTGCCCTCGCCGCCCTGCAGGAGCGTGGACTGATTCACCACGGACACATCACTTGCAATGAAGCGGGAGAGCATTCGCTGAATCTGCCGATCAAGCTCAGCGCTGCAGGTGTGGAAGCGGCGCGTAAGCTCGATACCTGAGGCTTGCGGTCACTGGCGCAGGCAGTGGTTGAACGCGCTGCCTGCGCCAGACCTCCTGCAGAGATTCATCCAACCACCAGGAGACTCGCCATGCCTCGTGGAAGCAAAGCCAAATACACTGAAGAACAGAAGCGCAAAGCCGAACACATCGAAGACAGCTATCAGAAAAAAGGGATGTCCAAGGACGAAGCCGAGGCCCGCGCCTGGGCGACGGTGAACAAACAGTCCGGCGGCGGCGAGAAGGCCGGAGGTTCCGGGCGCCGGAAACCGGCCAGCGCCAAAGCTTCAGATCGCAAGGAGTCGGCGCGGCGCGCGACAGTAAGCCGCGAGGGACATTCGCGCGATAGCAAGGCTTCACGCAAAGTGCAGACGGTCGATAGCCTGCGCAAGGAGGCCCGGGAGCGGAAAATCCCCGGGCGTTCGTCGATGCGTAAAGATGAGTTGATTGCGGCGTTGCGCAGAGCCGGCTAGGTCCAGACTGGATGTAACGGCTGAAGGCCTTATCGCTGGCAAGCCAGCTCCCACAGAAATCAAAGGGCTCGCAAAAACTGCGCCCCCTACTGAAACCTGTGGGAGCTGGCTTGCCAGCGATTGCGATCGTTCAGTCAGTGCATTTTTTGCTGATCAGCACATCAACCTCGGCAGTGCCAGGCGCGGTCGCCGGGCCCCAGCGAGTGACCGCTATCGCAGCCGCGGCGTTGGCGCGTCCTGCGGCTTCGTGAGCGGCCAATCCTTGCGCCAGTCCAGCAACGAATACGCCTGCATGCGCATCGCCCGCGCCGTTGCTGTCCACTGCCTGCACCTTGAAACCCGGCGCGTGCTGACGCTCGCCGCACTGATGAATCCAGCAACCCTGCGGGCCGTCGCGCACGACCATCAGCACCTCCTGTGGCAGGTGCACGGCCAACCGGTCCAGTGCTGTTTCGATGTCCGCCGCGCCCGTGAAACGCAGCGCCTCGACGCTGTTGCTGGTCCACACATCGATGCGCGGCAGCAATGCCTGCATCATCGGTGAGTCCGGCGACTCCACCAGCGGGCCCGGATCGAACACCACGTTGATCGTCCTCGGCAGCGCCAGCGTCCAGTCCAGCAATGCCTGGGCCTTGCCGCTGTGCAGCAGGCTGTAGCCGCTGACGTAGACGTAGTCCCCCGCCTCGGCGGCAACGCTGTTCAGCTCCGCCTCCGTCACTTCACCTTCAGCGCCGATGTAGGAAATGAAACTGCGCTCGGCGGACGCATCGGTCAACGCCACGCAGATCCCGGTGTCGCGTTCTGCAGGTTGTTGGATGCCGATGCGGATGCCTTCGGCATTCATCGCCTGCCGCGCCAGATCGCCGAACCGACCGTTGCCGTGGCGGCCGAGATAGACCACCGGCAAGCCATTGCGCGCGGCGGCAGCCATCACATTGAAGCCGCCGCCGGCTTCGAAACTGGCGGACTGCGCCAGCACGTCACCGCCAATTTGCGGCAGCGCATCCACGGCCATGACCAGGTCAATGATGACCTGGCCGGTGTGCAACATCTTAGGCATGAGCATTCTCGGATTGCGCAGCGCGGCGATCTCTCGCCCCGCCGAGTACGAAGTAAATGCCGCCAGCGACCACAAACGTCACGATCCAGCCGAGGCCGTTGTGGCCCAGCCAGGAGTCGGACAGAAAGCCCTTGAACCAGACGTTTTCAGCCGTGGTGCCGATGGTGGTGAAACTGAAGCCCAGCACGATCGCGATCGCCCACGCGCCGAATGCGCGCCACTCGATGCCGCCGCTGTACCAGTAGGCGCTGCTCGGACTGACGTCGAGCAGATCTTTGGGGCTGTAGTAGTGACGGTGAATCAGGTCGACCACGAAGATCCCGACCCACGCGGTGATCGGCACCGCCAGCAGGGAAATGAAGGTAATGAACGGGCCGTAGAAGCTGTCGGCGATCAGCATGAAGTAGATCGAACCGGCGAAGATCGCGACGATGTCGACCACCACCGCGTACACGCGTTTGACCTTCAGGCCGAGGGTCAGCGTCGTCAGACCGGCGGAGTACACCGACAGGTTGTTCGACAGCAGCAGGCCGCCGAATGCGGTGATCAGGTACGGCACGGCCATCCAGGTCGGCAGCATGTCGCGGATCGCAACGATCGGGTCAGTCGCCGACGCCAGGTCATTGTTGCCCACCGACAACAAGCCGCCGAGGGTGATCAGCAGCACCAGCGGAATCCCCGCACCGAACGCCGCTGAAGCGACCAGGCGCACGGCTTTGACGCTGCGATGCTGATAGCGCGACATGTCGGCGCCGGCATTCGCCCAGCCAATCCCGGTGCCGGCGGCCATGGTGCCGATACCGATGATCATCGCGCTCATCGGCGCCGGCGTGGCGTTGAACACCGCGCTCCAGTCGATGGTCGCGCAGAGGAAGCCGCCGACCAGAATGTTCAGCGCACCGAACACGTAGGTCGCCCACTTCTGGATCACCAGCAAGGTGGCGTGGCCGAGGCCGGACACCGACAGGGTCAGCAGCACGAAAATCGCGATGAAAATCAGGGTCAGCACCGGCGCGCTTTTGGCTTCCACCGGCGAGCCGAACAGGATCGAGCACAGCGACAGCAGCACGAACGCGGCGGTGGTGGTGTTGACGGTTTCCCAACCCAGGCGCGACATCAGCGACACCAGCGTCGGGCCGATATTGCCGCGTACACCGAAGATTGCCCGCGACAAAGTCAGACTCGGCGCACGACCGCGACGGCCGGCAATCGAGATGATCCCCACCACCGCGAACGAACCGGCAGCGCCGAGGATCGCGACGATGATTGCCTGCCAGATCGCCAGGCCGCGAAACGCAACCAGCGTGGCGCCCAGCGGCAGGCCGAGGATGGAAATGTTGGCGGCGAACCAGACCCAGAACAGTTGCAGCGGATGGCCGTTGCACTCGCCTTCCGGCACCGGTTCGATGCCCCGGGTTTCCAGTTGCCCGGCGCTTTGTCCGGCGGTCGATGAACTCATGAAAAATGCTCCTGTTTGCCTTTATTGTGGTTGTGGCAATGACGCAGAACGACAAGACATCCCGCCCCTTCCTGGGCCTGTCTGCGCGATCCATTGCGGGTGAATATTCAAGACTTGTGGTGCGCCCATCGCTGGCAAGCCAGCTCCCACAGGAACCGTGCAAACCTCAAGGTTCGCTTTGAACCTGTGGGAGCTGGCTTGCCAGCGATGGCGTCAGTCCAATCAGCGCAAGGCCAACAGCCCTGTCACCAACGGTTCCAGCTCCAGGCCATTGACGGCCTTCACCGTCTCGATCATCGGCGCCGGCCAGCTCTGCAAGCCCAGGCAGGCCCCGAGCATGGCGCCGAGAATCGCGGCGATGGTATCGGTGTCGCCACCCAGGCTCGCGGCCATGCACAGCGCATCGAACGGCGTCATTTCACCGACCGCGACCTGCTGCGCGAGGGCGAACGACACTACGACCGATTCCTGCGACGCAACCGAGGTGCCGATCACGTCGTACAGCAGATCCGCGAGCAACACCGGGTCGCTTTCGACACTGATGCTGCGCGCCCAACTGATTCGTGAAGCGATGCGCCCACCGGCCACCCAGTGCCCGTGCGCTTCCGCTTGTTGGGCGACCTGCTGACCGAGGTTCAGCGCCTCGCCCAGATCCAGACCATTGATCCCGGCCGAAACCACCGCCGCCACCGCCGCCGCGCTGGAAATCCCCAACGTGGTGTTGTGGGTGACCTGACAGGCCTGCACCACCGCCGCAATGAAGCGCTCGGGGTCGGCGACATCCGCTGCGATTCCCACCGGAGTGATGCGCATCGCGGCGCCGTTGGTGGTGCCATAGCGCCCGGCCTCTTCCGGTGAATGGCCGGCGAGGATCATTTCAATTGCACGTTTGGTCGAGGGGCCGAGCAAGTCCTGCGAGCCCTTGGCCTGCATCTCGGCTTCCCATTCGATCAGCCGTTGCGCGAGCACCGCCGGTTCGATCCGGCCGCGCCCTTCGAGCAGCAATTCGCCGACCAGAATCGCCTGTTCGGTGTCATCGGTGATCGAGCCCCTGGGCATGTTCGCGGCAATCGGCTGCAAGGGGCCGGCGTCTTGCAGATCGGTGATCTGGCCGAAGCGCTGCTTGATGGTTTCGCGGTTCAGGGATTGGGTCGGCATGCCCAGCGCGTCGCCCAGGGCCAGGCCGTAAAACGCGCCCAGGGCACGGTCGAGGGCGGTCATTTCGATTCTCCAAATTGCAGGTGCAGGCGGAAATGCACCGGGTCGAGCAGGCTTTCGACCTGTTCCATGAAACGGTTTTGCCGGTCATACGTGGTGCGCAGCGCCTTGAGGAATACCGTGCCTTCGGGACGGCCGAGCAGTTTGGCATCAACGGCGTTGAGCGGTTCGGCACCGATCCACTGATCGCCGCGCTCGCCGATGTAGCCGTAAGCGGCCAGGGTGATGGTCAGAGAGTTATCGATCAGACCGACGCGCGGCAGGCTTTCCAGGCCTCCGCTGGCGGGCATCAGAGAGCGTTCAAGGGACACAGCCGTGCCATCGCTGGAACGGCGGCGACGTTCGAGAAGAATGAATTGATCAGAGCCGAAACGCGGCAGCAGATCCTCGCGGGTCACGGCTTCCAGGCGCAACACGTCGGTATTGATCAACGCCCCACTGTCGGCCAGGGCCTGGGCCCAGCCGCTGCGCTGATCGAGCGCCACGCCGTCGAACGTGACGATGGAACCGACCCCGCTCTGCGTGGCGATGTAATTGCGCCGCTTCAGTTCGGCCAGCGCTTCGCGCAACGTGCCTCGGCTGACGTTGAATTCCTGAGCCAACTGATGCTCGCCGGGCAACAGAAAACCGTCCTCCATGAGGCCGCTTTCGATGCGTCGGACGAGCTCGTCGACCACCCGTTGTTTCTTGTCAAATCGTACCTGTCTAATCATGTACAAAGTGATAACCGAAACGGGTTGAGACGGGCAAGGGAAATTTTGGGTTGGTGACAGAAGGCGAGGAAAATCAAAAGCACCCTCACCCTAACCCTCTCCCGGAGGGAGAGGGGACTGACCGAGCTGTATTACGCGCTACATCAACCTGAAAAACCCAGTCGATTATGGATTCAGCAAAACACTTTCAGGTCGATGTATCTCTGAAGCATCCCCCAATCAGTCCCCTCTCCCTCCGGGAGAGGGTTAGGGTGAGGGAGCTCTTGATCTTAGCGTTGCTTGAGACGGTCGATAACCACAGCCAGCAGCAGAATCGACCCACGAATCACATACTGATAAAACGTGTCGATATTCTTCAAGTTCATCGCATTCTCGATAATCGCCAGAATCAGCACCCCGGCAATCACATGCCGGATCATCCCGATCCCGCCACTCAGCGACACCCCGCCCAGCACGCAGGCCGAAATCACCGTCAGCTCAAACCCCTGCCCGATCATCGGCTGCCCCGACGTCATCCGCGATGCCAGAATCACCCCCGCAAGCGCCCCAATCACCCCATGCACCGCGAAAATGATGATCTTCGTGCGATCGACATTCACCCCCGCCAGCAACGCCGCTTCCTGGTTGCCGCCGATGGCCATGGTGTTGCGCCCGTAGGTCGTGTAGTTCAGCAGCCAGCCGAAAAACAGGAAGCAGACGATGGTGATCAGGATCGGCACCGGCACGCCGAACAACTGGCCGTTACCGAACACGAAAAACGATTCCTGCGAGACGCCCACCGCTTTGCCGTTGGCAAAAATGTAGGCCAGGCCACGGACGATCTGCATGGTCGCCAGCGTCGTGATCAGCGCATTGACCCGCAACTTGGCGATCACGATGCCGTTGATCAGGCCGACGATCAGGCCCATCACCAGCGCCGCGCTGACGCCGAGAAATACGCTGTTGGTGTCGCGCATCACCACTGCCGCCACCACCCCGGCGCAGGCGATTACCGAGCCTACCGACAAGTCGAAATGCCCCGACGCCAGGCAATACAACATGGTGCACGCGGCAATCCCGGTGGTGGAAATCGCCAAGCCCAGGCCACGCATGTTCAGCGGCGAGAGGAAGTTGTCGATCAGCAAGGTGCAGGCGACAAAAATGCCCACCGCCGCCAGCAGCATCACCCAGTCATCGAGGAAGCGCCGCATATCCAGAGGTTTGCGCTCGGTCGGCAGGGTTTCGTTTTGGGTTGTCATCATAGTCACCTCTCAGTTCGCCACGCCGTCAGCGCGGTGGCGCGGCAAAGCCAGTTGCAGCAGGTTGGATTCGTTGGCCTGGTCGCGGCTGACTTCGCCACGCAGGGCGCCCTCGCACAGCACCAGAATGCGGTCGGAAATACCCATCACTTCCATCAGATCGCTGGACACCACGATCACCGAAATACCGTCGGCGGCCAGGTTATGGATGATCTGGTAGATCTCGGCCTTGGCACCGATGTCGATGCCCCGGGTCGGTTCGTCGAGCAGCAGGACTTTCATCGGCATCGACAGCCAGCGGCCGAGAATCGCCTTCTGCTGATTGCCGCCGGACAGGAATTTGATCTGTTGCCCGGCGTGGGGCGTTTTCACTTTCAGGGCCTTGATCTGTTTCTCGGCGTTGCCCTTTTCCCAGATCCCGCGCAGCAGGCAACCGAGCCCGGAATGCGCACCGCGCGCACTGATGTTGATATTCTCGGCGACACTGGCAAGCGGAATGATGCCTTCCTTCTTGCGATCCTCCGGGCACAGCAGAATCCCGGCGGCAATCGCATCGCGGGGCGAACGCAGCTTCAGTTCATGACCGCGCAATTCCAGACGTCCGGCGGTGTTGCGCTCCAGACCGCTGAGCAGCCGGAACAGCTCGGTGCGCCCGGCCCCGACCAATCCGAACAGGCCCAGAATCTCGCCTTTGTGCGCATCGAAACTGATCGGCTCGCGCAAGCCCGGGCCGAGCAATCCATCGACTCTCAGCGCCACGGCACCGCGCGGGCGACCGCGATAATCGTAGATGTCCTGAATGTCGCGCCCGACCATGCAGGTCACCAGTTGGTCATGGGTCAACTGGCTCATGTCGTCGAAGGTGCGTACATAACGACCGTCCTTGAACACCGTGACCGCATCGCAGATACGGAACACTTCCTCCATGCGATGGGAGACGTAGAGCACCACTTTGCCCTCGTCGCGCAGCCGGCCGATGATCGCCATCAGCCGGTCGATTTCCCGCGCCGAGAGGCTGCTGGTCGGTTCGTCAAAGGCAATCACATGCGCGCCACGGGACAACGCCTTGGCGATTTCCACCAGTTGCCGCTGGCCGAGAGAGAGGCGTCCGACTTTGGTCTGCGGGTCGATTTCATCGGCCAGGCCTTTAAGGCAAGCCAAGGCTTGTTGGCGCAGCGCGCCGCGATTGATCAGGCCGAAACTGGCCGGCAGATGACCGAGAAACAAGTTCTCGGCCACGGTCATTTCCGGCACCAGATGCAACTCCTGGTGAATCACCGCCACGCCGCTGCCGATGCTGTCGGCAGTGGACTTGAAGGCCATCGTCTGCTCGCCGATCTGCAGCTCGCCGCTGCTCGGGATGTAGGCACCACCGAGGATTTTCAGCAGGGTCGATTTGCCGGCGCCGTTCTCGCCCATCAAGGCGTGGACCTGTCCGGGGTGAGCGACGAAACTGATGCCGTCCAGCGCCTTTACCCCGGGAAAGGTCTTGCCGATCCCGTTGAAACGCAGGCTGCCGCTGGCGCTGTGTTCTTGTGTTTGTACTTGCGCGTGCATTTAAGCCACCTCATCACACCGTTCAAGCGACCCGGCTGGCCGGGCCGCCGCTGCCGTCAGTTCCACAGGCCGATCTTCTCCAGCTCCTGCTTGAAGTTGTCGCGGGTGATCAGGGTGACGTCGTCCATTGCGGTGTACTTCGGCGGTTCTTTGCCGGTGGTGACCCACTCGTACATCATCTCGGCGGTCTTGTAGCCTTCGATGTGCGGGCTCGGCAGCATCGAACCGTAGAAGCCGCTGTTGGGCTTTTTCAGCTCGCCGATGGCGTCGGTGCCGTTGATGCCGATGCCGATCACGTTGGCCGCGGCAAAACCGGCGGCTTCAGTGGCGCGCACGCCGCCCAGCACAGTGTTGTCGTTCATGCCGCCGATGATCAGGTTCTTCGCCGCACTCGGCAGCTTGACCAGCGCCGAGTTGGTGGCGTCCATGCTGCCTGGTACGTCGAGGGTTTTCAGGGCGGCAGTCAGAATGTGATCTTTCGGCATGCCGGCGTCTTCGAGGGCCTTCATCGAGCCGTCGGTGCGCTTCTTGCCGGTGTCGAGTTCGTTGTAGGTGTTGACCACCGCGTAGGTGTCTTTCCAGTCCCAGTTACGCTTTTTCGCTTCGGCGGCCATGGCGGCGCCCTGCTTCTGGCCGACCTCGAACGCGGCCATGCCGAGGTACGGTACGTCTTCCATGAACTTGCCATTGGCGTCGACGAAGCGGTCGTCGACGGCGATCACTTTCAGGTCATTGAGTTTGGCCTTGGCCATGATCGCAGGGCCGAGGGAGACGTCCGGCGGGCAGATGACGAAGCCCTTGGCACCATTGGCCGCAAGGCTGTCGATGGCCGAGAGGGTTTTCTCGCCGTCCGGCACGGCGATCTTGATCAGCTCAAAGCCTTTGTCCTTGGCAGCTTTCTCGGCGAAGGCCCATTCAGTCTGGAACCACGGCTCTTCGGCCTGCTTGACCAGAAACCCGATCTTCACCGGATCGGCGGCCAGCAGGGCACTGCTCAGGCTGAACGCAGTGACCGCCAGCGCGGTACTGCACAGGGTACGAATCCCGAAACGACGTTTCATAAGCAGACTCCTTGTTATTTTTCTTGAGCGTTATTTGAAAAGCGTTACAGCGGTCGAAGCATTTACCGCGAATCATGACGACAATAGTCATATCGTATGATGATTGAATTTCAGGCGGACCTTTCCACCTGAAACCCACTTTTGTCAGTCGTGGTACATCACCGAGCGACCACCATCGATGGTGATGCACGAGGCATTGATGAACGGCGCCTCATCGCTGGCCAGAAACACGGCGGTCATCGCCACTTCAATCGGCTGGCCGATGCGTTTGGGTGGATGCAGATCGAAAGCGCGCTGACGTTCGGCGTGCGGGTCGGCGAAACCATTCCAGTAATCGACGTTGAGCTGGGTTTCGATGTAGCCCGGCGCAATCGCGTTGACCCGAATACCCTTCGGCGCGTACTCGATGCCCAGCGCGCGGGTCAGCCCGAGCAGGCCGTGCTTGGCCACCGGGTACGGGAAGCAGCCGGGAATGATGTTCGTGGAATGGGTCGAGGCAATGTTGATGATGCTGCCGATGCCCTGCTCGATCATCTGCGGCAATACGGCTTTGCAGCCATACCAGGCGCCGTCGAGGTCGATGGCGAAGCAGCGTTTCCAGTCTTCTTCGGTCATTTCCAGCGGATCACGGAACACGTTGACCCCGGCGCAATTCACCAGCACGTCGATGCGCCCGTGCAGTTCGATGGCCAGTTTGGCCATGGCGTGCAGATCCTGCTGACGCGAGACGTCGGCCTTGATCGCCTGCACATCGGCGCCCTGCTCGCGCCAGTGGGCGGCGACTTTCTCGACCTTTTCGGCCTGGATATCGCTGATCACCAGTTTGGCCTGCTGCGAGGCGAAGGTCGCGACGATTGCTTCGCCGATGCCTTGGGCGGCGCCGGTCAGCAGCACGACCTTGTTTTTCAGGCGCTCGCCTTTTGGTGGCTCAGGCACCGGTGGCAGGGACAGAGGTTCAGCCATGAATCAGGACTCCTGTTCGAAAGCATAAAAAAACCGGGCATCTGACGATGTCCGGTCTGGAAGGCTTATGGAACAAAACAGGCGCGCGCACGCCGCGGTACCGAAACGGCCCGAAGCGCTGACTCCGCTGTGGAGTGCAATGGAAATTCGCTGCATCACTTCACCTGTTTTGTTCTTTTTAAGTGTGAGTGCGTGTTACTGCTGGAGCCGACTATAAACCCGACCGCCAAATAATCTCAATATATAATTTTGCATCCCATATTTTGGGATTTAGCCGGCGAAACGCGTACAGAGCTTTCCGGCGACATCAACCCGCAGCGACAGCACGGCGCCGTCCAGCGGGTGGTTCAGCGGACTTTTAGCGCTGGTGATGTACAGGGTTTTCAGGTCTTCTCCGCCGAATACGCAACTGGTCGGACGGCTGATCGGCAGGTCAATCTTGCGGTCGATCCGGCCATCCGGCGTCAGGCGCAGCAGACAGCTGCCGTCCCAACGGGCGTTCCACACGTAGCCTTCGGCGTCCATCGCCGAACCGTCCGGGCCACCGTGCTGATCGGCGCTGTACCAAGGCTGGCCAGTGTCGAGGTTGCCGTCGGTGTGAATGAAATAGCGATACAAGGTGCTGTCGAGGCTGTCGCCGAACAGCAGCGTGGTGCCGTCGTCGCTCCAGAGCAGCGTGTTGGGAATGCCCAGCCCCCGTAACAAGGGTGTGACCCTTTTATCCGGATCAATCCGGAACAGCCCGCCGGAACGACGGGTGATCGGCAGGTCCTCGCCCTGCTCGCCAATGTTGTTTTGCATGGTGCCGAGCCACAAGCGGCCTTGACCATCGCAGCGCGCTTCGTTGGCACGATTGCCCGGTTGCGGATCGGCGACGCAGAACAGCGTCAGTCGCGGTTCAAGTCCGGGAGAATCCAGATCAAGTCGGTAGACGCCGCTGCTCAGGGTCACCAGCGCATCGCCGCTGGCGCAGGGAATGAACGCCGAGACGTGTTCCGGCATCTGCCAGATCTGCACGTTCTGCCCGATCAGCCGCAGCGCTTGCCTGCCGGCAATATCGACCCAGTACAGCGCCTGAGTCGGTGCGTCCCAGAACGGGCCTTCGCCCAATTGCGCCCGATGCTCTGTCACCGCAGTCCACGTCATGCAACCTCCTGTCTTGTTGTTTTTGTCAGCTGGCTTTCTTGTCGGCCATCACCTGCGGGTAAAACCGCTTGATGGCCAGGTCGGCATTGTCGATCAGGGTCATGCAGGCCCATACCCCGCGCGCGGCATCCCGGGCGGCGATGGCGTCGGCCATGTCTTTGTGGATGGGCAAGGTGCGGCGTAATTCGTCGGGGTCGGCAGCGGAAACTTCGAAGGATACGGCGAGCAGCGCGCCGAGGGCCGGCACCATTTGCTCGATGAATTGATTGTGGCTGGCGGCGAGAATGCATTCGTGGAAGAACTGGTCGGCGCGGTTGTAATCGATGCCGCTGTCGACCGCCCGTTCCAGCGCATTGTAGGCCTGCCGCACGGCTTGCACCTGTTCCACCGTCGCCCGCTCGCACGCCCAGCGCACCGCCATCGGTTCGATGGTGCGGCGCAGGTCGAGCAGATCGTCGACGAAATTTTCCGGCAGGCCGCTGCGCGACAGCCAGCCTACGACTTGCGGGTCGAACAGGTTCCAGCGCTTGATCGGCAACACTCGCGTACCGACTTTCGGCCCGACTTCGAGCATGCCTTTGGCGACCAGGGTCTTGATGGCTTCGCGAATCACGGTGCGGCTCACTCCGAGCTGCTCGCCCAGATCGGCCTCGACCTTGATCGCCTGCCCCGGTTTCACCTGGCCGGCAGCAATCCAGGCGCCCAGCCAGTCAACCGTTGATGCGTGAAAACTGCTCGACATGGACACCCCGAAGCCGTTCGCTGTGGGTGCCTACGCTAATCATCATACGATTGAGAGTCAACGACAAAAAACCGCAGCCTGCTTTCACAGACTGCGGTTTTTTATGGCTCAAGGCCGATACGGAAGAACTCGCCGCCGCTCCAGACGCCCAGCCAGCGCTGGCCATCGATCTCACGACTGACCGCCAGCTCGACCAATTGGTAGAACACGTTGCGGTGGATCAGCGCTTCGAGATTGGTGCGGACATGCACGTAAGGCGCAGGTTCTTGCGTCGCAGGATCGATCTCGACCCGGATCGGATGCTCCGCACCGGCCTCGGTGGTTTCATCGACATTGGTGGTAAAGCGCAGCCGCTGCGCCTCCCCCTCGCCTTCCACCTCGACGGCAATCGCCACGAATGGCGCGTCATCGACCTTGATCCCGACTTTTTCGACCGGGGTGATCAGGAAATAATCATCGCCATCGCGACGGATGATGGTGGAGAACAGCTTGACCATCGGCTTGCGCCCGATCGGCGTACCCAGGTAATACCAGGTGCCATCACGGGCGATGCGCATGTCGATGTCACCGCAAAAGTCCGGGTTCCACAAGTGCACCGGCGGCAAGCCTTTGGTTTTGGGGATTTGTCCCAACAGATCATTGGCTTTTTGCGGGCCACTCATGGCGTACTCCTTGAATTACTGGTCCCCGACGCCCAGCAAACTGCGCGCGTACTGCGCCAGCGGTGGGCCGATCAGGTCTTCGGGCTTGTTGTCGTGGAACGTCAGTAAACCGCCACGACTCTTGATCCGTGCAGTATCAATCAAATACTGGGTGCTGGTCTCGATCAACATGATCTGAATCACGCCGCCGTCGATACCGAGACGATCCACGGCTTCCTCATCCAGCCACTCATCGGAGTTGCCGATGCGATCGTCGGCCTTGGCGAAACGGGTGTACAGCAGGTAGTGGGCACCGGCGTCGCGGGCTTCGCCCATCGCCTGGTCGAGGCCTTCCGGCGCTCGGGCGCGGCGGACCATCGGGAAATATTCGACGAAGCCTTTGAAGGCCTCTTCGGCGACGACGTTTGGACGCGGGTAAGAACCACCCGGGGGGGCGAACGAGCCTTGCGCGATGTAGATGAACGAATCCGGCTGAATGCGGAAATTGTTTACGCGACGGCTATCGCTGTGGTCCAGCAGACCCGCGTCGCTCATCTGGTAGCGAGTCCCTTCGGCCATGTCACTGACAGTCATACAGCCGCCCAGCGCCAAAACGGCCAGCAGCAAAACCAGGCTACGCATCCTAATCCTCCAGAAGCCGGTGACGGAAAACCGGCGAATGGCCGTAGGATGCAGCTTTTGCGCCAGTCCGTGGAAATGTGCAGGTATCCGGTTTGAAATAAAGCTTTTGTGGTTTGGGGCCTAGCCGCCGATGATCTTCATGACGGTGGCGCCGCCGGAGAACGCGACTTCCTGCTTGTCGCCCAGCGCCTTGACCAGCAATCGTTGCAACGCCGGCAGCGCTTCGTGACGTGGTTTGTCGAGCAGGTCACCGACGTAGTGGCGGTTGCTCGACGACAGGCAGCCATGCAGCCATCCGGTGGACGACAGGCGCAGGCGCGAGCAGGTTCGGCAGAACGGCACGCTTTCGTTGGCGATCACGCCGAAATTGCCCAGACCGGGAATCGCATAGCGAACCGCCGTGGCGTCCACTGGCGCGTCGGTTTGCGCGTACTCGTAATGTTCACCGATCAGGCTCAACAGCTGTTGCAGACTGACGAACTGTTGCAGGAAGGCGTTGGAATCGGTGGCCAGGTGGCCCATGCGCATCAGCTCGATGAAGCGCAGCTCAAAACCGCGCTCGAGGCAGTAATCGAGCAGTGGCATCACCTGGTCGAGATTCTGCCCGCGCAACGGCACCATGTTGACCTTGATCTTCATCCCCGCCGCGGCCGCTTGATCCATGCCATCCAGCACAGTGGCCAGATCACCGCCACGGGCAATGCTGCGGAACGCGCCGGCGTCCAGGGTATCGAGGGAAACGTTGAGGCGTCGCAGGCCGGCATCGACCAGCAGCGGGAGTTTTTTTGCCAGGAGCTGGCCGTTGGTGGTCAGGCTGATGTCTTCCAGCCCCATCCTGCCGACGGCGCTCATGAACGATTCGAGTTTGGGGCTGACCAGCGGCTCGCCGCCGGTAATGCGCAGGCGCTCGATGCCGGCGGCTTCAATCAGATAAGCCACGCCACGTGCCATGGCCTCGGCCGACAGTTCATCCTGCGCAGCCACCAGCCGCTTGCCGTTGGGCACGCAGTAGGTACAGGCGTAATTGCAGGCTGAAGTCAGACTGATCCGCAAATTGCGAAAACGCCTGCCTTGACGGTCAACGATCATGAAGCACTCCGGCGATGGAAAATCGAGCGGCTAAAACTTGACTCACAATTCAAGTTTTAGCAAGCCCTATGCCTGAGTATATTCCTGCGGTACTGCGCCATGTAGCGAAAAACACGGCGCATAAGGCAACTGAATGATTCAGCTGCTCGGCGTTTCAGGGTCGCGCTTGCGCTTGTTGCCCATGCGCACGCCGATGTCCATCAGGAACTGGAAGAAACCTTCCTGGTCTTCCAGCACATTGCTCCAGAACGGCGAGTGATACAGCGCCACCGCGCCGTGCACCAGCGCCCAGGATGCGCAGTAGTGGAAATATGGCGGCACGTCTTCGAGCTTGCCTTCGCTGATGCGGCCCTTGATGAGCAGGGTCAGGCGTTCAAAGTTCGAGGCACGGATCTTGTGCAGCTCCTCGACCATCTCGGGAACCTGATTGCCCTTGACCACCTTCTCTTCGAGGCGATCGAACAGACGATAGCGCTGCGGGTCGCGCATGCGGAATTCAAAGTAGGCACGGGACAGCGCTTCCTTGTCCTTGTCGACATCGGCCGAGTGCAACAGCTCGTTCAAGTCGCGCTCGTAATCGAGCATCAGGCGCAGGTAGATCTCGGCCTTGGACTTGAAGTGCTTGTAGATCGTGCCTTTGCCGATACCCACGGCATCAGCAATCATCTCGACGGTGACACTGTCTTCACCTTGTTCGAGGAACAGCTTGAGCGCGGTATCGAGAATTTCTTGCTCGCGGCGACGAAACTCACGGACCTTACGAGGTTCTTTGTGCATAAGAAAAGGTCTGTAGGGGTCAAAATTCGAAGCCGCGTATTATGCCTAACTTGCGCAAAAATGCACGGATCATCCGACCATATCTGTGTTTCTTGTTCATTTCACGAACGTTTCGGGGGGAATGAGAACATAACCGAAGCGAACGTATTCCAAATTTGTTTAAAAACCCCGGCCGGCCAACTGGACTCGGCGCCAGACTGATCAATACTTGAACTGTCGGGCGACATCTCCCCCAAGTGTCGCGCCGGTAAAGGTACCAAGGGACCGCGTGCCTTTGTTTTACTCCTAATGGTCTTAACCCGGATTCACCCCCCAGAACCCGGGTTTTTTTTGCCTGCGATTCAGGCTTTTACATTCGCCAGCGGAAACAGTCGCTTGAAGTTCTCGGTGGTCTGCTCGGCAAAGCGCTCGTAATTCTCACCACGCAGCATCGCCAGAAACTCTGCCACTTCCCGCACGTATTGCGGCAGGTTCGGCTTGCCGCGATAAGGGATCGGCGCCAGGTACGGCGAATCGGTTTCCACCAGCAGCCGATCGGCCGGAACCTTGCTCGCCACATCGCGCAACGCATCGGCGTTGCGGAAGGTGACGATGCCCGACAGGGAAATGTAATAACCCATGTCCAGCGCCGCCTTGGCCATGTCCCAGTCTTCGGTGAAGCAATGCAGCACACCCGCCTGAGGCAACGCAGCTTCGCGCAACAACTCGAGCGTGTCGGCGCGGGCGCCACGGGTGTGGATGATCACCGGTTTGCCGGTCTGCTGTGCGGCTTGCAGGTGCAGACGGAACGATTCCTGCTGCAGCTCTGCCGCTTCCGGCTCGTAGTGGTAGTCCAGACCGGTTTCGCCGATCGCCACCACTTTCGGGTGATTGAGCTCGTGCAGCAGCCAGTCCAGCGCCGGCGCCGCGCCCGGCTGCACATCCAGCGGATGCACGCCGACCGAACAATCGACGTCGTCGTAACGCTCGGCCAGGGCTTTGACATCGGCCGCGTTGTCGGCGCTGACGCCGATGCACAGAAAGTGCCCGACTCCGCGCTGGCGGGCCGCATCCAGGGCGGCATCCAGGGAACCGTCGTGAGCGGCAAGGTCGAGGCGATCAAGGTGACAATGGGAATCTACGAGCATAAAAAAGACTGCAACTTACATCGTATGAGTGGGACGGTCGGATTTCAGCGCTCCGGCCAGATGAGTTTCGATGCGACTGCGCGCGGTGTTGTCGCCATCATTGAATTGCACGCCGACTCCGGCTGCGCGATTGCCCTGGGCGCCTTTGGGGGTGATCCAGGCCACTTTGCCGGCCACCGGAATCTTCTCTGCCTCGTCCATCAGGTTCAGCAGCATGAACACCTCGTCGCCCAACCTGTAGCTCTTGTTGGTCGGGATGAACAGGCCGCCGTTCTTGATGAACGGCATGTAGGCGGCGTAAAGGACCGACTTGTCCTTGATGGTCAGGGACAAAATGCCGTTGCGCGGCCCCGGACTGACAGGTTCATTCATGTTGACCTCCACTGCTGATCTTCAGAGTCTAGGTACACATTCTTATCTTTGACCAGGCAAGCTCGCCCATTGCACCAGCAATGCTTCCAGCAGTAACGCCGGATTGAGGTTGGCCTTGCTCAGGACTTTCTGGCGCTGGGCGAGAATCCAGTCCTGAATATCCAGCACTTTAGCCTGGGCACTTTTCTGCGCCAGATACTGCACGACCTTGCGCATGTCGGTCAGGCCGAGGCCTGCTTCATCCTGAGTCAATTGGTAGCGCAGGATCAGGCTCGACCAGTCGCAGAACCAGTCGAACAGACGCAGCATCGGAATGCTTTTCCACTCCTCGGCCAGTTGCGTCGGCGATTGCTGCTGTTTGAGCAGCTTCTTCACGCCTTCCACCACATGCGCGCGCTGTTCACGTACGCCCTGCCCCTGCAACGTGACAGCGGCCAACGGCGAGCCGGCGGCCAGGGTCAACAGTTCGACACGTTCGTCTTCGGAACATTCCGGCAGTGCCTGAGCCAGCCATTGCAGGCTCATGGATTCGCTCGGCAGCGGACAGGCCTGCTGCACGCAGCGGCTCTTGATGGTCGGCAACAACCGGCTCGGCTGGTGGCTGACCAGCAACAGCACGGTATCGCCGGACGGCTCTTCCAGGCTCTTGAGCAAGGCGTTGGCGGCGTTGATGTTCATCGACTCCACCGGCTCGATCAGCACCACCTTGCGCCCGCCCAGTTGCGCGGTCTGCACCACGAAACTGACCAGATCGCGCACCTGGTCGACCTTGATCGCCTTGTCCGCTTCTTCCGGTTCGAGGATGTAATTGTCCGGGTGGCTGCCGGCCTTGAGCAGCAAGCAGGACTTGCACTCTCCGCAGGCTTCAGGCGTCGGACGCTGGCACAGCAGACTGGCCATCAGTCGTTCGGCCAGCGCGCGCTTGCCGATCCCGGCCGGCCCGTGCAGCAGATACGCGTGAGCGTGCTGAGCGCGACCGGCCAACTGCTGCCAGAGGCTGTCCTGCCACGGATAGGCCTCAGCCACGGCTCAGCTCCAGCAAGTTCGGAATCAGGGTATCCAGCGATTGTTGAACCTTGACCAACGGCTGACCGGCGTCGATCCGCACGTAACGCGCCGGATCAGCTTCGGCGCGCTTGAGGAATGCACTGCGCACGGCCTCGAAAAACTCACGGCCTTCCAGCTCGAAACGATCCAGACGACCCCGAGCGCTGGCGCGAGCGAGGCCGATTTCCACCGGCAGATCGAAAATCAGCGTCAAGTCGGGACGCAGGTCGCCCTGCACGAAAGTCTCCAGCGCCGCGATGCGCTCCAGCGACAAACCGCGTCCGCCACCCTGATAGGCATAAGTCGAATCTGTGAAACGGTCACACAGCACCACCGCACCACGGGCCAGTGCCGGGCGAATGACTTCAGCCAGATGCTGGGCACGCGCGGCGAACACTAGCAGCAGCTCGGTGTCCGGGTTCATCACTTCGTCGACCGGGGCCAGCAACACCTCACGAATGCGCTCGGCCAGCGGCGTACCGCCGGGCTCGCGGGTCAGCACCACTTCGATACCGGCGGCGCGCAGGCGCTCGGCGAGGTATTCGCGGTTGGTGCTTTTGCCGGCGCCTTCCGGGCCTTCCAGGGTAATAAACAAGCCAGTCACAGGCAGTCCTTAATCAAAGTCATTGCGTGTTTTGGGGAGCGGAGGCTTCCGGTTCCGGCGTCAGCGCAGGCGCTTGAGCAGGCGGCTGCGGCGACGATTCAGGTGCGGTATCGGGTGAGGCGGCAGGAATCGCCTCTTCGGCTGCCGGAGCAGCCTCGGGCGCGTTCGCCGGCGCCGGGCTCGAGCGGTAATCCGCGCGTCGCTTGAGCTGGTACTCGCGCACCGCGTTGTTGTGCGCGTCCAGATCATCGGAGAACACGTGGCTGCCATCGCCCCGGGCAACGAAGTAGAGGCTGGTACCATCCACCGGATTGAGTGCGGCGTGAATGGCTTCACGTCCGACCATGGCGATCGGCGTCGGCGGCAGCCCCGGAATCATGTACGTGTTGTAAGGCGTGGCTTCCTTGAGATGGGCGCGGGTCAGTTTGCCGGTGTAGCGGTCGCCCAGGCCGTAGATCACCGTCGGATCGGTCTGCAACTGCATGCCCAGCGCCATGCGACGTACGAAGACGCCGGCAATCTGCCCACGCTCCTGAGGCACGCCCGTTTCCTTTTCTACCAACGACGCCATGATCAGGGCCTGATAGGGCTCGGTGTAAGGCACGTCGGCGGAGCGTTTTTCCCACTCCTTGGCCAGCACTTCGTCGAGACGGTCGAAGGCCTTTTTCAGCAGTTCGGTATCGGTCACACCGCGCACGAAGCGGTAGGTGTCGGGGAAGAAGCGGCCTTCAGGAAACAGGCCCTTGTGACCGATTCTGGCCATGACCTCGCTATCACTCAGACCATTGAGGGTCTGCTCGATCTTTTCATCCTTGGCCAGCGCGGCGCGCACTTGATGGAAATTCCAGCCTTCGACCAGGGTCAGGCTGTACTGAACCACATCGCCACGCTTCCACAGGTCGATCAGACCGTTGACGGTCATGCCCGGCTGCATGCGGTATTCACCACTGTGAATCGGCGTACCGGCCAGATTGAAACGCCAATAGACCCGCAGCCAGAACGCGTCCTTGATGACGCCATCGGCTTCGAGTCCAAGAAATGTACGGGTCGGGGTGGATCCCTTGGGCACATCCAGCAGTTCTTCCTGCGTGATGTTCAGGGGCTGTTCCAGTGCCGAATGAATCTTCCAGGCGCTGGCGCCCAACAGCAGCCCTGCCAGAACCAGTCCGGTTTCCAGCAGCAGCAAAAGTTTACGTCTCACGAATCAGGCATCCAGTAGCGCGCGGGCAATGGTTTGCAGTTTACGGGTGAGCGGGCCAACCGGCCAGCTCAGAGCAGCACAGGCGCGTACCGGCCAGACGCCATACACGCTGTTGCAGACAAAGACTTCATCCGCCCATTGCAGCTGTTCGAGGGGGATGTCGGTGATTTGCACGGGGATGCCCAAAGACTCGGCCTGAAACAATATTTCTGCGCGCATCACACCGGCCACGCCGCAGCGTTTCAGGTCCGCCGTGATCAACACACCGTCACGCACCAGGAAGAGGTTGCTGAACACGCCTTCGATCACCCGACCGGCTTGGTCGAGCATCAATCCTTCGGCATGCTCACTGTCCTGCCATTCGGCGCGGGCAATGACCTGCTCCAGTCGATTGAGGTGTTTGAGCCCGGCAAGCAACGGCTGAATCGACAAACGGGTGCTGCACGGGAAAAGGCGAACGCCCTGCTCGGCGTGGGCAGCCGGGTAAGCGGCGGGAGGATTGCCTTGCAGAATGCGCCGACCCTGCGCTGAAGGATCCGGCGCATAACCGCGCAATCCGTCGCCACGGGTGAGGATGAGTTTGAGCACGCCCTCACCCATCGCGGCGGCATAGGATTGCAGCTCATGGCGAACCTGCTCGATGTCGGCTGCGATGGCCAGACGCGCACAGCCGTCGGCCAGACGCGCCAGGTGCCGATCCAGCAGCAACGGCTGGCCACCTCGCACGGCGATGGTCTCGAACAGACCGTCGCCGTAAGCCAGGCCGCGATCTTTCAGCGACAGAGCGTCAGCCGGCAGACCGTCGACCCAGCAGTCCATCAGCCGGCGAACCGACGGAACGCCAACGTGCCGTTGGTGCCGCCAAAGCCGAAGGAGTTGGACAGCACGACATCGATGTCCATGTTGCGCGCGGTGTGCGGCACGAAATCGAGGTCGCAACCTTCGTCCGGCTCATCGAGGTTGATGGTTGGCGGCGCCACCTGGCTGTTGATCGCCAGCACGCTGAAGATCGCCTCGACCGCGCCCGCCGCACCCAGCAGGTGACCGGTCATGGACTTGGTGGAGCTGACTGCCAGTTTGTAGGCGTGATCACCGAACACCGACTTGATCGCGTTGGCTTCGGCGAGGTCGCCGGCCGGGGTCGAAGTGCCGTGAGCGTTGATGTATTGCACTTGATCGACGTTGATCTTCGCATCGCGCAGCGCGTTGGTGATGCAGCGTGCAGCACCGGCGCCGTCAGCGGGTGGCGAAGTCATGTGGAAGGCATCGCCACTGGTACCGAAGCCGATCAGCTCGGCGTAGATGGTCGCGCCACGAGCCTTGGCGTGCTCGAGTTCTTCAAGCACCAGTGCGCCGGCGCCGTCGGACAACACGAAGCCGTCGCGGCCCTTGTCCCACGGACGGCTGGCGCGGGTCGGCTCGTCGTTGCGAGTCGACAGCGCACGGGAAGCACCGAAGCCGCCCATGCCCAGACCGCACGCCGCCATCTCGGCACCGCCGGCAATCATCACGTCGGCTTCGTCGTACATGATGTTGCGCGCCGCCATGCCGATGCAGTGCGTACCGGTGGTACACGCTGTGGCGATGGCGTAGTTAGGTCCCTGTGCACCCAGGTGGATGGACAGGAAACCGGAAATCATATTGATGATCGAGCCAGGCACAAAGAACGGAGAAATCCGACGCGGGCCGGTTTCGTGCAGAGTGCGACTGGTTTCTTCGATGTTGGTCAGACCGCCGATACCCGAACCCATGGCCACGCCAATGCGTTCACGGTTGGCATCGGTGACTTCCAGACCGGCATTGCGTACGGCCTGAAAGCCGGCCGCCAGACCGTACTGAATGAACAGGTCGAGCTTGCGCGCTTCCTTGACCGACAGGTATTCCTCGACATTGAAGCCCTTTACCGAGCCGCCAAAGCGGGTGGAATAGGCAGAAAGGTCGGTGTGTTCGATCAGACCAATGCCACTGCGGCCAGCCAGAATGCCCTGCCAACTGCTCGGCACATCCGTGCCCAGTGGCGACAACATACCCATACCGGTGACTACGACGCGTCTACGCGACACAGCACTCTCCTTTTTCAAATGACGACTTTGCATCAGGCCTAAAGAAAAAACCGCACGCCATGATGGCAGTGCGGTTTTTCCATGACAGCAAGCAACGATTACAAACTATTACGCCTGGTGGCTAGTAACGTAGTCGATTGCAGCTTTTACAGTAGTGATCTTCTCAGCTTCTTCGTCAGGGATTTCGGTCTCGAATTCCTCTTCCAGAGCCATCACCAGCTCAACGGTGTCAAGGGAGTCGGCACCCAGGTCTTCTACGAAGGAAGCGTCGTTAACCACTTCTTCTTCTTTGACACCCAGTTGCTCGGCAACGATTTTCTTGACGCGCTCTTCGATGGTGCTCATACCTTGTTTTCACTCCTAATGGACAAATTCAGGCAGCTGGCCAGTGGGTAAGTGTATAGAAAGACTTTTCAGCTTTTCAACTGAAAGCTTCACTCCTCAAACCCTGCGGCCCTCTGCCTATAAATAGATTGCAGCTTTATAACGGATTTTAGACAGCTCGTATGACATTTTTTTGAAGCAATCCGTCACATTTGAATTACATGTACATCCCGCCGTTAACCGGGATTGTAGCCCCGGTCACGTATGCCGCACCGTCGGACGCAAGAAAAGCGACCACAGACGCGATCTCTTGAGCTTGTCCCAGACGACCCAGCGGAATCTGCGTCTGCAAGGCTTCACGCTGTGCTTCAGGCAGCTCGCGAGTCATATCGGTGTCGATGAACCCTGGGGTTACCGAGTTGACCGTAATCGAACGCGAACCGACTTCACGCGCCATGGCACGGCTGAAACCTTCCAGACCGGCCTTGGCGGCTGCGTAGTTTACTTGGCCAGCGTTGCCCATGGCACCCACCACCGAGCCAATACTGATAATTCGGCCCCAACGCGCCTTGGTCATGCCGCGCAGAACGCCCTTGGACAGGCGATACAGACTGTTCAGGTTGGTATCGATCACGTCGTACCACTCGTCGTCTTTCATGCGCATCATCAGGTTATCGCGGGTGATGCCGGCGTTGTTGACCAGAATCGCTACCGGAGCACCGAATTGCTCCTGAATGCTTGCCAGCACCTTAGTAACCGATTCGTCGCTGGTGACGTTCAATTCGAAACCTGCGCCCTGAATGCCGTTTTCCTTCAAGGTCGCAGCAATGCGCTCGGCGCCCGAAGCGGAAGTCGCGGTGCCAACAACGATGGCGCCCTGACGACCCAGTTCCAGTGCGATAGCCTGGCCGATGCCACGGCTTGCGCCGGTGACCAGTGCAACTTTACCTTGCAGACTCATGCAAGCTTCTCCTGATTCAGACAGCCGCTGCACGAGCAGCAGCGAAAGCGTCTGGGGTATTGAGGTTGGAAGTCGAAACGCCTTCGGCGCAACGTTTGTTCAGACCAGCCAGCACTTTGCCAGGACCGCACTCGACCAGGTTGGTCGCGCCTTTGGCGGCCAGGGTCTGTACGGACTCTACCCAGCGAACCGGCTTGTAGAGTTGCTCCAGCAAATCACGCTTGAGGGTTTCCAGATCCGCCGGCACCTGGGCGCTGACGTTCTGTACCACAGGGATCTGCGGCGCCTGCCAGTCGATGGCAGCAATGGACTCGGCGAAGCGCTCGGCGGCCGGACGCATCAGCTCGCAGTGCGACGGCACGCTGACCGGCAGCGGCATGGCACGCTTGGCGCCACGGGCCTTGCAGCCTTCGATGGCGCGGTCAACGGCAGCCTTGGCACCGGCGATCACCACCTGACCCGGAGAGTTGAAGTTCACCGCGCTGACCACTTCGCCTTGCGCCGCTTCGGCACAGGCAGCGAGAACATCGGCATCTTCCAGACCGAGGATGGCAGCCATGCCGCCCTGACCGGCCGGAACGGCTTCCTGCATCAACTGGCCACGGCGCTCGACGAGTTTTACCGCGTCGGCCAGGCTCAGGCTGCCCGCAGCGACCAGTGCGCTGTATTCACCCAGGCTGTGGCCGGCAACGAAGGCCGGACGCGCGCCGCCTTCCGCCAGCCACAGACGCCACAGGGCGATCGAAGCAGTCAGGATGGCCGGTTGGGTTTTATCGGTTTGATTGAGCAGCTCTTCCGGGCCCTGCTGGGTCAGCGCCCACAGGTCATAGCCCAGAGCATCGGATGCTTCTTTGAAAGTTTCGAGGATCAGTGGATGTTGCGCGCCCAGCTCGGCCAGCATGCCGAGGGACTGCGAACCCTGTCCTGGAAAGACGAATGCGAGGGAAGCAGACATGTAACAAGCCCCTAATGATCTTGTCGTCGGAAAAATGGCATCCCGCTAGAGGGACGCAAGAAACTGACAGTTGGATGGCCCTTTGAACCGGGCGGTCACATTTAAGCATTGTCCGACGAAAACGCCTAAGACAACAAATCCTCCAGACGGCCGTGCAGGCGCTCGGGAAGATTCTCCTGAATCTCGATCAGCGCTCGCTGAATGGCACTCTGAAACCCTTGAACCCCGGCCGAACCGTGACTTTTCACGACAATCCCCTGCAAGCCTAGGAAGCTTGCGCCATTATGTCGCGCCGGCGCCAGATCTGCCTGCAGACGCTTCATCAATGGCAGCGCCAGTGCACCGACAGCGCGGGAGGCGAGGTTTTTCTTGAACAAGGCCTCGATGCGGGCAGCGATCATGGTCGCCAGGCCTTCGCTGGACTTGAGCAGGATATTGCCGACGAAACCGTCGCATACCACCACATCGGCCTCACCGCGATACAAGCCGTCGCCTTCGATGAAGCCGATGTAATTAATGCCCCGCGCAGCCTGCAATAACGTCGCAGCCAGCTTGACCTGCTGATTACCCTTGATGTCTTCAGTGCCGATATTCAGCAGCGCAACGCGCGGACGGGCAATGCCCAGCGTCTGCGCCGCCACGGACCCCATCACAGCAAACTGCAACAGATGCTCGGCACTGCAATCGACGTTGGCGCCCAGATCAAGCAACTGACAATAGCCCTTCTGAGTCGGGATCGCGGCGACCATGGCCGGACGATCAATCCCCGGCAGGGTCTTGAGCACAAATCGCGACAGAGCCATCAAGGCACCGGTGTTGCCGGCACTGACACAGGCCTGGACCTTGCCATCACGCAGCAACTCAAGGGCGACACGCATCGACGAGTCCGGCTTGCCACGCAGGGCCTGGGCAGGCTTTTCGTCCATGGTGATGACTTCGGACGCCGGGACAATCGTCAGGCGCGCGCGATCGGCAGCCGATTGGCCGTTGATCAATTCTTCAAGAAGGGAGGGTTGACCGACGAGGGTCAGGTGCAGCGAGGGTGTAGCAGAAAGGCAAGCGAGACTGGCCTGAACAATGCTGCGGGGACCGAAGTCCCCGCCCATTGCGTCAATCGCGATGACTTGAGCGGACAAGTGATTACTCGTCAGCGCCCTTGTCGATCACTTTACGGCCACGGTATACGCCTTCTGGCGATACGTGGTGACGCAGGTGAACTTCACCAGTGGTTTTTTCTACAGACAGAGTGCTAGCCTCGAGAGCGTCGTGCGAACGGCGCATGTCACGGGCAGAGCGGGATTTTTTGTTCTGCTGAACAGCCATAATTGATTAACTCCTAAACGTTTGGGTCACGCTTTAACTGCGCCAATACACTGAACGGGTTGGACCGCGTTACCTCGTCCTCGCTCGGTTCGGGCTCATCTGCTCCCGCCGGCTGCTGGCATTCTTCCGGATGATGAGCAGGCACAATGGGCAAGGCGAGCAGAAGCTCCTCCTCGATCAGTGACTGCAGATCCAATGGATCTTCGCCCAGTTCCAGCACGTCATAACCTTTCGGCAACGACTGGGTATTCGCACCCTCCTTCACTACAGCGTAACTGCATTCGCTGTGGATCGGCAGGGTGACCAGCTCAAGACAACGCTGGCAAACCATTTTGACTTCGGTGTCGATAAAGCTGTGGATCACCACAGATTTACGTTCATCTCGTTCAAAAACGAATTTGGCCTGCACCGTACCGACATCGTCGGAAAGCGGGTCGCAGAGTCTCTTCAAATCGGCCAGCAGCAGTTCACCTTGAAGGGTGGTGCCACGGTCAGCCAATTTGCGCGGGTCAACGTGAGGTGGAATCGGGTCATTCAACATAGGCGCAGCATTATAGGGATGCACCCACCCATGTCAAAGGAAATTGTGCCCTGTCCGTCACTTGCGCGGCTCCGCTAGAATCTGTCGCCTGCCTCTGGAGATGCGAATGCTGCCTTTATTACTCGCTTCAAGCTCGACCTATCGTCGGGAATTGCTCAGCCGCCTGCGCCTGCCGTTCGTCTGCAGCTCGCCGGATATCGATGAAAGCCATCGCCCGGATGAGTCGGCAATCGAGCTGGTCAAGCGTCTTGCCGAACAAAAGGCCCGAGCCTTGGCCGACAGCCACCCCGCTCATCTGATCATCGGTTCCGATCAGGTTGCGGTACTCGGCGAGCGCATCATCGGCAAGCCACACACCTTCGAAAACGCCCGCGAACAACTGCTGGCCGCCAGCGGTTCCAGCGTGACCTTCCTCACTGGACTGGCCCTACTCAACAGCCAGACCGGCCACTGCCAGGTCGACTGCGTGCCCTTCACCGTGCACATGCGCGTACTGGATCAGGCCCGCGTCGAGCGCTATCTGCGCGCCGAGCAGCCCTACGACTGCGCCGGCAGCTTCAAGGCCGAAGGACTGGGCGTGAGCCTGTTTCAATCAACCGAAGGCCCGGACGCCACCAGCCTGATCGGCTTGCCGCTGATTCGCCTGATCGACATGCTGCTGACGGAAGGCGTACAGATTCCCTGACCCACAAAAAACCGGCCCTCAGGCCGGTTTTTTCATGCAGCATTCGATCAGCGTAACGACGGGCCGTTAAAACCCATCCACATTGCCAGTTTTTCGGCAACGCTTGCTCCGAGCTTCTTCGAGAAGCGGTCGAAAGGCGATTCCTGAACGGTGAAGTCCACCAGCTCTTTTTCGCCAATCACATCACGCGCCACCGAACTCGCATTGCCCAAGCCATCGATCAAGCCCAGCGGTAATGCTTGCTCACCCGACCAGACCAGCCCGGAGAACAGCTCCGGATGTTCCTTGTCCTTCAGTCGATCGCCACGCCCCTGCTTGACGCTGTTGATGAACTGCTTGTGCGTGGTATCCAGCACACTCTGCCAGAACACCGTCTCTTCCGGCTTCTGCGGCTGGAACGGATCGAGGAACGCCTTGTGTTCGCCAGAGGTGTAAGTGCGACGCTCGACGCCAAGCTTCTCCATGGTGCCGACAAAGCCGTAACCGGCTGCCGTCACACCAATGGAACCCACCAGACTGGCCTTGTCGGCATAAATCTGATCCGCCGCACTGGCAATGTAATAGGCACCGGAAGCGCCCAGGTCGGAAATCACCGCGTACAGCTTGGTGTCGGGGTGCAGGCCGCGCAGGCGCTTGATCTCGTCATACACGTAACCCGACTGCACCGGACTGCCGCCCGGACTATTGATGCGCAGGATTACACCCTTGACCTTCTTGTCCTCGAACGCCGCGCGCAGACTACCTACGATATTGTCGGCACTGGCAGGTTCTTTATCAGCGATCATGCCGGTAACGTCGATCAATGCGGTGTAATTGCCACTGCGCGTGGCGCTTTTCTCCATATCCATCAACGGCGTAAACAGAATCAACGCAACAAACAGATAAATAAAGGTCAACAGCTTGAAGAAGATGCCCCAGCGACGCGAACGACGCTGTTCCTGCACGCCGGCCAGCAGGGTCTTTTCCAGCAGCTTCCAGCTTTTCGCATCACCGTCGTCGGCAGTTGCCTTGGCCGGTGCTTTCCATTCGTCGGTCATGCCATCCACCCCAGCAAAAACGTATTAAGCCTGCTTCCCCAGCCAGGCATGCAATTCGGAAAAATGGTCGATCGACAGTCGCGGCTCGAACTGTTGCAGCGATTCGATCGATTGCGCGCCATAGCTGACCGCCACTGAATCCATCCCCGCATTGCGCGCCATCAGCAGATCGAAGGACGAGTCACCGACCATCAGCGCCTGCTCGGCACGCACACCACAATGCGCAAGGATCTGCTCCAGCATCAGAGGATGCGGCTTGCTTGCAGTTTCATCGGCTGCGCGGGTGATATCGAAATAATCTTCCCAGCCATTGGCCTTGAGCACCCGATCCAGCCCGCGACGATTCTTGCCGGTCGCGACCGCCAGGTGATAACCCTGCTCGCGAAAAGACGCCATCGACTCGACTACGCCTTCGAACAACGGCGAAGGCACCGCTTCTGCAGCGATGTAGTGATCGGCGTAATACTCGCGGAATAACGTCATTTCGGCATCGCTGATTTCCGGATACAGCGTGCGAATCGCCTCGGGCAAGCCCAGACCGATAATGCCTTTGACGGCAAAATCATCACGCAACTCGAAACCGGATCGCCCGGACGCCGAGTGCATCGCCTCGACAATCCGATGAATGGAATCGGCCAGCGTGCCGTCCCAATCAAAAATCAGCAGCTTGTAATCAGATGGGCGCACTCAATCGCTCCACAGTCTTGGCCCACATTTCATCGACCGGCGCCTGCAACTTGAGTTCACCGCCGTCGGGCAGCGGCACGGTCAGCATGTAGGCGTGCAGGAACAGGCGCTTGCCGCCCAGATCACGGATTTCCTTACTGAAATTGTCATCGCCGTATTTGGTGTCACCGGCAATGCAGTGCCCGGCGTGCAACGTGTGGACGCGAATCTGGTGCGTGCGACCGGTAATCGGCTTGGCCTCGATCAAAGTGGCAAAATCGCCAAAGCGACGCAGGACCTTGAACACGGTCACAGACTCCTTGCCCTCCTCCTCGTCGACCTCGACCATACGCTCACCGGAACGCAGATTGCTCTTGCCGAGCGCCGCACGGACTTGTTTGATCGAGGTCGCCCAATTGCCGCGAACCAGGGCCATGTAGCGCTTGTCGACACCGTCACCGCGCAACGCGGCATGCAAGTGACGCAGCATGCTGCGCTTCTTGGCGATCATCAGAAGACCGGAGGTATCACGATCGAGGCGGTGGACCAGCTCGAGCTCCTTGGCATCGGGGCGCAACTGACGAAAGGCTTCGATAACACCGTAATTCAAGCCGCTGCCACCGTGAACCGCAATCCCGGCGGGCTTGTTGATCACGATCAGAGCCTTGTCTTCGTAGACAATCGAGGCTTCCAGACGCTGCAACAGGCCTTGGGCCAAAGGCACCGGTTCGTCACGCTCAGGCACGCGAACCGGCGGCACGCGCACGATATCGCCAGCCTGCAGCTTGTATTCGGGCTTGATCCGACCCTTGTTCACACGCACTTCGCCTTTGCGCAAAATGCGGTAAATCAAAGTCTTGGGCACGCCTTTGAGCCGGGCGAGGAGGAAATTGTCGATTCGTTGGCCGGCATATTCCGGCGAGACCTCAAGCAGTTGAACGCCTGGAGTCGAGGGGGCAGTAGTCGTCATGGCGCGGATAATAACAATTTTTTATGGAATTGAAGCACTTAATCATTGCTGCTATAGTCGCGAACGCCGCCAAAAGCGGCCTGGACAGCGGAACCACGGTCAAAAACCGGCCCTGACCAACGCAATTCACCAGGACGCGAGGCCGTCCTACGGGGCTTTTGCTACGTAACGGTGGAGTTTGCAGCTGTAACAAGCGCAGGTGACATGAGGCCTGAATCACGCCGCAAAGCAGAGTTTTCACTCGCCACGCGAGCCATATTCACGGCCAGTTCACAAAGTGCAGTCAGCCGCGGATGACCCCGAGCGAAGGCTCCGGAAACACCGCCTGAATTAGCCATGATGCGTGACCTCCCCTTTCGGAGCTCACGGTAAATGCCAACCCGCTGCGGATTCTGCGCGCGGCAGCACCCGAATTATCAGGGATACGTGTAGGGTGGAGATGCACAACCGCTGGACTGTGTAGCAACAGGCTTTATCAAGACGCTTCATCTCGTCCACAGCCACCGGTTGATTCCTCCTCCTGACTGAGTGCTTAAGTAGCCACAGCAAGCAGGACGCGTACGTCGCGATAACGGCCCAATTGGCCGGACATCGCTGGACACGGGAATGGCCAACCACTCCCGACGCACCTGACACCGACCGTGAGAAGTCGTGTGTGCCGAACGCCGTTTCCGGCAGCCCGGAAACCGACGGTACTACATGAAAAGAATGCTGATTAACGCAACTCAACCCGAAGAGTTGCGTGTTGCACTGGTAGATGGCCAGCGCCTCTACGACCTGGACATCGAATCCGGTGCACGCGAGCAGAAAAAGGCCAACATCTATAAAGGCCGCATCACTCGCATCGAACCAAGCCTTGAGGCTGCCTTTGTCGATTTCGGCTCCGAGCGCCACGGCTTCCTGCCCCTCAAAGAAATCTCCCGCGAATACTTCAAGAAAGCCCCTGAAGGCCGCGTCAACATCAAGGACGTCCTGAGCGAGGGCCAGGAAGTCATCGTTCAGGTCGAAAAAGAAGAACGTGGCAACAAGGGCGCAGCCCTGACCACCTTCATCAGCCTGGCCGGTCGTTACCTCGTACTGATGCCGAACAACCCGCGTGCCGGCGGCATCTCCCGTCGCATCGAAGGCGAAGAACGCAACGAACTGCGTGAAGCGCTGAACGGTCTGGTCGCTCCGGCCGACATGGGTCTGATCGTGCGCACTGCAGGCCTTGGCCGCAGCAGCGAAGAAATGCAATGGGACCTCGATTACCTGCTGCAACTCTGGACCGCCATCAAAGAAGCTTCGCTGGATCGTTCCGCGCCGTTCCTGATCTACCAGGAAAGCAACGTGATCATCCGCGCCATCCGCGATTACCTGCGCCAGGACATCGGCGAAGTGCTGATCGACAGCGTTGAAGCCCAGGACGAAGCCCTGACCTTCATCCGCCAGGTGATGCCGCAGTACGCCAGCAAGATCAAGCTGTATGAAGACAGCGTTCCGCTGTTCAACCGTTTCCAGATCGAAAGCCAGATCGAAACCGCTTTCCAGCGCGTCGTCGAACTGCCGTCCGGCGGCTCCATCGTCATCGATCCGACCGAAGCCCTGGTGTCCATCGACATCAACTCGGCGCGCGCCACCAAAGGCAGCGACATCGAAGAGACCGCCCTGCAGACCAACCTTGAAGCCGCCGAAGAAATCGCCCGTCAGTTGCGCCTGCGCGACATCGGCGGCCTGATCGTCATCGACTTCATCGACATGACCCCTGCCAAGAACCAGCGCGCCGTGGAAGAGAAAGTCCGCGAATGCCTGGAGGCCGACCGCGCTCGCGTGCAGATCGGTCGCATCTCGCGCTTCGGCCTGCTGGAAATGTCCCGTCAGCGCCTGCGTCCTTCGCTGGGCGAAAGCAGCGGCATCGTCTGCCCGCGTTGCAGCGGCACCGGCATCATCCGCGACGTCGAATCGCTGTCCCTGGCGATCCTGCGCCTGATCGAAGAAGAAGCCCTGAAAGACCGCACCGCCGAAGTTCGCGCCCAAGTGCCGATCCCGGTGGCCGCATTCCTGCTCAACGAAAAACGCAACTCGATCACCAAGATCGAACTGCGCACCCGCGCCCGCATCGTCATCCTGCCGAACGATCACCTCGAAACCCCGCATTTCGAAGTTCAGCGTCTGCGTGACGACAGCCCGGAAGCCGCGACCAACCAGTCCAGCTACGAAATCGCTGCCGCTGCCGCCGATGTCGAAGACGTCCAGCCAGCCGCCGCAACCCGCACCCTGGTTCGCCAGGAAGCCGCCGTCAAGACGGCTCCGGCCCGCGCCAACGCTCCGGTTCCGACCGAAGTCGCCGCACCGGCCCCGGCACCTGCTCCGGTTTCTGCGCCAGAGCCAAGCCTGTTCAAAGGCCTGGTGAAGTCGCTGGTCAGCCTGTTCGCCACCAAGGAAGAGCCTGTTGCTCCGGTTGTGGTTGAAAAACCTGCCGCCGAGCGTCCGGCCCGCAACGAAGAGCGTCGCAACGGTCGTCAGCAGAGCCGCAACCGTAATGGTCGCCGCGATGAAGAACGCAAACCGCGCGAAGAACGTGCACCGCGTGAAGAGCGCGCCCCACGCGAGCCGCGTGAAGAGCGTCAACCGCGCGAACCACGTGAAGTCCGCGAGCCACGCGAATCCCGTGACGAAGCACCGGTAGCCCGCGAAGAACGCGCACCACGCGCCCCTCGTGAAGAACGTGCACCACGTGCTCCGCGTGAAGATCGCAAGCCGCGTGGCGAGCGTGAAGAACGCGTACGTGAACTGCGCGAGCCGCTGGATGCCGCTCCGGCCGTTGCTGCTGCCGCTACCGCTGAAGAGCGTCCGGCCCGTCAGCCGCGTGAAGAACGTGCACCACGTCCTCCGCGTGAAGAGCGTCAACCGCGTGCCGAACAGGCCGCTGCCGCTGTCGCCGAAGAAGAAACTCACACCAACGAAGAGCAACTGCCGGAAGACGGTTCGGAGAACGCCGAAGGCGATCGTCCACGCCGCCGCTCCCGTGGTCAGCGTCGTCGCAGCAACCGTCGCGAGCGTCAGCGTGATGCCAACGGCAACGTGATCGAAGGTTCGGAAGAGTCCGCAGAGAACACTGAAGCCGCACAACCGAGCACAGCCGATCTGGCCGCCGGCCTGGCCGTCACCGCAGCGGTTGCCAGCACCGTGATCAGCGCTCCAGCCGAAGCTCAGGCTCACGAGCAGGCTGAGCGCGCCACTGCTGCCACGCTGGAAAGTGCTCCAGTTGAAGCACCGGTTGTTGAAGCGACTACGCCAGTCCAAGCGAAGGCTGCTCCGGAAGTCGAAGTGGCTCCGGTTCGCGAAGCTCAGCCTCAGGTTGAAGCAGCTGCCGAACCAGCGGTGACCTTCCAGGCACCAGCCGTAGTTGAAGAGTCGGGTGTCGAAACCGTCGCTGAAACCGTGACCGAAACCGTGCGTGAAGTTCGCGAAGAACAGACCGCATTCAACTGGGTCGCCGAGCCAGCTGTCACTGAAACACCAGCGCCAGTGGTTGAAGCGCCTGTTGTTGAAGAAGCCAAGGCTGCCGAGCCAGTGGTGGTTGCCGAACCGGCACCGGTCGTTGAAGCCCCTGTGGTTGAAGCGCCAGTTGTCGTCGAAGCACCTGCCCCGGCAGTTGAAGCGGCTCCAGTCGTTGCCCCGGTCAGCGCCCTGACCCCAAGCGGCCGCGCACCGAACGATCCGCGTGAAGTGCGTCGTCGCAAGCGTGAAGAAGAGCGTCTGCAGAAGGAAGCCGAGCTGGCTGCTGCTCCAGCTGCCGAAGTGGTCGAGGCGGCTCCTGCCCCGGTCGCTGAGGAAGTGGCCGTTGAAGCTGTGATTGCCGAGGCACCACGCTCCGTCCAGGAAGCGGTCGAGCAACACGAAGAGGCCCAGGAAAAAGAACACGAGCCTAAACCCCTCGTCTGATTCCAAAAGCCACTAAAAAGCCCCGCCTGGTAATCCAGGCGGGGCTTTTTTATGCCTCAAAATTCACACAACTCAATTGTGGGAATCTGTGCGTACTTCAAACTTGAGGGAAAACCAGCGCTTGCGGCACATCGATATCCCACAGAACGCCGGGATCATCTACCACGACTTCCACCACACGCCCCTGCTTGAACAATGGCCTGGCGCCCCGGTCACCGGACAAAGCCATCAGCCCCGCTCCGAACGAACGACCAAACCCGACCGGATGCCCATAATCACTGTTCAACGTCGGTACGCTGACCGCATCCTCGGCAATCGCCGCCACAACCCGCTCAATGCTCGACGGCAGGATGAACGGCATGTCGCCCAGCACAATCAGCCAGCCATCGGCATCAGGGCAAGCCGTCACACCCGCCGCGATGCTGTCGCCCATTCCGGTGGACTCGATCGAGACAATGTCACACCCATAAGCCTGCGCCATGCGCATTGCCTGCGGCCGCGCCTCAGTCGTCACCAGCACTCGCTTGTCGAGACTCGCCGGCAGATTCACCAGCACCTGCTCGACCACCGAACGCACCGCGCCATCGCGCCCGGTGCAATCGGCCAGCAGCTTGTCCTTGTCAACGCCTGCCACCTCGCGAAAGCGCCTGCCCTCGCCCGCCGCCAGCACAATCACTCCGATGGATCGGCTCATACGCTCTCCACTGTTTTCTTCTGCTTGAGCTCGACACCATTCTTGATCGCGACGATTTCTGCCAACAGCGACAAGGCGATTTCCGCCGGAGAATGGCTGCCAATATGCAAACCGATCGGCCCGTGCAAACGGGCGATGGCCGCTTCAGACAAGCCTAGCTCAGCCAGATTTTCCCGACGCTTGCGGCTGTTGACCCGTGAGCCGAGTGCGCCGACGTAGAACGCCTTGGAGTCGAGCGCCGTGAGCAGTGCCATGTCATCCAGCCGTGGGTCGTGAGTCAGCGCGACAATCGCCGTGCGTTCATCGGTCTGGATGTTCAGCACCGCTTCATCCGGCATACCGGGCACAAACCGCCCATGCTGCTCTTCCCAGCCGTAGACGAATTCGGTGCGCGGATCACAGATCAGCACTTCGAAATCCAGCAATCGCGCCATCTCGGCCACGTACCGCGACAACTGCCCGGCGCCGATCAACAGCAGGCGCCAGCGTGGGCCATAAATGGCGCGCAGGGTCTGGCCGTCGAAGCTCAAGGTGTCAGTCTTGCCGGCCGGTCGCAGCACCACCTCGCCAGTGCCGATGTTCAGCTCGCGAGCGACGATTTCGTGGGCTTCGCAGCGATCCAGCAACTCGGCGACCCACGCCGGATCGCCGACCCGCTCCTCGGTCAGGCGCAGAGTGCCGCCGCACGGCAGGCCGAAACGCGCCGCCTCTTCCTGCGTCACGCCGTAGGTGATCAACTGCACCGGCGGCCCGTCGGCGGGAATCCGTCCGTCGTGCAGCCGGGCGATCAGATCGTCCTCGACGCAACCGCCGGACACCGAGCCGATAACCACGCCATCTTCGCGCAACGCGAGCATTGCGCCGGGCGCCCGGGGCGCGGTGCCCCAGGTCTGCACGACACTGAACAACATCACTCGCTGCCCGGCGCGACGCCATTCAAGCACACTGCGCAGGACATTCAGATCGGCGCTGTCCATCACGCTTGCGCCTTCTGCCAGCCCTGCAACTGGTAACGCACCGGCAGGTTGCGGATGCGCTGACCGGTGGCAGCGAAGATCGCGTTGCACAGCGCCGGAGCGATCGGAGGAACGCCCGGCTCTCCGACACCACCCAACGGCACGTCACCTGGCGGCGTCACCAGATGCACCGCGACTTCCTTCGGCGCCAGCGACATTCGCGCCACTTCATACATATGGAAGTTGTCCTGCTGCACCTTGCCGTCCTTGAAGCTGATTTCGCCCCACACGGCATTACCCAGACCCATCACACACGCCCCTTCGAACTGCGAACGAATCCGCTCGGGGTTGATCTGCGGGCCGCAATCCACGGCGATATCGGCCTTGTGCACGATCAGCGTGCCATCGTCCTTGACCTCGACTTCGATCACCGCCGCCACGTAGGTGACGAAGCTGTAATGCACCGCCAATCCGAGACCACGGCCCTTAGGCAATTGACGCCCCCAACCCGCCGCCTTGGCCGCGGTTTCGAGCACGGTGCGCATGCGTCCGGTGTCGATCGGATAACGCTCGGGGGATTCGCCGTAGTTCCACTCTTCACTGAGCGTACGCGGGTCGATCTGCCGATCCGGGCCGAGCAATTTGATCTGATACTTGAGCGGATCTTCCTTGGCCTTGTGCGCCAGTTCGTCGACAAAGCTCTGAATCGCAAAACCATGGGGAATGTTCGACACCGAGCGATACCAGCCCACCCGCGTATGCACCGTGGCCTCAGGGTTTTCCAGGCGCACGTTGGGAATCGCGTAGGCCATGTTGGTGAAGCCCATGCCCAGCTCGAACGCGGCTTCGTGGTTCATGCCCGGCGCAAACAGCGCGGTGATGCTTGGCGCCACCGTGCGGTGCAACCAGGCAGACGGCAAGCCGTCCTTGCCGACGCCGGCCTTGAGGTATTCGGCGGATACGGTGTGGAAATACGAGTTGTGGATGTCGTCTTCCCGGGTCCACTGCACGCGCACTGCCTTGCCAGGGAATTCCTTGGCGAGCACGGCCGCTTCAACGACGAAGTCCGGTTTGGACTTGCGCCCGAAACCACCGCCCAAGAGCGTGACATTGAAGGTGACGTTATCGAACGGCAGCCCCAGGCGTTCGGCGATCCGCTCGCGGGTGACCTGCGGCGCCTGGCTCGGTGCCCACGCCTCGCAGGCGCCATCCTTGTAACGGGCGATGGCGACCATCGGCTCCATCGGCGCCTGTGCCAGATGCGGCAAATAATAAGAGGCTTCGAGCGTGCTGGCGGCACCGGCGATGGCTTTGTCGATGTCGCCGGTGTTGCGCACCACTTTGCCCGGTTTCAGCGAAGCAGCTTCGATCTCCTTGCGATAGGCGACCGAGTCATAAGTGGCGTTCGGGCCATCGTCCCACTCGATCTTCAGCGCTTCACGGCCCTTCAATGCCGCCCAGGTGTTGCTGGCCACCACAGCCACGCCACCCAACGGCTGGAATTCCGAAGGCAATGGCCGAGGTTCGATCTGGATGACTTTGAGTACGCCCGGCACTTTCAGCGCGGCGCTGTCATCCACCGATTTGACCTTGCCACCGTAAACCGCAGGACGCGCGATAACCGCGAACAGCATGCCGTCGAAATGCACGTCGGCGCCGTAAACCGCGCGACCATTGACGATGTCGGCACCGTCGATGGCCTTGGTGCCTTCCTTGCCGATGTAACGGAATTCCGACGGCTGCTTGAGCCGCAGGTTGTCACGGGCCGGCACCGTCAGCGCACTGGCCGCAGCGGCCAGTTCACCGTAACCCAGCTCACGCCCGGACGGTGTGTGAATGACTTTATGCAGTTGCGCACGGCATTCGCCGACCGGCACCTTCCATTGGGCGGCGGCCGCTTGTTCCAGCATGGTCCGGGCGGCCGCGCCGCAACGGCGCATCGGCTCGTACCAGTGACGCATGCTGCGCGAGCCGTCAGTGTCCTGGTTGCCGAAGCGCACTTCATCACCCGGCGCCTGCTGAACCTTGACGTGCGCCCAGTCGGCTTCCAGCTCATCGGCGACCACCATGGTCAGGCTGGTGCGCACGCCCTGGCCCATTTCCGAACGGTTACAGACCACGGTCACCGTGCCATCAGCCGCGATGCTGACGTAGACCTTGGGATCATCGATCCAGCCGTTGGGCATGCCGTCGGCGCCAAACTTCTTGGGCTTGTCTTCGGCCAGCGCATCCTGCCAGCCCCAGCTCGCCGCCAGCACCAACGCCCCGGTGGCGCCGACGCCCTTGAGGAAGCCCCGACGACTCAGGTTGCTCAGGGCGAAATCGTTCGGTAGACGGCTCATGCCTTGGCCTCCTTCAGGTGAGTGGATGCCTGACGGATCGCGGTCTTGATCCGGTTGTAGGTGCCGCAACGGCAGATGTTGCCGACCATCGCCTCTTCGATCTGCTCATCGCTCGGGTTCGGGTTGGTCTTGAGCAACGCGGTGGCGGACATGATCTGCCCGCCCTGGCAGTAACCGCATTGGGCCACGGCGGTGTCGAGCCAGGCTTGCTGAACGATCTGACCGACCGGGTCGGCATGCAGGTTGTCGATGGTGGTCACGTTCTGCCCGACCAACGAACCGATCGGGGTGATGCAACTGCGCGCCGGCGCGCCGTCGATATGAATGGTGCATGCACCGCACAGGCCCATGCCGCAGCCGAACTTGGTGCCGTTGTAGCCAGCGACGTCACGGATCGCCCACAACAGTGGCATGTCCTCGGTGACATCGAGTGGATGATCTTGACCATTGAGTTTCAGGGTAATCATGGGCACGCCCGCATATTCTTGGAGGTTATGGGGTCGAGCCATCTGCCACCGCAGGGACGGTAGTGGTTCGCGCAGATCGGCTCAGGCTAATCAGGCTCTCTTGTGCTGACGGGAACGTCTGCACCGGGCCTTTGGTGGAGCAAATGGCTGGTATCGTTAGCTGGCTACGTTAACCCGCGATTAACAAAAAAGCCCTGCACTTTTTTAAATAGTGCAGGGCTTTGGGTCCAGACTTGAAAGCGTAGCCTCAATAGCGATTGGGCTCCATTTCCAGCTCGACATTGAAACGTTCTGCAATGTCTTTCTGGATGCGCTGGGCCAGATCGAGCAATTGCAGCCCGGTCGCCGCGCCGTAGTTGACCAGCACCAGCGCCTGCAATTTATGCACGCCGGCATCGGCCTCGCGGAAACCTTTCCAGCCCGCTCGCTCGATCAACCAGCCCGCCGCCAGTTTCATCTGCCCGTCCGGTTGCGCGTAGGCCACCAGATCCGGGTGCTGCGCCTTGATCTGTGCGACCACGGCCGCCGACACCAGCGGGTTCTTGAAGAAGCTGCCGGCATTGCCGAGTACCGCCGGGTCCGGCAGTTTTTCGCTGCGAATGCTGCAAATCGCTCGACTGACATCCGTCGGCGTCGGCTGCTCGATGCCCTGCTCGGTCAGACGCTGACGCACCGGACCGTATTCCAGGTGCAGATGCGCGACTCGATTCAATGCGAAGCGCACTCGCAGGATCAACCAACGCCCCGGCTGCTGTTTGAACACGCTGTCGCGGTAGGCGAAGTTGCACTCTTCCAGGCTGAAGTCACGCAGCTCGCCGGTCTGGCGATCCAGCGCCGTCAGGCCGGCGAACACATCCTTCATCTCGACGCCGTAGGCACCGATGTTCTGCATCGGCGCGGCACCGACAGTGCCGGGGATCAGGCTGAGATTCTCCAGCCCGGAAAAACCCTGCGCCAGCGTGTGCTGCACGAACGGGTGCCACGGCTCGCCAGCTTCAGCTTCGATCACCACGCGGTTGCCATCGTCGCTGATGACGCGGATGCCACGGCTGGCCATGCGCAGCACCAGCGCCGGGATGTCCGCCGTGAGCAACAGATTGCTGCCGCCGCCAATCACCAGCAACGGCACGTCGTGGGCAGCCGCGTAAGCCAGGGCTTCGCGCACATCGGCGTCACTGTGGGCTTCGGCAAACAGCTGCGCGCGAACGTCAACGCCGAAGGTATTGAAGGGTTTCAGGGAAACCTGCGGCTGTACCTGCAAACTCATACCCGCCCCTTCACTTCGATCAACAGCTGATCGCAGGCACGCTCGATCAGATCCAGCACCTGCTCGAAACCCTGATCGCCGTCGTAGTACGGATCCGGCACCTCGTCGACCACGCCTGCATAGCGGCGCAGAAACAGGTCCAGCTCGGCCTTGCCGGTGGACGGCTGCAAGGCCTTGAGGTTGCGCAGGTTGCTGTTGTCCATGGCAAGGATCAGGTCGTAACTGGCGAAATCGGCGCGGCTGACCTGCTGCGCGCGCTGCGCCGACAGGTCATAACCGCGCAACTTGGCCGCAGCCTGACTGCGCTTGTCCGGCGGATTGCCGACGTGCCAGTCACCGGTGCCGGCAGAGGCCACTTCGACCTGATCCGCCAGCCCCGCTTCGCGCAACTTGTGGCGCAACACGCCTTCGGCGGTGGGCGAACGGCAGATGTTGCCCAGGCACACGAACAGAACGCGCATCAGGCCTCCAGCAGGCGACGGACGCGCTCGAGGTCTTCGGCGGTGTCGACCCCGGTCGGCGGCGCGATCAACGCGTCCGCCACGTGAATCCGCACGCCGTGCCACAGGGCACGCAGCTGCTCGAGGGATTCGGTGTTTTCCAGCCAGCACGGGCCCCAGCTCACGAAGTCCTGAAGGAAGCCTGCGCGGTAGGCATAAATGCCGATGTGACGACGATACGGCACGCCTTCCGGCAGTACGTCGCGGCTCTTGGCGAAGGCATCGCGGGCCCAGGGCAGGGTCGCGCGACTGAAGGTCAACGCCAGACCGTTGAGGTCGCTGACGACTTTGACCACGTTCGGGTTGAACAGGGTTTCCACGTCTTCGATCGGCTCGGCCAGAGTGGCCATGCGCGCTTCGGTGTGGGCCGCGAGGTTGGCGGCGACCTGATCGATCACGCTCGGCGGAATCAGCGGTTCGTCACCCTGCACGTTGACCACGATGGCATCCGGCTCCAGACCCAGCTTCGCGGCCACCTCAGCCAGACGATCGGTACCGGAGTTGTGATCTTCACGGGTCAGCACCACTTCAGCGCCGAAAGCCTTGCAGGCCTCGACAATGCGCGCATCGTCGGTCGCCACCACCACACGGCTGGCGCTGCTTTTGCTGGCCTGTTCCCAGACGTGCTGGATCATCGGCTTGCCGGCGATGTCCAGCAGCGGTTTGCCCGGCAGACGGGTCGAGGCATAACGCGACGGGATGACAACGGTGAAGGCAGTGGTCATTTATCCAGACGCTCGTCAGTGGTCAGGGTGCGGGCTTCGCTTTCCAGCATCACCGGGATGCCGTCGCGGATCGGGTACGCCAGACCGGCGCCCTTGCTGATCAGTTCGGTCTTGTCGGCGCTGAGCTTGAGCGGACCTTTGCAGACCGGGCAGGCGAGGATGTCGAGCAATTTGGTGTCCATGAACATTCCCTGGATAAAAACGGATTAAGGCAAAAGACGATCCGGCAACAGGCGCATCAACTGTGTGTCGAACCAGGCTACAAAGGCCGGCGACGGCACGGCATCGACCGCCAGGTACCACCAGTCGGCGGCGGCGAAGGCACGGCACTTCACCGCGTCCTTCTCAGTCATCACCACTGGCAATGACGGCGTAAAACTCAAGGCCTGCACGCTGTATTCGGCGTGGTCGGCGAAGGCGTGGGGCACAGGTCGCCAGTCTAGCGCTTCGAGGGTATTGAAGAAACGTTGCGGGTTGCCGATCCCGGCGACCGCGTGCACGGCCTGACCGGGCGGAAAATGATCGAGCGGCTTGCGTTCACCGCTGTGCAGATTGACCAGCGTCGAAGGTTGCAGACGGAAAGCAAAACCGCCGTCGCGATCCTCAAGGGCGCCGTTGAACAGCACACCGTCAACGCTTTGCAGGCGCTCGGCCGGTTCGCGCAGGGGGCCGGCGGGCAGGCAGCGCTGGTTCCCCAGACCACGTGCGGCGTCGATCAGCACCAGTTCCAGATCCCGCGCGAGGCGGTAATGCTGCATGCCGTCATCGGACAGGATCAGGTCCAGCGGCTCGCTGTCCAGCAGGGCCCTGACAGCGGCGCTGCGATCGGGATCGATCATCAGCGGTACGCCGGTGCGCTGCACGATCAGCAAAGGTTCGTCGCCGGCGATGTCGGCAGCCTGATCGGCTTGGACTCGCCATGGCAGTTGCGTCGGTTTGGCGCCGTAACCACGACTGACCACACCGACCCGCAGCCCGTGGCGTCGGCAGTGCTCGATCAGCCACAGGATCATCGGCGTCTTGCCGGTGCCACCGACGGTGATATTGCCGACCACGATCACCGGCACCGGCGACTGGTAAATCTCACCCTCGCCATCGAGAAAACGCTGACGTTTGCCGGCCACGACACGGCGGTACAGCCACTCCAGCGGCCGCAACAGCGTCAGGGCCGGGTGCCCCTGGTACCACGCGGCGAGCAGACGATCGGACATGGCCATCAGGATTTGGGCGCCGCCTCGACCGTGGTCATGCGCAGATGGCTGAAACCGAGCTTGCCGGCCGCGTCCATGGCGGTGATCACGGATTGGTGCTGAGTCTTGCCGTCAGCACTGATCGACAACGGCATGTTGGTGTCGCCGTTGGATTCTTTCTGCATGGCTTCCATCAGGGTGGCCAGATCGTTTTTCGGCAGAATCTTGTTGTTCACCGAGAACACGCCTTCGGCGCTGATGGCCACGTCCAGTTGCTTGACCTGCTGATCCTCGGCCGGCGAGCCGCTGACCGCTTCCGGCAGGTCGACACGCAGCTGGGTTTCGCGGGTGAAGGTGGTGGTCACGACGAAAAACAGCAACAGGATGAACACCACATCGATCAGCGACGCGAGGTTGATGTCGATCGTTTCCCGGGGCTTGCGACGGAATTTCACGCTTTGCCCCCGGCCAGATCGACGTCACGGTCGCCCTGCACCACTTCCACCAGTTTGATCGCTTCCTGTTCCATGCCCACCACCAGCTCATCGATGCGGCGTTGCAGGAAACGGTGGAAAAACACTGCCGGAATACCGACCATCAGGCCCGCGGCGGTGGTGATCAGCGCCTTGGAAATACCGCCGGCCAGCACCGCAGCATTGGTGGTCATTCCCGAGCCGGTGAAGGCGCTGAAAATATCGATCATACCCAGCACCGTACCCAGCAGACCGAGCAGCGGCGACATGGCGGCGATGGTGCCCAGCGCGTTGACGTAGCGTTCCAGCTCATGGATGACCCGGGCGGCGGCCTCTTCGATGCACTCTTTCATGATCTCGCGACCATGCTTGGAGTTGGCCAGACCCGCAGCGAGGATTTCCCCCAGCGGCGAGTTGGCGCGCAACTCCTTGAGTTTTTCCTTGTTGAGCTGCTTGTCTTTGATCCAGACCCAGACCTGACCCAGCAAATGCTCAGGGGTGACGCGACTGGCGCGCAGGGTCCACAGGCGCTCGGCGACGATCGCCATGGCGGCGATGGAACTCAGAATGATCGGCAACATCATCCAGCCGCCGGATTTGACCAATTCCCACACAGTGACAGCCCCCTCGAAAAAGTGCGCCACTTTACCATACCGGTTCGCGATAAAGACCCGTCGCCCCGACGACCGTGCTCAACGGTACTCCGCCCCCGGCAACGGCGGGGCGCGCCAGAACCGGCGTTGTTGACGCATCGACCGGGCCGGCTGAAACCGCCCCAGTTGCAGATGAATGGCGCCCTGCTCGGCGCTGTCATGGATATGTATGCCCTGTTTGCGATAGCGGGCAATGACCGTCGGGTGCGGATGGCCGAACGAATTGCCCTGCCCCCGGGAAATCAGCACGGCCTGAGGCTGCAAAACCTTGAGCAAGGCCATCGATGAGGAACTGCGGCTGCCATGGTGCGGGGCTTGCAGCCACTGGGTGGGAACTGCCAGCACGCTGTTGAGCAGGTCCCGTTCAGCGGCGCTGTCGATGTCGCCGGTCAGCAGCAACCGTTCGCCATTGGCTTCGATCTGCAACACGCAGGAACGCTGGTTGCTGTCATGGGCGTCGGCCCACTGCCATAGATGGAAGGCAACGCCGTCCCACTGCCATTGCCGCCCGGTTTCACAGGCCTCGGCGTTGAGCGCTTCGGGCAGACCCGGCGGGTCGCCGCTGATGACGAAGCTGACCGGCAAGCCTTTCGCCACGGCCAGTGCTCCACCCGCGTGATCGGCATCGGCATGGCTGAGCAGCATCAGGTCGAGGTGGTTTACGCCCAGTTTGTGCAAGGCCGGCAGCACCACCCGCTCGCCTGCATCAAAGTCACCGAAGCGCGGACCGCTGTCGTACAGCAAGGTGTGATGCCGGGTACGGACCACTATCGCCAGGCCCTGGCCGACGTCCAGTTGCCAGACATCGGCCACGCCTTCGGCCAGTCGTTCCCGGGGCGCAAATGCCAGCACCAGCAGCAACGGCCAGCCCAAGGGACGCAGGGGAACGCCTCGGGGCAGCAATAACAGCAGTGCACCGATGCAGCCCAGCGCCAGACCCCATCCCGGCATCGACGCCGCAACCCACGCCGGCCACCGCCCGGCAATCAGGGCAAGTGATCGGAACAACCCGTCGATCAGTCCGCCCGCCAGCCACAGCAGCCCCTCGCCGACATAAGGGATTGGCAGCAGCAATGTGCCCAGCAACGCCGGCGGCAACACCGCAAAACTGACCCACGGCACCGCCAGCAGATTGGCCAGTGGCCCGCTGAGACTGATTGGCAGACTCAGTGCCACCAACACGGGACACAGGCCGATCGCGATCAGCCACTGCGCACGCGTCCAGGTCTGCCACCAGCGCCACGGCCCCAGACGGCCGCCGAAAGTAAAGATCAACACGGCCACCGCCGCGAATGACAGCCACAACCCCGGACGCAAGCTGGCGAGAGGATCCATCAACAACACGCCGTTGAAAGCCAGCAACAACGGCCACCATGCGCCGAGGTGCCGAAAGCGCAAACGCCACAACAGCACCAGCGCAACCATCACGCAGGCCCGTCGCACCGGCACGTCGAACCCGGCCAGCAGGCCGTAACCCAGCGCCGCCGCGAACGCCAGACCGCACGCCCAGGGCAGCCAGGGCCAACGCAGCGGCCAAATCCCGACCCGCGCCATCCCGGCGACCAACGCATACAGCAACGCCGCCAACAGCCCGATGTGCTGGCCGGAAATCACCAGCAGATGCACGGTGCCGGTGTCCTGCAAGATCTGCCAGTCCTCGCGACTGAGCCCAGAACCATCGCCGAGCACCAACGCAGCCAGAGCGCCGTTACGTCCCTGAGCATCCACCGCAAGCAAGCGCTGCCGGATGCTGTCACGCCAGGCCCACTGCGCCGGCGCCAGACGCTGGCCATCTTTCACCGTCCCGGTGGCGCCGATGCGCTGTGCCAGCAGCCAGGCTTCGTAATCGAACGCATCCGGATTGAGCAGGCCGCCGGGACGCTTGAGCTTGACCGCCAGTCGCCAGCGTTCGCCACTGCTGACCTCGGGCCCGGCGTACCAGGCCAGACGCATCAACGACGGCAGTTTCTCGTGACGCGAGCGCGCGTCGGCCAGTTCGAAGCGCACGACACCCTCGGCACTCTGTGGCAAGCCGACGACCCTCCCCTCCACCCAGCGTGTTTCGCCATCCAGCCGGGAAGGCAGTCGATCATTCAACGCCAGCTGCGCGCTGAAGCTCGCCCATGTAAATCCAAGCAGCAAAAACGCCAGTGGATAGCTGCGGAACGGCAGCAGCATCAGCGCCACCCACGGCAACACCAGCAATAACCCGACCGGCGGCAAGGCCGGTAAAAAAACCGGAGCCAGCAGACCGACCGCCAGCGCCATCATCCCTGTGCGCATAAGCCCGTCCTTGAGAGTCCCACCTTCAGGCATAGCGGTTGCCGGGCACGGGCGTCGTTATCAATTGTCACAAAGTCTGAATGGGCGGTTCATAGAATCCAGACATACTTGCCGCCTTAACCGACCGAGAAGCCTTATGCCCCGGCGCTTATTCAAACGTTACATGCCCGACCCGACGAGCATCAGGGAACACAAATCCTTACGCTTTCTCGGCACGTTGCTGCATGACCCGAACCTCTGGCACCTCAACCGACATTCGGTGGCCCGCGCCATGGCCGTTGGCCTGTTCGCCGCGTTCCTGCCGATTCCCGCACAAATGCTGGTGGCCGCCGTCCTCGCGATCATGGTACGCGGCAACATGCCGATTGCCGTCAGCCTGGTCTGGCTGACCAATCCGATCACCATGCCGGCGGTGTTCTTCTGCACTTATCAGGCAGGGGCCTGGCTGATGGATGTACCCGCCCGCACGCTCCCCGACGAATTGACCTGGGAATGGATCAGCGGCGAGCTCTCGACCTTGTGGCAACCGTTTCTGCTGGGGTCGGTGGTGGTCGGGCTGGCACTGGGCGCCCTCGCCTACTGTCTGGTGATGCTGTACTGGCGCTGGTGGGTGACCCGGCAATGGGCGCGGCGCAAGAAAAGACGTCAGGCGTGAATGCAAAACGGCCTCCACTGTGGGAGGCCGTTTTTCATTGCAACATCGAAGGGATCAGGTACGCATTCCGCGCCCGCTCACCAGCAGCCGCGCACAACCGAAATACAGCACCACGGTTGCCACCAGCATGAAGGTGATCGCAATACCGATACGGATATCCGACACACCGAGGATGCCGTAACGGAAGGCGTTGACCATATGCAGCACCGGGTTGGCCAGCGACACGGTCTGCCAGAACGGCGGCAGCAAGGTGATCGAATAGAACACGCCACCGAGGTAGGTCAGCGGGGTCAGCACGAAGGTCGGGATGATCGAGATGTCATCGAAGTTGCGCGCAAACACCGCGTTGATGAAGCCCAGCAGCGAGAAGATCGTCGCCGTCAGCACCACCACCAGCACCGTCACACCGAGATGGTGTACCTGCAAATGGGTGAAGAACAACGACAGAATCGTCACGATCACACCCACCATCAGGCCTCGCAAGACGCCACCGATCGTGTAACCGATCAGGATCGTGTGCGGCGACACCGGCGACACCATCAGTTCTTCGATGGAGCGCTGGAACTTGCTGCCGAAGAAACTTGAGACCACGTTGCCGTAGGAGTTGGTGATCACCGACATCATGATCAGACCCGGCACGATGTACTCCATGTAGGTGAAGCCACCCATGTCGCCGATCTGCCGGCCGATCAGGTTACCGAAGATCACGAAATACAGAACCATGGTGATCGCCGGCGGCAGCAGGGTCTGCGGCCAGATCCGGGTGAAGCGTCTGACTTCGCGGTAAACAATGGTGGTAAGGGCAACGAGGTTGGGGCGCAGCTCGGAACTCATACCGCCACCTTCGACAGATTTTTCTCCACCAGGGACACGAACAGCTCCTCGAGGCGATTGGTTTTATTGCGCAGGCTCAGTACTTCGATGTTCTGCAGGGCCAGTTGGCCGAACAGCGCGGTAATGCCCACGGACTTGTCGACCTGGACTTCCAGGGTATGGCCGTCCAGCAGACGCGCCGGGTAGCCCGCCAATTGCGGCGCGGCACTCAGGTCGTTCTTCAGGTCCAGCAGGAAGGTCTCCACATGCAGCTGGCCGAGCAGCTGACGCATGCTGGTGTTCTCGACGATGGTGCCGTGGTCGATGATGCCGATGTTGCGGCACAACTGCTCAGCCTCTTCCAGATAGTGCGTGGTGAGGATGATGGTGATGCCTTTCTGGTTCAGTTCGGTGAGGAACGTCCACATCGAGCGGCGCAGTTCGATATCCACCCCGGCAGTCGGTTCATCGAGGATCAACAGACGCGGTTCATGCACCAGCGCCCGGGCGATCATCAAGCGACGCTTCATGCCGCCGGACAGCGAACGCGACGGCACATCGCGCTTGTCCCACAGGCCGAGCTGGGTCAGGTATTGCTCGGCGCGCTCCTTGGCGATCCTTGCCGGAATGCCGTAGTAACCGGCCTGGGTCACGACGATGTCGAAAGTCTTTTCGAACTGGTTGAAGTTGAACTCCTGGGGCACCACGCCGATGGAGCGCTTGAGCGCCGCCGGGTTCTTGTCCAGGTCGTGGCCGAAGATGTTCACGGTGCCGCTGGTCTTGTTGACCAGGGTCGAGAGAATGCCGATGGTCGTGGATTTGCCGGCGCCGTTGGGGCCGAGCAAGGCGAAGAAGTCACCTTCGGCGACGTCCAGATCGATACCACTCAAGGCCTGGAACCCGTTGCCGTAGGTTTTGGTTAGCTGCCGGATGGACAGAGCGGAACTCATATCGGATTTACGCACCCAGTAAGGAAAAAAGGACTGATAAAAAGCCGGCGGCGAGGAAGACAACCGCAGCGCTCGAGCGCAATGGTGCTTGCCGTCGCCGCACAAGTACAGTCAAGTGTGTCGATAGTAGGTATTAAGTCAACGCGGTCATGACGGCTTTCTGATACGCCGGACGCTGCTTCAACCGCGCGTACCAGGCTTCGAGATTGGGCTGCGGCGCGCGTTCGATCGGCATCTCGAACCAGGCATAAATGAAACTGCCGAGCGGGATATCGCCCATGCCGATTTCACTCCCGGACAGATACGGCTGGTGCTTCAGCGCCTGATCGGCCATCGCCAGCAAGCTATCGCACTCCTTGATCGCCGCATGGATTGCCGGCCAGTCCTGCTTGTCTGCCGGGGTACGCAAAACGCCCCAGAACACCGTGCGAAACGGCCCTGCGAAACTGGAAGTCGTCCAGTCCATCCACTTGTCGGCGGTGGCGCGGGTCTGCGGATCCGCCGGGTACCACGAGGTATCGGCCGCATGTTTTGCCAGCAGGTAACGCACGATGGCATTCGATTCCCACAACACGAAACCGTCGTCCTGAATCACCGGCACCCGCCCGTTCGGGTTCATTGCCCGGTACTCCGGCGTGTCGACCACACCAAACGCGCCACCGGCATCGATGGCCTCGTAGGCCAGCCCGAGCTCTTCGGCCGCCCACAACGGTTTTCTGACATTCGACGAATTCTTGCGACCCCAGATCTTCAGCATGTCCGCCTCTTTTCCAGTAAATGGGCAGGCAGCATACGCCGGATCAGAAGCGGCCGACATCACCACGCAGGTCACTGGACAGGGGCGTCTGCTGATCGTTGAACAGGTGCGGATAACATTTCTGCAGATGTTCGAAGAAAAAAGATTCCGGTACATCGGCGAACTGACCGTGATCGACCAGGTACTCCATCAGCAGCGCGCCATCACTGTTGTACGGGTGGAAAACGCTGTCGTTCATGCCGTCGAATTCCAGCGGCGCAACGTTGAACATTTCGCAGAGCTTCTGGTTGAACGCGGGGGTGGCTTTGACCCAGCGATCATTGAGAAACAGCTCGGTATAACCATGCATGGCGAACACTTCGCTTCTCAGCAGTTCAAGCAGACGCGGCGTCGACAGATGATTTTTCACATCCGCCAGACCGATGCGCGCGGGGATCCCGCAATGGCGCGCGCAACCGGCGAGCAACGTGGCCTTGGGCACGCAATAACTTTCACCCGCCGCCAGCGCGTAGCTGCCGCGCAAGGTCTGCGGGTCGCGGCTGAAGGTGTACATGTTGTAACGCACCGCCTCGCGCACCGCGTAATAAAGACTGATCGCCTGCGCGAGCGGATCGCGACTGGCACCACGGTGCTGCTCGGCGAACTCCACCACCGAGGGGTGGTCACTATCGATGAAGCGGCCGGGGCTCAGATACTCGTGCATGACGACATTCTCCTGATTGAGCCCCGAGTCTAGCGAGAGGTTCAGCACAGAGATAACGACGTTTCGGCCAAACATGCACGCAAAGACGCGGAAGCTGCGAACGATTTCCCACGCGTGTTGCCCACCGAACCTACAAAAGACATCCGGGGTTTCCCACGATTTCAATCACCTTGCTCTGACCGCCCCGTTTTGCAGATGCCGTCTAAGCTCTGGAGGGTCGGTTCGTCGCCCTGGTTCACGGAGGATTAAATATGCTGTTGTTGTGGATACTGGTTCTGATCGTCGGCGTGGCGTATCTGGCCCATCGGCGCATCGCCCCGCTGCCGGCACTGGGCATCGTTGCCGCTTACCTGTTGGCGATGGGGATTTTCAGCCACGCACCGGGCTGGTTGCTGCTGATTTTCTGGGTGGTGCTGGCTCTGGTCGCCGCCCCGCTGCTGCTGCCTGACCTGCGCCGCAAACACTTCACCGCGCCGCTGTTCAGCTGGTTCCAGAAAACCCTGCCACCGATGTCGCAGACCGAACGCGACGCGATCGACGCCGGCACGGTGTGGTGGGACGGCGAACTGTTCAGCGGCCGTCCGGACTGGGACAAACTGCTGTCTTATCCAAAAGTGCAACTGACTGACGAGGAACAAGCGTTCATCGACGGCCCGACCGAAGAGCTCTGCGCGATGGTCACCGACTGGCAGATCGGCCAGTCGATGGATCTGCCGCCCGAAGCCTGGACCCACATCAAAGAACATGGTTTCTTCGCCCTGATCATTCCCAAGGAGTTCGGTGGCAAGGGTTTCTCCGCCTACGCCCACTCCCAGGTGGCGATGAAACTGGCGACCCGCAGTGGCGACCTCGCTTCCACCGTGATGGTGCCCAACTCTCTGGGCCCGGCCGAACTGCTGCTGCATTACGGCACCGACGAACAACGCAACCATTACCTGCCACGGCTGGCCCGTGGCGACGACATTCCGTGTTTTGCGCTGACCGGCCCGCTCGCCGGCTCCGACGCCGGCGCCATGCCCGACACCGGGATCATCTGCAAGGGCGAATGGGAAGGCCAGGAAACCCTCGGCCTGCGCCTGAACTGGGAAAAACGCTACATCACCCTCGGCCCGGTCGCGACCCTGCTTGGCCTTGCCTTCAAGGCCTATGACCCGGATCACCTGCTCGGCGACAAGGAAGACCTCGGCATCAGCCTCGCGCTGATCCCGACCGATACTCCCGGCGTGGAAATCGGTCGCCGCCACCTGCCGCTGGGCGCGGCGTTCATGAACGGCCCGAACTCCGGCAAGGACGTGTTCATCCCGCTGGACTACCTCATCGGCGGCCAGGACATGCTCGGCAAAGGCTGGATGATGCTGATGAACTGCCTGTCGGTCGGGCGTTCGATCTCGCTGCCGGCAGTGGGCACTGGCGCGGCAAAGTTCACCAGCCTGGTGACCGGGCAGTACGCGCAGATCCGCGAGCAGTTCAACGTGCCGCTGTCTGCCTTCGAAGGCATTCAGGAAGCCATGGCGCGGATCGGCGGCAACGCCTGGATGATGGACGCCGCGCGTATGCTGACCGCCAATGCGGTGGATCTGGGCGAGAAACCTTCGGTACTGTCGGCGATCCTCAAGTATCACCTCACCGAACGCGGTCGCGAGTGCATCAGCCACGCCATGGATGTGCACGGCGGCAAGGCGATCATCATGGGCCCGAAAAACTATCTGGGTCGCAGCTGGAACGGTGCGCCGATCTTCATCACCGTGGAAGGTGCGAACATTCTTTCGCGCAACCTGATGATCTTCGGCCAGGGTGCGATCCGCTGCCATCCGTTCGTCCTCAAGGAAATGGCCCTCGCCGGTCGCGAGGACAAGGATCAGGCACTCAAGGAATTCGATGGTCTGCTGCTCAAGCACATCGGATTTGCCGTGAGCAACGCTGCCAGCACGCTGGTGCTGAACCTTGGTTTTGGCCATTTCGAACATGCACCAGGAGACAAGCTCAGCCAGGGTTATTTCCGCGCCCTCAACCGTCAGGCTGCCGCGTTTGCCATGCTCGCCGACCTGAGCATGATGCTGCTGGGCGGCGAACTGAAACGCCGCGAGCGACTTTCGGCGCGTCTGGGTGATGTGCTGAGCAATCTGTATCTGGCCTCGGCGGCGCTCAAGCGTTACCACGACCTCGACTCCCCGGCGTACATGGAACCGCTGTTACGATGGGCCATGGAAGAAAGCCTCGGCCAGTCGGAAAAAGCGCTGGATGAACTGCTGACCAACTTCCCGAACCGGGTCTTCGGCTGCCTGTTGCGCGTGATCGTGTTCCCGTTCGGCCGCCGTCACAAAGGGCCTTCGGACAAACTCGGTGCCGAGGTGGCTGCAGTCATCGGCCGGGCCAAGGGCGATCCGGCGCTGGAAGAACTGCTTGCCGGCTGCTATCGCCCGCAATCGGCAGATGATGCGGTCGGTGCGCTGCAACATGCCTGTGATCAGCTGAGTGCAGCACAACCGCTGCACAAGAAACTGCACACGTCGCTCAAGAGCGGTCAGGTCAAACCGGTTGCCGGCGAGCACGCCATCGATGCGGCACTGGAGGCCGGGGTGTTGCAGGCCGTGGAAGCCCAGACCCTGCGTGATGCCGAAGCGGCGCGGCGCAAGGTGATCGATGTCGATGATTTCGACAAGGAGCAACTCAAACCCGCGGAAGGCAAAATCCGCTGATCCCTTCAATCAGTGAAAAACGGGCGCAGGGGCTTTATACTCCCGCGCCCGTTTTGCTCTTGAGGACTTAATCTCGTGTCCAACGTCGTTGCCGATCATCTGGTTTTGCTCGACCATCTGCGCAGTATCCTGGTCGCCGTAGGTGAGGCCGATCAGGTTCCCGAAGAAAGCCATGCCCTGTTCCTGGAGCGTTTCGACGAACTGCTGGCGTCACTGCCGATCGAGCCGATCGAAAGCCAATACCTGGGCCAGGACATCCTGACTCAAGTGATTACCCGTTACCCGCAAATTGCCCACCTGATCCCGCGGGATCTGCTGTGGTTCTTCGCCGGCGACTGCCTGCACTACCTGTCCGACGAAGAAATCGACATGTATCAGGCGCTGGAAGAACGCCGCTACGAAGCCGAACAGAACGACGAGCCGTTCGACTGGAACCAGGAAAAACAGCTGCTGGCGATGTCCGCCCAGGACAGCAAGCACTGATTTTCGCCCGATAAAAAAGGCCCGCACGGTGATCCATGCGGGCCTTTTTTATGGAATCAAAGCAGCCCTTCACTCTCAGGCAGTTCGTACTCGGCCAACGGTTTTACACCGCCAGACTTTCCCGGTTTGCTCAGGGTCGGCTCTTTCTCCAGGCACTCCACCAGATAGTCGATGAACACCCGCAGCTTCGGCGGCAGATAGCGCGTCGGCGAGTGCAGCAACCACAGTCCGCCGTGGTACGAGGCCAGGAATGTCCATTCCGGCAGCACCTGCACGATCAACCCCTGCTCCAGAGCATAACGGGCGGTGAAATACGGCAGGCTGCCAATGCCAATGTGCTGCAACACGGCGCCGAGACGCACGCCGGTGTGATTGGCCGCATACCGGCCGCGCACGCCGACGGTGACGGCTTTCGTGCCTTTCTTGAATTTCCAGCGCGCATCACTCGGGGTTTCGCCCAGGTAAATGCAACTGTGGTTGAGCAAGTCGTGGGGATGAGTCGGCGTCCCGTGCTCAGCCAGGTATTGCGGCGTCGCGCAGAGCAAATGGTCGATGGTCAGCAGTTGTCGTCCCACCAGTCCGGGCGGTGGCCGATCCGTGATGCGAATGGCAAGGTCGACATGGTCGTCGATCAGATCGACCTGACGGTCTTCCAGCAACAACTCCACATCGACCTTCGGGTAGCGCCGCAGAAACTCCGGCATGTGCGGGTGAATCACGAAACGCCCCACCGCTTTCGGCACGCTGACCCGCACCAGCCCCTCGGCTTCGTGGGTGAACTGGCCGCTGATCTCCATCACCGACTTGGCTGCGCTGACCATTTCCTGGCAGCGCTTGAACACCTCTTCCCCGCCATCGCTCAAGCGCAGTTTGCGCGTGGTGCGTTGTAGCAGCCGCGTGGCCAGCGCCCTCTCCAGCCGGGAAATGCTGCGGCTGACTGCCGACGGCGATGATCCCAATTGACGAGCGGCTTCGGAGAAGCTGCCGGTCTCGACGACCTTGACGAAAATCGCCATTTCACCGAGCAGCGGCAGTGGAAGATTTATGCTCACAGCGCAACAGTCCTTTGATGTTTGAACGGATTATCACGTTATTGCACGATTCATATAATTAAAAAAGAAACTTTAATAAGGGCATGGAATATGACGCTTCGCCTCTTTTTCCATAGTGATGACCTCAAGGCCAATGTGGAAGTCCTGGACTGCACGCCCCACGAGAACGAATTTGCCGTTGTGTTGCGCGCCACGCTTTTTCATCCTCAGGGCGGTGGCCAACCCTGTGACACCGGCTGGATTGGTGACAGCCAGGTGCTGCGGGTCGTCCAGGAACCGGACCGGATCATTCATTTTGTTGATCAACCGGTGCCGCTGGGCATGACCCAGATTCGTGTCGACGAAGAACGCCGCCGCTTCCACACCCGCATGCACTCTGCCGGGCATTTGATCGGCCACTTTGTCCAGGCCATGGGCTGGATGCCGATCAAGGCCCACCACTGGCCGGACGAGGGCCGGGTGCAGTTCAAACCTGGGGATTCGGCCCAGGAAGTCGATGCTCAAATCGTTCAATACGGCATCGGGCAGTGGATCGAACACGATCTGCCACGCCTGACGTCACTGCGCGAAGGCGCGCGGGAAATCGGTTTCGGTGAACTGCCAGCCTATGGCTGCGGTGGCACCCATGTACGCAGCCTGAAGGATCTGGGCACAGTCACGATCGCGTCCCTTTCGCAGAAGAAAGGCACGCTGTCCGTCCACTACAGCGTGGATTGAGGATTTCGGACGCTGCCAGATGCAGCGTCCGACGCCGGGGGAACCGCATTCGCCGGTTCCGTTGACTATTCGATAGATGGACCTGACACCATGATGCTTGACGTCGAGCGTCTCGATGAGACGTGCATAAAAAAACTGGCCAACGAAGAAGTCCTCGCCATCCGCGTCAAAGGCTTTCTGCCCCAGGCGCAGGCGATCCGGATTGGCGACAAGATCCTCGCGCCCGGCTTCGAGGGCTACATCAACGCGCCCAGCATAGGTCGCATCGGCATGGCGTTCTACGAGGCGGAAAACCAGCCGCTGCTGATCGAAGACTACTTCGAGCGCGCCACCAGCAATATCGCCGAACTGCGCAACCGCTGCGCGCCCTACTCGTCGCCGGTCGACACCCTGCGCTGCATGCTCGACGAATCCTGGCCGGCGGGCGCCCACCTGGAAAACCTCTATGGTCGCAAGATGTACGTCGGGTTGTCCCGGGTGGTGAAACCGGGCGTGTGCTTCCTGGCCCACCACGACATCTTCGCCAAGGATGCCCCGGAGAGTTTTCAGGCCCGCAGTCTGGAGGCGCAGTTCGCCTGCAACGTCTACCTCAACATGCCGACCGAGGGCGGCGCGTTGCAGATGTGGGAAGACGACATCTCGCCGGACCGCTTCGACGAGATGCGCGGCGACAGCTACGGCATCGACCCGGCGCTGCTCGGCCCGCCGGCCCTCGAAGTACGCCCCGAACCGGGGGATTTCATCATGTTCAATTCGCGTCGCATGCACTCGGTCACACCGGGCGTGGCCGATCCGCGCTTGAGCCTTTCGTTTTTTGTCGGCTATCGCGGCAATGCTTCACCCCTGACTTTCTGGAGCTGAAATGACATCGAATTACCTGGGCGAGTTTCTGGCGCTGGCCACCATCCACTTTCTGGCCGTGGTCGCTCCCGGACCGGACTTCGCCGTGACCATACGCCAGAGTGTGCGCTTCGGCCGCTTGGTCGGCATCTGCACGGCACTGGGCATCGGCGCGGGAATTTCCGTGCACGTGCTGTACACCCTGTTGGGCGTTGGAGCCTTGATGCACACCACCCCCTGGCTGCTGACTGTCGCCAAAGTGGTCGGCGGCGCTTACATCCTTTACCTGGGCGTCAGCCTGATCCGCAGCAAACCCAAGACGGCACTGGAAGGCGAAAAGACCAGCGACGAACCACTGGTCGAGCAATCGCTGTTCAAGGCGTTCTCCACCGGCTTCCTGACCAACGCCACCAACCCCAAGGCCACGCTGTTTTTCCTGGCAATCTTCACCACAATCATCAGCGCCAGCACACCACTGCAGATCCAGGCGCTGTACGGGTTGTGGATGTGCGGGGTGAATGCGTTGTGGTTCGTGATCGTCGCGCTGTTCTTTTCCAGCAGCAAAGTGCGCGTGCTGTTCATGCGCATGGGCCACTGGTTCGAGCGCAGCATGGGGGTGATTCTGATCCTGTTTGCCGGGCGTCTGGTGCTGTCGATGTAAGGGCATTGATCGGAGAAGCCCGATCCAGACAGAACGGACGGGCTTTTTTCGATTCTGCGCCGCTTTTGCATTTCTGTGCGACGCATCCCACTTCGGGGGCTCCCCTATCACTTGTGGGTGGTGTTAGTTTGCGAAACCGTCTGACGCATCGATCAGACACTTCCTACTCACTGCCTGCAAAGGAATGCCCATAGCAATGGACTTTTCACTCAAGCAACTGGCCGCGTCGACGCTGATCCTGGCCAGCCTTTCGTCCGTGACACTGCCAGCCCACGCGAACCTTACCGAGCAGCAGAGCGCGACCATCCTAAAGACATTCAATGAGGCAAAGGTCAGTGACTTCAGAGCGTTTCTCGGTGATCTGGCCAAGAACGACCTGAGCAAGACCGACGATCTGCGCCCAGCCATCAGCGCTTTCCTCGACAACAAGACGCTGACCGCCGAACAGCAGAACGAAATCCATCGCCTGCTCGGCCTCTATACACGCGTGAAGTACGGCAAAGCCGCCCTGGAAACCCTGCGTGAACTGGTGGAAATCCCGACCTTCCGCAAGGACGGTGTCGATCAGCACGACAACCCCGAATTCATCAAGATCGCCGGCAAGATCAAGGAGCTGGCCGAGTCTTTCGGCTTGAAGTATCGCAACATCGACAACCGCGTTTACGAAATTTCCCTCGACGGCAGCGGCAAAGACGTCGTCGGCATTCATGCTCACGCCGACGTGGTGCCGGTAACGCCGGAGAATTGGGTGCTGAAGGACGGCACCAAACTCGACCCGTTCAAGGTCACGCTGATCGGCGACCGCATGTACGGCCGTGGCACAGAAGACGATAAAAACGGCATCGTCGTGACGCTGTATGCCATGAAGGTGATCAAGGAAGAGAAGCTGCCACTGGCGCGCAATTTCAAACTGCTGGTGGACACCACCGAAGAAACCACCGGTGACGCGATTCCCTACTACTTCGAACGCAACCCGACGCCCGAGTACAACCTGGCACTGGACGGCGGCTACCCCGTAGTGATCGCCGAAAAAGGTTACGGCACCGTCATGGCCAAGTTCGCCAAGCGCAAAGCCGAGGGCAAAGGCGCGGAAATCACCTCGATGACTGGCGGTCTGGCGACCAACCAGATCCCTTCGGTTTCGGTCGTCACGCTGGTGACCGACAAACCCGCCGACCTGGCGGCCAGCCTGCAAAAGGCCGGCACCGAATACGCCAAGCGCAATGGCGGCGATTTCGAAGTGAACGCCAAGGTCGATGGCAAAGACGTCAAACTCAGCGTCACCGGTGTTTCCGCGCACTCGTCCGAGCCAGAATCCGGCGTCAACCCGGTCGCCCGCATGCTCGACTTCATCCACAGCGTGGACGGCAAGATTGCCTTCAAGCACAACCACATTACCGACGCTGCGCACTACGCCGCCGACAACTGGGGGCTGGATTACAAGGGCGGCAAGCTGGGCGTCGGATTCGCCGATGACTTCATGGGCCCGCTGACCACGTCCCTGACCTACGTCGGCATGGACGACAAAACCTTCAAACTCGCGGTCAACTTGCGCGTACCGAAGGGCAAGTCGCCGGAAGTGCTCAAGAGCGAAATCGCCGACAAACTGGCAGCCTGGAGCAAGAAGAACCATGTCGCGGTCAACTTCGACTACTCGATCGCCGAACCGATGTACCGCAACCCGGAAGGTGAGTGGGTCAAGGCGCTGCTGGCCGTGGCCACCGAAAACCTGGGCATGAAACACGAATTCGGTACGTCGGCCGGCGCCACCTCGGTGCATGAACTGCCGAACGGCGTTCAATTCGGTCTGGCGCGACCGGAGGTCAAGTACACCGGCCACACCGATGGCGAGTTCAAGACCGTTGACCAGTTCTTGCTGGACCTGCAGATCGTCACCGAAATGATGGGACGTATCGGGCAATTACCGAAGCTCTGATTGCGTATCGGGCCCGCCAGATTGGCGGGCCCACAAAAAAGGACCGCGAGGTCCTTTTCTTTTGCCTGACAAAAAACGCACAAACAAAAACGCCGCTCATCACTGAGCGGCGTTTTTGTGAATTTGGAGCGGGAAACGAGACTCGAACTCGCGACCCCGACCTTGGCAAGGTC
>NZ_JASCAF010000045.1:0-274018 GCF_029967985.1 Pseudomonas sp. V88_4
GCACCTGCACCTGCACCTGCACCTGCACCTGCACCTGCACCTGCACCTGCACCTGTCGCCGTAGCGCCAGTCGCTCCTGTGGAAGTCCAGGCTGAAACCCCGGTAGAGGCCCCGCGCACCGAAGAAACCAAGGCCGGCTTCTTCGCTCGTCTCAAGCAGGGCCTGTCCAAGACCAGCGCCAGTATTGGCGAAGGCATGGCCAGCCTGTTTCTCGGCAAGAAAGCCATTGATGACGATCTGCTCGACGATCTCGAAACCCGCCTGCTGACCGCCGACGTTGGCGTCGAAGCCACTTCGGTGATCATCCAGCGCCTGACTCAGAAGGTCGCGCGTAAAGAGCTGGCCGATTCCGACGCACTGTACAAATCCCTGCAGGCCGAACTGGCTGCGATGCTCAAACCGGTCGAGCAGCCGCTGAAGATCGCTTCCCGGACCAAGCCATTCGTGATTCTGGTGGTCGGCGTCAACGGCGCCGGCAAGACCACCACCATCGGCAAGCTGGCGAAGAAGCTGCAACTGGAAGGCAAGAAAGTCATGCTCGCCGCCGGTGATACCTTCCGTGCCGCGGCTGTCGAGCAGTTGCAGGTCTGGGGCGAGCGCAACAAGATTCCGGTGATCGCCCAGCACACCGGCGCGGACTCGGCCTCGGTGATCTTCGACGCTGTGCAGGCAGCCAAGGCCCGTGGCATCGACGTGCTGATTGCCGACACCGCCGGTCGTCTGCACACCAAAGACAACCTGATGGAAGAGCTGAAGAAGGTTCGCCGGGTGATCGGCAAGCTCGACGCCGATGCCCCGCACGAAGTGCTGCTGGTACTCGACGCCGGCACCGGCCAGAACGCCATCAACCAGGCCAAGCAATTCAACCAGACCGTCGAACTGACCGGCCTGGCGCTGACCAAGCTCGACGGCACCGCCAAGGGCGGGGTGATTTTCGCCCTGGCCAAGCAATTCGGCCTGCCGATCCGCTACATCGGCGTCGGTGAAGGCATTGACGATCTGCGTACTTTTGAAGCCGAACCCTTTGTCCAGGCATTGTTTGCCGAGCGGGAGCGTTCATGATTCGTTTCGAACAGGTCGGTAAGCGCTACCCGAACGGTCACGTCGGCTTGCATGAGCTGAGCTTTCGAGTCCGTCGCGGCGAGTTCCTGTTTGTCACCGGCCATTCCGGTGCCGGTAAATCCACATTGTTGCGCCTGTTGCTGGCGATGGAGCGTCCGACCAGTGGCAAACTGCTGCTGGCCGGGCAAGATCTGAGCACCATCAGCAATGCGCAGATTCCGTTCCTGCGGCGGCAGATCGGCGTGGTGTTCCAGAACCATCAACTGTTGTTCGATCGCACGGTGTTCAACAACGTCGCGCTGCCGTTGCAGATTCTCGGGCTGTCCAAGGTCGAGATCGCCAAGCGCGTCGATTCGGCGCTGGAGCGCGTAGCGCTGTCGGACAAGGCCGATCTGTATCCCGGCGACCTGTCCACCGGTCAGCAACAGCGCGTCGGCATTGCCCGCGCCATCGTTCACCGTCCGGCCCTGCTGCTGGCGGACGAACCGACCGGTAACCTCGACCCTCGTCTCGCGGCCGAGATCATGGGCGTGTTCGAAGACATCAACCGTCTGGGCACCAGCGTGCTGATCGCCAGTCACGACCTGGCGCTGATCGCGCGCATGCGCCATCGCATGCTGACCCTGCAACGCGGCCGATTGATCGGCGACGGGGAGGCCGGCGTATGAGTGCAACACGCAGTCCGAAGGTTTCCGAGCGCGTGGCCCCGAAGGCTGCCGATCCGCAACCGCCAAAGAAGAAAAAGCACGACGATGACGACGGCCCGGACTTCGCCACGTTGTTCCGTGCCTGGATCGAAAGCCATCGCGCCAGCTGGGTCGACAGTCTGCGTCGTCTCGGCAAGCAGCCGATAGGCAGCTTCTTCACCTGCATGGTGATGGCCGTTGCGCTGAGTCTGCCGATGGGGCTTTCGCTGTTGCTGAGCAACGTCGAGCGCCTGGGCGGCTCGTGGCAGCGCGCGGCGCAGATTTCGCTGTACCTGGAGCTCGAGGCCAGTCCGGCCCAGGGCGAAGCGTTGCGCGACCAGATCAAGGGTATGCCGGGCGTAGCGGATGCCGAATATGTCGGCCGCGACCAAGCGCTGGCAGAGTTCCAGCAGCAGTCCGGCTTGGGCGAAGCCCTGCGCGAGCTGCCGGAAAACCCGCTGCCGGGCGTGGTACTGGTGACGCCGAACGAGGTCGACAAGTCGACCCTGGAAGCATTAAGACAAAAACTTTCCGAGCTGCCCAAGGTACAACAGGCGCAACTTGATCTAGTCTGGGTCGAGCGTCTGGCCGCCATCCTCAAGCTCGGCGACCGTTTCGTGTTCGGTCTGACGGTGTTGCTGGTTTCTGCATTACTTTTGGTGATAGGCAATACCATTCGTCTTCATATTGAAAACCGCCGCACCGAGATAGAAGTGATTAAACTCGTCGGCGGCACCGACAGCTATGTACGTCGTCCCTTCCTTTATATGGGCGCGCTGTATGGCTTCGGTGCGGGGCTGCTGTCCTGGGGTGTTTTGGCGTTCGGCCTGAACTGGCTGAACGATGCGGTGGTCGGGCTGGCCGGCTTGTACGGCAGTGATTTCGCACTGGCTGGCGTGCCAGTTGCCGACGGTCTGTCGCTCTTGCTTGGCGCGGTGCTGTTGGGTTATATCGGTGCATGGATTGCAGTCGCACGTCATCTCAGGGAGTTGGCGCCGAAGTAGAATCTTTTTTTGCGCGTGATTGACCTTTCAGTGGTTAAGGAAACTTTCATTTGAGTTTCCGGTCAATTTTTCGCAATGCTGAAAAGCATGAGTATGTAAGTCGGAGGTTTTTCCGTATGTCCAATTCTTTGCAACCTGCGTATGCATTGGTCCCAGGCGCAAACCTGGAAGCCTACGTGCACACCGTCAACAGCATTCCTTTGCTGACGCCGGAGCAGGAGCGTGAACTGGCCGAGAGTCTCTACTATGAGCAGGATCTGGGGGCGGCTCGGCAGATGGTGCTCGCCCACCTGCGGTTTGTTGTACATATCGCCCGTAGCTATTCCGGCTACGGTCTGGCTCAGGCTGACCTGATCCAGGAAGGCAATGTCGGCCTGATGAAGGCCGTGAAGCGTTTCAACCCGGAAATGGGCGTGCGTCTGGTGTCCTTCGCGGTGCACTGGATCAAGGCCGAGATTCACGAGTTCATCCTGCGCAACTGGCGGATCGTGAAGGTCGCGACCACCAAGGCCCAGCGCAAGCTGTTCTTCAACCTGCGCAGCCAGAAGAAACGTCTGGCCTGGCTGAACAACGAGGAAGTCCACCGTGTGGCGGAAAGCCTCGGCGTCGAGCCGCGTGAAGTGCGTGAGATGGAAAGTCGCCTGACCGGCCATGACATGGCTTTCGACCCGGCTGCTGAAGCGGACGACGACAGTGCTTTCCAGTCGCCGGCCAATTACCTGGAAGACCACCGGTACGACCCGGCGCGTCAACTGGAAGATGCCGACTGGAGCGACAACTCCAATCACAACCTGCACGAAGCGCTGGAAGTGCTGGACGAACGCAGCCGCGACATCCTCTACCAGCGCTGGCTGGCAGAAGAGAAAGCCACGCTGCATGACTTGGCGCAAAAGTACAACGTGTCGGCCGAGCGGATCCGTCAGCTCGAGAAGAGCGCGATGAACAAGCTCAAATTGTCGATTGCCGCATAACCGGCAGTCCGACAATAAAAAACGCCCCGATCAGTGATGATCGGGGCGTTTTTGTTTGCCTGTCGGAAAGTCATTGGGTCCAGGGCGCCCGACGCGAATCATTGAGTGTCAGCAGATAGCTGTCGCCCCCCAACTGGCTCATCTGCTGGCGAATCCAACCGGCGCGGCGCGACACGTAAGCGGTCGGATGACTGGCGCTCCAGACCCGGGGATTCGGCAGCACAGCCGCCAAATAACTCGCCTGCTGCCGGGACAATGACCTGGCGCTCACGCCAAAGTGATGCCTTGCCGCCGCTTCGGCACCAAACACGCCGTCATCCCATTCGACACTGTTCAGGTACACCTCGAGAATCCGCTGCTTGGGCCAGAACACTTCGATCAGCGCGGTAAACCATGCTTCCAGGCCTTTGCGCAGATAACTGCGGCCCGACCACAAAAACAGGTTCTTCGACACTTGTTGGCTCAAGGTGCTGGCACCGCGGATCGAGCCGCCGAGTTCGTTGTGGGCCAGTGCGGCCTTGATTGCACTCAGGTCAAACCCCCAGTGCTCGGGGAATTTCTGGTCTTCGCCGGCAATCACCGCGACCTTCAGGTCATCGGAGATCTCGTCCCAAGGCTTCCAGGTGCGTTGCAGATCGATCGGCTCGCCGTCGACCCAGGATTCGATCTTGCGCTCGATCATCAGCGCCGTGCCCGGTGGCGGCACGAAGCGAAACACCAGCACCAGCAATACGCTGCCGCCCGCGAACCAGAGCAGGGCCTTCGTGAAACGACGGAGAAATAAACGCAGCATAGAGATGGCTTGGCCGAACCGGTTGAGCGGGCCATTATACAGACCCTGCCGATCGAGTCTGACTGGAGTTCTACATGCTGCGTAGCTTTCTGATGCTGGCTGCCTTCTTTGGTTTCACCGGTGTCGGCCTCGGCGCATTCGCCGCCCATGGCCTGAAAAACCGCCTGACCCCGGAGTACCTGGCGATCTTCCACACCGGCGTCACTTATCAACTGGTGCACGCACTGGCGCTGTTCGGCGTGGCGCTGCTGGCCACACAGCTTCAGGGGCGTCTGGTGGCCTGGGCCGGCATCTCGTTCACCGTCGGCATCCTGCTGTTCTCCGGCAGCCTGTACCTGTTGACCACCCTCGGCATCGGCAAGCTCGGCATCATCACCCCGTTCGGTGGCCTGGCGTTCTTGATTGGCTGGCTGTGCCTCGGACTCGCCGCCTGGCGCCTGCAGCCAACCGCTTGACGCTTGGTGCTGACCTTTAGGTCATGATCGGGCTAGAATGCCACCCCCTAAAAAGTGATGGCGGCGTTGCGCATGCGCATTCAGTTGAACGGTGAATCCTTTGAACTGCCCGACGGTGAAACCGTTGCGGCCCTGCTGACCCGTCTGGACCTGACCGGACGCCGCGTCGCGGTCGAACTCAATCTGGATATCGTTCCGCGCAGCCAGCATGCCGACACCACTTTGAACGACGGCGACAACGTCGAAGTCGTGCACGCGATCGGCGGCGGCTAGTCGCCAGGCCTGCATGGGCCGACAATTCTGCAAGACCCTCACTCCAACAGAGGAATCCCCATGAGCATCGTTCGTAGCGACAAGCCTTTCGTTCTGGCCGGTCGTACTTACCAGTCGCGTTTGCTGGTCGGTACCGGCAAGTACCGTGACATGGAAGAAACCCGCCTGGCCATCGAAGCCTCGGGTGCCGAGATCGTCACCTTCGCCGTGCGCCGCACCAACCTGGGCCAGATCGAAGGCGAGCCGAACCTGCTCGAAGTGCTGTCGCCGGATCGCTACACCTTCCTGCCGAACACCGCCGGCTGCTACGACGCGGTCGAAGCCGTGCGCACCTGCCGCCTGGCCCGTGAGCTGCTCGACGGCCACAATCTGGTGAAGCTGGAAGTGCTGGCCGACCAGAAAACCCTGTTCCCCAATGTGATCGAAACCCTCAAGGCCGCCGAAGTGCTGGTCAAGGAAGGCTTCGACGTGATGGTCTACACCAGCGATGACCCGATCATCGCCCGGCAACTGGCGGAAATCGGCTGCATCGCGGTCATGCCGTTGGCCGGTCTGATCGGTTCGGGCCTGGGGATCTGCAACCCGTACAACCTGCAGATCATCCTCGAAGAAGCCAAAATTCCGGTGCTGGTGGATGCCGGTGTCGGTACCGCTTCCGACGCCACCATCTCCATGGAACTGGGCTGTGACGCCGTGCTGATGAACTCGGCCATCGCCCACGCCCAGCAGCCGATCATGATGGCCGAAGCCATGAAACACGCGATCGTCGCGGGCCGTCTGGCCTACCTCGCCGGCCGCATGCCGAAAAAACTCTATGCCAGCGCCTCTTCGCCGCTGGATGGTCTGATCAAGTAAGAGCTATTGATGACTGAATCGAACGACACGCCAATCCAGACGGAAGAAGGCGACGAGCGCCAACACCGCCGCATCAAGAGTTTCGTGATGCGCGCCGGGCGCATGACCGAAGGCCAGCAGCGCGGCCTGGATCAGGGCGCGCCGAAGTTCGTCCTGCCGCTGGCCGATGCGCCGGTGGATTTCGACCAGGTCTTCGGCCGTTCCGCGCCGCGTTCGCTGGAGATCGGTTTCGGCATGGGCCACTCGCTGCTGGAAATGGCAGCGGCTGCGCCGGAGCAGGATTTCATCGGTGTCGAGGTTCACCGTCCGGGTGTCGGCGCGCTGCTCAACGGCGTGCTGACTCAGGGCCTGACCAACCTGCGGGTCTACGATTGCGACGCGATCGAAGTGCTCAACCGCTGCATTGCCGACAACAGCCTCGATCGCCTGATGCTGTTCTTCCCGGATCCGTGGCACAAGAGCCGTCACCACAAGCGCCGTATCGTTCAGGCGTCCTTCGCTGAACTGGTACGCAGCAAGCTGAAGGTTGGCGGCATTCTGCACATGGCCACCGACTGGGAGCCGTACGCCGAATACATGCTGGAAGTGATGAACGTCGCCCCGGGCTATCGCAACCTTGCCGAAGACGGCAAGTGCGTACCCCGCCCGGCCGAACGCCCGATCACCAAGTTCGAACGCCGTGGCGAACGTCTTGGGCATGGCGTTTGGGATTTGAAGTTCGAAAAGCTCGCTTAAACGTCACGCAATAAAAAACTGTGGGGGCCAATGGCTCCCACAGTTGTTTTGGCTAGTAGCTGAAAATCAGCGGCGATCCGCGACCACGCCAATCAACACCAGCACCACCAACAACACCGGCGCCAGGCTGTAGTTGTTGAACTGGCTCAGCCCCTTCACCACCCACGGCGTCGCGTAGATCAGCGCCGCGCCGCTGCCGATCATGCACAGCAGGGCCATCAGCGGCACGCGCAGGGCGCCGGCAATGCTGCCCAGGCGTTGCTCGACCCAGCCCTTGAAGTCGGCGCCGAACAGCACCAGCAGGCAGCCCACCAGCGCCAGCGCGATTTCCGAAAGGTTGCTGCGGCTCCAGCGGGACACGGTGGCGAGCAGGTCGAGAATCAAATCCATATTTTTTCCTTAGGGCTGCCGTTGGGCGTTGGGCTCAGCTCAGAAATTTCTGCAGCAAGTCATTGAGGAACAGTTGTCCGCGCTCGGTGGCCGCCAGACGTGACGGTTCGACCTGCAACAGACCGCTTTGTTCGGCCTCGCGCCGGTGTTCGTCGAGGCTCTCCAGCGGCAGGCCGGTGCGCTCCGGGTACAGGCGCGATTCGACGCCGGCGGTCAGGCGCAGGGCGTTCATCAGGAACTCGAACGGCATCTCGTCGTTGGTCAGGGCTTTCTCGCCGGCCTGGAAACTTTTGGCCGGGTTGAGGTAGTCCTTCGGCAGGCGCGTCTTCCAGGTGCGCACGATGCGCCCGTCCGGGTGACTGAGCTTGCCGTGGGCGCCAGCGCCGATGCCGATGAAGTCGCCGAAGCTCCAGTAGTTCAGGTTATGCCGCGCCGGGCGACCCGGTTGGGCATAGGCCGAAACTTCGTACTGCGCGTAACCGTGTTCGGCCAGCAGCGCCTGCCCGGCCTCTTGAATGTCCCACAGCGTGTCGTCTTCCGGCAGCACCGGCGGCTGGTTCCAGAACACGGTGTTCGGCTCCAGCGTCAGCTGATACCAGGAAATGTGCGTCGGCTTCAGGGCGATGGCCTGGCGCAGGTCGCTCAGTGCATCGTCCAGCGACTGGTCCGGCAAGCCGTGCATCAGGTCGAGGTTGAAGTTATCGAACCCGGCCTGGCGCGCCATGCCCGCCGCCCGCACGGCTTCGTCGCCGTTGTGGATACGGCCGAGGGCCTTGAGTTTTTCCTGCTGGAAGCTCTGGATGCCGATCGACAGGCGATTGATCCCCAGTTTGCGGTAGGCGACGAACTTCTCTTGTTCGAAGGTCCCGGGGTTGGCTTCCAGGGTGATTTCGATGTCATCGGCAAACGCAATGCGTTGTTTCACACCTTCCAGCAAACGACCGAGGGCTTCGGCGCTGAACAGGCTCGGCGTGCCGCCGCCGAAGAAGATCGAGCTCAACTCACGGCCGTACACCGCATGCAGATCCTGATCGAGGTCGGCCAGCATCGCGTCGACATACTCCTGCTCCGGCAGCACCGGGCTGGCGGTGTGGGAGTTGAAGTCGCAATAGGGGCATTTGCGCACACACCACGGGATGTGGATGTACAGCGCCAGGGGCGGCAGCGTCGGCAACGGCGCCCGAGGCGAGGAGGCGGCGCCGCCGATAATCAGCGACGACGCGGAGGAACTATCGGTCATTTCAGGCCCAGACGCTGGCGCAGCAGATCCATTGCACGGGCGCGGTGGCTGATCTGGTTCTTGTCGCTCGGGCTCAGTTCGGCGCTGGACACGTTACGCTCCGGCACCCAGAACAACGGGTCGTAGCCGAAACCGTGCTCACCGCTGGCAGCGGTCAGGATGCGCCCGTGCCACAGGCCTTCGCAGAGGATCGGCAGCGGATCGTCGGCGTGACGCACCAGCGCCAGCACGCAGACGAACTGCGCGCCGCGCTCGGCTTCCGGCACGTCCTTCAAGGCGTCGAGCAGTTTGGCGTTGTTCGCCGCGTCGCCCTTGCCGTCGGCGTAGCGCGCCGAGTAGATGCCCGGCGCACCGCCGAGGAAATCCACCGCCAGACCCGAGTCGTCGGCCAGCGCCGGCAGCCCGGAAATGCGCGCGGCATTGCGCGCCTTGAGGATCGCGTTCTCGACGAACGACAGGCCGGTTTCTTCCGGCTCCACGCTGCTGAACTCGCCGATCGAGCGCAATTGCACCGACTCGCCGAGCATGGCCTGGAGTTCCTTGAGTTTGCCGGCGTTATGGCTGGCCAGTACGAGTTGCTTGAGGTTCATCATTCGCCGGGGAAAAGCTCTTGGTTGAAATTGAGGGTGTTGATCTTGTCGCCGGTCTGCACCTTGATTTCAAAGGTGCGGGTTTCCTGCTGCTCCACCGGGTATTGGGCGATGTAATAGATCGCGCCCTGTTCGGTGATCTGGCGGAAAGTCAGCGGCACACTCTGGCTGGTCAGGTCCTTGACGGTGCCGGTGACTTGGGCGATCAGCGGCTTGCCGTCCTTGATCACCGAGACATTGATCACGCCCTGGTTCTTGCTGCGGATCAGCTCGGCCGCCTTGGCGATGTCCGGCGTCAGGAAGGTCGAGTTGAAGGTGTTGTAATGCACGGTGACATCACCGAACACTTCCTTGCGTTCGCCCTTGATGGCATCGGCGGCCACGGCCGACAGGCTCAGGCAGGCGGCCAATAGCGCGGTAATCAAGCGTCCCATGTTCGTTCTCCTCGCAATGTCGTGGTTCAGACCGCGATTCTGTGATCCGCAAGCCCCGGGCTGCTGACGCGGTAGATACCGATCTCACCTAACAGATTAGGCCATAGCTTACTGGCCCACCCGTGGCGGTGCTGTTGATCCACGGCAAGCCGATCAATGACCTTCGCCTCACGTTCGCGACAAAGTTCTTCAAAGTCTTCGAAGGTGCAGAAGTGAATGTTCGGCGTGTTGTACCAGGTGTACGGCAGGAATTCCGAAACCGGCATCCGGCCTTTGCTCGCCAGGTACCAGCGGCAGCGCCAGTGACCGAAATTCGGGAACGTGATGATGCACTGGCGACCGACCCGGAGCATTTCGTCGAGGATCTTGTCCGGGTAGTGCACGGCTTGCAGGGCCTGGGTCATCACCACGATGTCGAAGCTGTTGCTGGCGAAGTTGCCCAGGCCCTTGTCCAGGTCCTGCTCGATGACGTTGATGCCCTTGGCCACGCACTCGGCGATGTTGTCCGGGTCGTTTTCCAGGCCATAGCCGGTGACCTGCTTGTGGTCGCGCAGCCAGGTCAGCAACTCGCCGTCACCGCAGCCGAGGTCGAGCACGCGGCTGCCGGCGGGGATCCATTCCTGGATGATTTCCAGATCAGCTCTCATGGCTTTCTCACAACGTAATGCGGTTCATGTAATTGCCGAACGCCTGCAAGTAGCGCGGGATCGGAATCAGGAAGGCGTCGTGGCCCTGGGGCGCGTCGATTTCCAGGTAGCTGACGTCCTTGCGCGCGGCCATCAGCGCGTCCACCAGTTCCCGCGAGCGGGCCGGGGAGAAGCGCCAGTCGGTGGTGAACGACATCACGCAGAACTTGGCTTTCGCACCTTCGAAGGTTTTCGCCAGGTTGTCGTTGAAGTTCGCCGCCGGATCGAAGTAATCCAGCGCCTTGGTCATCAACAGATAGGTGTTGGCATCGAAGCGCCCGGAGAACTCTTCGCCCTGATAACGCAGGTAGCTTTCGACCTGGAATTCGACGCTGTGGAAGTCGTAGTTGAGCTTTTCGCTCTTCAGGCCGCGACCGAATTTCTCGCCCATGGAATCGTCGGACAGGTACGTGATGTGCCCGACCATCCGCGCCAGCATCAGTCCGCGCTTGGGGATTACGCCGTGTTCCTGGAACGAGCCGCCGTGGAATTCCGGGTCAGTGAGGATCGCCTGGCGCGCCACTTCGTTGAAGGCGATGTTCTGCGCCGACAGCTTGGGGGCCGAGGCGATGGCCAGGCAGTGGCGAACGCGATCCGGATACGTGATGGTCCATTGCAGCGCCTGCATGCCGCCGAGGCTGCCACCGATCACCGCGGCCCATTGGCCGATGCCGAGCCGGTCGGCCAGGCGCGCCTGGCTGTGCACCCAGTCTTCCACGGTCAGCACCGGGAAGTCGGCGCCGAACGGCTTGCCGGTTTCCGGGTTGAGGCTGCTCGGGCCGGTGGAGCCGTTGCAGCCGCCGAGGTTGTTCAGGCTCACCACGAAGAACTTGTTGGTGTCGATCGGTTTGCCGGGCCCGATGCAGCTGTCCCACCAACCGGGCTTGCGGTCGTCGACGCTGTGGTAACCCGCAGCGTGGTGGTGGCCGGACAAGGCGTGGCAGATCAGCACGGCGTTGCTCGCTTGCGCGTTCAGCGTGCCGTAGGTTTCGTAGATCAGGTCATAATCGGCCAGCGAACGGCCGCAGGCCAGGGCCAGCGGTTCGCTGAAGTGCGCCGTTTGCGGCGTCACCAGACCAACAGAATCGGGGGGAAAGGCAGCTGGCATCGACCCTGCTCTCGTTGAAATGAGGCGTAAGTCTAAAGACCGGTGGGGTTAGCGGCAAGCAACGATCAGGGACGGCAGAGCCCCGGCAGATCCGGCAGCTTTTTCGGTGCGCTGATGCGCACTCGCTTCTGCCGGTTCAGCTCACCACTGAGCAAACTGACCTGGCTCTTGGAAACCCCAAAAGCCTTGGCCAGGAACCCCATCAGGTAGGCATTGGCCTTGCCCTCGACCGGCGGCGCGGTCAGGCGGATTTTCAGGCGATCACCGTGCAGCCCGCAGAAATCATCGCTGCGGGCGGCCGGTTGCAGGTGACATTCCACAATCAGGTCGTCACCGTCCCAGCGAAACCAGCTCACATCAGCAGGCGCAGGATTTCCGGCATCATCGTCATCGCCGCGAGGTTGTTGATCACCAGCATGTCGATCAGCTTCAGCACGAGGAAGGCGAAGATCGGCGACAGATCCAGACCGCCGAGGTTCGGCAGGATGCGGCGGAACGGCGCCAGGGCCGGCTCACAGATCTGGTTCACCAGCTCGGCGCCCGGATTGTGGCTGCCCGGTGCGACCCAGGACAGGATGATGCTGATGATCATGGCCCAGAAGAAAATCTTCAGGAACAGCGCCGTTACGCCGATCAGCGACCAGACCAGCAGTTGCAGCGGGTTGCCGGTGGTGCCGTAGGTCAGCAGCAGGGTCAGCGCCATCAGCGCCAGTTGCACGAGAATCGCCAGTACCAGCGACGACATGTCGAGGCCGAACAGGCTCGGAATGATCCGGCGCAGTGGCTTGAGCAGCGGCTGAGTGGCCTTGACCACGAACTGGCACAGCGGGTTGTAGAAGTTCGCCCGCACCAGTTGCAGGACGAAGCGCAGCAGCACGATCAGCAGGTACAGGCTGCCGAGGGTTTGCAGCACGTAGACCGCTGCGGTGTTCAATCCAATCATGTAAGGCTCCTTATTTGCCCAGTTGTTCGGCCATTTCGGCCGAGCGGTGCGCGGCGGCGCCGAGTGCTTTTTCCACCAGGGCTTCGAAGCCGCCGGCCTGGAACGATTTGATTGCAGCTTCCGTGGTGCCGGCCGGCGAGGTCACGCGGCGGCGCAGTTCGGCCGCGTCGACGTCGCTGGATACGGCCATGTGCGCGGCGCCCAGCGCGGTCTGCAAGGTCAGCTGCTCGGCGGTTTCCTTCGGCAGGCCGAGTTTGACGCCGGCGGCGGTCATGGCTTCGATCAGCAGGAAGAAGTACGCCGGGCCGGAGCCGGAGACGGCGGTCACGGCGTCCAGTTGCTGCTCTTCGTTCAGCCACAGGGCGATGCCCACGGCGGACAGCAGTTCTTCAGCCTGTTGGCGTTGTTCGGCGCTCACGGCGCCGGTGGCGTACAGGCCGCTCACGCCCTGACGCAGCAGCGCCGGGGTGTTCGGCATGCAGCGCACGATCGGCTGTTCGCCGAGCCAGGCCGTCATGCTGGCGCAGGTGATGCCAGCGGCGATGGAGACCACCAGTTGATTCGGTTTCAGGCTTGGGCGAATCGCTTCGCACACAAGCTTCATGGCTTGTGGCTTGACCGCCAGTACCACCACGTCGGCGCCGTCGATGGCCAGGGCGTTGTCGGCGAAGGTTTCGATGCCGTGTTCGGCGCTGACTTTGGCGCGGGTTTCTTCACCCGGATCGCTGGCGCGGATGTGTGCAGCTTCCAGACCCTTGGCCCGCAGGCCGCCGATCAGGCTGGCGGCCATGTTGCCGGCACCGATAAAGGCAATACGTGTGTTGCTCATGTCAGGTCCTTATCTGGAAATGGTCAGGATTGGGAATAGTCGCGGGCGCCGAACAGGGCCGTACCGATACGGACCCAGGTCGCGCCTTGGGCAATGGCCGACTCGAGGTCGTGGCTCATGCCCATGGAAAGTGTGTCGAGCGGCAGATCGAGGCTGTCCTGCAACGTCTGGACGGCGGCGAACGCGGCATCCTGCTCGGCGCGATCCTCGGTCGGCTCGGGAATCGCCATCAACCCACGCAGTTTCAGGCGCGGCAGGGCGCTGATGGCCTGGGCCAGGGCCGGCAGGTCTTGCGGCGTGCAGCCGGACTTGCTGGCTTCACCGCTGACGTTGACCTGAATGCAGATATTCAGCGGCGGCAGTTCCGCCGGGCGTTGTTCGGACAGGCGTTGGGCTATTTTCAGACGATCCACGGAGTGCACCCAGGCGAAATGCTCGGCAATCGAGCGGGTCTTGTTCGACTGAATGGGGCCGATGAAGTGCCAGATCAAGGGCAGGTCGGCCAGTTCGAGCTGTTTGCCCAAGGCCTCTTGCAGGTAGTTCTCGCCGAAGTCGCGCAGGCCGGCGGCGTACGCTTCGCGCAGGGCTTCGGCCGGTTTGGTCTTGCTCACGGCCAGCAGCTGGACGCTGTTTTCATCGCGTCCGGCGGCTTTGGTCGCTGCCTGGATGCGCGAACTAACGTGGAGAATGTTGTCTGCTATCGTGGACATCAAGAGGCGCCAGCGGTCTGAAGGTTCGCGGCATTCTACTGGAATTGAGGGACGCTATGGATATCACTGAACTGCTGGCCTTCAGCGCCAAACAGGGTGCTTCCGACCTGCACCTGTCGGCCGGTCTGCCGCCTATGATCCGCGTGGATGGCGATGTGCGGCGGATCAATCTGCCGGCGCTGGATCACAAGCAGGTGCACGAGCTGATCTACGACATCATGAACGACACCCAGCGGGTGGACTTCGAGAAACATCTGGAAACCGACTTTTCCTTCGAAGTCCCCGGGGTGGCGCGCTTTCGGGTCAATGCCTTCAACCAGAACCGGGGCGCCGGTGCGGTGTTCCGGACCATTCCGTCGAAAGTGCTGACCATGGAAGATCTGGCCATGGGAGACGTCTTTCGCAAGATCACTGATGCGCCGCGCGGGCTGGTGCTGGTGACCGGGCCGACCGGCTCCGGCAAGTCGACGACGCTGGCGGCAATGATCGATTACCTCAACACCCATCGCCATCACCACATCCTGACCATTGAAGATCCGATCGAATTCGTCCACGAATCGCGCAAATGCCTGATCAATCAGCGCGAAGTCCATCGCGATACCCGCAGTTTCGCCACTGCGCTGCGTTCGGCGCTGCGCGAAGACCCGGACGTGATCCTGGTGGGCGAGATGCGCGATCTGGAAACCATTCGCCTGGCGCTGACCGCGGCCGAGACCGGGCACCTGGTGTTCGGCACCTTGCACACCACTTCGGCAGCCAAGACCATCGACCGGGTGGTGGACGTGTTCCCCGGGGACGAAAAATCCATGGTGCGCTCGATGCTGTCGGAGTCGTTGCTGGCAGTGGTGTCGCAGACGCTGATCAAGAAGATCGGCGGCGGTCGGGTGGCGGCGCACGAGATCATGCTGGGCACGTCGGCGATCCGTAACCTGATCCGCGAGGACAAGGTGGCGCAGATGTATTCGGCGATCCAGACCGGCGGCTCGTTGGGGATGCAGACACTCGACATGTGCCTGAAGGATCTGGTGACCAAGGGCTTGATCAGCCGAGAACATGCGCGGGAGAAGGCGCGGACGCCGGATAACATCTAGGCAAAAAAAATCGCAGCCCGTGGGCTGCGATTTTTTGTGCCTGAGCAATCAGCGCTGAACGACGCGCATCTGCCCTTGCTCTTTCGGCAATACGCGTTTGGCCACCACGTAATGCTTTTCCCAGTACGGCTTGTTCAGTGTGTCGATGCTCACCGCTTTGCCGCGCCGTGGCGCGTGGATGAAGCGATCGTTGCCCAGGTAGATGGCAACGTGATTGACCCGACGGCTCTTGATGTTGAAGAAAATCAGGTCGCCCGGTTTCAGATCCTTGCGTTCGACTTTCTCGCCGTGACCGCTGGCCATGGCGTTCGAGGTGCGTGGCAGGTCGAACGTGGCGTCGTTGAACGCATATTTCACCAGACCGCTGCAGTCGAAGCCTTTACTCGGGCTGCTGCCGCCCCAACGGTATGGCGTACCGAGGACGTTTACCGCGCGACTCAGGACGTTACTGCTTTCCTTGGTCGCCATCGGTGGCACCAGCTTGCTGCGGCCGTTGCTGCTCAGCGTGGTGTGTTTGACCTGTTTGCCTTTGTTCGAAGGAGCAGAGGCATGGGATTTGGGGGTGAAACCGTTAACGTTTGGAAGACGTTGCTCACGATTGGTGGCGTGGGCGGCCAGTGGCATTAATAGGCAAATAGTTAGCCATGTCTTGAAAAATGGACGCATTAGGCAGGGCTCTTGGTGTGTTAGCGCGCAACTTTATAACAGCTTTTTTGTCACTTCCGAGGCCGTTGGTCGATTCAATCGGGAGCCAACGGAACCAAACAAGCGGCAAAAAGACGCAATTGTCGGACAGAAGTCCGGTGCTATAAGGCTTTGGCGGGAGACAAGGTAGCATTTGCCATACGTCGGCTACCTGTAAAAAAGTCACAAAGAATTAAAGAATATTTATCTATCGCGTGTATCGAGGTCTTAATGAACGGCTATCAGCTGCCCCGTGTGAAGGAAAAAGACACCCATAGCAAGGTGATCGGTTACCTGTTGTGGATTTTCGGTTTCACAGGCTCCCACCGCTTCTATTACGGCAAACCGGTGACCGGCACGATCTGGTTTTTCACCTTCGGGCTGTTGGGGATCGGCTGGCTGATCGACGTGTTCCTGATCCCGGCGATGGATCGCGAAGCCGACCTGCGTTTCGCCGCGGGCCCTATCGAATACAACGTGGCGTGGATCCTGCTGACCTTCCTCGGCGCGCTCGGCGTGCACCGGATGTATCAGGGCAAGTGGATCAGCGGGGTGGTGTATCTGCTGACCGGCGGGTTGTTCTTTCTGGGGGTGCTGTATGACTTCTGGACGCTGAACGATCAGGTGTCGGTGCGGAATGCCGAAGGGCGGGGCGCCTTTCAGTAAGTGATGTCGAGGGGGAGGACCGCCGGTGCAGTTCGTGCGCTGGCAGGCCCCCCCTCGACACTGGGTCTTGCGCGTTATTTCAATCGCACCACGGTGTGTATTTGGAAAACGGCAAAAGTAATGGCAGTCACACCATAAAGTATTGCAATGATGGCGTGATGGGGTATCGACCAATACACAATCCTGTCCACCAAGATCACCAAGGATATTGTTGCAATCAGGTAGGCTGATATTTTCAGTAGCAGACCTGCACACGAATTGGCGCGTGCCCAGCGTAATAAGAGAATCTGCAGTAGGTGGATTAGTGCAAGTGTCAGGAAAATAATCAGCGTTACGCCAATGGGCAGGCCGATTGAATCCTGATTTATGTCATATGTCCCTGCTTTGAGATTTTTTATTAATGTAAGTGCTCCTGCGCCAGATGTAAGTGCGAGAGCGGTTGGGTACAAATAACTCAATAGTTTGTAAGTTCTGCTCATTCGCTTTCCGTTATGCAGGTGTCTGTAAATTATTGATGCTCACGGCGTAGGGTGAAATCCAGTTCCGCTCAGCCTTATCTTATGCTCGCCGAAAATGTCGATTTCGTAATGTGTTCCAGAAAATACTCTGCCTGCTGTTGTTAATAACTCAAGGGCAGTTGATCGGTTGCTCGCGTCAAAGTCGTAAGTGTCAGTATAGGCTCTGACGACGCCATCGAAAACCCAGGATCCTGCTTTGTCCCGCGTGAAGTCGCCTTCCATCTTTAACGTTATTCTTCCTAGATAAGCTCCGGTGACATGGCTGTCATTAATGGTGGCGTAAGGGATTTTCGGGTCAGATAGGTAATAAGTACCGGCTTCTCGAGTGCTCGCGATTGAGCTTGCCAGTAATGGCAGTTCGTTGGCTTTGACATTCAGGCCAATGTTGTTGATGTTAACCCTCATCCTCTCGCCATTTCCCCAGAGATAATGAGCAAAGGCTTTGATCGGGCTGAAGGTGCCGCCAGATAGCTCGGTTGTGAGTGATTCGTAATTCAGATTGTAAGGAGCAGTCGCGGAGACTTTGATCAAGGCTTCTATGGTGCTTAGTTTTTGCTGCGCCGCAAATGAATCAGCCAAGCTGAAGTTGATGACTTTGTTCTTGAAATAACCATGGCTGATAACGGCGGCGTTGCTGAGTAGATAGTTGTCGCTTTCCGTGATTCTCCAAAGTTCTCGAATTCCACCCAGAGCGTCGTTGTTAATTGCCTTGTTCACCATTTGCAGTTCATAGGTGAAAGCTTTAATTCCGGATTTCATTTCAAGCCAGGCATGGAACATGTCCATTTCTGCTGAGGTTATTACAGGGCCACTACTCAGTGGTAATGAATAGGTTTGACCGTCATTGGTGATAACGGCCTCACCTGCACCCTGCCAGTCTGCTGTTGCGTAGGTTCCCCATCTGAAACCGGAGTCGACTGTAAATCCGCCAGAGTTTCCTGTTGAACCTCTGGTAACAATAGGGGGAAGCGTAAGTCCATTTTTCATATGCTCATCCTTGTGGGTATTGGTTATCCTTTTGACATTTTTATATTAATGGCTGCGCTTAAGTGTTGCCTATTAGAACTTTGTAGGCTGTTTCTGATTGTGTCGAGGCTATTTTTACGAGAGTGTAAAGTGTCGGATTTTTCTTTATGGCGGGCGGCCGCTTTCCTACGTCAATCGGTGTAGATCTAACAGTGGATAGGACGCGAAGGAGATGGTGTTGCGAGGAATCACTTTGAGCGTGGCTTTACCAGCAAGGATGTTTGTCGCTATTAAATAGAATTCAGGAGATAGCAGGCCATTACAGCCTGCTATCTCTTGTCTTCATGCCTGATGGCTGATCCGGCCATCCACCAAGGCGTAACGCACCACACCTGGCAGGCTATGGCCGAGGAACGGGCAGTTCTCGCCCTTCGACAGCCAGGTTTCGCCGGCAACGGTCGAAGCCTTCGGATCGAACAGCACGATATCTGCCGCGCCACCCACCGCCAGCTTGCCCGCCGGCAGGCGCAGGGCCTCGGCCGGGCCGGCGCTCAGGCGGGCCAGCAGGGTCGGCAGGTCCAGCAGACCATCCTCGACCAGTGTCATTGCCAGCGGCAGCAACAGTTCGACGCTGCTGATGCCCGGCTCGGTCGCGCCGAACGGTGCCAGTTTGGCATCGCGCTCATGGGGCTGGTGATGGCTGGAAATCGCCGAGACCACGCCGGACTTCACCGCTTCACGCAGGCCGTCGCGGTCGGCGCGCGTGCGCAGCGGCGGTTGCACGTGATACAGGCTGCTGAAGTCGATCAGCGCTTCGTCCGTCAGGATCAGCTGATACAGGGCGACATCCGCCGTGACTTTCAAACCACGGGCCTGGGCCTGAGCGATCAGGGCCACGCCGCGAGCGCTGGTCAGCTGGCTGAAGTGCGCACGCACGCCGGTTTGCTCGACCAGCAGCAGATCCCGGGCCAGGGCCACGGTTTCAGCGGTTTCCGGAATGCCCGGCAGGCCGAGGAAACTGGCGGTGGCGCCTTCGTGGGCCAGGCCGCCGTCGGCCAGGTCATGATCCTGCGAGTTGAAAATCACCGTCAGGTCGAAGGTCGCCGCGTAATCCAGCGCCCGGCACAGGGTGCGGGTGTTGCGGAAGCTTTCCAGGCCGTTGCCGAACGCCACGCAACCGGCGTCGCGCAGGGCAACGAGTTCTGCAAGCTGCTCGCCATCCAGACCTTTGCTCAGCGCCCCGATCGGGAACACCTTGGTGTTGCCGGCCTCGCGGGCGCGGTCGAGGATCAGTTCGGCCACGGCGGAGGTGTCGAGCACCGGTTTGGTTTTCGGCGGGCAGCACAGGCTGGTCACGCCGCCGGCCGCAGCAGCGCGGGTTTCGCTGGCGATGGTGCCTTTGCGGCTGTAGCCCGGCTCGCGCAGGGCGACGTTGAGGTCGACCAGTCCCGGAGCGGCAACAAGGCCTTGGGCGTCGATGGTTTCGACGGCAGTGAAACCGGCCGGTGCAGCGCCGAGGGCGACGATCTTGCAGGCTTCAACGTGAATATCGGTGATTTGATCCAGGCCGCTGCTTGGATCGATGACGCGGGCGCCGAGAATGCTGAGCTTCACTGGGCGTTCTCCTGCTCGAATTGGCGCTGGGCAGTCTGTCCGCTCATGGCCATCGACAGCACGGCCATACGGATCGCGATGCCGTAAGTGACTTGATTGAGGATCACCGAGTGCGGGCCGTCGGCCACTGCCGATTCGATCTCCACGCCGCGGTTGATCGGCCCCGGGTGCATGACGATGCAATCGGGCTTGGCGCCGGCCAGGCGCGCGGTGGTCAGGCCGAACAGGCGGTAGAACTCGCCTTCGCTCGGCAGCAGGCCGCCGGTCATGCGCTCACGCTGCAGGCGCAGCATGATCACCACGTCGACGTCTTTCAGGCCTTCGGTCATGTCGGTGTAGACCTTCACGCCGTATTGCTCGATGCCGATCGGCAGCAGGGTCTTCGGCGCGATCACGCGGATGTCCGGGCAGCCGAGGGTCTTCAGGGCGAGCATGTTCGAGCGCGCCACCCGCGAGTGCAGGATGTCGCCGACGATGGCCACCGAGAGGTTCTCGAAACCGCCCTTGTGGCGGCGAATGGTCAGCATGTCGAGCATGCCCTGGGTCGGGTGCGCGTGCCGGCCGTCGCCGCCGTTGATGATCGCCACTTGCGGGCAGACATGTTCGGCGATGAAGTGCGCGGCGCCCGAATCACCGTGGCGCACGACGAACATGTCCGCGGCCATGGCCTCGAGGTTGCGCAGGGTGTCGAGCAGGGTTTCGCCCTTGCTGGCCGACGAGGTCGACACGTTCAGGGTGATCACGTCCGCCGACAGGCGCTGGGCTGCCAGTTCGAAGGTGGTACGGGTGCGGGTCGAGTTTTCGAAGAACACATTGCACACGGTCTTGCCGCGCAGCAACGGGACCTTCTTCACGGCCCGGGCACCGACTTCGAGGAACGAGTCGGCGGTGTCGAGGATTTCCGTCAGCAACTCGCGGCGCAGGCCGTCGAGCGAGAGGAAGTGGCGCAGCTGGCCCTGATCATTGAGCTGCAGCGGGCGCTTGGTATCTAGAGGCGTCATCGCGAGGGGGACTCTCAATAGGGCGGATTAAAGGGCAAGGTCTTGCAGTTCGAGGGCCAGCTCCGGCCCGGACAGCTTGACCCGCTCGTGGGCGGCCAGCGACAGGGTCGCGCCAACCACGTTCGGGCGGATCGGCAGTTCGCCGGCGTCCAGGTCCAGCAGGCAGACCAGCGTCACGCTGGCCGGGCGGCCGTAGTCGAACAGTTCGTTCATGGCGGCGCGAATAGTCCGGCCGCTCATCAGTACGTCGTCGATCAGCACCAGATGCTGGCCTTCGATTTCGAAGGGCAGGGCGGACGGGCGCACTTGCGGGTGCAGGCCGTTCTGGCTGAAGTCGTCGCGGTAGAAGGAAACATCCAGCGTGCCCAGTGGTGCATCGCTGCCCAGCTCTGCGAGCAAGGCCTGGGCGACCCAGACGCCGCCGGTGCGGATGCCGATGTAACGCGGTTCGCTGATATCACGCTGGGCAAGGTGCGCCTTGAGGCGGATCGCCATCTGGCTGATCAGATCGGCGGGATTGGGCAGGCTCATGGTTGCTCCTTCTCGGGGTCGAGCCGGTTCTCGCGAACCGGGGCTCGGGTTGTAACCAAAAGAAAAGCGCCGTAGCGCTTGTCAGGATTCAAATAGTGCGGTGTTTTCGTCGAGCCAGCCTTGCAGCAGCAGGGCAGCGGCGATGGCGTCCACCGGGTTGTCGCGGTAGCTGCCTTTCTGTCCGCCGCGCGCCAGTCGTTCGCCCTTGGCTTCGAAGGTCGTCAGGCGTTCGTCGTGGGTATAGAAAGGCAGGTTGAAGCGGCCATTGAGGCGGCGGGCGAATTTTTCGGCGCGGGCGCACATCTCGCTGGGTGTGCCGTCCATGTTCAGCGGCAGGCCGACCACCACGGCGTCGGGTTTCCATTCCTTTATCAGGGCTTCGACCTGATTCCAGTCCGGTACACCGTTTTGCGCTTTCAAGGTGCACAGTTCGCGGGCCTGGCCGGTAATCACCTGGCCGACCGCCACGCCGATCTGTTTGGTGCCGTAGTCGAAGCCGAGGATCAGGCGCAGGGCCATCAGGCGTGTCCTGCCTGGCTGGTCAGCAGGCTGAGGTTGATCCCCAGGTGCCTGGCCGCCGCTTCCAGGCGCAGTTCACTGCTGGTGTTGAACAGGATGTCGGCGTCGTACGGGCAGGTCAGCCAGGCGTTGTCGGCCAGTTCGGCCTCCAACTGCCCGGCTTCCCAACCGGCATAACCGAGGGTGATCACGCTTTTCGCCGGGCCCACGCCGTCGGCGATGGCGAACAGCACGTCCTGCGAGGTGGACAGCGCCAGATCACCTTCGAGCTCGACGGTAGCCTGAAAGGTCTTGCCCGCCGGGTGCAGGACAAAACCGCGATCAGTCTGCACCGGGCCGCCGATGAAGATCGGCACATGCTGGCACAGCGCTGGCGGATCGATGTCCGGGCGCAGTTGTTCGAGGATGTCGGCCAGATTCAACTCTTGCGGTCGGTTGACCACCAGCCCCATGGCGCCATTGGCCGTGTGCTCGACGATGTAGGTCAAGGTGTGGGCAAAGTTCGGGTCGGCCATGTGTGGCATGGCGATCAGGAAGTGATGCTTGAGGTAGCTGGGGCTGACGTTTTTCATGTGCGCTAGTGTGGCGTTCGGGGGGCGAACTGACAAGCTGGAGCGGGCAAAAGATCGGCTCAGTTACTGGACAGCCGGTCGCCCCGGGCGAATTTCCAGGTGCGGATGATTTCCAGGCGATCAATGTCCGACAGGTCCCCGGTAAACGGTGCAAACGGTGCCGCCAGCCGCACGATGCGCTGCGCGGCCTGATCCAGCAGCGGCTGGCCGGAGGACTCCAGCACCAGCACTTCATACAGCGAGCCGTCGCGGTTGATCGACACCATCAGGCGCAGATTGCCGTAGATCTGCTTGCGCCGGGCTTCGTCGGGGTAATTGAGGTTGCCGATGCGCTCGACCTTCTTGCGCCATTCGTCCTTGTACCAGGCACCCTTGTCGCGCATGGTCGACGCGGCGCTGAGGCGGTGGATGCGTGGGCGCTTGGCATACAGCTGTTGTTCGTTGGCCAGTTCGGCTTCGAGGCTGGCAATGTCGCTGGAGAGCTGCGAGCTGTCGAAGGTCGGGGCGTCGACCGTCGGTTTGGTCTCGGTCCTGGCTTCTTCTTTCTTGGTCGGCGCCTTCTTCGGTTTCGGCGCGACGGTAGTCACGGCTGCCTTGGGCGCGGCTTCCTGCACCTCCGGCTTGGCGGCCGGTGGCGGGGTGACTTTCTTGACTTCGTTTGCCTGGAACGGCGCGACCTCGGTGGTCTTGGGGATCGCCTTCTTGTCGAGGGTACCGCTGCCTTCCTGGTTTTCCTGGGCGAGGAAATCGGCCTTCGCCGGCTTCTTTTCGCTCTTGAAGGTGGCGAGGGTGATTTCCAGGGTTTTGCTGATCTGCTTGGGCTCGACCATGGTGAAACCCACGCCGAGCAGCAGCGCCAGGTGGATCAGCGCCGCGAGAAACAGGGTAAATCCGAGGCGATCGACCGGGCGCACGCCGCGGTGGGCGAGTTCAGCAGGCAGATCGGACGGAAGTGTCATTCGAGAAAAACCAACATCGCGTTTTTACGGGCTCGGCATGATAACGCAATGTTGGTTTTTAGCTGCAAGCTGCACAGAAGCAAGCGACGAGCGACGAGCTTCAAGCTTCAAGCTTGCGGCTCGTGGCTTGCAGCTTTTTCTCGATGGCATCCATCAGCAGGCCGCCGATGTCGGTGCCGAAGGCATTGTCGATTTCGCGGATGCAGGTCGGGCTGGTGACGTTGATTTCGGTCAGGTGCTCACCGATCACGTCCAGGCCGACGAACAGCAGGCCTTTCTCGCGCAAGGTCGGGCCGACCTGAGCGGCGATCCAGCGATCCTTGTCGGTCAACGGACGGGCTTCGCCACGACCACCGGCCGCGAGGTTGCCACGGGTTTCGCCCTGGGCCGGAATCCGCGCCAGGCAGTAATCCACTGGCTCGCCGTCGATCATCAGGATGCGCTTGTCGCCGTCCTTGATCGCCGGCAGGTAGGCCTGGCCCATGATCTGCTGGGCGCCGAGGGCGGTCAGGGTTTCCAGGATCACCGACAGGTTCGGGTCGCCGGCGCGGTGCCGGAAGATCGAAGTGCCGCCCATGCCGTCCAGCGGCTTGAGGATCACGTCGCCATGTTTGGCGGCGAACTCACGCAGCACGTCGGCGCGGCGGCTGACCACGGTCGGCGGCGTGCACTGCGGGAACAGCGTGGCGAACAGTTTTTCGTTGCAGTCGCGCAGGCTCTGCGGCTTGTTGACCACCAGCACCCCCGCGGCTTCGGCCTGTTCGAGCAGGTAGGTGGAGTAGACGAACTCCATGTCGAACGGCGGATCCTTGCGCATCAGAATCACGTTCAGGTCGCTCAGCAGCGAATCCTGCTCGGTGCCCAGTTCGAACCATTTTTCCGGGTTGGCGAAGACTTTCAGCGGCTTCATCCGCGCCCGTGCCTGGCCTTCACCCTGATAAAGGTCTTTCTGTTCCATATAGAACAGTTCCCAGCCGCGCTTCTGCGCCGCCAGCAGCATGGCCAGCGAGCTATCCTTTTTATAGGAAATGCTGGCGATAGGGTCCATGACAATCCCGACGCGAACGCTCATTGGGTTTTCCTCGAAAATTGGCTACCGGATCGGTATGAAAAAAGTGCCGCCAGAGTGGCGCCGGGCGGGTTTTCGGTCAAGGAAAAACCCGTCGATAGATTGCGTCAGGAGACTGTGCTAAAAAGGCTCCCAGCCGTGTTGGCCCTTGAACATCAAGGGTTTCCAGCCATCAGTCATCGCAAAACGGACAAATTGATTCGCAAAGGCGACGGTAGAGCCCCCTTATGGAACAGCAGTCCAGCGCCTTGAAGGTCATGGTGATCGACGACTCGAAAACGATTCGTCGCACCGCCGAGACCCTGTTGAAAAATGCAGGGTGCGAGGTCATCACCGCGATCGACGGTTTTGACGCCCTGGCGAAGATCGCCGACCACCACCCGGGGATCATCTTTGTCGACATCATGATGCCGCGTCTGGATGGTTATCAGACCTGCGCTTTAATCAAGAACAACAACGCGTTCAAGGGCACGCCGGTGATCATGCTGTCGTCCCGGGACGGGCTGTTCGACAAGGCCAAGGGGCGGATTGTCGGTTCCGATCAATTTTTGACCAAGCCTTTCAGCAAGGAAGAACTGCTCGACGCGATTTCGGCCCATGTTCCGGGCTTCGCTGCCGCTTTGCCGCAGTAAGACACGCACAGAGACGCTCGGCCAGCGGGCCCGGTGTCGACAAGAAAAATGGGGAAGACCATGGCACGTATCCTGATCGTCGATGATTCGCCGACCGAAATGTACAAACTCACCGGCATGCTGGAAAAGCACGGGCACGAAGTGCTGAAAGCCGAAAACGGCGCCGACGGCGTGGCCCTGGCCCGCCAGGAAAAGCCCGATGCGGTACTGATGGACATCGTCATGCCCGGCCTCAACGGCTTCCAGGCTACCCGTCAGTTGACCAAGGATGCGGAAACCAGCCACATCCCGGTGATCATCATCACCACCAAGGATCAGGAGACCGACAAGGTCTGGGGCACCCGCCAGGGCGCCAGGGACTACCTGACCAAACCGGTCGACGAAGACACGCTGATCAAGACCCTGAACAACGTGCTGGCCGGTTGATCGCGCCGCCATGAGCGAGTCGCTGACCGCGTTCGAACTGTTGTGGCAGATCGACCAGCGCTGTCGCCTGCTGGCGGCGGACCTGCCGTCGCAACCGGCGCGCCAGGATCGCTGGAGCGGCATCGGCTTTCGTCTGGGCGAACACTGGTACGTCACGCCGATGGGCGAAGTCAGCGAAGTGCTGCCCGAACTGCGTGTCACCCAGTTGCCGGGCGTCAAGCCTTGGGTCAAGGGCGTGGCCAACCTGCGCGGGCGGCTGCTGCCGGTCATGGACCTGTGTGGATTCTTCGGCCATGAGCTGTCACCGATGCGCAAGCAGCGGCGGGTATTGGTGGTAGAGCATAAGGACGTGTTTGCCGGTGTGCTGGTCGATGAGGTCTTCGGTCTGCAGCACTTCGATCAGGACAGCTTCGAACCCGTCTCGATCCGTAAACGGCAAGGCTCCAAGGGCGAGTTCGTCAAAGGGTATTTCCGGCGCGAGCAGAACTGGCGGGTGTTCAGCCTGTTTGCGCTGGCGCAGTCACCGAGTTTCATGCACGTCGCGGTTTAACAGGCGAGGACCGATGATCAAAGCAAAAACAGGCAAGCCCGCAGAAGGCTCGCGCAGCCGCTCGCAGATCATCGTGCTGTTCATCGCACTGATCGTGTTCATCATGCTGCTGTTCGCCAACTTCGCTTACCTCAACACCCAGGCCAACTACGACAAGCAGTACATCGGCCACGCCGGCGAGCTGCGGGTGCTGTCGCAGCGGATCGCCAAGAACGCCACCGAAGCCGCCGCCGGCAAAGCCGCCGCGTTCAAGCTGCTCAGCGATGCGCGCAATGATTTTGCCCAGCGCTGGGGTTATCTCAAGAAGGGCGACCCGAGCACCGGCCTGCCGCCGGCGCCATCCGTCGTGCGCCCGGAAATGCGCGCCGTGCAGCTGGACTGGGAACGCCTGCTGAAAAACACCGACGCGATTCTCTCCAGCGAACAGACTGTGCTGTCGCTGCATCAGGTGGCCGCGACCCTGGCCGAAACCGTGCCGCAATTGCAGATCGAATACGAGAAGGTCGTGGAGATCCTCCTGCAACGTGGTGCACCGGCGGCGCAGGTGGCGATGGCCCAGCGTCAGTCGCTGCTGGCCGAGCGGATTCTCGGCGCAGTGAACACCGTGCTGTCGGGCGATGAAAACTCCCAGCAGGCCGCCGACGCGTTTGGTCGCGACGCCGCGCGCTTCGGTCAGGTGCTCAATGGCATGTTGCAAGGCAACCCGGCGCTGAAGATCAGCCAGGTCGAAGACCGCGACGCCCGTGCGCGTCTGAGCGAGATTTCCGAACTGTTCCAGTTCGTCTCAGGTTCCGTGGATGAAATCCTCGAAACCTCGCCTGAGCTGTTCAAGGTCCGTGAGTCGGCCACCAATATCTTCAGCCTGTCGCAGACCCTGCTCGACGAGGCCTCGCACCTGGCCAGCCGTTTCGAAAACCTCGCTGGCGGGCGCAGCACCGACACCATCGGCGGTTATGTGCTGGGCCTGCTGGCGCTGGCCTCGATCATTCTGATCGGCATGGTCATGGTCCGGGAAACCAACCGTCAGTTGCGCGAGACCGCCGAGAAAAACGAGCGCAACCAGAACGCGATCATGCGTCTGCTCGACGAGATCGAAGACCTCGCTGACGGCGACCTGACCGTGACTGCCTCGGTGACCGAAGACTTCACCGGAACCATCGCCGACTCGATCAACTATTCCGTCGACCAGTTGCGTGATCTGGTCGCCACCATCAACCTCACCGCCGGCCAGGTCGCCGCTGCGGTGCAGGAAACCCAGGCCACCGCCATGCACCTGGCCCAGGCCTCGGAGCATCAGGCCCAGCAGATTTCCGAAGCCTCGACCGCGATCAGCGACATGGCCCAATCGATCGATCAGGTGTCGGCCAACGCCGCCGAATCCTCGGCGGTGGCCGAGCGTTCGGTGGAGATCGCCAACAAGGGCAACGAGGTGGTGCACAACACCATCCACGGCATGGACAACATTCGCGAACAGATCCAGGACACCGCCAAGCGCATCAAGCGTCTGGGCGAGTCGTCCCAGGAAATCGGCGACATCGTCAGTCTGATCGATGACATTGCCGACCAGACCAACATCCTCGCCCTCAACGCCGCGATTCAGGCTTCGATGGCCGGTGACGCCGGGCGCGGTTTTGCCGTGGTGGCCGACGAAGTGCAGCGGCTGGCCGAGCGCTCGTCCGCCGCTACCCGGCAGATCGAGACGCTGGTGCGGGCGATCCAGACCGACACCAACGAAGCCGTGATTTCCATGGAACAGACCACCACCGAAGTGGTGCGCGGCGCGCGGCTGGCGCAGGATGCCGGGGTGGCCCTGGAAGAAATCGAAGGCGTGTCCAAGACCCTTGCGGCGCTGATCCAGAGCATCTCCAACGCGGCGCAGCAGCAGACGTCTTCGGCCGGGCAGATTTCCCTGACGATGAACGTGATCCAGCAGATCACCTCGCAGACCTCGTCCGGCTCCACGGCCACCGCCGAGAGCATCGGCAACCTGGCGAAAATGGCCAGCCAGTTGCGTCGCTCGGTGTCCGGGTTCACCTTGCCGACGACGCCTGCGCCCGTCGCGGACAAGGCGTGAGGCCTGCGGGCGAGTTCATGTCGAGCGGAGTGGTTATGGGTGACCGGCACGACTACGTGGCCCTCGAATGGGTCAAGGGTGAAATAGCCGAGACGCTGAGGCAGGCGCATCAGGCCATCGAAGCCGTGCTCGACGATCCGCAGTCGGTGCCGGGACTGGACGAGTGCCTGGCCTGCATCCATCAGGTGCACGGCAGCCTGCAGATGGTCGAGTTCTACGGCGCGGCGCTGCTGGCCGAAGAGATGGAACACTTGGTCGAAGCGTTGCAGAACGACCGCGTCAGCCATCGTGACGAAGCACTGCACTTGTTGCTGCAGGCGCTGGGCCAATTGCCGATCTACCTCGACCGCGTGCAGGGCGCCCGCCGTGACCTGCCGCTGGTGGTGCTGCCGCTGATCAACGACTTGCGCAGCGCCCGGGGCGAAAGCCGGTTGTCGGAAACCAGCCTGTTCAGCCCGCAATTGCCCGAGCTGTCACCCCTGAGTCCGCAAGCGCTGGCCCTGCTTGAACCGGCAGAACTGCCGAATGTGCTGCGCAAGTTGCGCCAGATGCTGCAAATGGCGCTGGTCGGATTGCTTCGCGAACAGGATGACCAGACGCACCTCGCTTATCTGGCCAAGGTCTTTACCCGGCTTGAAGCACTCAGCGGTAACTCGCCGTTGAGCCCGTTGTGGCAGGTCGCCTCGGCGCTGGTCGAAGGCATGCGCGAAGGGCGGATCGCCAACAGCCCGGCGCTGCGCAGTCTGTTCAAGGACGCCGACAAGGAACTCAAGCGCCTGCTCGAACAGGGCATGCCCGGCCTCAACCAGCCGCCACCGCCTGAACTGCTGAAAAGCCTGCTGTTTTATATCGCCAAAGCCGAACATCCCACCGGGCAGATGCTGACCATGAAAGATCGCTACTCCCTGGACGACGCGCTGCCCGACAGCGCGATGGTCGACGAAGAACGCGCGCGCCTGGCCGGCCCCGACCGCGATGCCATGCGCTCGGTGCTCGCGGCGCTGTGCGAAGAGCTGGTGCGAGTCAAGGAACGTCTCGACCTGTTTGTGCGCAGCGACCGCCAGCACGCCTCGGATCTGGACTGCCTGCTGGCGCCGCTGCGGCAGATCGCCGACACCCTGGCGGTGCTCGGTTTCGGCCAGCCGCGCAAGGTGATCATCGATCAACTGGCGGTGGTGCTCAGCCTCGCCCAGGGTCAGCGCGAACCGAACGACGCCACGCTGATGGACGTCGCCGGCGCCTTGCTCTACGTCGAAGCGACCCTGGCCGGGATGGTCGGCACTGTCGAGCCGGAGAGCCCGGATGACTCGCGGCTGCCGACCACCGACCTGACGCAGATCCATCAGATCGTGATCAAGGAAGCGCGCATCTGCCTGCAACAGGCCAAGGACATGATCGTCGACTATATCGACGCCGATTGGGATCGCCAGCAACTGCAAAACCTGCCGGCGCTGCTGACCCAGGTGCGCGGCGCGCTGGCGATGATTCCGCTGGCGCGGGCGGCCAGCCTGCTCGAAGCCTGCAACGGATTTATCCGCGAGCACCTGTTGCTCGACCCTCACGAGCCGGGCTGGCAGCAACTCGACAGCCTCGCCGATGCCATCACCAGCCTTGAGTACTACCTCGAGCGCCTGACCGACGATCCGCAGGCTCCCAGCGAGCACTTGCTGGACATCGCGCAGAAAAGCCTCGCCAGTCTCGGTTTCTTTCCTGATGAAGAGCCCGGCGAGCCGCAGGTGCCGGTGCTCGATGATGTGCTCAGCCCCAGCGAAGCGCTGGTGATGCAGGATTTGCAGGAGCTGGATGACCCGCAGATTGTGCAATCCTTGGCCGAAGTGCTGGCCAGTCCAGTGTCGGCGGTCAACCCGCCGGCGCAGACCACGCCGGGCAGCCTGCTGCCGCCACCGGCCGATGAGGAACCGGTGGACGACGAGCTGCGCGAAGTGTTCCTCGAAGAGACCGGTGAAGTGCTCGAGGTGCTGAGCGAATACCTGCCGCGCTGGTCTGCCGAGCCTGATGACCGCGCCGCCCTCAGTGAACTGCGCCGCGGTTTCCATACGCTGAAGGGCAGCGGCCGGATGGTGCGCGCGCTGGTCCTCGGTGAGCTGGCCTGGGCGGTGGAAAACCTGCTCAACCGCGTGCTGGAAAACAGTGTCGAACCCGGCCCGGCGGTGCGCCAGTTACTCGCCGACACGCTGCTGTTATTGCCGGACCTGATCGCCGAATTCGCCACCAATGGCCAGCGTCAGCGCCACGATGTCGATCAACTGGCGGCCCGCGCCCATGCGCTGGCCAAGGGCGATACACCGCTGCCTGCCGAAGACGTGGAAGACGTCGCGGCCCTCGATCCGCTGTTGCTGGAGATTTTCCGCAACGAAGCCGAAACCCACCTCGCCAGCCTCAATCGTTTTCTCGATCAGGCTGCCGAGCATGTGCCGTTGCAGGCCAGCGACGAGTTGCAGCGAGCCCTGCACACCCTCAAGGGCAGCGCCTCGATGGCGGGGGTGTCACCGATTGCCGAACTGGCCGCGCCGCTGGATAAACTGGCCCGGGAATTCAAGGCCCACCAACTGGCGCTGGACCTCGACGAAGTGGAACTGCTGCTCGAAGCCGAAGGCCTGTTCCGCGTCGGTCTGCGCCAGCTCAAACACGATCCGCTGGCGCCGATTGTCGGTGCGCAGTCGCTGATCAAACGCACCGAAACCCTGCTCGGCGAGCGTCTGGAATCGATCCTCGATGCCCCGAGCAGTGCGGTGCGGGTCAAGCGCGATCCGCAACTGATCAACAACTTCCTGGCCCAGGGCATGGACATCCTGCTCGACGCCGAAAACCTCTTGCAGCGCTGGCAGCAGCACCCCGGCGAACGTCAGGAACTCAGCGCGCTGCTGGATGAACTGACCACCCTGGGCGAGGGCGCGCACCTGGCGGATCTGCTGCCGGTGGATGTGCTGTGTGAAGCCTTGCTCGATCTGTACGGCGCGGTCGAAGAAAGCAGCCTGGCGGTCAGCGAGCGATTTTTCCATGAGGCGCAGCAGGCCCATGAAGCGCTGATCAACATGCTCGACGAACTGGCCGCCGGCCAGGAAATCACCCCGCAACCGCAGCGCATCCGCGCCTTGCATGAACTGCTCGACGAGAGTCTCGATCCGTCGGCCATGGGCCTGATCCGCAGCGACGGCAGCCGCACCCCGAGCATCCGCGAACTGGGCAGCGCCACCGCAGAACTGCAACAAAACAGCCTCGACAGCGGGCCGGACGACGAAATCGTCGAGATCTTCCTCGAAGAAGCGGTGGACATTCTCGACAGCGCCGGGCAAGCCTTGCAGCGCTGGTTGAAGGATCCGGAAAACGGCGCACCGCTGTCGTCGCTGCAACGGGACCTGCACACGCTCAAGGGTGGCGCGCGGATGGCCGAGGTGGCGGCGGTCGGCGATCTGGCCCATGAGCTGGAAGGCCTTTACCGAGGACTGGTGGATCGGCGTTACAGCCACAGCGAAGCCCTCGACCGACTGCTGCGCCAGAGCCACGCACGTCTGGCGCAGTTCCTCGAACAGTTGCACCGGCACCAGCCGCTGGATCCGGCGCAGGACCTGATCGAGGCGATCCGCCGCTTTCGTCAGGATCCGAGTGCTAGTCCCGAAACGTCGTCAGCCCGCGTCACACAGGACAGCCCCGGACATGATCCGGAGCTGCTGGAGATCTTCCTCGAGGAAGGTTTCGACATCATCGAAAACTCCGGTGCCGCGTTGCTGCGCTGGCAGGCCGAACCTGGCAATCGCCAGGAAGTGGAAACCCTGTTGCGCGACCTGCACACCCTCAAGGGCGGTGCGCGGATGGTGGAAATCGGCCCGATCGGCGACCTCGCTCATGAGCTGGAAAACCTGTACGAAAGTCTGTCTGCCGGCACCCTGCAGGGCAGCGCCGAACTGTTTGCGTTGTTGCAACGCGGCCAGGACCGGTTGGCGCAGATGCTCGACGCCGTGCGCGCCGGCCAGCCGTGTCCTCCGGCGGACCGACTGATCAGCGCGATCCAGAATTTCAGCCATCCGCTGGTGGTGCAAACCCCGGCGCCCGTGCCGCCGGTGGCGGTCAAGGCCGAGCCAGCGGCCCCGGCGCCCGAGGCCGGGGCGGACATGGTCAAGGTCTCCGCCGAGTTGCTGGATGAACTGGTCAACCTTGCCGGCGAAACCTCGATTTTCCGTGGGCGCATCGAGCAGCAGGTCAGCGATGCGCAGACCGCCCTGCACGAGATGGAAACCACCATCGAGCGCATGCGCGACCAGTTGCGCCGGCTCGACACCGAAACCCAGGGGCGGATCCTCAGCCGTCAGCAAGTGGATGCCGAGCGCCTCGGCTACGAAGATTTCGACCCGCTGGAAATGGACCGTCATTCGCAGTTGCAGCAACTGTCACGAGCGCTGTTCGAGTCCGCTTCCGACTTGCTGGACTTGAAGGAAACCCTCGACCGGAGCACCCACGACGCCGAGAACCTGTTGCAGCAGCAGGGACGGATCAACACCGAGTTGCAGGAAGGCCTGATGCGCACGCGCATGGTGCCGTTCGAACGCATGTTGCCGCGTTTGAAACGCATCGTCCGCCAGGTCGCCGAAGAGCTGGGCAAGGACGTGGCGTTCAGCGTCGGCAACGCCGAAGGCGAGATGGACCGCAATGTCCTCGAACGCATGGCCGCGCCGCTGGAACACATGCTGCGCAATGCCGTCGACCATGGTCTGGAGTCGGCCGAAGTCCGGTTGGCGGCGGGCAAACCGGCGCAAGGGCAGATCAGCCTCGACCTGTCCCGCGAGGGCGGCGACATCGTGTTCGACATACGCGATGACGGCGCCGGCGTGCCGCTGGATGCCGTGCGGCGCAAGGCGATCAAGCGCGGTCTGCTGGCGCCGGATGCCGAGATCAGCGACCGCGAGGTGTTGCAGTTCATTCTCCAGCCAGGTTTTTCCACCGCCGAGAAAATCACCCAGATTTCCGGGCGCGGCGTGGGCATGGACGTGGTGCACGAAGAAGTCCGGCAACTGGGCGGCAGCATGAGCATCGATTCGGTGCCGGGGCAGGGCGTGCACTTCCGCATTCGCCTGCCGTTCACCGTGTCGGTCAACCGTGCGCTGATGGTGCAGTGCGGTGAGGATCAGTACGCGATTCCGCTGAACACCATCGACGGCATCGTCCGCGTGCTGCCGAATGAGCTGGAAGGGCATTTCCGTCTCGATCCGCCGAGTTATCAATACGGCGGCCAGCGTTATGAACTGTGCTACCTGGGCGAGCTGCTGAAAACCGCGCCACGGCCGAAACTGTCCGGCCAGAGCCTGCCGGTGCCAGTCTTGCTGGTGCAGTGCAACGACCGGCACATCGCGGTGCAGGTCGACACGATGGCCGGCACCCGCGAGATCGTGGTCAAGAGCCTCGGCCCGCAGTTCGCGGCGGTGCAGGGCGTGTCCGGGGCGACGATCCTCGGCGATGGCCGGGTGGTGCTGATTCTCGACCTGCTGGCGCCGATCCGCGCGATGCAGGCGCGGTTGCCGCAGCGTCCGGCCAGTCAAGAAATCGAGAGCGAACCGCACAAGCCGTTGCTGGTGATGGTGGTCGACGATTCGGTCACGGTGCGCAAGGTCACCAGCCGCTTGCTCGAACGCCACGGCATGAACGTGCTGACCGCCAAGGACGGGGTCGACGCGATGTTGCTGCTGGAAGAGCACATGCCGGACCTGATGCTGCTCGACATCGAAATGCCGCGCATGGACGGCTTCGAAGTGGCGACCCAGGTGCGCCACGACGAGCGCCTGCAACACCTGCCGATCATCATGATCACCTCGCGCACCGGCCAGAAACACCGCGACCGCGCGATGGCCATCGGCGTCAACGACTACCTCGGCAAGCCGTACCAGGAATCGGTGCTGCTCGAAAGCATCGCCCTGTGGAGCAAAAAACATGTATGAACGCCGGCACAACCAGCGCACCAGCCAACTCACCGGGCTGCTGCTGCCGCTGGCGGATCGCAACCTGATCCTGCCCAACGTCGCCGTCGCCGAGCTGATCGACTACCAGTCCAGCACCTTCGATCTCGACACACCGCCGTGGTATTTGGGGCGGGTGACCTGGCGCGAGCGGCAGATTCCGCTGCTGAGTTTCGAGTCGGCGTGCGGCAACAGGATCGTCATCGGCGAGCGGGCACGGATCGTCATCCTCAATGCCCTCGGCGGGCGGCCGGAGTTGAAGTTCATCGCGCTGCTGGTGCAGGGGATTCCGCGCTCGTACAAGCTCGACAGCCAGCTGAGTTATGTCGACGTGCCGCTGTGTGCGCTGGAGCAGGCGGCGGTGCAGGTCGGGGAGCAGGTGGCGAAGGTGCCGGATTTGTTGGCATTGGAAAAATTGTTGGTGGATGCCGGACTGGTTCACTGAACCAGGGTCTGCGGCGATCTCACTGGCCTCATCGCTGGCAAGCCAGCTCCCACAAAGTTCTAGGTCGTTCACAAAAACTTGGGTCACCACAATCACTGTGGGAGCTGGCTTGCCAGCGATGAGGCCAGTATTCATTACGCTGAGCGTAATGATTCACCGCCGCGCTTGATTGATGCCCCCACCCGACACTCCTAAGGTAACTCCACGACAGCGAACCCCGTGGAGTGAGCATGACAACAACAATATCCCCCGACTCGCGCTGGACGCGGCGGCGTGACGAGAAGCAGCGTCGTCTCGACAAGGTGCGCGGGCTGGCCGACGGTGCGGTGTTGCCCACCGACAGGATCGTCGCAGCGCTTGAGGCGCTGATTCATCCGGGCGACCGTGTGGTGCTGGAGGGCAACAACCAGAAGCAGGCGGATTTCCTCTCGCGCGCCCTGGCCAAGACCGATCCGGAAAAGCTCCACGACCTGCACATGATCATGCCCAGCGTCGGCCGTTCCGAGCATCTGGACCTGTTCGAACGCGGCATTGCCCGCAAGCTCGATTTCTCCTTCGCCGGCACCCAGAGCCTGCGCATCAGCCAGTTGCTCGAAGACGGTCTGCTGGAAGTCGGCGCGATCCACACCTACATCGAACTCTACGCCCGGCTGGTGGTGGATCTGATCCCCAACGTCGTGCTCTCGGCCGGGTTCATGGCCGACCGCGCCGGCAACATCTACACCGGCCCAAGCACCGAAGACACCCCGGCGCTGATCGAACCCGCAGCGTTCAGCGACGGCATCGTCATCGTCCAGGTCAATCAACTGGTGGACGACGTCAGCGAACTGCCTCGCGTGGACATCCCCGCATCGTGGGTCGATTTCGTGGTGGTGGCGGACAAGCCGTTTTACATCGAGCCGCTGTTCACTCGTGACCCTCGGCACATCAAGCCTGTGCACGTGTTGATGGCGATGATGGCGATCCGCGGAATCTACGAAAAACACAACGTGCAGTCGCTGAACCACGGCATCGGTTTCAACACCGCCGCCATCGAACTGATCCTGCCGACCTACGGCGAATCCCTCGGCCTCAAAGGCAAGATCTGCCGCAACTGGACGCTCAATCCGCACCCGACGCTGATCCCGGCGATTGAAAGCGGCTGGGTCGAGAGTGTGCATTGCTTCGGCACCGAACTGGGCATGGAAAACTACATCGCCGCCCGTCCCGACGTGTTCTTCACCGGGCGCGACGGCTCGCTGCGTTCCAACCGGATGTTCTGCCAATTGGCCGGGCAATACGCGGTGGACCTGTTCATCGGCGCAACCCTGCAAGTCGATGGCGATGGTCATTCTTCAACCGTAACCCGAGGCCGCCTCGCTGGTTTCGGCGGCGCACCAAACATGGGCCACGACCCGCGAGGACGCCGTCACGGCACTCCGGCCTGGCTCGATATGCGCCACGACGACTCGCAGCAACCGATGCTCGAACGCGGCAAGAAACTCGTGGTGCAGATGGTCGAGACGTTCCAGGAGGGCGGCAAACCGACCTTCGTCGAAACCCTCGACGCAGTTGAAGTGGCGAAGAAAAGCGGCATGCCGCTGGCGCCGATCATGATCTACGGCGACGACGTCACTCACCTGCTCACCGAGGAAGGCATCGCCTACCTGTACAAGGCGCGCTCGCTGGAAGAGCGTCAAGCGATGATCGCTGCGGTGGCCGGCGTCACCGCCATCGGCCTGCGGCACAACCCGAAAGACACCGAACGCATGCGCCGCGAAGGCCTGATCGCCTTGCCCGAAGACCTCGGCATCCGCCGCACCGACGCTACCCGCGAACTACTCGCGGCGAAGAGCGTGGCCGATCTGGTCGAGTGGTCCGGCGGCCTCTACAACCCGCCCGCCAAGTTCAGGAGCTGGTAATGCACGCACTCAACCTGCAACCGAAAACCATCACCCTCGCGGAACGGTTGGCGGATCTGGCCGTGGACGCGCTGATCGACGAGGCCGATCTGTCGCCGAAACCGGCGCTGGTCGACCGGCGCGGCAACGGTGCGCACACCGATCTGCATTTGGGCTTGATGCACGCCTCGGCGCTGGCGCTGTGGCCGGCATTCAAGGAAATGGCCGAAGCCGCGCTTGAGTTCGGCGAGATCGGCTTGCCGCTGCGCGAAGCCATCGGCCGCATCGGCCGGGAAGGCGAGCAAGCGATGCTCGCCACCACCCAAGGCGTGAACACCCATCGCGGGGCGATCTGGGCGCTGGGCCTGCTGGTCACGGCGGCTGCGCTGGATACCAAGTCCACCAGCGCTGGCGCCGTCACTCTGCGCGCTGCGCGTCTGGCGTTGCTCGATGACCGTTATGCGCCGCGTCCGCTGAGCCACGGCGCCCAAGTCGCCCAACGCTACGGCGCTCGCGGCGCCCGGGAAGAAGCGCAACTCGGCTTTCCGTCCGTGGTGCAACGCGGCCTTCCGCAGCTCCAACGCAGCCGCGCCGCCGGCCACGGCGAACAGAACGCCCGGCTCGATGCGTTGCTCGCGATCATGACCGACCTCGCCGACACCTGCGTGCTGTATCGCGCCGGCGAACCGGGCCTGCACGCCATGCAGCACGGCGCCCAGGCAGTGCTCGACGCCGGTGGCAGCGCCAGCCTCACCGGTCGCCGCCGCCTGCACGAACTGGATCAACAACTCATCGCATTGAATGCCTCGCCCGGTGGCGCCGCCGACTTGCTCGCCGCCAGCCTGCTGCTCGACCGGATCGAGCGCGACGGCATCCTTCAGGGAGCGTTTTGATGGAAACCTTATCCTTTGAATTCCCCGCCGGGCAGCCGCCGCGCGGTCGGGCGCTGGTCGGCTGTGTCGGCTCCGGCGATCTGGAAGTGCTGATCGAACCGGGCCTGGCCGGCAAGCTGACGATCAATGTGCAGACCTCGGTCAACGGCGCGCAGCAGCGCTGGCAGCATCTGTTTGCGCGGATGTTCGACGGCACCACACCGCCGGCGATGGCCATCGATATCCACGACTTCGGCGCGACCCCGGGCGTGGTGCGCCTGCGCCTGGAACAAGGCTTCGAGGAGATCGGCCATGACTGACACCTCAGCGCTTCTACATAAACATTCGTTCGTCGAACTCGGCGCACGGCAGCGGGCAAAAGCCTTGCTCGACGCCGGCACTTTCCGCGAACTGCTCGACCCGTTTCAACGCGTCATGTCGCCATGGCTGGAGCGTCAGGGCGTGGTGCCCCAGGCCGATGACGGCGTGGTGATCGCCAAGGGCAGCCTCGACGGTTTGCCCGTGGTGATCGCGGCCATTGAAGGCGCATTTCAGGGTGGCAGCCTCGGCGAAGTCGGCGGCGCAAAAATCGCCGGTGCGCTGGAACTGGCCGCCGAAGATAACCGCAAAGGCATCCCGACCCGCGCCATCCTGCTGCTGGAAACCGGCGGCGTGCGCTTGCAGGAAGCCAACCTCGGGCTGGCGGCGATTGCTGACATCCACGCGGCGATTGTCGATTTGCAGCAGTACCAACCGGTGGTCGGCGTGGTGGCTGGCAGTGTTGGTTGCTTTGGCGGGATGTCGATTGCCGCTGCGCTGTGCAGCTACTTGCTGGTGACCCAGGAAGCACGCCTCGGCCTGAACGGCCCGCAGGTGATCGAACAGGAAGCCGGGATCGAGGAATACGACTCCCGCGACCGGCCCTTCATCTGGAGCCTGACCGGTGGCGAGCAACGTTTCGCCAGTGGCCTGGTGGATCGCTATGTCGCCGATGACGTGGCGCAGATTCGCCGGCAGGTCGGCGAGTTGCTGCAACAAGGTTTGCCAGCGCAACCGCGCAGTCAGCGGGCTGAATGGTTCCTGCAACGCCTGACGAGCCTGGACACTGACAAGCCAATCGAGCCTTCGGTGGTTCGCGATCTGTATCAAGGAGAGCGCTCATGAGTGGTTATTCCGTGCGCGGTTTGAACTGGTTCAACGCCTTGAGCGCTGGCGCGAATGCCGTTGAAGGTTTACCGCCTTCGCTGAAGGTCGCCGACGGGGCACTGGGTCGCTTTACCGCGGTGGTCGCCGATCCGCACAACCGTTTCCCTCGCGCCCGCAACGGCGAAGTCGGTTTGCTCGAAGGTTGGGGTCTGGCCAAGGCGGTGGATGACGTGATCACCGCGGATCGTGACAAAGCTCAAAAACGTCCCGTGATCGCCATCGTCGATGTGCCGAGCCAGGCCTACGGTCGCCGCGAAGAAGCCCTCGGCATTCATCAGGCCCTGGCCGGTGCGGCAGACGCTTACGCCCGCGCGCGTCTGGCTGGGCATCCGGTGATTGCGCTGCTGGTGGGCAAGGCCATGTCCGGGGCGTTTCTGGCTCACGGCTACCAGGCCAACCGCTTGATCGCCCTGCGTGATCCGGGGGTGATGGTGCACGCGATGGGCAAGGCGTCGGCGGCGCGGGTGACGTTGCGCAGCGTTGAAGAACTGGAAGCCCTGGCGTCCAGCGTGCCGCCGATGGCCTATGACATCGACAGCTACGCGAGCCTCGGATTGCTCTGGGAAACCCTGTCGGTGCAGCAGATCGAACAGCCGACGGCGGAGGATCTGGCGCGAGTCAGCGAATGCCTGAAGCAAGCGATCGGTGATATTGGCGCGACGGATTTGAGCAGTCGTCTCGGCGCGAAAAATCGCGAAGCCTCCAGCCGCGTTCGTGAACTGCTGAGGGCGCAGTGGTGAATACGCCATTGGCCCATGATCTGCTGTGGGGCATGACGCCGGCGCAGTTGCCGGCGGATGCGCCGCAGTGGGCGATTGATTCGCTGGCTGCCGGGCAACCGGTGGTGGTGCGGCGAGCGTTGAGTGAAGACGGGTTCGTGGCGGTGGGCGTGCGTGGTCGGTTGCGCGAGCAGCGATTGGCGGCGTTCATGGCGATCGATTCGATTGCCTGTCGGGTCAGCCCGGAAGCGCTTTGTCAGGTCGAGAGCGCGCGTGATCTGCCGGTCATGCAGGCGCTGCGGCAACTGCGGCCGGTGCTCGACGATTGCGGTTGGATCTGGGGTGTCAGCGGCAGCGTCGGGTTTGAACTGGCCAGTGGATTTACAGCGATGCACGCGGCCAGTGATCTCGATCTGATCCTGCGTACACCGCAACTTATCCCCCGTAATCAGGCGCGTAAGTTGGTCGCGGTTTTCGATCAGGCGATCTGTCGGGTCGACATGCAGTTGCAGACGCCATCCGGTGCCGTCGCCCTGCGCGAATGGGCCGGGAACGCTTCGCGGGTGCTGCTGAAAAACGCCCGTGAAGCCTGTCTGGTGTCTGATCCGTGGAACCCGCAGGAGCAGGCAGCGTGAGCAGCCTGCTGGTGTTTCCCGGCCAGGGCGCGCAGCAGCCCGGCATGCTCCAGCGTTTGCCTCGGCAAACGCTGATCGAGGCCAGCGATAGCCTCGGTGAAGATGTCTTGCTGCTGGATTCCAGTGAAGCGTTGCGCAGCACACGGGCGGTTCAGCTCTGTCTGCTGATCGCCGGAGTCGCAGCCTCGCGGCAATTGTTACAGGGCGGACTCACCGCAGATTACGTCGCCGGCCTTTCCATCGGTGCCTACCCGGCAGCAGTGGTCGCCGGAGCGTTGAATTTTAGCGATGCGCTGCATCTGGTCAGCCTGCGCGGCGAGTTGATGCAGCAGGCTTATCCACAGGGCTTCGGCATGACCGCGATCATCGGCCTGCAATTATCCACAGTCGAAACGCTGCTGGCGCAGGTGCACAGCGCAGAAACACCGGTGTACCTGGCCAACATCAACGCCGATAACCAGGTGGTGATTGCCGGCAGCGACAAGGCGATGCAAGCGGTCGCCGAGCTGGCGCGCAGTCGTGGTGCCGGGTTGGCGAAACGTCTGGCGGTCAGCGTGCCGTCGCACTGCCCGTTGCTGGATGAGCCTGCGCAAACCCTCGCCGAAGCTTTCGCCAAGGTAGAGCTGAAAACACCGAAAATCGCTTACCTGAGCGGCAGTCGCGCCAGGCCTGTGACCCAGGTAGAAGCGCTGCGCAACGACCTCGCCTTCAACATGTGCCGCGTGGTGGACTGGCGTGGCACCGTGCAAAGCGCCTATGAGCGCGGCGTACGTCTACAGATCGAACTGCCGCCCGGTGCGGTGCTGACCGGGTTGGCGCGCCGGGTGTTCGAACAGGGGACTGTCGCTGCCTTCGACAGTGCCCGGCTCGACACCTTGCAGGCGCTGTTGCGTGAAGAGGAGGGCCGACGACCCTAAATCACCGACTCAAGCTTCGAACAACAAAAACAATTCGACGATGCACTTTGAGGACTACAACAATGATTATTTACGGTGTGGCGCTGCTGGCGATCTGTACGCTGGCAGGGGTGATCATGGGTGACATGCTCGGTGTTCTTCTGGGCGTCAAATCCAACGTCGGCGGGGTCGGCATCGCCATGATCCTGTTGATCTGCGCGCGGTTGTGGATGCAGAAACGCGGCGGCATGACCAAGGATTGCGAGATGGGCGTCGGCTTCTGGGGCGCCATGTACATTCCGGTGGTGGTGGCGATGGCCGCGCAACAGAACGTCGTCACCGCCCTGCACGGTGGCCCGGTGGCGGTGCTGGCGGCGATCGGTTCGGTGCTGGTCTGTGGCTGCACGATTGCCCTGATCAGCCGTACCCACAAGGGCGAACCGTTGCCCGACGAACCGGCGGAAATCTCCCCGGTCGGCACACCGGTAGGAGGTCGCTGACATGTGGGATCTCATTGAAAAAGGTCTGGAACACAACGGTCTGATCACCGCGTTCGCCTTCGTCGGCGTGATCATGTGGGTTTCGGTGATCCTCTCCAAACGCCTGACCTTCGGGCGAATTCACGGCTCGGCGATTGCCATCGTCATCGGCCTGGTGCTGGCCTGGGTCGGCGGCACCATGACCGGCGGGCAGAAGGGCCTGGCGGATCTGACGCTGTTCTCCGGCATCGGCCTGATGGGCGGCGCGATGCTGCGGGATTTCGCCATTGTCGCCACAGCGTTTGAGGTGCAGGCCACTGAAGCGAAAAAGGCCGGGATGATTGGCGTGATTGCGCTGCTGCTGGGCACGATCCTGCCGTTCATTGTCGGTGCGTGCATGGCTTACGCGTTCGGTTATCGCGATGCGGTGAGCATGACCACCATCGGCGCCGGTGCGGTGACTTACATCGTCGGCCCGGTGACCGGCGCAGCGATTGGCGCGACCTCGGATGTGATGGCGCTGTCGATTGCCACCGGCTTGATCAAGGCGATTCTGGTGATGGTCGGCACACCGGTGGCGGCGCGTTGGATGGGCCTGGATAACCCGCGCTCGGCGATGGTGTTTGGCGGGTTGGCCGGGACGGTGAGCGGTGTGACGGCGGGGCTGGCAGCGACGGATCGGCGGTTGGTGCCTTATGGGGCGTTGACCGCTACTTTCCACACCGGGCTTGGTTGCCTGCTGGGGCCTTCGCTGCTGTTCTTCATCGTGCGCGGGATTGTGGGCTGACTTTCGGATTCTGGGTTGTCGGGTCTGACGCCATCGCCGGCAAGCCAGCTCCCACAGGTTTTGTGTTGTAAGAAGATTTCCGAATCAGCACAAATCCCTGTGGGAGCTGGCTTGCCAGCGATGCAGGCGACTCGGTTTCAGGCCTGGCGATTGGCATACATCCGACACTCCGCCAGCAACGCCAGCAGATTCGGATCGCGCTCCTTGGCCTTCAAAAACACCACCCCGATGTGCTGCTGCAACCGGTACTTCTCCTGCAACGGAATCAGCTTCACCCGATTCTCGTACACCGCCGCAATCCTCCCCGGCAGCAACGCATAACCGACCCCGGAGCTGACCATGCTCAGCAGGGTGAAGATGTCGTTGACCTGCATCGCCACCTTCGGCTCGAACCCCGCCTGCCTGAACACCCGAATACCGTCCTGATGGGTGGCGAAGCCTTGGGTCAGGGTGATGAAGGTTTCGTCGCGCACCTCGGCCAGGTCCACTTCGCTGCGTTGGGCGAAGCGCGAATCGGCCGGGGTGGCGAGGAAGATGTCGTCGGAAAACAGCGGGATCTGCTCGCAGTCCGGGTCGTTGACGGTGTCGTCCAGCGACACCAGGATCGCGTCGACTTCCATGTTTTTCAGCTTGTAGAGCAGGTCGATGTTCGAGCCGAGGATCAGGTCGATATTGAGTTCGCTGCGGCGGATCTTCAGGCCCATGATCAGCTGCGGCACGGTCTTCACCGTCAGCGAATACAGCGAGCCGAGCTTGAAGCGTTCAGCCGAGAACCCGGCGGCTTCGCGGGTCAGGCGCACGCTTTCGACCACGTCCTGAATCAGCTTCTGCGCCCGCTCTTCGAGCACGTAAGCGCTTTCCAGTGGCGTCAGGTTGCGCCCTTCGTGTTTGAACAACGGGCAGCGCAGGGCGCTTTCCAGCGAATGGATCGCGCGGTGCACGCTGACGTTGCTGGTCTGCAATTCGGCGGCGGCCCGGGCGAGGTTGCCGGTACGCATGAAGGCGAGGAACACCTCAAGTTTCTTCAGGGTCAATTCTTCGTCGATCAGCATGGCGCGGACTCTTCTTGGTATCGCTCGATTGTGCCCAAATATCAGGACAGGTGCAGGCCCGCGTTGAACGGAAACATTGCGCTTTTACGCTCAAGGCCCGAGCCTTGCGCGTTGCGGTAACGAAATCGAGGTGTGCGACACATGTATCACGGAGAAAAACTGAACGCCTGGACGCATCTGGTCGGGGCGGTAGCGGCGTTTGTCGGGGGTGTCTGGATGCTGGTGATCGCCAGCCTCGACGGCAGCCCGTGGAAGATCGTCAGCGTGGCGATTTATGCCTTTACGTTGCTGGTGCTCTACAGCGCGTCCACCGTGTACCACAGCGTGCGGGGGCGCAAGAAAGCGATCATGAAGAAGGTCGATCACTTTTCGATCTACCTGCTGATCGCCGGCAGTTACACGCCGTTCTGCCTGGTGACCCTGCGCGGGCCGTGGGGCTGGACGTTGTTCGGGATTGTCTGGGGGCTGGCGCTGATCGGCATTCTGCAAGAGATCAAGCCACGTTCGGAAGCACGGATCCTGTCGATCGTGATCTACGCGGTGATGGGCTGGATCGTGCTGGTGGCGGTCAAACCGCTGATCGCCGTGCTGGGGACGGCGGGATTTGCCTGGCTGGCGTCGGGCGGTGTGTTGTACACCGTGGGGATCATTTTCTTTGCCCTCGACCATCGGTTGCGGCATGCCCACGGGATCTGGCATCTGTTTGTGATCGCCGGGAGCCTGCTGCACTTTGTGGCGATTCTGTTTTACGTCCTTTAGAACAGCCCAAATCCTGTGGGAGCGGGCTTGCCCGCGATGACGGAGTGTCAGTCACTCATGTGTTGATGGGGCCACCGCAATCGCTGGCAAGCCAGCTCCCACAGGGACCAGGGTTTGCAGTTGTATCTGTGCGCGACTGCTGAATATCTGCAACAGATCGTCGAGGGTATGCGGCGGCGGTTCGGTGGCGCGGGTCACCGCGTACAGCGTGATCGGCAGCGGCGGGGCGAGTGGGCGGATTACGGTGCCGGTCGGCGAAGCACCAAGCGCCGTGAACGGGTCGATTACCGCCACGCCAGCCCCGGATTCAACCATCGCCCGCGCCAGCGAGTAAGTCTGCACGGCGATCCGCACACGCGGCGGCGGTTCGACCGCTTCGAGATAACTATCGAGGCGCGCTGCCAGCGGGTCGGCACTGGACAGCCCGATCAGCGGCGCTCCCGCCAACGCCATCAGCGGCAACGGCTGACCGGCCTCTTCCTGCGGCCAATAACCTTGCGGTGCCAGCGCCACCAGCACCCCCGAAGCCAATGCCTGGGCCTTCAGCCCCGGATGATCCGGCAACTGCAACGTCAGGGCCACGTCCACTTCGCGCATCAGCAGGTTCTGCATCAGCTCGCGGCTGTGGGCGCTCGACAGTTCGCAGGCGATGTCCGGAAACTGCGCCGTCCATTGCCGGATCGCCGGCGGCAGCAACGACAGCGCCAGCGCCGGGGTCGCGCCGATCCGCAGGCTGTGGCCGGGTTCGCGGCGCAGACTCTGCGCCAGACGCCGCACGCTTTGCAGGCTTTCGGTGACCTTATCGACTTCGCGCTCAAGTTCCAGCGCTTCCGGAGTCGCCTGCAACTTGCCGCGCACCCGCAGGAACAACGGAAAGCCCAGCTGCTGCTCGGCGTGCTGCAGCACCTTGGTCACCGCAGGCTGCGAGACGTGCAGCAACTGCGCAGCGGCGCTGACCGAGCCGGTCTGGCGGATGGCCTGGAAAATCTCGATATGACGAAGGCGCATGAAGATCCCATAACCTTTTTTTATAGGTCTGGCATCTTTATTCATTGTTCGGCGCCTGTCACCTCACCCTAATCTCGGCCTCGTCTTCAAACAGCATTAAGGACGGACATGGCTCAGCGTGTGTGCATCATCGGCGGCGGCGTGATCGGGTTGGCAACGGCCTGGGCGCTGGTGCGGGACGGCTTCGAGGTGACGGTGGTCGAGGCGCGGCAGTCGCTGGGCAGTGAAACCAGTTTCGCCAATGGCGGCCAGTTGTCGTATCGCTACGTTGCGCCGCTGGCCGATGCCGGCGTGCCGTTGCAGGCAATCGGCTGGATGCTGCGCGGCGACTCACCGCTCAAGCTGCGCCCGCGCCTGGACCCGGCGCAGTGGCGCTGGATGGCCTCGTTTCTCGCCGCGTGCCGCACCTCGGTCAACCGTGAGAACGCTGCGCATCTGTTGCGTCTGGCGCTGTTCAGCCAGAGCATCCTGAAACGCTGGCGCGAGGACGACGCACTGGTCGGTTTCAACTGGCGGCGTAACGGCAAACTGGTGACCTTCCGCAACGCCACCAGCTTCGAGCATGCACGCAACGGTCTGGCCGATCCGCAGCAACAGCAGGTGTTGTCCGCCGCCGAATGTGCGCAACTGGAACCGGCACTGACCGATGCGCCGTTTGTAGGCGCGATCTACACGCCGGATGAAGAAGTCGGCGACTGTCACGGCTTCTGCCAGCAGCTGGCGGCGCGATTGAAGGCGTCGGGGCGCTGCGAGTTTCGCCTTGGTCAGGCAGTCACCGGCATTCGCCACAGCCACGGCGCGGTCACGGCCATTGAACTTGGCGACGAAACCCTGCCAGTCGAACAACTGGTGATTGCCGCCGGCCATCGCAGCCCGATGCTGGCGCTGCCCGGCCTGCGCCTGCCGTTGTACCCGCTGAAGGGCTACAGCCTGACCGTGCCGATCGGCAACCAGCATCGGGCGCCGGACGTGAGCATCACCGACTACGACCGCAAGATCGTCTATGCACGTATCGGCGATCAACTGCGCGTGGCGGCGATGGTCGACATCGTCGGTTTTGATCCGGCGGTGGACCCCGAGCGGCTGGCGCTGATCAAGCGTCAGGCCCGCGACACCTTTCCCGACGCTGGCAACTACGATGCGGCCGTGGAGTGGGCCGGCATGCGCCCGGCCACCCCCACCGGCGTTCCGCTGCTGGGCGCCACCGCGTATCGCAATCTGTGGTTCAACCTCGGCCACGGCGCGCTCGGTTTCACCCTGGCCTGCGGCAGCGGGCAATTGCTGAGTGAACTGATTGGCCAGCAGCGCACATCCATTGATCTGCACGGGTTCAATCCCAGTGCGGCGTGACGGTTTCTGCTAAAACACCCCACCCACAACGGAGAATAACAATGCAAAAAATCACGTTGCTCGGCTGCACTCTGGCACTGGTTTTCGGCGCTCAGGCGCAGGCCCATGAAGTGCCGCTGACCGGTACGCTCGGCAAGATCGCCAGCGCCAACAGCATCACCCTGGGTTATCGCGATGCGTCGGTGCCGTTCTCGTATGTGGGCGATCACACCGGGCAGCCGATGGGGTATTCGGTGGAACTGGCGGACAAGATCGTCGAGCGCATCAGGCAGCAACTGGCGCTGCCGGAGCTGAAGGTGAAGTACAACCTGGTCACCTCGCAGACGCGAATTCCCCTGGTACAGAACGGCACGGTCGACCTTGAATGCGGCTCCACCGGGGTGACCGCCGAGCGGCAGAAACAGGTCGCGTTCTCCTACGGTTTCATCTACGTCAAAGGTCAGCTCCTGACCGCCAGGGACAGCGGCATCAAAAGCTTCAATGACCTGCGCGGCAAGAACGTGGTGACTACCGCCGGCACCACCAACGAGCGTTATCTGAAGAGCTACAACCTCGACCACAAACTGAACATGTTCGTCATCAGCGCCAAGGATCACGGCGAGGCGTTCCAGATGCTGCAATCGGGACGTGCGGCGGCGTTCTACATGGACGATGCACTGCTTTACGGCGAGCGGGCCAAGGCGCGCGATCCGCACAACTGGGTCGTGGTGGGGGAGGAGCAGTCGCGGGAAATCTACAGCTGCATGGTGCGCAAGGATGATCCGCAGTTCCTCGCGCTGGTCAACGGCGTGTTGGCCGACCTGTACAGCTCTGGGGAGATCAACGGGATCTACCGTAAGTGGTTCGAACAGCCGATCCCGCCGAAGGGCTTGAACCTTGAGTTCCCGATGACCAGCGAACTCAAGGCAATCATCGCCAGACCAACCAGTGATCCGGTGCAGTGACGGGTTAGAAGTCACCCCACAGTTGCTGCGCCACCGCCAGTGCCACAACCGGCGCGGTCTCGGTGCGCAGCACGCGCGGGCCGAGGCGGGCGGCGTGGAAACCGTTGGCCTTGGCTTGCTCGACTTCGGCGTCGGACAGGCCGCCTTCGGGGCCGATCAGGAACGCCAGGGTCGATGGCTTGGCATGGCTGACCAACGGCTCGGCCACCGGGTGCAGCACCAGTTTCAGCTCGGCTTGGGTCTGCTTCAGCCAGTCGGCCAGCAGCACCGGTGGATGAATCACCGGCACTCGCGAACGACCGCATTGCTCGCAAGCGCTGATCGCCACCTGACGCCAGTGCAGCAGGCGTTTGTCGGCGCGTTCGTCCTTGAGGCGGACTTCGCAGCGCTCGCTGAAGATCGGGGTGATTTCGGTCACGCCCAGTTCGGTGGCTTTCTGGATCGCCCAGTCCATCCGCTCGCCCCGGGACAGGCCCTGGCCGAGGTGGATCTGCAGCGGCGATTCGACCTGGCCGGCAAGCTGCTCGTCGATCTGCACCACCACGCGTTTCTTGCCGACCTCCACCAGCGATCCGCGAAACTCGTGGCCGGAGCCGTCGAACAACTGCACCGCATCGCCCTCGGCCATGCGCAGCACGCGGCTGATGTAATGCGCCTGGGCTTCCGGCAGTTCGTGTTCGCCGGTGCTGAGCGGGGCGTCGATAAAGAAGCGGGACAGTCTCATGCGGGGTCTCTGTAAAATTTGTAAAAGTCTGGCGGCCCCATCGCTGGCAAGCCAGCTCCCACAAGGTTTTGCGCAGAACCTGGGGGAGCTGGCTCGCCAGCGATGACGGTAGTCCGGTCACCGCTGAAGCTTAAGTGAAATAGATCAGCCCGGATCACGGAACCCTGGATGGAAATCCTTCGGTACCGCCACGCTGACGCTGTCGCGAGTGGCAATGTCGATGCCTTCGCTGGCGACTTCGGCGAGGAAGTCGATCTGCTCCGGTGTGATCACGTACGGCGGCAGGAAATACACCACGCTGCCCAGCGGACGCAGCAACGCGCCACGCTCCAGCGCATGCTGGAACACCTTCAGACCGCGACGTTCCTGCCACGGATAGGCTTCTTTCGATGCCTTGTCCTTGACCATCTCGATCGCCAGCACCATGCCGGTCTGACGGACTTCCGAAACATTCGCATGATCCACCAGATGCGCCGTGGCCGAGGCCATGCGCTGTGTCAGCGCCCGGTTGTTTTCGATCACGTTGTCCTGTTCGAAGATGTCCAGGGTCGCCAGAGCCGCCGCACATGCCAGCGGGTTGCCGGTGTAGCTGTGCGAATGCAGGAACGCACGCAGGGTCGGGTAATCGTCGTAGAACGCGCTGTACACCTCGTCGGTGGTCAGGCACGCGGCCAACGGCAGATAACCGCCGGTCAGGGCTTTCGACAGGCACAGGAAGTCCGGGCGGATGCCGGCCTGTTCGCAGGCGAACATCGTCCCGGTGCGGCCGAAGCCGACGGCGATTTCGTCGTGGATCAGGTGCACGCCGTAACGATCGCAAGCTTCGCGCAGCAGCTTGAGGTACACCGGGTGGTACATGCGCATGCCGCCCGCGCCCTGGATCAGTGGCTCGACGATCACGGCCGCGACGCTGTCATGATTTTCCGCCAGCGTCTGTTCCATGGCCGCGAACATATTGCGCGAGTGTTCTTCCCAGCTCATGCCTTGCGGGCGCAAGTAGCAATCCGGGCTCGGCACCTTGATGGTGTCCATCAGCAGGGCTTTGTAGGTTTCGGTAAACAACGGCACGTCACCGACCGCCATCGCCGCCATGGTCTCGCCGTGGTAGCTGTTGGTCAGGGTGACGAAGCGTTTCTTGTTCGGCTGGCCGCGGTTGAGCCAGTAGTGAAAGCTCATTTTCAGCGCGACTTCGATGCAGGACGAGCCGTTATCGGCGTAGAACACCCGGTTCAGGCCTTCCGGCGTCATCTTCACCAGACGCTCGGACAACTCGATTACCGGCTGATGGCTGAAACCGGCCAGAATCACGTGTTCCAGCTGATCGACCTGATCCTTGATGCGCTGATTGATGCGCGGGTTGGCGTGGCCGAACACGTTGACCCACCAGGAGCTGACCGCGTCCAGATAACGCTTCCCTTCGAAGTCTTCGAGCCAGACGCCTTCACCGCGCTTGATCGGGATCAGCGGCAGCTGTTCGTGGTCTTTCATCTGGGTGCAGGGATGCCACAGCACCGCGAGATCGCGTTGCATCCACTGGTTGTTCAGGCCCATGTTCAGTCTCCTCGAGGCGGCTCGCGTCAGGCGCGGGCAAACAATCGCGCAAGCCTATGCAATGCGTCGCGCCGGAACAACCCATTGTGTCGATTGAGCTACTTTGTATGGGCCGATAGACGTCGCTGGCGGCGTTTTGATGGCTGACGTATTCTTCGCGGTTCTTTGGGTCGTCTGACCCGCAAAACTGCTTTTTCCTACTTGTATTTCCGGAGTTCGCTGAATGTCTGTCGGTTGGCTGCGCGCCTGTGCGCTGGTGGTGTTGGGGCTGTTCAGCGTTACGGCGCTGGCCAAGGATAAAACCGCAATCGTGATCGGCGGCGGCCTGTCGGGCCTGACGGCGGCCTACGAACTGCAGAACAAGGGCTGGCAGGTCACGCTGCTCGAAGCCAAACCGAGCCTGGGCGGTCGCTCGGGCATGGCCACCAGCGAGTGGATCGGCAACGACAAGACTCAACCGGTGCTGAACAAGTACGTTTCGACGTTCAAGCTGAGCACCACGCCGGCCCCTGAATTCGTTCGGACCCCGGGTTACCTGATCGATGGCGAGTATTTCTCCGCCGCCGACCTGACCACCAAACAACCTGCCACGGCCGAAGCGCTGAAGCGCTACGAGAAAACCCGTGACGATCTGGCGCGCTCGATCGACGATCCGCAAAATCCGGCGGCGACCAACACCCTGCACGCCCTGGACCAGATCAACGTCTCGAGCTGGCTCGACAAGCAGAACCTGCCGGCCACCGCGCGTCAGTTGATCAACCAGGATATCCGCACCCATTACGACGAGCCTTCGCGCCTTTCGCTGCTGTACTTCGCGCAGCAGAGCCGGGTGTACCGCGGCGTGTCTGACCGTGACCTGCGCGCTTCGCGTCTGGTCGGTGGCAGCCCGGTGCTGGCCCAGGCCTTCGTCAAACAGTTGAAAACCATCAAGACCAACTCGCCAGTATCTGCCATCACCCAGGACAAGGACGGCGTGACCGTCAAGGTCGGCAGCGTCGGCTACCAGGCCGATTATGTGGTGCTGGCGGTGCCGTTGCGCGCCCTCAACAAGATCCAGCTGACCCCGGCGCTGGACGCCCAGCACCTGGCCGCGATCAAAGGCACCAACTACGGCTGGCGTGACCAGATCATGCTGAAGTTCAAGACACCGGTGTGGGAAAGCAAGGCGCGGATGTCGGGCGAGATCTACAGCAACACCGGCCTTGGCATGTTGTGGATCGAGCCGGCCCTGAAGGGCGGCGCCAACGTGGTGATCAACCTGTCCGGCGACAACGCTCGCGTCATGCAGGCCTTCGGCGACAAGCAGATGGTCGATCAGGTGCTGATCCGTCTGCACGCGTTTTATCCACAGGCCCGTGGCGCATTCACCGGTTATGAAATCCGTCGCTACAGCACCGACCCGTCGACCGGCGGTTCCTACCTCGCCTTCGGCCCAGGCCAGATCAGCAAATTCTGGCGCCTGTGGGAGCGTCCGTTGCAGCGCGTAGCGTTTGCCGGCGAACACACCGACACCTTGTACCCGGGCACCCTGGAAGGCGCACTGCGCACCGGTCAACGTGCAGCCAGTCAGGTTGAAGACCTGGCGGCGGGCAAATCGTTTGAGCCGGTCAAGGTCGGCCCGACAGCGGCCACCGCCGCAGCAGCGGGTGCGGGCGCGGCAGTAGCGGCGAAGAAAGGCAACTTCTTCACCAACCTGTTCGGCGGTTCGGACGACGACAAGAAGCCAGAGCCAGTGAAAGCACCAGAGCCGGCACCTGCTCCAGCCGCTCCAGCGCCTGCACCGACCCCGGCTCCTGCGCCAGCTCCGGTGGAAGCACCGAAGCCAGCGACCCCGGTGAAAGCCGAGCCGGCGAAAAAAGCGGCAGCCAAGCCAGCAGCGAAGAAGCCTGCGGCGAAGGCCGAGGCGAAAAAAGCCCCGGCCAAACCAGCGGCGAAAAAAGCTGAACCGGCGAAGAAGCCAGCGGCCAAACCGGCGGCAAGCACCGAGACCAAAGCGCAGTAAGGCTTTGCGGTGAATGAAAAAGCGCGGCTTTCAGGCCGCGCTTTTTTTTGCCCGTGATTCACAACATCCCGCCACACTTTTGTCTTTAATCTTTCCTTAACTCCCCTGTTCAAGACTCTTGATCGTATTTCTCGATATTTCAAAGCGAAATTTTCCGCTTTAATTCGATAGATAACTCGCTAGTCTTGGTTCGCAGTTCTCACAGGATTTGGGCAATGCAGCTACGTAACTCTTCTTCGCGCTACGGTTGGGTCAGCATCTTCATGCACTGGGGTGTGGCACTGGCGGTCTTCGGGCTGTTCGCGCTCGGTCTGTGGATGGTGGGGCTGGATTACTACAGCACCTGGCGCAAAGACGCGCCGGATCTGCACAAGAGCATCGGTCTGGTGCTGTTGGCTGTGATGGTGTTGCGGGTGTTGTGGCGCTTTGTCAGCCCACCGCCGCCAACGCTCCAGAGCTACAGCCGCATGACCCGCATCGGCGCCAGGTTCGGCCATGGGTTTCTCTACCTTGCGCTGTTCGCCGTGATGATTGCCGGTTACCTGATTTCCACCGCAGACGGTGTCGGGATTCCGGTGTTTGGCCTGTTTGAAGTTCCTGCACTGGTTTCCGGACTACCGGATCAGGCAGATACCGCCGGTGTGATTCATCTGTACCTGGCATGGGCGCTGGTAATTTTTTCCGGCCTTCATGCGTTGGCAGCATTGAAGCACCACTTTATCGATCGTGATGCGACCCTGACACGAATGCTGGGACGCAAAGCCTGATGTTCAACCTCGACTCCAAAGGAAAACAAAGCATGTTGAAAAAGACTCTGGCCGCTCTGGCAATCGGCTCTGCCGTCCTGTCCGCCAATGTGATGGCCGCTGACTACGTAGTCGACAAAGAAGGCCAGCACGCCTTCGTCGACTTCAAGATCAGCCACCTGGGCTACAGCTACATCACCGGTACCTTCAAGGACATCAGCGGCAAGTTCAGCTTCGACGCCGCCAAGCCTGAAGACAGCAAGATCGAGTTCGACGTGAAGACCGCCAGCGTGTTCACCAACCACGCCGAGCGTGACAAGCACATCTCCAGCAAAGACTTCCTGGACGTGGGCAAATACGCTGATGCCAAGTTCGTCTCCACCAGCGTCAAGTCCACCGGCAAGAACGCCGATGGCAAAGACACTGCCGACGTGACCGGTGACCTGACCCTGCACGGCGTGACCAAGCCGATCGTGGTCAAGGCCACTTTCCTGGGTGAAGGCAAGGATCCATGGGGCGGCTACCGTGCCGGCTTCGAAGGCACTACCAGCATCAAGCGCTCTGATTTCGGCAAGATGATGGACCTGGGTCCACAGTCTGACAAAGTCGACCTGTACATCTCGTTCGAAGGTGTCAAAGCGAAGTAATTTTCGCCAGCCATACAAAAACGCCCCCGGTCTTGCGACCGGGGGCGTTTTTTATTGCCTGCCGTCACTTTCGTTTCAGCGGCGCACAAAAAATGCCCTGGTTTTCAGGCCGGGGCATTTTTCATTGCAGTCGAAAACTCAGCGATTGCGGGTCAGCAAGGCCGGTTTTTCACCGCGTGGACGGCTTGGCAGTTGATCGAGCTGTTCCGGAGTCGGGAAGCGGTCGGCTTTCGATTCCTTGTGCATGATCTTCGGCCCGCTGCTGCGCGGGTTCTGCACGGCCGGTTCAGCGCGTTGCTGATCATCACGGGCCGGGCGGCGGTTGCGCGAGTTTTCGTCGCGGCGACCCTGGCCGTCACGCGGTGCACCGTTGCGTGGGCCACTGCGTTTGCCTGGCGGCGTGCCGGTGCTCGAGCCGTTGCTGTTACGCGGGCCGTTCTGGCGACCTTGCGACTGACCGCCGCGGGGTGCGCCCGAACCTGCGCCTTGCGCCGGAGCGCCTGGACGACGGTTGCGACCACCGGTCGGAGCCTGCTTCGGCACGTAGTCGACGCGGTTACCGAAGTTATCGATATCGTCGTCGAGGAACTCGTCCGGAGCGCGATCAGCAGCGGCGCGTGGCGGCTGGCTTGGCTGGCGCTGTTCGCGGGCCGGGGTGCCTTCGCGCGGCTTCTGTTGACGGGCTGGACGCTCGCCACGTTCGCCGGCCGGTTTTTCCTTGCCCTTGTCTTTGCCTTTGTCTTTACGACCGCCGCCACCGCCGCCGCCATTCGGGCCGTCACCGCGTGGGCCGCGGGCATTGCGCGGGTTGCGCATGTCCGGACGCTCGCGAACTTCAGGCTTCTCGGCCTCGATGGTACTGGCATCGAAGCCCATCAGGTCGCCGTCGGCGATTTTCTGCTTGGTCATGCGTTCGATGCTTTTCAGCAGTTTTTCTTCGTCCGGTGCGACCAGCGAGATCGCCTCGCCCGAACGACCGGCCCGGCCGGTACGGCCGATACGGTGCACGTAGTCTTCATCGACGTTCGGCAGTTCGAAGTTGACCACGTGTGGCAACTGGTCGATGTCCAGACCGCGTGCCGCGATGTCGGTGGCAACCAGAATGCGCACTTCGCCGGCCTTGAAGTCGGCCAGGGCTTTGGTGCGGGCGTTCTGGCTCTTGTTGCCGTGGATCGCCACAGCCGGCAGGCCGTGTTTGTCCAGGTACTCGGCCAGACGGTTGGCGCCGTGCTTGGTGCGGGTGAACACCAGCACCTGTTCCCAGGCGCCGGCGGTGATCAGGTGCGCCAGCAGCGCACGCTTGTGGCTGGCTGGCAGACGGAAGACGCGTTGTTCGATGCGCTCGACCGTGGTGTTCGGCGGCGTCACTTCGATGCGTTCCGGGTTGTGCAGCAGTTTGCCGGCAAGGTCGGTGATGTCTTTGGAGAAGGTCGCCGAGAACAGCAGGTTCTGGCGCTTGGCCGGCAGACGGGCGAGGACTTTCTTCACGTCGTGGACGAAGCCCATGTCGAGCATGCGGTCGGCTTCGTCGAGCACGAGGATTTCGACGTGGGACAGATCGACACTGCCCTGGCCGCACAGGTCGAGCAGACGACCGGGGCACGCCACCAGCACGTCAACGCCACGGGACATCGCCTGAACCTGCGGATTCATGCCGACGCCGCCGAAGATGCACGCGCTGACGAATTTCAGGTCGCGGGCGTAGATCTTGAAACTGTCGTGAACCTGCGCCGCGAGTTCGCGGGTAGGGGTCAGCACCAGCACGCGCGGTTGGCGCGGGCCGTGACGCTGGGATTTGTCCGGGTGACCGTTGGGGAACAGCCGCTCTAGGATCGGAAGGGCGAAACCGCCGGTTTTACCAGTACCTGTCTGAGCCGCAACCATCAGGTCGCGACCTTGCAACACGGCGGGAATGGCCCGCTGTTGCACCGGAGTAGGCTCGGTATAGCCCGCGTCTTCGATAGCGCGGACCAAAGCCTCGGAGAGACCGAGGGAAGCAAAGGACATGAGTAATCCTGTTTTAGTTAGGGCTTGGCCCAATGGGAGTCTTGCCTGGCGCGAATGGCGTTTAAGAGGACGCAATCCCGTCCGGTCCTGCTGCGGTTCCGAAGGCACGTCCGGAGCGCTCGCGCGGGCTGAAAAGCTGCGCTGTAGCGGGTCGGGAGGCCTGTTACGGTTCCGGGCGTCCGGGCGTGAGCCTGGCGGGAACGCCGGAGTATAACAGAGCAATCACTGCGCGCCGCTTTCCTGCTGCTCAACGGTTTTACCGCTGGCGGTGGCGTTGCCCAGCGGCGCCGTCAGGGCGGGGGCCGCGCCGTAGCGGGCGCTGAGCTCGGCATAGGCCGGTTCGCGCTTGAAACGCTTCAGTTCGGCACCGAAGCGCTGCACCAGCAAATCCATCCCGGCATTGCGCCGCACGGCCAGAAACTGGCTCTGGCGGCTGATGACCGTGGGGTTTTCCGTGATCTTGTCGCGAATGTCCAATTCATCCAGCAAGTGCTGGCCCACGCGGCGATCGGTGATCAGCAGGTCGATGCGCCCGCGCACCAGTTTGCCGAAATTGGCTTCGTGGGTCGGGGCCGGTTCCCGAGTGAACAGGGTGGATTCGCGAAAGTCGGGGCTGTACAGATAGCCCGGCGAGGTGCCGATGGTCAGGCCCTTGAGGTCTTCGAGGCTGCGAAAAGGATGCGGCCGCTCGTTGGCGTAAAACATTACGAACTCGACGTCCGACAACGGTTCGCTCGGGTAGAGCAGGGTGGCGTCGCGCTCGTCGCTGTGAAAGATGTCCAGTGCGCCGTCGGCCTGGCCGGTTTCGAGCATCGACAGGCAGCGTTTCCACGGCAAAAACTGCCATTCGACTTCGATGCCCAAACGCTTGAACACGATGGCGGTGGTTTCGTAGTCCAGGCCGAGGTTCTTGCCGTCTTGTTCATAGACGTACGGCGCCCACGGTTCGGTGACGATACGCAGCTTCTCGCCCCGAGCGGCAAAGCTCAGGCAAGCAAAAACCAGCACGGCGAATAACTGCGTGATCAAAGGCATGGCTTGAGATTACGACGAGAAACCGGAAAGAGCCAGAAAGTGGCCGCAGAAGCTCTGTTTCGGGCGTTAAAAGCAAAAGATCGCAGCGGCGAAAGCGCTGTAGGCGCCGTCGTGGCTGCGATCTTCTGGTTCTGCGTTTACGTCTTTTTAGCGCGGCAGCTTCAGGTTGTTCCAGATCGCCAGGCTCGGTTCGGCCTGGTTCATGGAATAGAAGTGCAGGCCGGGCGCGCCGCCTTGCAGCAGGCGTTCGCACATTTCCGTGACGACCTGTTCGCCAAAGCGCTGAATGCTCTGGCTGTCATCGCCGTAGGCTTCGAGCTGCTTGCGGATCCAGCGCGGGATTTCCGCACCGCAGGCATCGGAGAAGCGCGCGAGTTTGCTGTAGTTGGTGATCGGCATGATCCCCGGCACCACCGGAATGTCCACGCCCAGCGCCTGCAAACGGTCGACGAAGTAGAAGTAGCTGTCGGCGTTGAAGAAGTACTGGGTGATCGCGCTGTCGGCGCCGGCGCGGGCCTTGCGCACGAAGTTGGCGAGATCGTCTTCGTAGTTGCGCGCTTGCGGATGCATCTCCGGGTAGGCGGCGACTTCGATGTGGAAATGATTGCCGGTTTCTTCACGAATGAATTCAACCAGCTCATTGGCGTGACGCAGCTCGCCGCTGGTCATGCCCATGCCGGACGGCAGGTCACCGCGCAGGGCGACGATGCGCTTGATGCCGGCAGCCTTGTACTCGTTCAGCAGGCCGCGCAGGTCGTCCTTGCTGTCGCCGACGCACGACAGGTGCGGTGCGGCGGGGATTTTGACTTCGCTCTCCAGCTGCAGAACGGTGTTCAGCGTGCGGTCACGGGTCGAACCGCCCGCGCCGTAGGTGCAGGAAAAGAAGTCAGGGTTGTAGGTGGCCAGCTGACGCGCAGTGGCGAGCAGTTTTTCATGCCCAGCATCGGTCTTGGTCGGGAAGAACTCGAAGCTGTAGCGACGGTCTTGGGACATCGGAGGGGACCTCCAGCTACGAGCTGCAAGCTTCAAGCTGCAAGAGAGCGGAGCGCCCAAACCTTGCACCTGAAGCTTGCGGCCAGCGGCTGCATAATGACGATGAAGTAGCCAGCGACAGCCGCAGGCAGCAAGTAAACCAACCGCTTCTACTTGCAGCTTGCAGCTTGAAGCTCGCAGCTGCTTTTAATAGCGGTAAGCGTGCGGCTTGAACGGGCCTTCGACGGTCACGCCGATGTAGTCAGCCTGTTGCTTGGTCAGTTGAGTGACCACGCCGCCGAAGCCGCGAACCATTTCCAGGGCCACTTCTTCGTCGAGTTTCTTCGGCAGTACTTCAACGGTCAGGCGCTCGGCTTTCTGGGCTGGCGACAGGTCGGCGTACTTCTGGCCGAACAGGAAGATCTGCGCCAGCACCTGGTTGGCGAACGAACCGTCCATGATGCGGCTCGGGTGACCGGTGGCGTTGCCCAGGTTCACCAGACGGCCTTCGGCCAGCAGGATCAGGTAGTCGTCGTTCTGTGGATCGAACGAGCCAGCGCCGGTACGGTGGATCTTGTGTACCTGTGGCTTCACTTCTTCCCATGCCCAGTTCTTGCGCATGAAAGCGGTGTCGATTTCGTTGTCGAAGTGACCGATGTTGCAAACCACGGCGCGCTTCTTCAGGGCTTTGAGCATGTTTGCGTCGCAAACGTTGACGTTACCGGTGGTGGTCACGATCAGGTCGATCTTGCCCAGCAGCGCTTTGTCGATGCTCGCTTCGGTGCCGTCGTTGATACCGTCGATGAACGGCGAAACCAGTTCGAAACCGTCCATGCAGGCTTGCATGGCGCAGATCGGGTCGACTTCGGAGACCTTGACGATCATGCCTTCCTGACGCAGGGACTGGGCCGAGCCCTTGCCCACGTCACCGTAACCGATGACCAGCGCTTGCTTGCCGGACAGCAGGTGGTCGGTACCACGCTTGATCGCATCGTTCAGGCTGTGACGGCAGCCGTACTTGTTGTCGTTCTTGGACTTGGTCACCGAGTCGTTGACGTTGATGGCCGGGATCTTCAGCTCGCCCTTGGCCAGCATGTCCAGCAGACGGTGCACGCCGGTGGTGGTTTCTTCGGTCACGCCGTGAACACGGTCCAGAACCTGTGGGTATTTCTTGTGCAGCAGCTCGGTCAGGTCGCCGCCGTCGTCGAGGATCATGTTGGCGTCCCATGGCTGGCCATCTTTCAGGATGGTCTGCTCCAGGCACCACTCGTACTCTTCTTCAGTCTCGCCTTTCCAGGCGAAAACCGGGATGCCGGCAGCGGCGATGGAAGCAGCGGCCTGGTCCTGAGTCGAGAAAATGTTGCAGGACGACCAGCGCACTTCGGCACCCAGGGCAACCAGGGTTTCGATCAGCACGGCGGTCTGAATGGTCATGTGGATGCAGCCGAGGATTTTTGCGCCTTTCAAAGGCTGCTCGGAAGCGTACTTGCGGCGCAGACCCATCAGGGCCGGCATTTCCGACTCGGCGATGATGGTTTCGCGACGACCCCAGGCAGCCAGGGACATGTCGGCAACTTTGTAATCGTTAAAATCTGCAGGCGTGATAACAGCGCTCATGAGAGCCTCCATTCGTAATGTATGCGAATGGGCGCCGTTGTGCGTTTAGTGTCCGGCCTGAGCCGGTCAACGCCCCATCCGAGCCTGACAGGTTGAACCTGCTGCAGCGCCCCTCGGACAGGTGGCGGGAAAACGGTACCAAGTGAAGGTTACCGTTTTGAAACGGGGGCGATTATAGCTTTCTTTGAGCTGCGAGTGGCAAGCTGCAAGCGACAAGTAACAGCGGCTCGGCTTTTAACTTGCAGCTCGTCGCTTGAAGCTTGAAGCTGGGGGCGTAACCTATTGCACAAACAACTCGGAGGCCGCCCCCCATGAATTTCCACACCCGCAAGTGGGTAAAACCCGAAGACCTCAACCCCAACGGCACCCTGTTCGGCGGCAGCCTGTTGCGCTGGATCGACGAAGAAGCGGCGATCTACGCCATCGTTCAACTGGGCAACCAGCGCGTGGTGACCAAGTACATTTCCGAGATCAACTTCGTCAGCGCCTCGCGCCAGGGCGACATCATCGAACTGGGCATCACCGCCACCGAGTTCGGCCGGACCTCGATCACCCTGACCTGTGAAGTGCGCAACAAGATCACCCGCAAGAGCATCCTGACCGTCGAGAAGATGGTCTTCGTCAACCTCGGCGAAGACGGCTTGCCGGCGCCGCACGGGCGAACCGAAATCAGGTACGTCAAAGACCAGTTCAAGGATGACGTGCCCGTTACCGAGTAATCGCGTCACACCGGCGAACGGAAGCCGATCGGCGCGTGTCGTAGCCTTATGACCCCGCCACCGGTTTCCCGCCATGACCACACCAACAGACGGCAAGACCCCCGATCTCTCGGCCAAGGAACAGCACGAAGTCGAGAAAAACCAGCCGCCCCGCGCGGCGGTTCTGCATGAAATCATCCGCAAACAGGGCGACCAGGAGCTGGAGCGCAGCATCGCCGCGCTCTGGTGGTCGGCGCTCGCGGCCGGGCTGACCATGGGCCTGTCGCTGATGGGCATGGGCCTGCTCAACTCGCGTCTGCCCGAGGGCGATGAATTTAAGGTGATCGCCAGTTTCGGCTACTGCGCAGGCTTTCTCGCGGTGATCCTCGCCCGCCAGCAACTGTTCACCGAAAACACCCTGACTGCCGTGCTGCCGGTGATGACCAAGCCGACCCTGGCCAATTTCGGCCGGCTGATCCGGCTCTGGACCGTGGTGCTGTTCGGCAACCTGTGCGGGACGATTCTGGTGGCGTACGTGATGCTCGAACTGCCGATCTTCGACAGCAAGACTGACGTAGCCTTCCTCGAAATCGGCCGCAAGGTCATGGAAAACCACGCGAGTCAGATGTTCGCCAAGGGCATTGTTTCGGGCTGGATGATCGCAACCATGGTCTGGATGATTCCGTCCATGGAGAGCGCGAAGATGTGGATCATCATCCTCATCACCTATTTCATGGCGCTGGGCGATTTCACCCACATCGTGGTGGGGTCTGCAGAGGTGTCGTATCTGGTGTTTGCCGGCGAGTTGCCGTGGAGTGACTTCTGGGCGGTGTTTGCCGGGCCGACCCTGGCGGGAAACATCATCGGCGGCAGTTTCATCTTCGCCCTGATCAGTCATGCGCAGATCCGCAGTGAAAGCGGCGCTCCGAAAGAGTCTGCGGACCAGGCCGAAAAGCCCGATCCGCAGCAGATCAAGAAATGATCAATGGTGCGCGGGCCCGGCAGCGCTCGCCGGCTCGTCGCGCGTTGCGTGCTTGACCAGTTTGCCGATGGTCAGGCCCTGCAACAGGATCGATGACAGCACCACGATGTAGGTGATGCTCAGCAGCAGATCGCGTTCCGGGCCCAGCGGCAGGGCCAGGGCCAGTGCCACCGAAACACCGCCGCGTAAACCACCCCAGGTCAGGATCCGGATCGTGCCGCGCGGCACCGTGCGCCAGCGCCGCAGCAAGACGATGGCCGGGGCCACGGTGAGCAGGCGCGACAGCAGAATCGCCAGCGCCAGCAGACTTGCCGCCGCCACGTGCGACCAGTTGAACGGCAGCAGCAACAGCTCCATCCCGATCAGCGCGAACAGCAGCGCGTTGAGCATGTCGTCGAGCAGTTCCCAGAAACCGTCGAGGTATTTGCGGGTCATGTCGTTCATCGCCAGGTTGCGACCCAGGTTGCCGATGATCAGACCGGCGACCACCATCGCAATCGGCGCCGAGACGTGCAGTTCGGTAGCCATCGCCGAACCGCCGATCACCAGTGCCAGGGTCAGCATGACTTCGATCTGGTGCTGCTCGATGCTCTTGATCATCAGGTACACCAGATAACCGATCAGCCCGCCGTACAGCACACCACCAACGGCTTCGTGGACGAACAGCATGGCCGTGGCGCCAACAGTCGGGGTTTCGCCCAGTTGCGCGATGCCCAGCAACACGGTGAACACCACCACGGCGGTGCCGTCGTTGAACAGCGATTCGCCGACGATGGTGGTCTTCAGCGGCTTCGAGGCATTGGCCGTGCGCAGCACGCCGAGTACCGCGATCGGGTCGGTCGGGGAAATCAGCGCGCCGAACAGCAGGCAGTAGAGGAAACTCACGTGCCAGCCGAACAGGGCAAAAATGTAGTAGGCGAGGCTGCCGATTACGGCGGTGGCGATCAGTACGCCGAAGGTCGCCAGCAGGCCGATGGGCCAGCGGTAGCTGCGCAGGTCGTTGAGGTTCACGTGCAACGCACCGGCGAACAGCAGGAACGAGAGCATCCAGTTCATCAGCAGACCGCCGAAGTCGATCTGACCGATCAGTTGCTGTACGCGCTCTTCGAGACCGGGGTAGCCGAGCAGGCTCAGGCCTTGCAGCAACAGGGAAAACATCAGTGCGGTAACCATCACGCCGATGGTCGGAGGCAGGCCGATGAAGCGGAAATTCACAAAGGTGAGGAGGGTGGTGAGGCAGATGAAAGCGGCGACGAGTTCAAGCATCCGGGGTCCTTTGGATGGGGGTGGAAGACAGCGCGCCCGTTCATGGACGCAAGGGTTGGATGGGCTGACGCCGGGTGGGGACACAATCGTGTCCCCCGGGAAAATCAGCCGGACACATTGGCCGCAGCGACACCCCGACGTTGCAGGTAGATGAAAAACAGCGCCGTGAGCACGGTCAGCACGCCCACCAGCGCGCCGGTCCACGGCAAGTCCGCCAGATCCGCGCCGCTGGCTACTACCAGTCCACCGATCCACGCGCCGGCGGCATTGCCGAGGTTGAAGGCGCTCTGGTTCAGGGTCGACCCGAGGTTCGGTGCTTCATGCGCCTGATCGATGATCAGCAATTGCAGAATCGGGCACAGGGCGAAGGCAAAAATTCCCCACAGCACCAGCGTGATCGCCGCTGGAACCACCGAGCGACTGGTCTGGCTGAACGCCGCCAGAATCACCACCACCGCTAGCGCGACACCCACCAGCGACGGCAACAGACGGCTGTCGGCCAGGCGCCCGCCGAGCATGCTGCCGCCGGTCAGGCCGACACCGAACAACAGCAACATCACGGTCACGCCGTGAGGGCTGACGCCGGTGATGTCCTGCAGAATCGGCGCGATGTAGGTGAACACGCTGAACAGGCTGGTGGACGCGAGCACGCTCATACCCAGCGCCAGCAATACGTTGACCTTGCCCAGCACCTTGAATTCGCTGGCGAGGTTGGCCTTGTCCATCGGGATGTGTTTCGGCAACCACAGCCACTGGGCGAGGGCGGCGATCACTCCGATCACCGAGACCGCCCAGAAGGTCGAGCGCCAGCCGGCGTACTGTCCGAGTGCTGTGCCCAGCGGTACGCCGAGGACGTTGGCCAGGGTCAGGCCGGTGAACATCATGGCAATCGCCTGCGCCCGTTTGTTCGGCGCGACCAGTCCGGCGGCCACCACCGAACCGATGCCGAAGAACGCCCCGTGGCACAGTGCGGTGACCACGCGCGCCGCCATCAGTGTCGCGTAGTTCGGCGCCAGCGCGCACAGCACGTTGCCGAGGATGAACATCAGCGTCATGCCCAGCAGCGTGGCCTTGCGCGGCATATTGGCGGTGCCGATCGCCAGGATCGGCGCACCGAACACCACGCCCAGGGCGTAGCCGGTAATCAACAGGCCGGCGTGGGGAATGCTCACCGCGAGGTCGCGGGCGACATCGGGCAGCAGGCCCATGATGACGAATTCAGTGGTGCCGATGCCAAAAGCGGCAACAGCGAGTGCAAGCAAGGCGAGTGGCATGCGCAAGGTCTCTGTCGGTAGTCTTGACGCTTTGATCAGGCATACGCAGGCCGGCGACCGGTCTCGGGCGAGAACGGGGCAGGCAGAAATTATTGGAATTTATCTGTGCGCAACTGAGTGCGGCGTGGTCGCGTGCAGTATAAACAGCTGCTGACACATCGCGAATCAATAATCTGACTAATTGGCTCAGGCTCAACAACAAGAAAAAAGGAGTGGCACGTGCTGGCGACAGCTCTGGTGTTGGTGGCGGCGCTGTTGCACGCAGCGTGGAACACGTTGGTCAAGTTCAGCGCCGAACGGCTGCTGGTGGTGGCCTGCATGGACAGCGTGGCGCTGTTGTTCGTCGCGCTGGCGTTGCCTTTCATCAGCCTGCCGCCGGCGGAAATCTGGCCGTGGATTCTGGCGTCCGCGGCGTTCGAGCTGCTCTATCGCTACCTGTTGATCCAGGCCTATCGGGTCGGCGACCTGGGGCTGGTCTATCCGTTGATGCGCGGATTGTCGCCGCTGGTGGTACTGGCGCTGACCCTGATCTTCGCCGGCGAGGTGCTGACCACCCAGCAAATCTTCGGGATCCTGCTGATCCCGCTGGGCATGGCTTGCCTGCTCTGGCAGGGCGGCGGCGGGAAACATTTGCCGTGGGCGATGCTGCCGGTGGTGGCGCTGATTGGGTTGTGCATTGGTTGTTACACCTACATCGATGGGCAGGCGTTGCGGCGCTGGTCGCATCCGCTGGATTACCTGGTCTGGGTCACGCTGCTCAGTGCCTGGCCATTCCCGTTGCTGGCGGGGGTAGCGAAAAGGCCGGCGTTCAAGCTGTTTTGGCGCGAGCAATGGAAGCTGGGGCTGGCGGTCGGGTTCTGCGTGTTGTTCAGCTACGCTCTGGTGCTGTGGGCGATGCAGTTGGGCTCGATTGCCGAAGCGGCGGCGTTGCGTGAAATCAGCGTGATCCTGGTGGTGCTGTTCGGCATGCGTTACCTGAAAGAACCTTTCGGCCGGCCACGGCTCTTAGCCTGTGGGCTGGTGCTGGTCGGCATGCTGGTGATGAAGCTCTGACCGCCCGGCAATTCTAAAACTCGAAAGAAGGACGGCGTTATGACGGTGGCTTTGTGGTGTGTGTTGATCGCGATCTTTCTGCCCTATCTGTGCACCGTCGTGGCCAAGGCCTCGGGTGGTTTCAGACTGCGGGACAATCATGATCCCCGGGACTTTCTGGACAGCGTGGATGGCGTGGCACGCCGTGCCCATGCGGCGCAACTGAACAGCTTTGAAGTGACCCCGGCGTTTGCGGCGGCGGTGATCGTCGCGCATCTGGTGGGCACGGCAGAGCTGGTGACGGTCAATGTGCTGGCGGTGCTGTTCATCACCAGTCGCCTGCTCTACATCATTTGCTATCTGGCGGACTGGGCGGCTTTGCGCTCGTTGGTCTGGTTCGTCGGGATGGCGCTGATTGCCAGCTTTTTCTTCGTTTCGGTCTGAACCTGAAAAGATCGCAGGCTGACGAGGCCTGCGATCTTTTGCATTGTACTTACGGCTTGTCGGCCACCTGCGGCACTTGCGGCAACGCCGCGCCTTTCGGCCAGAGCATCCAGATCTGCCCTTGCTGCTTCATGTCGCCGGCCAGTTGTCCGGCGGCATCGCCGGTGCCCCAGAACAGATCCGCGCGAACCTCACCGGCAATCGCGCCGCCAGTGTCCTGAGCAGCCACAGGGCGTACCAGCGGCGTGCCGTCCGGGCGAGTGGTCGACAGCCACAACAGGCTGCCCAGCGGAATCACCTTGCGGTCCACAGCCGCGCTGTAACCGGCGGTCAGCGGCACGTTCAGCGAGCCGCGTGGCCCTTCGTTGCTGTCCGGGTTGCGGGTGAAGAACACGTAGCTCGGGTTGCTCGCCAGCAGTTCCGGAATGCGCGAAGGGTTGGCCTTGGCCCAGTTGCTGATCGCACCCATGGTGACGTCTTCTTTTTTCAGCTCGCCCTGTTCCACCAGCCAACGGCCGATCGGTCGGTACGGATGACCATTCTGGTCGGCGTAGGCGATGCGCAGTTGTCGGCCGTCATCGGTCTGAATTCGCCCCGAACCCTGAATCTGCAGGAATTGCAGGTTCATCGGATCGGTCAGCCACGCCACGACCGGCGCCTTGACGCCCTGGCTCTCGATGGTCGCCGCGTCGTCGTAAGGCTTGAGCACACGACCTTCGAGGCGTCCTCGCAGACGCTTGCCTTTGAGTTCAGGGTAAATGCTGTCCAGCGACACAATGATCATGTCTTCGGGCACGCCATACACCGGCACGTTAGCGGTGGCGGTTTGCGTCAGACTGCCGGGGTACACCGGTTCGTAGTAGCCGGTGATCAGGCCGTTGGGATTGTCGTTCTCGGCGCGCAGGCCGAACACGTCAAGGTTCTGCTTGAGGAAGGTACGAATGTCGCCAGCGCTCTGCGGCACGTTGGCAGCTGCCGCGCAGGTCGGGCCCCAGACCGGGTCAGCCTTGAGCCGGGTGCAGGCGCTGCGCCAGGAGCCGAAACCGGCGACCAGATCGCTATCGGACACCGCCGGCAGGGCTTCCCAGGTGGCGCTGGAGTAGGTGGCCAGGGCGTGGGTTTTCGGCTTGGCGCTGTCGCCACCGGTGCAGCCGGCGAGGATCGCCAGCAGCGGGAGGGTAGCGATGAGCGGATGACGCCAGGCCTTGAAACGGCTGTTCATGGAGAGTTTCCTGTGCCGGTTGCAGAAGTGCTCCATGCGCTCAAGCAACCCGTATTGTTAATAGGGCTATTGGTGTTTGGCGGTGACGCGAGGATACTGGCCGCCGATTTCCGTGACCTGAAGCCACCATGACTCTTAAACGAATTTCTGTTGTATTGCTGGCCTGTCTGAGCTTGTCCGCCTGTGGCGGCGTCGACCCGAATTCCCCGCTGGGCCAGCGCAAGGCGATCTTCAAGCAGATGCTCAAGACCGGCGAAGACCTGGGTGGCATGTTGCGTGGGCGCATCCCGTTCGACGGAGCGAAATTCGCCGAAGGCGCGGTCAAGCTCGATGCGTTGTCCCATGAGCCGTGGAAACATTTTCCGCAGGTGCGCGAAGAAGATCACACCAGCGCCAGGGACGATGTCTGGCAGAAACAGGCCCGTTTCCAGGAAATGGCCCGCACCCTTGAAGCGGCCACCGGTGAACTGGTGATCGCCAGCAAGGTTCAACCCTACAAGGCCAGTAACCTGGGGCCTGCCGTGCAGAAAGTCGAAGATGCCTGCAGTGCCTGCCATAAAGAGTTTCGCGACCACTGATGTTCAAGGAATCACGGCTTTTGGCTGTGATTCCTGGCTTTCTTATTTGTCGAGTTCGTCCAGCGCGTCCTGTAATTCCTTGCGCGATTCGGCGAGCTTGTTCTTGCGCTTGTCGATCTTCTCCGGATCGCCTTTCTTCATGGCCTTGTCCAGATCGGCCTGACGCCTGCTCACTTCGTGCTTGGCGTCGAGCACCTTGTTTTCGCGTTCTTTCTTCAGGCCAGCGTCGGTGCAGTGTTCCGTGACTTCGCGCAGGGCGGTTTCGAGACCGGCCTGCTGGTCGGCGTTGCCGCGGGACTTGGCCTGTTCGATCTGATTGATGATGCCCTGCTTCTTGGCGGCACAACCGGTCAGGCCCGGAGCGTCTTCGTCGGCCATCACGGGGGCGGCGAGGACTGCGCAGAAAGACAGCAGGGCGAGCGGTGCGAGAAATTTCATAAAAGCTCCATGTGCAAAGGCAATCGTATCGGTGAAGCACTGCGCTGTTGGAGCGCTCCGGCGGACATTGGGTTCCCGGTTGGCCCGGGATTGCGCATTCAGAAGCCGTCGACACCGGCGGCTTGCAAGGTTTTACTCAGGGCCAGTACCTGCGGGTCGCGAAAAAAGGCGCTCAATTGCGCCGCGCGGCCCGGGCCGATCCCGGCTTCTGCCTGCCATTGTTCGGTATTGCGTTGTGCCAGCGCCTGCCATGAATCGGCAAGTGTTGCCTGACCTGTCGGCGGCAAACCCAGGGCTTTGAGCCACTGCGCAAACGGTCGTTGGCGGGCGCTGTGAAAACTGTGCAGCAGGCGGGCACTGCTGCGCTCGCCGAGACCGGCAATGTTAGCAAGCTCCGGCCCGTCGAGGGTCAACCAATCCAGCAGGCTGTTCAGGCGGCCTGTTTCCAGAAGTTTCTCCCAGGTGCCACGGCCGACATGGGGCAGCGCCAGTCCCTGCTTGCCGCTGAGCCAGGTCAGGCGCGCGAGGAACTGGCTTTCGCAGCCCGGCGTCGGTTGCCAGCAGCTCAGGGCGTGAAAATCGCTGGCGAGCGGAACGTTCAGCTCCACGCGTTCGGTGCTGCGCAGCACCACGCTGTCCAGGCGCGGGATCGTCAGCCCGGCCAGACTGATCGCGACCTGATCGCCGGGGCGGATGTCCAGCTCCTGCCAACGCCTGAGCGAACTGACGCTGACCCGTTTGATCTGCCGGTCATCGAGCATCACCGGCGACAGCTCGAGCACCGGCGTGATGCGCCCGGTGCGGCCGACCTTGAAGTTCACCTTGCGCACATTGGCCAGTGCCTGGGCGAACGGGTATTTCCAGGCGACAGCCCAGTAGGGCGGACGAGCCTGCCAGCGCTCGGCGGGCGGTCGCAGGCTCTGGCGCAGAACCACGCCGTCCGTGGCGAATGGCAATGGCGAGCGATACCAGTGATCGCGCCAGTGTTGCGCGTCGTTCAGGCTGGCGACGGCCTGGGTGTAGGGCTCCGTGGTAGGAAAACCGAATTGTGTCAGGGCCGCGATTCGCTCCGGCAAGTCCTTCGGCCCTTGCGGCCAGTCCCAGACAAACAGCCCGATGCCGGCGGCGTGTTCCGCGCCGAGATCCTTGCGTCCCAGCAGGCCGGCCACGGTGGCGCGGGCGTTGGCGCTGCCGGCACGTGCCTGCATGTGTCCGTTCAAGCGCCAGTAGAGTTCGCCTTGCACCAGCAGATCCTGCGGTTGCGTCAGCTGTTGCGGAATGGCTCCGATCTTTTTGGCCGACGCCGTCCAGTCCTGCCCGCGAACACCATCCCCGCGACTGATCGCCTGATGCAGTCGGCCGTCGCGATAGATCAGGGTCACCGCCACGCCATCGACCTTGGGTTGTACCCAGACGTTTTGGCGGTCGCGCAGCCAGGTGGCGATGTGCGCCGCATCGTGAAGTTTGTCCAGGCCGGTGTGGGCGACAGGGTGCGCAACCGGGCCTGATGCGCTGCGCAGCGTCTCGGGCGGAGAGGGAAGTTTGAAGCACCGACGCCATTGGTTCAGGCGCAAACGGGACTGATCGTAGAGCTCATCGGCGATCACCGAGCGGCCTTCGCGATGATAGGCGTCGTCCCAGCGATCAATCTGTTGTTGCAGGGCGGCGACTTCGCTCGAAGCCCGCGTGGCAGCCCAGTCGGGGCAGTCGTCAGCGAAGGCGTTGAGGTGGAAAACCGGCAGGAAAAACAAAAACAGACGCAGTGTGGCAAGCATTGTGAGCGTCCTTGCTCAGGGAGATGCTTGAAGGCTAGGCGAGGATTTGTTGTTGAGAGAGGTGGGTGTTTTGCGAGCTGTTTCCGATCCGGATGTGATGTTGTTGACTCGGGTCTCTTCGCGAGCAAGCTCGCTCCCACAGGGTTCGAATGAAAAAGCCCCGCACGGCGAACCGTGCGGGGCTTCTTGTACCACCAGGAAAATTACAGGCCGGCAGCGGAACGCAGAGCGTCGGCGCGGTCGGTTTTTTCCCAGGTGAAGGTGGAGAAGGTGTCTTCGCCAACGGTCTTGGTCTGCGGAGCACGACCGAAGTGGCCGTAGGCTGCGGTTTCCTGGTACATCGGGTGCAGCAGATCCAGCATGGTGGTGATCGCGTATGGACGCAGGTCGAACACTTCGCGGACCAGTTTGATGATCTTGTCATCGCTGATCTTGCCGGTGCCGAAGGTGTTCAGCGAGATCGAGGTAGGCTGGGCCACACCGATCGCGTAGGAAACCTGAATCTCGCAACGCTCGGCCAGGCCGGCAGCCACGATGTTCTTGGCAACATAACGGCCAGCGTACGCAGCCGAACGGTCAACCTTGGATGGATCCTTACCGGAGAACGCGCCGCCGCCGTGACGGGCCATGCCGCCGTAGCTGTCGACGATGATCTTGCGACCGGTCAGACCGCAGTCACCCACCGGGCCGCCAATGATGAACTGGCCGGTCGGGTTGATGTGGAACTGGGTGTCCTTGCTCAGCAGTTCGGCAGGCAGCACGTGCTTGACGATCAGCTCCATCACGCCTTCGCGCAGGTCGTTGTACGACACTTCAGGGTTGTGCTGGGTCGACAGGACCACGGCGTCGATACCGACAACCTTGCCGCCTTCGTAACGGCAGGTGACTTGCGACTTGGCGTCTGGACGCAGCCAAGGCAGCAGACCCGATTTACGGGCTTCGGCCTGACGCTGCACCAGTTGGTGCGAGAAGGTGATCGGTGCCGGCATCAGCACGTCGGTTTCGTTGCTGGCGTAGCCGAACATCAGGCCCTGGTCGCCGGCGCCCTGATCTTCAGGCTTGGCACGGTCAACACCCTGGTTGATGTCAGGGGACTGCTTGCCGATGATGTTCATCACGCCGCAGGTCGCGCCGTCGAAGCCGACGTCGGAGCTGGTGTAGCCGATGTCGCAGATCACGTCACGAACGATCTGCTCCAGGTCGACCCAGGCGCTGGTGGTCACTTCACCGGCAACGATGGCCACGCCCGTCTTGACCAGGGTTTCCACCGCAACGCGTGCATGCTTGTCCTGGGCGATGATGGCGTCCAGCACTGCATCGGAAATCTGGTCGGCGATTTTGTCCGGATGTCCTTCAGACACGGACTCGGAGGTGAAGAGGGAGTATTCGCTCATCTCGATGTTTTCCTGAATTTACCGATGGTGAGTGTCGCCAGCCGGTCGCTGAAAATGGCGAACCTGGATCTGGAAACCATTACGTAAGCCTACATAGAGGCTTTCCCCGGGAACGAGTCCCGCAGCGGTGGCCCAACGGGCCAGATCGTCCTGTTCAAACCCCAACCACAGATCACCGCAGGCCTCCCTGGCCCAACTCTGGTTGTGGCTACATAACTCTGTCACGAGCAGGCTACCGCCCGGTTGCAGCAGGCTGGCCATGTGCTTGAGCGCTTCGGCCGGCGCGGCGAAATGGTGCAACACCATGTTCAACACCACGCAATCGGCCTGAAGGCTCACGCCATTCAATGCATCGGCCAATTGCAGGCTGACGTTAGTCAGCTGTTCACGTTCACATACCTGACGGGCCAGTTCGAGCATCGCCGCGCTGTTGTCCAGCGCGGTTACGGTGCCGAAGCGACGCGCCAGTTCCGGCAGGAAAGCTCCATCGCCGGGGCCGACTTCAATGGCCGTGGCTGCGCCATCGAAGTTCAGTTTGTCGAGCAGGGCCAGCACGCTTTCACGGTACTGCGGCAGGCCGGCAATCAAATCCTGCTGGGCGCGGAATTTCTCCGCGACCCGGGCGAAAAAGTCCTGACTGTTGGCAGCGCGCTGCCCGTGAACCTGTGCGATCCGGGTTTCCACGTCCGCCGGCAGTGCCAGATTGTCGACTTCTTCTAACAAGGCCGCGTGCAACTTGCCGCCCAGCAACTCGGTGTGGGGCAGGGCGCGGCGATAGAACACCGCATTGCCTTCACGGCGAGTGGCCACCAGATCCGCCTGCGCCAGCACTTTAAGGTGATGGCTCATGCCGGACTGGCCGATACCGAAAATCTGCGCCAGTTCCAGTACGCCGAACGAGTCGTTGGCCAGAGCGCGCAATACATTCAGCCGCAGCGGATCGCCGCCGGCCTTGCACAGGGCCGCCAGCTCGTCGCAATCGTCATGGCGAATGGAAGGCACGCGTAAGTTCATAGGGCTGGCAGTCTAGTGACGGCCCGGATGCATCGCAAGGTCTATATCAAAAAGTTTTGATATTGCTCGATGGATGGCGCATTCGATTGCACTTCTCACGAACCGGTTAACTCTACAAATGAACAGCGGAAAGGTTTCACCTGCCGAATCCGATGTTATCCATGGGAAAAACGTCTCCGGATGACTATCTGTCATTGCCCCGAGGCGCTCGGGTGAGGGAAAATGCCCTCCTTTTTTCCGTTTCAATCTATTCACACCCAGGAGATCAGCGATGCCTAGCCGTCGTGAGCGTGCCAACGCCATTCGTGCCCTCAGCATGGATGCCGTGCAAAAAGCCAACAGCGGCCATCCCGGTGCCCCCATGGGTATGGCAGATATCGCCGAAGTGCTTTGGCGCGACTACCTCAAGCACAACCCGAGCAATCCATCGTTCGCCGACCGTGACCGCTTCGTGCTGTCCAACGGCCACGGCTCGATGTTGATCTACTCGCTGCTGCACCTGACCGGTTACGACCTGTCGATCGACGACCTGAAACAATTCCGTCAACTGCACAGCCGTACCCCGGGCCACCCGGAATTCGGTTACACCCCGGGCGTTGAAACCACCACCGGCCCACTGGGTCAGGGTCTGGCCAACGCCGTGGGCTTCGCCCTGGCAGAAAAGGTCCTGGGCGCGCAGTTCAACCGTCCTGGCCACAACATCGTCGACCACCACACCTACGTGTTCCTGGGTGATGGCTGCATGATGGAAGGCATTTCCCACGAAGTCGCTTCCCTGGCCGGCACGCTGGGCCTGGGCAAGCTGATCGCCTTCTACGATGACAACGGCATCTCCATCGACGGCGAAGTCGAAGGCTGGTTCACCGATGACACGCCGAAGCGTTTCGAATCGTACAACTGGCAAGTGATCCGCAACGTCGACGGTCACGACCCGGAAGAGATCAAGACCGCCATCGAGACCGCTCGCAAGAGCCCGCTGCCGACCCTGATCTGCTGCAAGACCACCATCGGTTTCGGTTCGCCGAACAAGCAAGGCAAGGAAGATTGCCACGGCGCCCCGCTGGGTGACGCGGAAATCGCCCTGACCCGTCAGGCGCTGAACTGGAACCACGGCCCGTTCGAAATCCCGGCCGACATCTATGCCGAGTGGGATGCCAAGGAAAAAGGCCGCGCTGTGGAAGCCGAGTGGGATCAGCGTTTCGCTGCCTACTCCGCCGCGTTCCCGACCGAAGCCAACGAACTGATCCGTCGCCTGAGCGGCGAGCTGCCGGCCGACTTCTCCGAGAAGGCCGATGCCTACATCGCTGAAGTCGCGGCCAAAGGCGAAACCATCGCCAGCCGTAAAGCCAGCCAGAACGCCCTGAACGCGTTCGGCCCGCTGCTGCCGGAAGTGCTGGGCGGTTCGGCTGACCTGGCCGGTTCCAACCTGACCCTGTGGAAAGGCTGCAAAGGCGTCAGCGCCGAAGACGCCAGCGGCAACTACATGTACTACGGCGTGCGCGAATTCGGCATGACCGCGATCATGAACGGCGTTGCCTTGCACGGCGGTCTGGTGCCTTACGGCGCGACCTTCCTGATGTTCATGGAATACGCCCGCAACGCGGTGCGCATGTCCGCACTGATGAAGCAGCGTGTGATCCACGTCTACACCCACGACTCCATCGGTCTGGGCGAAGACGGCCCGACGCACCAGCCGATCGAGCAACTGACCAGCTTGCGCAGCACGCCGAACCTCGACACCTGGCGTCCAGCCGACGCCGTTGAATCGGCGGTGGCCTGGAAAAACGCTCTGGAGCGCAAGGACGGTCCTTCCGCGCTGATCTTCTCGCGTCAGAACCTGCAGCACCAGACCCGTGATGCCGGCCAGATCGCCGACATCAGCCGTGGTGGCTACGTGCTGAAGGACTGCGCAGGCGAGCCTGAGCTGATCCTGATCGCCACCGGTTCGGAAGTCGGCCTGGCCGTTCAGGCCTACGACAAACTGACCGAGCAGGGCCGCAAGGTGCGCGTGGTTTCCATGCCTTGCACCAGCGCGTTCGACGCTCAGGACGCCAGCTACAAGCAATCGGTTCTGCCGTTGCAGGTCAGCGCGCGTATCGCGATCGAAGCGGCTCACGCCGACTTCTGGTTCAAGTACGTGGGTCTGGAAGGCCGCGTGATCGGCATGACCACCTACGGCGAATCGGCTCCGGCTTCGGCACTGTTCGAAGAGTTCGGCTTCACCCTGGAAAACATCCTGGGTCAGGCTGAAGAACTGCTGGAAGACTGATCCAGAAAAGGTGTCGTCTTAACTGACGCCATCGCGGGCAAGCCCGCTCCCACATGGGCGATGTAGATCCCTGTGGGAGCGGGCTTGCCCGCGATGGCGGTCGGTCAGGCAACATCGCTTTGACTGATACACCACGGTAATCGAGAACCCCATGCCTCAACCGCGTCCCTACAAAGTTGCACTCAACGGCTACGGCCGGATTGGTCGTTGCGTCTTGCGTGCGTTGTTCGAGCGAGGCGAAAAGGCCGGGTTTGAAATTGTCGCGATCAACGATCTGGCCGACATGGCCAGCATCGAATACCTGACACGCTTCGACTCCACCCACGGCCGGTTCCCCGGCGAGGTGAAGGTCGACGGCGATTGTCTGCATATTAATGGCGACTGCGTGAAGGTCCTGCGCAGTGCCACCCCCGAAGGCATCGATTGGGCGTCGCTGGGCGTCGATCTGGTGCTCGAATGCTCCGGCGCTTACCACACTCGCGCAGACGGCCAGCGCTTTATCGACGCCGGCGCGCCACGAGTGCTGTTCTCGCAGCCGATGGCCAGCGAAGCGGATGTCGACGCCACCATCGTCTATGGCGTCAACCAGGATTGCCTGACCGGCGACGAACTGCTGGTGTCCAACGCCTCCTGCACCACCAATTGCGGCGTGCCGCTGTTGCGGCTGCTGGATCAGGCGGTCGGTCTGGATTACGTATCGATCACCACGATTCACTCGGCGATGAACGACCAACCGGTGATCGACGCCTATCACCACGAAGACCTGCGCCGCACCCGTTCGGCGTTCCAGTCGGTGATCCCGGTGTCCACCGGTCTGGCGCGTGGTATCGAGCGCCTGCTGCCGGAACTTGCCGGGCGAATTCAGGCCAAAGCCGTACGCGTGCCGACGGTCAACGTGTCCTGCCTCGACATCACGATGCAGACCGCGAGCGACACCGACGCCGGCGAGGTCAACCGGATCCTGCGCGACGCTGCCACCAGCGGCCCGCTCAAAGGTCTGCTGGCCTACACCGAGTTGCCCCACGCAAGTTGTGATTTCAACCATGACCCACATTCGGCCATCGTCGATGCCAGTCAGACCCGCGTTTCCGGCCCTCGGCTGGTGAACATCCTGGCCTGGTTCGACAACGAATGGGGTTTTGCCAACCGAATGCTGGATGTTGCAGAGCACTATCTGCAGACAGCGACTTCAAAAAAACCGTAGGAAGTGCGACCCATGACCGTGTTGAAGATGTCCGACCTCGATCTGCAAGGTAAGCGCGTATTGATCCGCGAAGACCTCAACGTCCCAGTCAAGGACGGTGTTGTCACCAGCGATGCGCGTATCCTGGCTTCGCTGCCGACCATCAAGCTGGCCCTGGAAAAAGGCGCGGCCGTGATGGTCTGCTCGCACCTGGGTCGTCCGACCGAAGGCGAATTCTCCGCCGAGAACAGCCTCAAGCCTGTCGCCGACTACCTGAGCAAGGCCCTGGGCCGCGAAGTGCCGCTGGTGGCTGACTACCTGGGCGGCGTTGACGTCAAGGCCGGCGACATCGTGCTGTTCGAAAACGTGCGCTTCAACAAGGGCGAGAAAAAGAACGCCGACGAACTGGCTCAGCAATACGCTGCCCTGTGCGACGTGTTCGTGATGGACGCTTTCGGCACCGCGCACCGCGCCGAAGGTTCGACCCACGGAGTCGCCAAGTTCGCCAAGGTCGCCGCTGCCGGCCCGCTGCTGGCTGCTGAGCTCGACGCACTGGGCAAAGCCCTGGGCGCCCCGGCCAAGCCAATGGCTGCCATCGTTGCCGGCTCCAAGGTCTCGACCAAACTCGACGTGCTGAACAGCCTGAGCCAGATCTGCGATCAACTGATCGTCGGTGGCGGCATCGCCAACACCTTCCTCGCTGCTGCCGGTCACCCGGTTGGCAAGTCGCTGTACGAGCCGGACCTGCTGGACACCGCTCGCGCCATCGCCGCCAAGGTCAGTGTGCCGCTGCCGGTGGATGTAGTGGTTGCCAAGGAATTCGCTGAAAGCGCCGAAGCGACCGTCAAGCTGATCGCTGACGTCGCTGCCGATGACATGATCCTCGACATCGGCCCGCAAACTGCAGCCAACTTCGCTGAACTGCTGAAATCGTCGAAAACCATCCTGTGGAACGGCCCGGTCGGCGTGTTCGAATTCGACCAGTTCGGCAACGGCACCAAAGTGCTGGCCCAGGCCATTGCCGAAAGCGCTGCGTTCTCGATTGCCGGCGGTGGCGACACCCTGGCGGCCATCGATAAATATGGCGTGGCTGAAAAGATCTCCTACATTTCCACCGGCGGCGGCGCGTTCCTCGAATTCGTCGAAGGCAAGGTGCTGCCGGCCGTTGAAGTCCTGGAAAGCCGGGCCAAGGCCTGAGGCCGCCCGATTGGCCAGGCAAAGGAGTGTTCAGATGGTCAAGTCGTTAGCGCTGTTGTTGCTGACCGGTACGCTGGCGGCCTGCGGGAGTAACCCGAAGGCCGAGCCGACACCGGCACCCGGCGAGGCACAGAAAGGCTGCTACCAGGCCGACTGGCAGGCCGAAACCAACCCGGTGCTGAACAAGCGCTCGGGGCCGGAAGGCCTGGAAAAATACGAGACGCAAACCCCGGCCAAGGAACATGGTTGCCCTTGACCGGTCTGACTCTTTAACTCAGGGCCGGCGGCGTGCGCTGCCGGTCGAGGAACACGGATGAAAGGCTTGATCGCCGTTGCGGCACTGGGATTATTGGGTGGTTGCGCGCAGTGGAACCCGTTCCAGTCGTCCGCCCCTGTGGATAACTGGACCACCTGGACCTGCGACAGCCAGGCCAAGGTGCTGTGGCGCTACACCGATGCCGCCCGCAAGGAAGTCGATGTGCGTCTGGGCGGCGGTGATCAGGTCTATCGCCTGAAAGAAGAGCCGGGCGCCTCGGGCGCGCTGTACAGCGACGACATGCTGGCGTTTCACATCAAAGGTGAGGAAGGCCTGGTCTACTGGGTTGCCACCAATGATCTGATCGGCCGGGGCTGCAAAGCCGAATAAAACAGAATTTGCTTTATCGAATCACCACGTCGGGCCTCAACCCCCGATCTGCAATCACTTGAATAGCCGCCGCCGCTCCGGCAGGCTGGCACGATTAACGACCCAAACCGGGAGAGAGACACACAATGGCACTTATCAGCATGCGCCAGATGCTGGACCACGCAGCCGAGTTCGGCTACGGCGTTCCAGCCTTCAACGTCAACAACCTTGAGCAGATGCGCGCCATCATGGAAGCCGCTGACAAGACTGACTCCCCGGTGATCGTTCAGGCTTCGGCCGGTGCCCGCAAATACGCCGGCGCCCCGTTCCTGCGTCACCTGATCCTGGCGGCAATCGAAGAATTCCCGCATATCCCGGTGTGCATGCACCAGGACCACGGCACCAGCCCTGACGTCTGCCAGCGCTCCATTCAACTGGGCTTCAGCTCGGTCATGATGGACGGCTCCCTCGGCGAAGACGGCAAGACCCCGACCGACTACGAATACAACGTCCGCGTAACCCAACAAACCGTGGCCATGGCTCACGCCTGCGGCGTTTCGGTAGAAGGCGAGCTGGGCTGCCTGGGTTCGCTGGAAACCGGCATGGCCGGTGAAGAAGACGGCATCGGCGCCGAAGGCGTTCTGGATCACAGCCAGATGCTGACCGACCCGGAAGAAGCCGCTGACTTCGTCAAGAAGACTCAGGTCGATGCCCTGGCCATCGCCATCGGCACCAGCCACGGCGCCTACAAGTTCACCAAGCCACCTACCGGCGACGTGCTGGCGATCGACCGTATCAAGGAAATCCACAAGCGCATCCCGAACACTCACCTGGTGATGCACGGTTCCTCGTCGGTTCCACAAGAGTGGCTGGCGATCATCAACCAGTACGGCGGCGACATCAAAGAAACCTACGGCGTACCGGTCGAAGAAATCGTCGAAGGCATCAAGCACGGCGTGCGCAAGGTCAACATCGACACCGACCTGCGCCTGGCATCCACCGGCGCCATGCGTCGCCTGATGGCCACCAACCCGAGCGAGTTCGACCCACGTAAATTCTTCGGCGAAACCGTGAAGGCGATGCGCGACGTATGTATCGCTCGTTATGAAGCCTTCGGTACGGCTGGCAATGCTTCGAAGATCAAGCCGATCTCGCTGGAAAGCATGTATCAGCGTTATCTGAAGGGTGAGTTGAACGCCAAAGTCAATTGAGACTGGGTGTTGAGCTGATTGAATAAGAAATCCGCCGAAAGGCGGATTTTTTTTGCCCGGAAATTCATGGTTAGGCCATATTTCTGCTGGGTGAAATGTCACCGGTAACGGGCAAAATCCAGATTGATCTGGCGGGCTTCAATGGAAGCGGTCCTCTGCGAGGGCTGCAACCTGATACGTTTGGGAGTCGACGATGCGCGGGCGTGGAAATCGGCGGTCAATGGCCGAGGACCATGCTGGACCTCGGCGCCGTATGAACTGTAACTCGTCTGTAAACACGGATGATTCCATCAATAAGTTGAAGCTCAGTAGATCATTTAAAATTTATGAATTCATAAATAATGATGCTCTGGTTTGGAGTTGGTACGGGGTAAAAAAAACGCGACGTATCAAGTAATGTTAAAGGAGTAAGGTGTTTTAGACTGTAAGCTATGGGTTTTCCCGGAGAGCTGCGAGCTGAGGCTATAATTGCTGCGGCTACAGGATCAATTCCATTGTAAATCATGTGTTCGTAGATTATCCCCTTATGTTCAAATGTTATGTCGTCGCCTTTTTCCCAAGCCCATGGTTGTGTGCCCATTTTCCTGATCTCCATTCTGAATATTTTAGTCTTTATTTATTGATCTATGTGAGCGGCTATGGTTGACTGCATATGTTTAAGTGCTCGATTGATGGTTTGAGAAGTGTTCAATGTGTTATTTGAATTACTGGAATTGCCAAGGGCGCTTTCATCAATAATTATCGGACCAAACACGTTTTTGAGTGCAACTTTAGAGGTGGCTGTGGGAACAGGTGTGGGGATACCGGTGCTCTCGTCTTTTACAATGATTTCCTCTTTGACGGTGTCGAAGCCAATAACTTCGCCAGCAACTCGCTTACCGCCTGATAGCCAGGCAATCAGAAAAGTGCCGACCGAAATAAGCGCTATTGGTAGTTGCTGCGTGGCAGGCGTAGCTGTTGGCTGTATAGCAATGTAATTTGTTGATTTGCCTGTAATGATACTAATCATTTGAGTCACCATTGATAGTCGATGCGACTGTATCTTGGATCTGTCCGTTTATTAAAGCTCATCACGATGTCAAGGGTTTTCAGGTCTTTGAAATTAAATCCGATTGGATCGAATTTGATCATGGTGTAGGAGTAATAAATTTTCGGAATCAGCGTTGTGATGAAGTTTCGCATGACAAGTCGTGTGTATTAAATGTTTTAGCGCTCAAGTTATAAGCTGTGTCTTTATTTTGATCTCCAGGATGTTTTTACCGTGTTTCGCTCCGTGATCAAGGGCTCTGAATTGTAAAGGTTTTCGGGGAAATGATGTAAACCGTACCTTTGGCTTGGTCCGTCACTGATCCATAACACTCTATACTTCCATCGTTGAGTTTGTTCATGTCTTTCATGCCGACAAAAACTTTAAGAGGCCGGCTGTCGATGATTTGACGATTGTGTACGTAAGTATTTGCCGAATTGTTAGTTGTAATGTTCTCGAAAATAAAATCCAGCACCTGTCCCGCGTTGGTAGGGAGGGAGGGATCAATTTTCAAATTAATCCCCCCTAGATGTTGGAACTGTCCGTAGGGTTTGTTGTATTTGGTGTATGCGACATTTGCCGGGTCTTTTGGGTTTAAGCCGATTACATCTTCAGCTAAAATATTGGTGTCTGAATAACAGACCTTTGATTCTGGAATGACTACGTATTTAGTGATGGCCATGGTTGAGCGCCTTTGCCTAAAAGAGGAAATGTGGTTTGCGTGCCAGGTTGTTCAATCAGTTTAAACTGCGGGCCTGACCAGGCTGGAGGTCGCAAGGTCGGAGCTGTTATCAGATTATATTTGCCTTAGTCTATTCCCTTGAAATTCGACTGCTTCGGTGGTTACGTGAGCTTTGACTGTAACGGCAACCTCGTAGTTTGGATAAGGCTCAAGTCCCGCAGTCCTTAACGTTAATTTTTGCCAAATATAGGACTGGTTCAGTTCTTTACCTTGGGTGCCATTGACATAAGCTGGGTTATTTCGAGTATCCCAGTCTTTCTCAGTATATTTGCCACCTTGTTGCCGGATGTAGGGCGATAATATGAGTGGACGCAGATCGGGTTCCGTTCCCCGTTGGCCAGCTTTAACTTCACGAATCTCGGCAGAAGTTACAGTCCATGTGATACCTGACGTGTTGTTAAGTTGAGCATCAGTATCGTTTCTACTCGATGCACACCAGTCGGACACAATAAGAATTTCGTTGTTCTCATTCGTTGGCAGAATGAGTGCCTGAATATCCTCTGGACGGATCTCTATTAGCCTGTCATTTTCATCAAGTACTGTGATTTTTTCTTTCTGAATATCTTCAATGGTTCCACTTCGTAGCCTGTTTCTAACAATGGCATTAATGGCAACATAATTGCGATATAGAACAATAATATCTGTTTCCATTTTCTTTACCTCTCTTTTGCATCTACGGTGCGGCTTTTTTTCTGGCATTGGAACTGTCACATCTGACAGGTTTTTATACCGGTTCGCTATGTCACCGAGTCCGATCAGTAATAGCTGTGTGAAAATGCAGTCTTCCGTAGAGGCCAGCCCTGATCATCGAGCGTATTGCCGAGGCAATGACTCAAGCCTTGGCGAATCATCTGGGCAGAGTGAGCAGTGAGTTGTTTGCTGATATGCAGCGGGAATGGGATGCAGGGCGGGTAGTGGCGTTGAATGACTCTGTCGGCCCAGTATGAAGCGAAAGGCAGTCGGCGCGGCTCGTATTTGATACCTGTCGGCGGAGTTGAAACCAAGGTAAAGCGGGAGGCAGATTCATGTAATCAATCAGAAGACAAATAAATCTGTCCCCTCTATTCTTAAATTAGTCCCGCTTTTCTTGGTTTCAGGAGGGTGCATATTTGATAAGAGTGATAATAGCGGGTATGTCAAATGTTTCTGTTTCTTTCTTTGCGCAAACGGTTACGGTCAGTATTGTTTCAGTTAAAGGAGGCTGCGGGTAACTGTTCTTCGTAGATATTGACGAATCGTTATTGAATTTTCTGTTCCAGTCGGTGGGCGAAATCCCGTCTGGTGGATGGATGACGCGAGTTGTTGGTAAAACCTCAAGGGATTTTTCACTTACTGTGATCGACTGGACTTGCCACGTTGGTGTTGGCCCGGAGGTGGAGTGGGTGGTTTGTCTTAATTCATATTTACCCGGTATACCTGCATACTGGTTGTCTAAAGTATGGAGTTCACCATAATGGTGTATAGTCGGAGTGATTTGGTTATTAAATGTAGGAGCGGGTGGCTCATGGGATGATAGATTTCCAGCACCAAAGATTCCATCAGGAAGAATTGGGAGGTCTATTCTCGTCATAAAACCGCTTAATGTGTTTTGCGTTGGCGGATAAACGTGCTCTGTGTTTGGCTGGTCGATGATTATCGCTTTTATTTGTGATGCAGGGATGTTAACAGCCTGGCCGGTATTCGGGATGATACGGATAGAGTCAGCGTTTATTTCTGCTATTTTTCCAACCACTAATTTTATTTTATTACCTGATTGTGCTATCAATTGAATGATATTGGATCGAAAGTAGCTCACGCTAATGGTGTCATCGTTAATGCTCATTAGGATTCTCCATTAAAGAGCAGAAAAAGGTGACAGATTGTTTCGTAAAAAAATGGGGACAGGTTTATTCGAATAATAAATCTGTCCCCTTTGAATCTGAATCTTTTTGAATCTCTGATTTTTGTTGTTAATTAAAAACTAAGAAGCAGGCTCTGTCTGAAGTTCTTATGGCCGGAAAGAACATATTCAATTGATCATTTCCCAAAATATATACATTTTCAAAAATGGATATTGGTCCCGAAGAGCCTAGTTGGGGTGTTTGGGGTGTTTGGGGTGTTTGGATCGGTTTTGACGGGACATTCCCCATATCTGATGGGTTGTGCATTGTAAACTGTCCATTCGGATTGGGGTAAAATCTGCTGACTATAAGAGCTCTGCCATGAAGTTCATCATTGATCACTTCTTTTATCTCATTAAGGTTCACGGTCTTTATTTTGTCTGTAGTCTGTAAGGTTATATCTATAGTTTTCATTTCTTTGTTAAAGGAGTTGATTTTGCCTTCCAGTAATTTAGGCTTGTCGTACTCGGAAACTATCATTTTGATACTGGCGCCAGCCATATAATAAGTGCTTGGTGGCTTGATATCTGAGTCGCTCATTTTTTCAATCTCCTTGTAGGGTGTTGCGTCAGATTGGATTTTTTTTCAGCGTCGGCCACAGGGATTACATAAGTCCGTCCCCTTATCTGATGAAGAATGGGGAGAGATGGTGGGAGTTGCCATGACGTTAACCTTTCATGCTGTTGGGATATTTTTCTTGTGTTGATTTTTCATTATCCTGCAACCAGGATAATAGGCCCGTCTATAAAATTTCCGCTCTTAACGAACTCATGAATCTCAAAAGGTCGAAAGTGTTCGAACTGTGGAGGTATTAATTCGTCAAGGGTCGGGAACTCAAATCCTTCAAGTATAGATCTTTGGGGAGTTTGGGACTGTTTTGGCGGGTTGTTCTCCTCATCAACTGGGTCGTCCATTGAGGAGTCTGATTTTTCATCGGTGTTGAATATTTTGAATATAACAGCGCCACAGAAAAAATCTGTATCAAGAATCAAATTTTCTATGCTGTCAAAGTTAATGATCGTTGGAGTGTTTGTAGTGCGTGAAGTTATCTCTATGGTTTTTAGTTCTTCGTCGATGGATTTGATTGTGCCTGTCAGTAAATTACGTTTGGTGCCTTTTGATACTATCATGCTGATAGGGCCGCCAGGCATGTAACGGATGTTTAGCTTGTTATCTGAGTCGCTCATTTTGCAATCTCCTTGAAGGGTGTTGCGTCAGATTGAATTCTTTTTTTGTTAATTGAAACTGTCAGAGTTGACAGGTTTTTATGATTTTTTAATGTGGACGCTATTCAGTCCGGAAATATCAAATGGATTGAATCGAGGGTGTTTCACATTTGTTGATAAAAGATGATTCAAACAACAAATGAGGGTAAACCAAAGAACCCGCCATTGGCGGGTTCTTGGTTTCTCGCTTGCAGATCAGTGATTACATTCCTGGCAGGACATGATCCAGCGTCTGATTTACAGCCAGCTCCGCATCCCTCACCACTTGAGCGATACCCAGTGCAGTTTTGTGGTGGGATGGCGGCAGTATCGCGGGCGAAGTGTAATCTGAACTTTTATATCAGGTCACGCGGTATGTTCTTGAGTTTGAAATGCCTACCTGCTGTCCTGATGAATTGCTGTGAATGCATCTCAAGTCATAGGTGCCTGGCTGCGTAATCCGTTGTTTAATTAGAAGTTCATACCAGTACTGGCTTCCCCTGTAATTGATATAAGAATTTAATAGTGGCAGATCCAGGGTCCGGGTGTGAATGAGGGTAGAATTAAATGTGTTTAGGTCGATAAGTTCAAATGTCAATTTGTCGTCGATTCGCGTATAGAGGGGAAGTAGATAAAGTAGATTGTAGTAAGGTGGATTCGCGGGTGGAGAATTATCTGGTTTTTGTAATATCGGTGAGATCGCTGGGCGCGCTCCTGGTGTTATTGCTGGGCCAGAAGCGATTGCTGTTGTCAGTAATGGTGAAGTCGGGAGTGGAATGGCTGGAGGCTGTTCAGTATAGGTTGTCATTTTGGAACATTCCTTTGTTGTTGAGGGGGCGCAATCAAGATGATATGCGTCAAGCGTTTGGCCCGTTTGTAAAGGGATTGATGAGTCAATAGCCCGGTTGAATTCATCTAACTTCTGGGATTGCCCATTGAATTTTCCATATCGTGTATAAGCGACGTTTTGGGAATCCTTAGGGTGTCTGGATATATTTGTCCATTACAATGAGCCAAATCTGTATCGGGTTGGTTTCAGATCAATCAGCGCAATCCCTATCATGGTCTTTTGAGCTCTAACGTTTTCGGACTGATGATGTAGACCTGGTTGCCTGAGGTGATCGATCCATATAACCAAAACTTACCCTCTCCCAGTTTTTCCATTTCTGCTTTTGTCACATATAGGCGCTGACGCGTATTATTGGTTACTACGATATTGTAGATAGAGATATAGGAGGGAGGTCCATCTTCATTTTCAATGTAAAAATCCAGCTGATCACCGCTTTGGCTTATTGTTGCGGCATCCAACAGAATGCTAAATCCCTGGAATCTTTGAAAGGTGCCGTAGTTCTTGTTGTAGAGTGTGTAGGCAACATTGTTTGGGTCTTTATAGTTAAATCCGAGTATCGCGTCGGCTTTTATCGGTCCGTCAGAGTAATAGATTTCCGGTGCCGGTGTTGTGATGAAAGTTTGCATGCTGGTAGCCTCTTACTGGTTCGGAAGTTGTTTTGGGTAGGATCCATTAAAAATACGAACTTCCGTTCTCTCTGCATCCGCCAAAGCTTTACATCGTTGAGCTTGAACGTTCAAGGTAACTGCATGGTTACGTTTTTCGTGGTGAAGATGTAATAAGTATCGGTGGACTTTACATACATGTTTCCATAGACATCCCAGACTCCGACGTCAACTTTCAACATGTCCGCGGTGTTAACGTAATATACCGGGGAGTTTGCATTGACGGTCGTCAGCGTGAGACTGTAAGTCTTTTGGGGGGAAAGTAATATTGCGTTGTCAATGTAGAGGGACAAAACCCCTTCATCTGGTGTGTTGGCGGGGACTTTTATGCTGATGCCGGATAGGCGCTGGTAAGGTCCATAAGGTAGTCCGTGAGTTTGGTAGGCGGCATTATTCGGGTCTTTCATGTTTACCCCGAATGGTGATTTTAACGGGTGATTTTGGGAGTCGTTGTAAAAAAGAGTTACTTCTGGGAGTACAACATACTTGGCCATGATGCTCTCTCTCTCGGTTAACAGAAACTTGTTGGTTTGTGTGTTAATAGAGTGAGTTGTTTTCTGGTTTTTTTAACTGTCATATCTGACAGTTTTTTATATCGATTCTTTATTGCTTTAAAAGCGAATGGATATATGTTGATGCTGGTTATTTTTTGACGGCGTGAGTTCTATTGAGATTGGCTGGTATACAAGCTGGGTGGCTCTGTTCATGTGATGCTCAACGGGTCATTTAACCATCGTCGACTCAGTGCTTTTTACGCGTGCCTCAGAAAATGCCCCAATCAAGCTGGAGCATTTTTCTGAGGCTTATTCAAAAGAGTTGAATGGATTTACAGTGCAGAAGCGCTTGTTTCGCTTCACTCGGCTGGCATTATTCCTTTGGCTCTACGTGATCCAGCGCCTGATTCACCGCCAGTTCCCCCAGCATCACCAGTTGTGCAATGCCTATCGCGGTCTTGCGGTCGGCAGGGGTGAGGGAGGCGGCGAAGTTGTTGAGCATTTCGCTGGCGGAGCCGAGGGTTTCGCTGGCGTTGGCCAGCAGGGATTCGGTGTTGTAGGCGGGATTGGCAAAGTACATGCGGTCGGGTTCGTTGACCGTGGCCATGATGCGGGCGCCGGGGCAGAGGTAGTGGTCGAGGGCGCGTTCGGCGACTTCGTTGAGTTTTTTCGAATCGAGGGATTCGTAGGGGGAGGCCAGATCAATATCTGGAGGATTAGGCGTAGGTTTGAACATTTGGTGGATTCCCGATAGGGCCACGACCAATCCGCTACTACACGAAAGGGTGGCGGCTGTACGCAAGTTAGTAGACCGGGCAAACCCACCAAATCCCGGCGCACCCGAAGGCGCCATGCGCACAGCCACCATCAAGTACAGGCCAGGCCTGACTGAAGGACGCTTGTACGACGGTGGAGTTGCCGGGCTACTAAACCCGATCACTGCGAATCAGTGACCAGAATCAAGTTACCGACGGCCCTCCAGGCGCACAAGCCGGCGGATTCTGGCGTACCGGTAGGCAGCGACGCAAGCCGTTGTAGGCTTCAGGACGTTACGCGCACTGCCTTTAAACAGCGGCCTTAAACGTGCGCGCCACCGCTATTTATCGTGATCGATATCCAGCTTGCTGAACGTCACCTGCCCACCCTCGCTGGTGTACCCGGTGTTGTCCTGCACATACACGCCCGCCTTGAAATACAGCGGTTTGTTGCGCCACGTCGCGCTGATCTGAGAATCCCACTGATACCCGGCCGCACTCACGCCCAGTGCGCCGCCGGGGCTAAGGTGAATGAGGTAGTTGAACTCGCGATTGAGTTTGATCCCGGTGGCGAGGGTGATGACGCGGCTTTCGTCCTGATCCGGATGGGTGCGCAGTTTGATCACCAGGTTGCCGGTCTCGGTTTTGTCTTTGTACTGGTACTCAAGCTTGAGCATCGGCTTCTGGCTTTCATAGGCGTGGATCTGGCCGATGACGATCTTGCCGGAGCTGGGCACCTTGTTGACCGAAAGGGTCGCGCGCAGCAGGTTGTCGGCGTCGGGGTAATACCAGTTGCGCAATGTTCCGTTGCTCCAGGTTTCGCGCAGTTCGGTGCGCGGGTAGATGGCGTTTTCGGTTTTCGAACCGGTCACCGGGGACCAGAAGAACAGGGTGCCGGTGTCGGAATGGAAGTACTGATCCTTGAAGCCGTTCACCAGTTTGGAGGTTTCGACGGTGTAGGGCGGGCTGCCAACGGGAACGCTGAGGTTCCAGGTTGCGAGGTCGATCATGTCGGTTCTTCCACTCTGTTTCTCTTGCACGCGCGTGCCAGAAGCTCTAGCCCGCGCCTCTTGGGGGCGGCCTTTATAAGCGTAGAGGGATTTTTTGTTAACGGCCGTCTGGCGGATGATTGGCGTCAACATCCTGTCGAAATGCCACCTTTCCCGGAATTCGGGGCTTGCAGCCGTGACCGTTAGTCGGCTGATGACCGGTTTGGTTAAATGATGGCTGGATGACAGCTATTGCTTTTACAGATCCCGGACTAGAGTGAAGGCTCAGTGACTGTACGGTTTTCACGAGGAACCGCCCGGAACGCTGATCCGAGATGCCCCGACACGAGATGTCCCGACAAGAGAAGCAGCATGGAATGCGCGCAACCCCAGCCAGGTGAAGGCAGCTCAGTCCTTTTGATCGTTGATGACTACCCTGAAAACCTGATCAGCATGCGCGCATTGCTGCAGCGTCAGGACTGGCAGGTGATGACCGCGGCTTCCGGTTTCGAAGCCCTCAGTCTGTTGCTCGAACACGACGTCGATCTGGTGCTGCTGGATGTGCAGATGCCGGGCATGGACGGCTTCGAAGTCGCGCGTCTGATGCGCGGCAGTCAGCGCACGCGCCTGACCCCGATCATTTTTCTCACCGCCAACGAGCAGTCCCAGGATGCCGTTATCAAGGGCTATGCCAGCGGTGCTGTGGATTACCTGTTCAAACCGTTCGATCCGCAGATTCTCAAACCCAAAGTCCAGGCGTTGCTGGAGCACCAGCGCAATCGCCGGGCCTTGCAGCGCTTGAGCCAGGATCTGGAATCAGCACGGGCCTTCAATGCCTCGGTGCTGGATAACGCCGCCGAAGGGATTTTGGTGCTGGCCGAGGATGGCTTGATCCGCTTCGCCAACCCGGCGATTTCCCGGCTGCTGAACGCGCCGGTGAAGGAACTGGAAGGGCAGGAGTTTCTTGATTTCCTGCAGAAACCGCACATTCCGTTGTGGGCCGATTCCGAGTTTTATGCCAGTTACAAGCGTGGCGAGACGTTACGCTTACACGACGCGTTGCTGCGTACCGCGCCGGGGCAGCAAGTGCCGGTGGCTTTGTCCTGCGCGCCGCTGCCGAGTGAACAGCACGCCATGGTGGTGACGGTGCTGGACATGTCGGTGGTGCGCCACCTGCATCAGCAGCTGGAATTTCAGGCGGTCACCGACCCGCTGACCGGGCTGCTCAATCGCCGGGGTTTCTACCAGACTGTGGAAAACCTGCTGTTGCGTGGCGAGCGCACGGACAGCAGTTGGGTGCTGATGTACCTCGATCTCGACGGCTTCAAAAGGGTCAACGATTCCCTCGGCCATGATGCCGGGGACCGGGTGTTGCGCTGGGTCTCCGAACAACTGAAAGCCTGCCTGCGGCCATTCGATATTCTGGCGCGGATGGGCGGCGATGAATTCACCGCGCTGCTGGATCTGGAATTCCCCGAACAAGCGGCGAAGATCGCCGAAAAACTCATTGAGCGGGTGTCGATCTGTCAGCAGATTGAAGGTCTCGATATTGCCTTGGGCGCGAGTATCGGCATCGCCACTTACCCCGATTGCGGCAACAACCTCGACGGTTTGCTGCGTGCCTCGGACATTGCCATGTACGAGGCCAAGCGCGCCGGGCGTCAGCAATATCGTTTCTACGATCATGAAATGAACGGCCGCGCGCGATCGCGGCTGATGCTGGAAGAGAGCGTGCGCAACGCCATCGAGAATCGCGATTTCAATCTGGTGTATCAGCCGCAGGTGGCGATTGGTGATGGTCGCGTTCGTGGTTTCGAGGCGTTGCTGCGCTGGCAGCACCCGAGCGTCGGCGATGTGCCGCCGGGGCTATTCCTGCCGTTGCTGGAAGAGGCGACTCTGATCAGCCGGCTCGGCAGCTGGATTTATCATCGCAGCGCCGGGCAGCGTAAGGCGTGGGAGTCCGAGTTCTCCATGGATCTGGTGATCGGCGTGAGCCTGAGCAACACTCAGTTCGGCCTGCCGAATCTGGTGACTGAATTGCGCCAGGTGCTGGAGCGACATGGTTTGCAGCCGCACCAGATGGAAGTGGAAGTGACTGAAGAGGCCCTGACGATCAATCCGGACGAGACCCGCAAGCAGTTGAAGCTGCTGCGCAATCTCGGGGTGCGGGTGGCGCTGGATGATTTCGGTTCCGGGGCCTGCTCGTTGGCGCATTTGCGCGATCTGGAACTGGACACTCTCAAACTCGATCGCCACCTCATTGCCCGATTGCCGGACTCGTCCCGGGACGCCTCGCTGGTGCGCACGGTCATCAATCTGTGCAAGGAATACGGCTTGCTGGTGATTGCCGAAGGCGTGGAAACCGTCGAGCAATACCAGTGGCTGCAAGCTCATGGTTGCGAGTACGTGCAAGGGTTTCTGGTGGCACGGCCGTTGGTCGCCGAGGACACCGCACGCTTTACCGAGCCGTTCGACTGGAGCGCGTTGGCCGGTTGAATTCGCTACACTGGCGGCCTTTTCATGACCCGTGCCGCCCCATGACTGCGTTGAAATACCTCCAGGCCTATCCCGCGAATCTGCAGGATCAGGTGCGCCAATTGATCGCTGACAACCGCCTCGGTGATTACCTGAGCCAACGCTATCCGGGCCGCCACGATGTGCAGAGCGACAAGGCGTTGTACGGCTACGCGCTGGACTTGAAGCAGGAATACCTGCGCAACGCCCCGGCCATCGACAAGGTGCTGTTCGACAACCGCCTCGACCTGACCCACCGCGCCCTCGGCCTGCACACCACGGTGTCGCGGGTGCAGGGCGGCAAGCTCAAGGCCAAGAAAGAGATCCGCATCGCCTCGCTGTTCAAGGAGGCCGCGCCTGAGTTTCTGAAGATGATCGTCGTGCACGAGTTGGCGCACTTCAAGGAGTCGGATCACAACAAGGCGTTCTATAAATTATGTGAGCACATGCTGCCGGGCTACCACCAGGTCGAGTTCGACCTGCGGGTGTATCTGACCTGGCGAGACATGCAATAAAAGATCAAACAGCGGAGCGCATGCATGGACGTAAGCAAGACCAAGAGCAGTTTCTACCGGCGCTTGTACGTGGCGTACCTGATCGACAGCGGCCTGGCCAGCAGCGTGCCGGCGCTGACCGAGGTCACCGGCATGCCCCGGCGCACGGCGCAGGACACCATTGCGGCGCTGGCGGATCTGGATATCGTCTGTGAGTTCGAGCAGGAAGAGGGCGCGCGCAACCATGCGGGGCGCTATCGGATTCGTGATTGGGGGGCGATTGATCGGGGGTGGATCGAGCGGAATTTGCGGCAGATCAAGGCTGTTCTCGAGTATCCCTGAGTCCTGTGTTGACAGGGCTGGCGCCATCGCTGGCAAGCCAGCTCCCACAGGGATCTTCAGTGAACACAGTCATTGTGAGCGACAGATAAACCTGTGGGAGCTGGCTTGTCGGGCCGCCGCATCGCAGCGATGAGGGTTTCAGGAACGCCGCATACCAATATGCGGAATGTCATCCTCAAGATATTCTTCGCCCGCCACGACAAACCCGTACCGCCCGTAATACCCCTGCAAATGCGCCTGGGCCGACAGATAGATCGGCACTTCAGGCCAGCGCTTCTGCGCTTGTTTCAGCGCCTGCTCCATCATTTCATGCCCCAACCCTTTGCCACGCCCGGCCGGCGCCGTGAGCACGCGGCCGATCACCACGTCGCCGCCCTGGGATTCCGGGTCCAGCAGGCGCAGGTACGCCACCAGCTGATCACCGTCCCAGCCCATCAAATGGCAGGTGTCACCGTCCAGATCCTGACCGTCCGGATCCAGGTACGCGCAGCGCTGTTCGACCACGAACACTTCCGAGCGCAATTTCAAAATGGCATACAGCTGCTCCAGTCCCAGATCGCTGTGATGTTTGCAGACCCACTCGATTGTCATCTTCCGATTCCTTGAACTACGTCGCCCGATACTAAGCGCAGCGTCGAAATATGTCTGTATGGCTGAGAAATCTGTGACAAAGGCCAAAATGCCATCATTCCAATATCGCGGCCCGCCGTACTTTGTGTAATCTGCTGGGAAGCGCTGTGCAATGGCTTCAATGAGCTAATGTTAGGGCCTGGGATTCGCCGGTAAGGGGCCTTGGGGTTTTGACTGAAAACACGCCGGGCGGCCCGCCCGCTAAGGATTTTCAAGCATGCCGCGATTGCATCGAGCCTTTGCTTTGATCGGATTGCTGTTGCTGGGTCAAAGCGCGGCAGCAGAGAAATTGCGTCTGGTGTTCGACGTCTGGCCGCCCTTTACCGATGACACGCTGGTCAACGGTGGGCTGGCGACCGATATCGTCAGCACGGCCCTGGCTCGTGCCGGTTATGCCAGCGGTTACGAGCAGGTGCCGTGGGCGCGCGCGTTGATGGGGGTTGGCGAAGGACGTTACGACGTGCTGGTCAACGCCTGGTACAACGACGAGCGCACGAAGCTGGGGCAGTTTTCTGCCGAGTACCTGCTCAATCGCGTGCGTTTCCTCAAGCGCAAGGACGCGCCCATCGAATACAACAACCTGCAGGAACTGCACACCTATCCGATTGCGGTAGTGCGCGGCTACGCCTATTCGGCGCCGTTCGATGCTGACGCCGCGTTGCAGAAAGTCCCTGTGCATAACTTCGCCATGGCCGTGCGCATGCTGGCGGCGGACCGGGTCAAGCTGACCCTGGAAGACGAATACGTCGCCCGCTATTACCTGGCCCGGGAATCACCGAGAGTGCGCAACGCGGTGGAGTTTCTGCCCAAGCCGTTGAGCGAGAACAGCCTGCACATCCTGGTCAGCCTGAAGAACCCGCAGCACGAACAGATCGTGGCCGGGTTCGACAAGGCGATTGCGTCGATGAAGGCCGATGGCAGCTATGACAAGCTGCTCAGGCAGCATGGGATGTAAGGGGCTGATCCAGAATTTGCGGTGCGATTGATTGCCTCATCGCTGGCTTGCCAGCGATGAGGCCTGTCCGGCCAACTCAGTCTTCGGCTGTGTCTTTGATCAGGTGCGCCGCCAGCGTGCGCAACGGGCCGAGCTGGCGGCAGATCAGCGCCAGTTGCGTCTGCACCAGCCGCTGGCCTTCGTCGATTTCGTCCGGCATCTGCTCCAGCTCATTGGCCAGCGCTTCTTCCTCATCACTTTGAATCGCAATCGGCTGTTTGCTCGCCAGACCCTGGGCGATTTCATCGATGCTCGCCGCCAGACTCACCCCGGCGCCGTCGATCAGGTGTTCGCGCACCTCGGCCGGCAACTGGGTTTCGCGGTGCGCGCCGAGGCCTGACAGATAGCTGAGCAAGGTGTGCGACAGCACCAGGAAGCGGAAGCCCACGTCGGCTTCCTTCCGGAAATGCCCCGGCTCCATCAGCATGTTCGCCAGCGTAGTCGACAGCGCCGCGTCGGCGTTGTGCGCGTTGCGCCGGGCCAGGCGATAAGCGAGGTCGTCGCTCTTGCCGGCGGCATATTGCTGCATGATCTGGCGCAGGTAAATGCTGTTGCAGGTGAGGGTGTTGGCCAGCACTTTGTTCAGGCGCCGACCCTGCCAGTCCGGCAGGAACAGGAACACCGCAAGCCCGGCGATCAGGCTGCCGAGCAAGGTATCGAACAACCGCGGCACAAACAGCCCGTAGCCGTCACCGACCTGGTTGAAGCAGAACAGCACCATGATCGTGATCGCGGCGGTGGCCACGGTGTAGCGGGTGGTGCGGTTGGTAAAGAACACCACGCCGGCGGCGATGGCGAAACACGACTGCACCAGCGGGCTTGGGAACAGATCGAACAGCGCCCAGGCAATCGTCAGACCGATGGCGGTGCCGAAAATCCGCTGGCCGAGTTTGCGCCGGGTGGCGCCGTAGTTCGGCTGGCAGACGAACAATGTGGTGAGGATGATCCAGTAACCCTGCGACGGGTGAATCAAGTGCACCATGCCGTAGCCGATGCTCAACGCCAGCGGCAAGCGCAGGGCGTGACGGAACAGCAGCGAGGTCGGCGTCAGCTGGGTGCGCAGGCGAATCCAGACATCCTTGAAGTTGCGCGGCGAACGGTCGAGCAGGCTGCTGTCGGTGGCATCGGCCAGGGCGTCGGGGTTGCTGGCGTCGCTGAGCAAGCGGTCGAGGGTGCCGAGGTTGGCCGCCAGTGCGCGCAATGAACGCAGCAGCCCGCGCCAGGCCGGGTTGCTCTGGATGCGCAGGTGTTCGAGGGAGGCGTGCAGGTCGCTCAGGGCTTCGGCGAAACTCGCGTCGTAGATGAATGGCTGGCGCATCTGGATCGATTCGGCCAATGCACGGCAGACCTTGCCTTGCTGGCGCAGCAGGCGCTGGCAGCGGAACAGCACGTCGCTGTGGAAAAACGCATCGGCCAGGGCGTTGTAGGGATAGTGGGAAGAGCTGGCGCGTTCGTGAATGTCCTGAGCGAGGAAGTACAGCTTCAGGTAACGGCTGACTTTCGAGCCGGGGCGACCGTTGCCGACCCGGTGCAGGATGATTTCCTTGGCGCTGTTCAGGGCTGCGACGACCCGGCCGTTTTGCTGGGCCAGTTCCAGTCGCCGTGCTTCGACGTCCATCTGCCGGATCGGCTCGAACAGCGAGGATTTCAGCTTCAAGTAATAGCCGAGTTCGCGGAACAGCCGCGCCAGACTCTGCTGCACCGGCTGATTGGAAAACATCGCCTGCCACAGCACCGACAGCAGGCCGTACCATGCGGCGCCGGCCACCAGCAGCATCGGCTCGTGCCAGAAATCCGTGACCGCGCCGCCGCGCTGATCCACGCCGATCATGGTGTAGACGGAAAGAATCAGGGTCGCCGAAGCAATCGCACCATAACGCTCGCCGAGCGCACCGAGCATGGTCAGGCCGAAACTGGCCAGCGCTAGGGCAATGACGAACACGATGGGGTAGGGGAACAGCAATTCCACGGACAGCGCCGCAACGCTGAAACACACCAGTGTCACCGCCAGTGCGTTGAGGCGGCCCTGCCAACTGTCGTCGGTCTCGGCCAGGGCGCTGGCGATGATCCCGAGGAACAGCGGGATCAGCAGCCCCATTTCATCCTGATACCAGCACAGCGCCATGCTGCCGGTCAGGGCGATGAACACCCGCACGCTGTAGCTGAATTTATCCAGCGCCCACAGGCGCCGCAAAGACTGACGAAACGAGGTCGAGGACATGAAGTGCGAAGGCCTTCCGAGGCGATGCCGCTAAATTGAGCCAGTAATGACGCCGACGCAATGGCGCCGATCACATCTGACAGCAAAAAGTGTTCCTTTGGGTTCTTGCGCCGACTTCAAATTTTGAATCTTGCACACAAACCTGTGGGAGCTGGCAAGCCAGCTCCCACAGGTTTTTACATTTAGTGTTGAGTCAGACGTACTGCGCGGCTGCGTAACCCGAGGCCCAGGCCCACTGGAAGTTGAACCCGCCCAGATGCCCGGTGACGTCCAGCACTTCACCGACGAAGTACAGGCCCGGGCTTTTCAGCGACTCCATGGTCTTGGACGACACTTCGCGGGTGTCGACGCCACCCAGCGTCACTTCGGCAGTGCGGTAGCCTTCGGTGCCGGCCGGGACGACTTTCCAGCTGCCCAGCTTCTCGGCGATGTCCGCCAGTTCGGCATGGGTGTACTGCTTCATCGGTTTGGAGACGAACCAGTTGTCCGCCAGCAGGTTGGCCATTTTCTTGGTGAAGATTTCGCCGAGCAGGGTTTTCAGTTCGCTGTTCGGACGCTCGGCGGTTTGCTGTTGCAGCCAGCTCGCGGCGTCGTGATCGGGCAGCAAGTTGATCTCGACCGTGTCGCCCGGCTCCCAGAACGACGAAATCTGCAGAATCGCCGGACCACTGAGGCCACGGTGAGTGAACAGGATATTCTCGCGAAAGCTCTGATCGTTGCAGCTGACCAGACAATCCACCGAGGTGCCGGACAGTTCGGTGCACAAATCCTTGAGCTGATCGGTGATGGTGAACGGCACCAGACCGGCGCGGGTCGGCAGCAGTTCATGGCCGAACTGTTTGGCGACCTGATAACCGAAACCGGTCGCGCCCAACGTCGGGATCGACAGGCCGCCGGTGGCGATCACCAGCGACTGGCACTGGATCTGGCCGAGAGTCGTGTCGAGCAGGTAACCGCCTTCGACCTTCTCGATGGTCTGGATCGAGGTGTCGAGGTGCAGATTGACGCCGACCTGATCGCACTCATCCAGGAGCATGCCGAGGATGTCGCTGGATTTGTTATCGCAGAACAGTTGGCCGAGTTTTTTCTCGTGATACGGCACGCCGTGCTTGGCGACCATGCCGATGAAATCCCACTGGGTGTAGCGGGCCAGCGCGGATTTGCAGAAGTGCGTGTTCTGCGAAAGGAAATTGCTCGGTTCGGTGTACATGTTGGTGAAGTTGCAGCGCCCACCGCCGGACATCAGGATTTTCTTGCCGGCCTTGTTCGCGTGGTCGAGCAGCAACACCTGACGCCCGCGCCCGGCGGCGGTCAGTGCACACATCAACCCTGCGGCGCCAGCGCCAATGATCACGACTTCGGTAGAGCGCAAAACGGTGTCCTCACACTAAATTCAAATTCACCGGAAACCAATGTGGGAGCGAGCTTGCTCGCGATAGCAGTGTGTCAGTCACACATATTTCAACTGACAGATTGCAATCGCGGGCAAGCCCGCTCCCACAGGGGATCTTCCTTGGATGGAAGATCGCTTACAAAACGCGAACGCGCAGCGAACGACCCTTGATCTTGCCGTTGTTCAAGCGCTGCAGCGCCTGCATGACCACGGTGCGCTCGACGGCCACATAGGACTGGAAGTCAAAGATCGCGATCTTGCCGACCTGGGCGCCCGGGATGCCGGCTTCGCCGGTCAGTGCGCCGAGAATGTCGCCCGGACGTACTTTGTCCTTGCGCCCGCCAGCGATGCACAGCGTGCTCATCGGCGGTTGCAGCGGGGCACCGCCCTGGGACTTGAGGTTATCTACCTGATCCCAGTTCAGCGGGGTTTTCTGCAGTTGTTCGATGGCTTGCGCGCGGTGCGCTTCAGACGGCGCCACCAGGCTGACCGCGATGCCTTTCTCGCCGGCACGACCGGTACGGCCGACGCGGTGAATATGGATTTCCGAGTCGCGGGCCAGTTCGACGTTGATCACCATGTCCAGTGCATCGATGTCCAGACCACGGGCGGCCACATCGGTGGCGACCAGTACTGAGGTGCTGCGGTTGGCGAACATCGCCAGCACCTGATCGCGGTCACGCTGTTCCAGATCGCCGTGCAGGCCGACGGCGGAAATGCCTTTGGAGGTCAGGTGATCGACGGTTTCCTGCACTTGCTGCTTGGTGAAGCAGAACGCCACGGTGGAGGCCGGGCGGAAGTGGTGCAGAACCTTGGTCACCGCGCTCATGCGCTCTTCCGGGGAAATCTCGTAGAAGCGCTGTTCGATCTGGGTGTCGTCGTGGAACGCTTCGGCTTTCACCGTTTGCGGGTCACGCATGAACTTCGACGCCAGTTGCTTGATGCCCACCGGGTAGGTCGCGGAGAACAGCAGAGTCTGACGACGGGCCGGGGTCTGCTCGATGATGTCTTCGATGGCGTCGTAGAAGCCCATGTCGAGCATGCGGTCGGCTTCGTCGAGGATCAGCGTGTTGAGGCCGTCGAGGACCAGCGACCCCTTGCGCAGGTGTTGCTGGATGCGCCCCGGCGTGCCGACGATGATGTGCGCGCCGTGCTCCAGCGAACCGATCTGCGGGCCGAAGGACACGCCGCCGCACAGGGTCAGGACCTTGATGTTGTCTTCGGCACGAGCCAGACGACGGATTTCCTTGGCGACCTGGTCAGCCAGTTCGCGAGTCGGGCAAATCACCAGCGCCTGGCAACCGAAGTAGCGCGGATTGATCGGGTTCAGCAGGCCGATACCGAACGCGGCGGTCTTGCCGCTGCCGGTCTTGGCCTGGGCGATCAGGTCCATCCCCTTGAGGATCACCGGCAAGCTCTGCGCCTGGATCGGCGTCATCTGGGCATAACCGAGCGATTCGAGGTTAGCCAGCATGGCGGCGGACAGCGGCAAAGTATTAAAAGCGGTGGCGATGGTGGTCACGGGACTGGCCTGCAAAACAAATGTCGCGCAGTGTAGCAGCCTCTGGCCACTTTCCTCGAAAGTTCTGGACGAACGCAAAGCCTGTGACGAGGGCCGGTTCCCTCGCCACGCAGACCCTTTCAATGCTCGATATGTTCTTCCCGGCGTTTGGCGCGCCGTCCGTCCTCTTTCGATAGCTGCGAGAAAATCGTCGCCGCCAGCATCGCCATGATCCCCACGGTCACGAACGTGAGTTGAAATGCGCCCAAAACGGTCTCAACGCCGTCGTTGCCGACTTCCGCCGTAAAGCCGCCAAGCAGCGCACCGGCGCACGCCACACCGAGGCTCAGCGACAACTGCGCCACCACGGACAGCAAGCTGTTGCCGCTGCTGGCGCTGGCGTCGTCGAGATCGATCAGGGTCACGGTGTTCATCGCGGTGAATTGCAGCGAGTTGATCGCGCCGAGAATCGCCAGCAGGCACAGCAACAGCCAGTACGGCGTCTGCTCGCTGACCAGCCCCATGCTCGCCAGCATGATTCCCAGAAGCAGGGTGTTGCCGGTCAGCACGATGCGATAGCCCAAGCGCTCGATCAGTGGCCGCGCGCCCCACTTGGCAACCATCGCGGCTGCGGCCAACGGCAGCATGCTCATCCCGGCCTGGGACGGCGAATAACCCAGCGCCACTTGCAGCAGCAACGGCACCAGAAACGGCAGTGCGCCGCTGCCCAGCCGGGCGAAGAGGTTGCCGAGAATGCCGACCGCGAAGGTGCGGGTCTTGAACAGCGACGGCGCGAACAGCGGGTTTTCAATGTGCCCGGCGCGCAGCCAGTACGCCGCCAGACAGGCCATGCCGCCGAACAGCAACAGCATCACTCGCAGATGCGGCAGGTGCAGTTCGCCGAGGCCTTCCATGGCGATGGTGATCAGCACCATCGCCGCGCCGAACAACAGGAATCCCAGGCTATCGAAGCGCGTGCGCTCGGTGCCGCGCAGGTCGGGGATGAATTTCCACACCGCGTAGCAACCGATGACACCGACCGGCAGGTTGATCAGGAAGATCCAGTGCCACGTCAGGTATTCGACCATCCAGCCGCCCATGGTCGGACCGATCAGCGGGCCGAGCAGGCCGGGAATGGTGATGAAGCCCATGATCCGCACCAGTTCCGAACGCGGGTAGGCGCGCAGCACCACCAGGCGTCCGACCGGCAGCATCAGCGCGCCGCCGAGGCCCTGGATCACCCGCGCGCCGATCAGCATGCTCAGGCTGCTCGACAAGGCGCAGAGCAGCGAGCCGAGGCTGAACAGCAGGATCGCGCCGAAGAAGATTTTCTTGGTGCCGAAGCGGTCGGCGATCCAGCCCGAGGCGGGAATCAGCAGGGCCACGGTGAGCATGTAGGCGATGATCACGCCCTGCATGCGCAGCGGGTCTTCGGCCAGATCCCTGGCCATGGCCGGCAGGGCGGTGTTGAGGATGGTCCCGTCGAGGGACTGCATGAAGAAAGCGATGGCGACGACCCATGGCAACCAGCGGGCGGTGATGGCGTCGAGAGGCGGGCGGTTGGGCATGGAACCTCTGTTAGTGGCAGGTAACCGGACCCTGTGGATGCTGCGGTGCGACGATTCGACTTGCCAGCGATGGCGGACTTTCAGGCAACGAAGATGTTGAATCTGATGCCTTCATCGCTGGCAAGTCGAATCGTCGCACCGCAGCCCCCACAGGTTTTGCGGTGTCGCGGTGTTATAAGGTCAGGGTCAATCGGCTCACCAGCGCCCCCGGCAACAGCGCCGACGAGGTATTGCGCTGGCTGTAGGTGCTCGCCGACAGCAGCAACTCGCGTTCGGCGGTCAACGCTTCCAGCTGCGAACCCAGCAGGCTGTAGGCGCTGTCGTCGAAACGCATGGTACTGACCGGCGCCTGAATCTCGCCGTTCTCGACCCAGAAGGTGGCAAACCGGGTCATCCCGGTCAGGCGCGCCGCCGGTTGATCGGAGAAATTCAGGTACCACAGATTGCTGATGTACAGCCCGGTGCCCAGTTGCTTGAGAATTTCCGCTTGAGGCAAATCACCAGCGCCCATGTTCAGCGCGCTCGGCGATTCGCCGCCGCTGGCACCGTTGGCCGCCAGACCGTATTCGGCAGCACTGCGCGAACCCACCAACTGGTCCCCCGCCTTGCCTTCGATGATCAAGCGCAGATCGCTGCGCGGGTAACCTTCACCGGAGAACGCCGGGCTCAGCGATTCGCTGACTTTCTCGTCGAGGGACACCAGCGGGCTGAACGCCTGATCGCCGGCATACAGCTTCTGCAACGGGCTGCTTTTGCTGGCAATCGACTGCGCCGAGAAACCGCCCCAGCACAACATGCCCATGATTTCTTCCAGGGCTGCGGGCGCCAGATAGGCGCGGTATTGGCCAGGCGGCAAGGTGCGCAGCGGGCGACCGAGAAACTCCAGCTGTTCGCGGGCCTGCTGGATGCGTCTGGCGAAGTCTTCGCTGTTCCAGTCATGCCCGGCGTAGCTGGCTTTCACCGCTTCGCCGTTCTCGTGGAACAGACTGAAATCGAAGTTGAAGCTGTTGGCCTGATGCCAGCCGAACGCCCCGGAAGAGCTGGCAAAACCACGGCTGATCGGGCCGGCGGCGTAGAAGCCGACCAGATCCAGGCCTTCGGCAGCATTAGCGATTTCCGCCACCACCTGCTCGGTGTCCGGCAGCGGATGTTCCTGCACGTTCTTGCTCTGCCAGCCGTTGTGGTTGAGCAACAGGTACGGATCCTGCGGCAGCAGCGGCAGGGTTTCGCGCAGTTGTTGCAAACCTTCGGCGAGGCGTTGCAGGTCGGTGGCCTGCTCACCGGACAGGGTAATGTGCAGGTCGGCATGGCGACCGTCGTCGATCAGTTTCAGGCCGATACCGGCTTGTTGCACTTGCCCGGCCTGACGCACCCTGGCGTGGTTGAAACGGACGAAGGCCGACGATTCGGCGTCGTAACTCAGGGTGAACTGTTCCGGCTCGCACACGGCATCGCGCAGCCAGTTGACCAGCACCTTGAACGCCTCGGACGGGTTCTTGGAAATACTCATCAGGCGTCTCCCCCAAACACATCTACATTACTGAACACGCAGGCCGGCGAAGCGTGGCCGACGCGGATCACCTGGTTAGGTTCGCCCTTGCCGCAGTTCGGCGTGCCCAGCACCTTTGTGGTGCCGGCGTTGCCGACGGCGCGCAGGCTCTTCCAGAAGTGCGCGGAAATGCCCCGGTAGTTTGGATTTTTCACTACACCCTTGAGTTCGCCGTTTTCGATCAACTGGCCCCATTCGCAGCCGAACTGGAATTTGTTGCGCGCATCGTCGATCGACCACGAACGGTTGGTGCTCATCAGAATGCCGTTTTCGATGCCGCCGATCAGTTGCTCCAGCGGCTGGTCGCCCGGCTCGATGTTGAGGTTGGCCATGCGGTCGATCGGTGGGCGGTTCCAGCCGCAGGCGCGGCTGTTGGCGACGCCATCCAGGCCCGCGCGAAATTGCGACAAGGCACCGCCCAACGGACGGACCAACAGGCCTTCATGAATCAAAAACTGCTTGCTGGCCTTGGAGCCGTCGTCATCGTGACCATAACTCGCCAGTTCCTCGGGAATGCCCGGATCGAACGTCACGTTGAGCAGTTTCGAGCCGTATTGCAGGCTGCCGAAATCCGAGGCTTTGACGAAACTGGTGCCGGCGTAATTGCGCTCGTCGCCGAGGATGCGGTCGAGCTCCAGCGGGTGGCCGATGGATTCGTGGATCTGCAGCATCATCTGGTCCGGCATCAGCAGCAGGTCGCGCGGGCCTTGCGGGGTGTTGGACGCGAGCAGCAGTTGCAGCGCCTGATCGGCGACCTGCGGACCGGCACCGATCAGGCCGCAACGGCTGATCACATCGGCGCCGCCCTGCTGGCCGAAGTTCTCGCGACCGAGGCTGCGGGTCTGGCTGTCGTTGCCGTCGTAGGCGGTGACGCTCAGGCCCGGATAGACGAAACGCTGGGCCTGGCGCAATTCGGCGCCGGCGCTGCTCAGGTAGATCTGTTCGACGTGGGTGATCCCGATGCTCACTTCCCAGTTCACCAGGCGCTCATCCTTTGGCACCGAGGCGGATTCCGCGCCGAGCAGCTCGAAGCATTCGCTCAGGGACGGGAAGGGTTGTTCCAGATTGGGTGAAAAGTAATCGGCGCGGTCGCTGGACACCGGCTGCTTGCTCAAGTCGAGCAGGGCGTGCGGCTTGATCCGCCGGGCCTGTTGTTCGGCACGCTCGAGGGCGGCTTGCAGGCCTTGTTGCGACAGGTCATTGGTCGCGGCGTAGGCTTCGACGCCGTTGACCCGGACGGTGAGCATCGCGCCTTCGTCGCGGCTCAGGCTCGGCGGTTCGGCAACGTTCTTGCGCACCGACAGGTACTGGCCGGACTCGCGTACATACCGCAGGGAAAAAAACTCGGCGCCCGTGCGCAAGGCAGCAAAGCGCTGCTTGAGCTGGGGGTGGAAATCGAACATCAGGGAACCTCCTTGTCATGGGAGCAGCGGCAAAGCGAATTCGGCGGGGAGGGAGGGGACGATTGGGCGAGGACTAGAGTAGGCCTGCGTGGGGGGGAGTATCAAGCGTAGCGCTTGAGAGGGAAATACATTCTGTGAGTGACCTTCATCCCCTCAGGCGAAAGGGGCGTACTTGAGCACGCGTGTCCAAGGGCCCCTGGTCGGCTCTGCGGTAAAGCTTCAGTTATTCAAATAGACGAATGCGAGTACGTAAACCAGCAGGCTGGCAAAGAAACCTGGCAGAATTTTTCGGGTTCTGGCCACGACGACAAATGTTCCGACTAACAGCAGCAGTTTCAGCGCATCCAGAATCTGAAACTGTTGCATCAGACTCGGGCCATCAAGCCTGGCAAATGCCGTGTCATAAATGATCACTCCCAACATCGCTTGGGCGCTGTAACTGACGAAGCGGTAAAAGGAACCTTCGGTGCGCGTCAACGCCGTGGTGTTTTTGAAAGCAAACGGTAATGCACGAAATGCAAAAGCCGTGATTGCGGCGAAGCCGATCAGCATCCAGACAGTCATTGCGAAGCCGTTCCTTGGCGAGTACGGGTGTTTTCAATCATTACGAGCATGCCGCCGATCACAAAGGGCGTAATCAGCAAGTTGTAGTCCTTGAAGAGCAACACCAGCAAAGGAGCACCGATGAAGCCCAGCCAGTAGCTGGAGACCTCCATGTAGTGCGGCCAGTGCTTGCCGGCCAGCGCAGTGAACTGAAGTGGCAAGAGCATCGTCATGGCGGCTGCAACGGTCGGTGACGCAAAATCTGCGCCGGCGATAAAGCCGACGTAAGTGCAGATGATCGACAAGGCGAAGATGGGTGCGCCTACGCCAACAAAATACGCGAACGGGAAACTCGTCTTGTGCTTGAAGCGCGTTATGCATGCCGTGAAGATCGAGGGTGTCAGCAGTATCAATGACGCGAGAGTCTTACGCGTCGACGTCTGCTTGAGGTGCGGTGCCAACGTCGCTGAAAGCAAAACAAATCGGGCGTTGAGTGCCAGAATAATCGGGATCAGTAACCATCCGTCGTTGTAGTTTTGTATGAGTAGAAACTGTAACGGCGTCGAAAAAATCAACAGGGTCGTCGCCATCGTCTGACTCAATGTCAGCGCTTGAGCAGCGCCCACCATTCCGATGGATAAATACAGAAAAATGAACGCGATGCCGAAGGTGATAGCGTCGCGCCCTCCCGCCTTGAGCGTTTGCGCGAAGGTGGAGTCGGATGAAGACTGGCAGCCGTTCATCAAGCCGCTCCTCGGACTGCGTGCTTTTCGTCCAGCGAGTAATACTGCTTGCGAGGCCCTTTGCTGCGAAACAACAAGCGTGGCGTAGTGGTCAACGTCGAAGTTGCGGCTTGCGAGCGAACCTCATCGGCGCTGATGTTCAGAGTGGGGCGAGCATGCAATATCTTGTTATTGGCAACGATCAGGAACGTGCCGGTCTGCGCCGTGGAGACATTGCACTTGGCAGTGGGTAGCCCTGCGCGGATTTTGTCCAACACCTCTTGACCGCCGTTGAGCGCACGCATTCGCTCGCCGCTGTGAATGTCGATACGGAAATCAAGTGAAAACCGGTAGCCATACAGTTCACTGTATTCAACGACATTTCGAACGCGCTCTTTCGAGCCGCTGACGTTTTTACCTGAAATGAAAATCGCCTGCATGCCAAGTAAGGTTTGAATTTCTTCATCATCAAGTGATAACAGCAAGTCGGCTGGGAAATAATAGGCGGTCGGCGTGCGAGTAGTGTCCCGGCACACCGTGAGTGCAAGATAGTCAACATCCAGACTTTCATACAAATCATCTGAGTGCGGGGTGATGTCACCATAACCATTACCCCATTCCCGATACTTTTCAGCGGAAGGTTTCATGTACAGCGCTTTATGGTCTTCGTATTCGTACTTGATATCAGTCAAGTGGAACAGGTCGGCCAGCGCCTCGTGGACGGTGAGGGCCAGTGCGGGGCAGTCGATGCTGAAAATATTTCTGATACACACCGCGGCAATGCCTTTGTTGGTGCCGACCTGGTCAAAGTAGAGGGTGTCTTCCGGGTGAAGATAATTAATGAATAAATTTGTAAGTTGTATTTTTAGGGTGTGCAGGTTTTGACCCTTGTTCTTTTTCCACCATGACTCGATAACGCCGCTTAAATAGCTGAAGTCCAAAGTGATGGTTTTTTCTTTAGATAATGCATGCCGAAAGAAGCTGGCGGACATATTCTCATTTGCGTAGTTGAATGGCATTGTTCTTCCTTGGTTTGTACTTTGGAGGCGCGCATTCTAGTGTGTTTGATCGAGAGGTAAAGTTGGTAAGTATTGCGAGTTTTGTTCGGTTGAAGTTGCACTTTTAAATAGTAGGAAGGGTTAAATAAAAAAACCGCCAGCCTCTGAAAGAGGTGGCGGTTTTTAGTGCCGGTGCCAGTAGGTTGTCAGTGAGCGGCAGGCGTTACATCACGCAGCGCCTTGCCTTTCACCGGCGCATCGCCAGCGACATAGTACGGTGCGTTGCTGCGCGGCAACGGCTGGCGGCCACGGATCTTGTCGGCGATTTTCTCGGCGATCATGATTGTCGGCGCGTTCAGGTTGCCGGTGGTGATGATCGGCATGATCGAAGCATCGACCACACGCAGACCCTGCATGCCATGCACGCGGCCTTCGCCGTCCACTACTGCCATTTCGTCGGTGCCCATCTTGCACGAGCAGGACGGGTGGAACGCGGTTTCGGCGTGCTCGCGAATGAACTTGTCCAGCTGCTCATCGGTTTGCACGTCGATGCCCGGGCTGATTTCGCGGCCACGGAAGGCGTCCAGTGCAGGCTGTTGCATGATTTCACGGGTCAGGCGGATGCCGTCGCGAAATTCCTGCCAGTCCTGCTCGGTGGCCATGTAGTTGAACAGGATGCTCGGGTGCTGGCGCGGGTCCTTGGATTTGACCTGGACGCGACCGCGGCTCGGCGAACGCATGGAACCCATGTGCGCCTGGAAACCGTGCTCTTTCACACCGTTGCTGCCGTTGTAGTTAATCGCCACCGGCAGGAAGTGGTACTGGATGTTCGGCCACTCGAATTCCGGACGGGTACGGATGAATCCGCCGGCTTCGAACTGGTTGCTGGCGCCGATGCCGGTGCCGTTGAACAGCCACTCGGCACCGATGGCCGGCTGGTTGTACCAGAGCAGCGACGGGTACAGCGAGACCGGTTGGGTGCAGGCGTATTGCAGGTACAGCTCGAGGTGATCCTGCAGGTTTTCGCCGACGCCCGGCAGATCGTGAACCACCGGGATGTCGAGGCTTTCCAGCAGTTTCGCCGGGCCGACGCCGGAGCGTTGCAGCAGTTGCGGCGAAGCGATTGCGCCGGAGCAGACGATGACTTCCTTGCGGGCGCGGGCTTCAACACGTTCTTCAGCGGCGCCGACCAGGTAACGCACGCCAACGGCACGCTTGCCTTCGAACAGAACCTTGTCAGTCAGGGCGTGAGTGACGATGGTCAGGGTCGAACGCTTCTTGGCCACGTCCAGGTAACCACGGGCGGTGGAAGCACGGCGGCCGTTCGGCGTCACGGTGCGGTCCATCGGGCCGAAGCCTTCCTGCTGGTAGCCGTTCAAGTCTTCGGTACGCGGGTAACCGGCCTGCACGCCAGCTTCAACCATGGCGTGGAACAGCGGGTTGTTGCCCGCTTTCGGGGTGGTCACGCTGACCGGGCCGTCGCCACCGTGATAGTCGTTCGGGCCGATGTCGCGGGTTTCCGCTTTACGGAAATACGGCAGGCAGTCGAGGTAGGACCAGTCTTCCAGGCCTGGCAGTTTCGCCCAGCCGTCGTAGTCCATCGCGTTGCCACGGATGTAGCACATGCCGTTGATCAGCGAGGAGCCGCCGAGGCCCTTGCCGCGACCGCATTCCATCCGGCGACCGTCCATGTGTGGCTCCGGATCGGTTTCGTAGGCCCAGTTGTAGCGACGGCCCTGCAGCGGGAATGCCAGGGCTGCCGGCATCTGCGTGCGGAAATCGAGACGGTAGTCCGGGCCGCCGGCTTCGAGCAGCAGGACGGTGACGCCTTCGTCTTCAGTCAGACGGGTCGCCAGGGTGTTACCGGCAGAGCCGGCACCGACGATGATGTAATCGAATTCTTGGGACATTGAATGCACCCTCTTTGAAGTTGGTCAGGTCAGGCCTGGCGAGTGCTTTGCACTCGATTCGCGGGCAAGCCCGCTCCCACAGGGGTCGGGGCTGCCACAGATCGGGTGGACGACATCCAACCTGTGGGAGCTGGCTTGCCAGCGAGGCGGCCTCGCAGGCGATAGAGCGCTCGGGTCTTAGAACACCGAGACGTAATCGCCCAGCTCGACCTGTACCGATTTGATGCGAGTGAAGTTGTTCAGCGAGCTGATGCCGTTCTCACGGCCCACGCCCGACTGCTTGTAACCGCCAACCGGCATTTTTGCGTCGGACTCGCCCCAGGCGTTGATCCAGCAGATACCGGCTTCCAGTTGATGAATCACGCGGTGGGCGCGGTTCAGGTCGCGGGTGACGATACCGGCGGCCAGGCCGAAGTCGGTGTCGTTGGCGCGACGGATCACTTCTTCTTCGGTTTCGTAGCTCAGGATCGCCATCACCGGGCCGAAGATTTCTTCACGGACGATAGTCATGTCGTCGGTGCAGTCGGTGAACACGGTTGGAGCCACGAACGCGCCTTTGGCGAATTCGCCGTCGGTCAGACGCTCGCCGCCGCACAGCACGCGGGCGCCTTCTTCTTTACCTTTGGCGATGTAGCCCAGTACGCTTTCCATGTGCGGGAAGCTGACCAGCGGGCCGAAGTTGGTGTTTTCGTCTTCCGGGTTGCCAACGCGGATGCGGGCAACGCGCTCGACGATCTTGGCTTCGAAAGCGGCTTTCAGGTGGCTCGGCACGAACACGCGAGTGCCGTTGGTGCAGACCTGACCGGAGCTGTAGAAGTTGGCCATCATGGCGGTGTCGGCGGCGCGATCCAGGTCAGCGTCGTCGCAGATGATCAGCGGGGACTTGCCGCCCAGTTCCATGGTCACGTCTTTGAGCGACGAAGCCGAAGCGCTGGCCATGACCTTCTTGCCGGTGTCGGTGCCGCCGGTGAAGGAGATTTTCTCGATGCGCGGGTGCTCGGTCAGCCAGGTGCCGACTTCACGGCCGCTGCCGGTCAGCACGTTGAAAACACCGTTCGGAACGCCGGCTTCGGTGTAGATCTCGGCCAGTTTCAGGGTGGTCAGCGAGGTGACTTCGCTTGGCTTGAAGATCATCGCGTTACCGGCCGCCAGGGCTGGCGCGGATTTCCACAGGGCGATCTGGATCGGGTAGTTCCAGGCGCCGATACCGGCAACCACGCCCAGCGGCTCGCGACGGGTGTAGACGAAGGACGTGTCACGCAGCGGGATCTGTTCGCCTTCGATGGCGGGTACCAGGCCTGCGTAGTATTCCAGTACGTCGGCGCCGGTGACGATGTCGACGTATTTGGTTTCGGAGAAGGCTTTACCGGTGTCCAGGGTTTCCAGGGCAGCCAGTTCATCGTTGCGCTCGCGCAGGATGTCGACGGCGCGACGCAGGATGCGCGAACGCTCCATGGCGGTCATCGCGGCCCAGATTTTCTGGCCCTTTTCGGCGCTGACCACAGCACGCTCGACGTCTTCCTTGGTCGCGCGTTGCACCAGTGCGAGGACTTCACCATTAGCCGGGTTGATGGCTTCGAAGGTGGCATCGCTGCCGGCGTCGGAGTACGCGCCATCGATGTAGAGTTTTTGCAGTTCGAAACGGGCCATAGTGTCCTCGCAAGTGCATTAGTGGTTGGCGTTGGCCACCGGGTGAGCCATGTAACTGTGGCATCGCTGGTCGGTGACAGTTCAGGGGCCGAGCGTTTTTTCTGTGCTCTAGCTCACCTGCTTGGCCAATTGGAAATCCATGTATTCGTAAGCGATCTGTTGCGCCTGCGCAGTGTCGAAAGCGTCTCCCGACAGCGCGCCGCGCAACCACAAGCCGTCGATCAGAGCTGCCAGTCCACGGGCGGCGGTGCGCGCATCTTCGAGCGGCAACACACGGCGGAACTCGCAGCACAGGTTGGAATACAGACGGTGATCGTTGATCCGCTGCAACCTGTGCAAAGACGGCTGGTGCATGCTGGTGGCCCAGAAGGCCAACCAGGTTTTCATTGCCGGGCCATTGACCTGGCTGGCGTCGAAGTTGCCTTCGATGATCACCTGCAGATGCGCCCGGGGGCTGCTGTCTGCCAGCGCCTGACGGCGCGCGGTGACGTTCTCGCTGAGGACGCTCATCAGATACCGCATCGTGGCGGCAATCAGGCCGTTCTTGTCCTGAAAATAGTGACTGATGATGCCATTCGAGACACCGGCCAAACGGGCGATCAGCGCAATGCTGGCGTCCCCCATTCCGACCTGATCAACCGCCTGCAAAGTGGCTTCGATCAGTTGTTGGCGGCGGATGGGTTGCATACCGACCTTGGGCATCTTGCACATCTCCTTAGGCCTTCCGACAGACGACAAACGCCGATCGGATTGAGGGCCAGTCTATTTTGTTTTGATTGAACGTTCAATCAACAAAGAATAAGATCTGCGACAAATCGTCGCTGCCTACAGATTTTTCCTGCGTGTAAGTGGCGATAAAACCGACATCCGAAAATGCTCGAAACCTGCGCGGGGCAAGGCGCGGTTCGACGTTCGATGGACGTGTTGAATGGGCAAGACGCTCAAGGCCAGGTTTCGGATGAACGTCCAGACCTCGGCCACGACGGCGATTCGCGGTGCCAACTCTGCAGGTTCGGGCTTTTTTCGGGGTGTCTTTATATCACCCGCCGGTCGGCTGCCAACTAACCGATTGGTCGGGTTCCGTGTTGCCTTGTGTTCTTCTCTCGCACTGCCTGGAGCATTTGTGCCATGAGTTCTGCCTCGCTAATAAAGACCCCGCCCGAGAAGGTGACGGTCAACGGTTGGGTGTTCTACACCTCTACCGCGCTGATTCTGTTGTTGACCGCCATTCTGATCATCGCCCCGCAAGAGGCCGGCAGAATGCTGGGAGTGGCTCAGGCCTGGTTGTCCCGCAGCTTCGGCTGGTACTACATGGTGGTGATCGCTGCTTACCTGGTATTTGTGGTGGGCCTGGCGTTTTCCTCCTACGGCAAACTCAAACTGGGTAGCAAGGACGACACCCCGGATTTCAGCTACGGCGCCTGGGCGGGGATGCTGTTCTCGTCGGGTATCGGTATTTCGCTGCTGTACTTTGGCGCCTCCGAGCCGCTGGATCACTACTTCAATCCGCCGGAAGGCGCGTCGGCCACCAACCTGGCGGCCCGTCAGGCTGTTCAGCTGACCTTCCTGCACTGGGGCCTGCACGGCTGGGCGATCTACGCGCTGGTCGGTCTGGCCGTGGCCTATTTCGCTTACCGTCATAACCAGCCGCTGGCCCTGCGTTCGGCGCTGTACCCGCTGGTGGGCGAGCGTTGGGTCAAGGGCGCTGCCGGTCATGCGGTGGACGGCTTCGGCATGTTCGTGACGCTGCTGGGGCTGGTGACCAACCTGGGAATCGGCTCGCTGCAAGTGTCCTCGGGCCTGGAAAACCTGTTCGGCATGGAACACAGCAACACCAACCTGCTGATCGTGATCATCGTGATGAGCACCGTGGCGACCATCGCCGCCGTGTCCGGTGTGGAAAACGGCATCCGTCGTCTGTCCAACCTCAACATCATCCTGTTCAGCGGCCTGCTGATTTTCGTTCTGCTGTTCGGTCCGACCCTGCACTTGCTCAACGGCTTCGTGCAGAACATCGGTGACTACCTCAACGGCGTCGTGCTGAAGACGTTCGACCTGTACGTCTATGAAGGCGACAGCGAGAAGTCCGACCGCTGGCTGGGCCTGTGGACGCTGTTCTACTGGGCGTGGTGGATCTCCTGGGCTCCATTCGTCGGCATGTTCATCGCGCGGATTTCCCGTGGTCGTACCGTGCGTGAACTGGTGGCTGGCGTGTTGCTGATTCCGCTGGGTTTCACCCTGGCGTGGCTGTCGATCTTCGGTAACTCGGCGCTGGATCTGGTGATGAACCAGGGCGCGGTGGAACTGGGCAAGACGGCGCTGGAACAGCCGTCGATGGCGATCTATCAGTTGCTGGAACACTACCCGGCGTCGAAAGTCGTCATCGGTGTGTCGATCTTCGTTGGTTTCGTGCTGTTCCTGACCCCGGCCGACTCCGGCGCGGTGATGATGGCGAACCTGTCCTGCAAGGGCGGCAACGTCGACGAAGACGCCCCGCACTGGCTGCGGATCTTCTGGTCGGTCGTGATCACGCTGGTGACCATCGGCCTGCTGTTCGCCGGTAACTTCGAAGCCATGCAGACCATGGTGGTGCTGGCCGGTCTGCCGTTCTCGGTGGTGCTGGTGTGCTTCATGTTCGGCCTGCACAAGGCGATGCGCCAGGACATGCAGATCGAACAGGAGCAGGCGCAACTGGCTGAACGCGGTCGTCGTGGTTTCAGCGAGCGCCTGACCCAGCTGGATCTGCAACCGAGCCAATCGGTGGTTCAGCGTTTCATGGACAAGCACGTCAGCCCGGCACTGGAAGATGCCGCTGCGCAAATGCGTGCACAGGGTCTGGAAGTGCAGACGCTGCTGGGCAAGTCCAAGCGCTGCATGGGCGTGCGGGTCGAGATGGAAGAGGGCAACCCTTTTGTCTACGAAGTGAGCCTGGACGGCTACCTGGCGACCCCGAGCGAGTCGGTCCAGTCCGATGAAGCGCGCCAGCGTTTCTACCGCGCCGAGGTGTACCTGCACAACGGCAGCCAGGACTACGACCTGATGGGCTTCACACAGGATCAGATCACACGCGATGTGCTCGATCAGTTTGAAAGCCATCGGCAGCTCCTTGGCCGGGTCTATAGCTGAGTTGTGAGTGACGCGGAGTTTCAGTGAAACCGCGTCGGCTTCATCGCGGGCAAGCCCGCTCCCACAAGTTTGGCGTCGTACACAAATAATGCGAACGCTACTGGACCTGTGGGAGCGGGCTTGCCCGCGATGGGGCCATCAGATGTAAAGATGAATTTCCCGATGTCCTGATAAACAAAAACGCCGCGATCTCTCGCGGCGTTTTTGCATCTGTACTCTTTACCCCAGGTTCTTGCCGAGCAGTGCGTGATACAGCTCACTGTCTCCAAGAATCCCCACCACATGATTGTTGTCGTGCAGCACCAGTTTGTTGCCGGTCTGGTAACGGATCTGCAACGCGTCGCGCATGCCGATGTTCGAGTCCACCAGCGTCGGTTTGCGCTCCAGCCCTTCCACGGCTTGCCCCGGCGCCCAGTTCTGCAGGTTCAGCACCGAACCGTTTTGCCGCGCACCTTTGATGGTGTTGCCTTCGGCCAGGTCCAGCCACGAATCGCCGCCCGGATCCAGACACACCGAGCCATTGATGCGTTTGCAGTTGTCCAGGGTGCGCATCAGGCTGCGACCGCACAGCACGTTCAACGGGTTGGTGTGGGCGACGAAGGTGCGCACGTAATCGTCCGCCGGGTTCAGCACGATCTCTTCCGGCACGCTGTACTGGATGATCCGGCCGTCTTTCATGATCGCGATGCGACTACCCAATTTGAGCGCTTCGTCGAGGTCGTGACTCACGAACACGATGGTCTTGCTCAGCTTGCGTTGCAGTTCCAGCAGTTCATCCTGCAATCCCTGACGAATCAGCGGGTCGAGGGCGGAAAACGGTTCGTCCATCAGCAGAATGTCGGCGTCCATCGCCAGTGCGCGGGCCAGGCCGACACGCTGCTGCATGCCGCCGGACAGCTCGTTGGGCTTCTTGTTGCGCCACTGGGTCAGGCCCACGAGCTCAAGCTTGTCGTCGACCAGTTTGCGGCGTTCTTTCTCGGGGCGGCCCTGCATTTCCAGACCGAAGCTGATGTTTTCGCGCACGGTCAGCCAGGGCATCAAAGCGAATTTCTGGAACACCATCGCAATGCGCTTGGTGCGCATCATTTTCAGTTCGGCAGGGCTGCAGGACGCGATGTCTATCTGCTTGCCTTCGTGCTCGACGAACAGCTTGCCGCGGCTCACGGTGTTGAGGCCGTTGATGCAGCGCAGCAGGCTGGATTTTCCGGAGCCGGACAGGCCCATCAGTACACAGATCTCGCCTTTCTCGATATCCAGGCTGGCCTTTTCAACGCCGACAATCTGCCCGGTCTTTTTCAGGATCTCGTTACGGGTCATGCCCTGATCCAGCAGCTTGAGCGCCTCGCGTGGATCCCTGGCGAAGATAACGTCAACGTTATCGAAGCGAATAATGCTCATGCGTCACCCCCTACTTTGGCGTCGGGTTGTTTGCAGATACGGTCGAGCATGATCGCCAGCAGTACGATCGCCAGGCCCGCTTCGAAGCCCAGGGCGATATCAGCAGTGTTCAGTGCGTTGACCACCGGTTTGCCGAGTCCGTCGGCGCCCACCAGTGCCGCGATCACCACCATCGACAGCGACAGCATGATGCACTGGGTGATGCCGGCCGCGATGCTCGGCATGGCGTGAGGCAGTTCGATCCGTGAAAGCAGTTGGCGACGCGAGCAGCCGAAGGCCTTGCCGGCGTCCATCAGTTCTTCCGGGACATCGCGGATGCCCAGGTAGGTCAGGCGGATCGGTGCGGCGATGGCGAACACCACCGTCGAGATCAGGCCCGGCACCACACCCAGCCCGAAGAGGGTCAGGGTAGGAATGAGGTAAACGAAGGTCGGTACGGTCTGCATCAGATCGAGTACCGGCCTCATCAAAGTGTAGAACATCGGTTTGTGCGCGGCGACGATGCCCAGCGGCACGCCGATGACCACGCAGACCAGGGTCGCGAACATGACCTGGGCGAGGGTTTCCATGGTTTCCTGCCAGTACCCCAGGTTGAGGATCAGCAGGAAGGAGGCGACCACGAACGCGGTCAGGCCCCACTTGCGTTGAATGAAGTGGGCCAGCAGGGCGATGAGGCCGATCAGCACCAGCGGGTTGAACCAGGTCAGCGCAAACGTCACGCCGTGGATCATCGTTTCCAGTGTCACGGCGATTGCGTCGAAGGTGTTGGCGCCGTGTTGCGTCAACCATTCAACGAAGCCCGCGATGTACTGGCCTAAAGGGATTTTCTGATCAATCAGCATGGTAGTGAACGTCCGCATGCAAGGAAATAAACAGCCCGGACGGCGTGAGCCGTCCGGCATAAGCGATTACTGGAGTTTGGCTTTAACGGCCTCCAGGCCTGGTTTACCGTCAATGGTGGTCACGCCAGCGAGCCAGGTATCGAGCACCTGTGGATTCTTTTTCAGCCAGGCCTTGGCGGCCGCGTCAGGCTTCATCTTGTCGTCCAGGATGTTGCCCATCAGTTCGCTTTCCATGTCGACGGTGAACTCCAGGTTTTTCAGCAGCTGGCCAACGTTGCTGCATTCCTCGGCGTAGCCCTTGCGGGTGTTGGTCGCCACGGTGGCGGCGCCGAAATCCGGGCCGAAGAAGTCATCGCCGCCGGTCAGGTACTGAATCTTGAAGCGCTTGTTCATCGGGTGCGGCGCCCAGCCGAGGAACACCACGGCGGTGTCGCGTTTCTGCGCGCGGTCGACCTGCGACAGCATGCCCGCTTCGCTGGACTCGACAACCTTGAAGCCGGCGTCTTTCAGGCCGAAGGCGTTCTTGTCGATCATGCTCTGGATCAGACGGTTGCCGTCGTTGCCCGGCTCGATCCCGTAGATCTTGCCGTCGAGTTCTTTCTTGAATTTGGCGATGTCGGCGAAGTCGTGCAGGCCCTTGTCATACAAGGCTTGCGGAACGGCGAGGGTGTACTTGGCGCCCTTGAGGTTGGTGCGCACGGTTTCCACGGTGCCGGCGTCGCGGTAGGCCTTGATGTCGTTTTCCATGGTCGGCATCCAGTTGCCGAGGAACACGTCCATGTTCTTGCCGTCGGCCAGCGACTTGTAGGTCACGGGTACGGAAATCATGGTGGTCTTGGTCTTGTAGCCGAGGGCCTGAAGCACGACGGAGGTGGTGGCGGTGGTTGCGGTGATGTCGGTCCAGCCGACATCGGAGAAGTTCACGGTACTGCACTGCGCCGGTTCTGCGGCTTGAGCCAGTAAAGGCAGACTCAGCATGGCGGCCAACAACAACGACGGGGAACCTTTCATGAATGGACTCCTTGGTGTTTTTTTTGGCAGTGTTCCGATTGGACCACCGCACTTATGGGTTGCGGTTGGATGGCGTTCTGGAGACAGCTCTACCGCAGCGCCTTGCAATCGAGTCGATACGATCATGTACCAGTGAAAATCTGACGCCTACAGGGTGCGTCGTATCCAGTACAGGGATGGTCGCATCCAGTGTCAGTGACGTCGTTTACAGCTTTTTTCTGCCCTTTCTGGCCATCTGAACCGCATAAAAACGGCGAAAACACGGGCTGAAACCGGCACGGCGTTGGTGGGCATGAGTACGTCGGTGTCAGACGCCGAACGACCCGGGAAAAGCCCGATGATGCGGGCATTCCGGCGGATCGCAGCTTGAGCGTAGCAGCTCCGCCAGCGGGCGTTTCACGCCCCGGACCGGCACTCTCAGGAGCTCTGCAGCAATGGCTATCAGCGTTTTCGACCTGTTCAAAATCGGCATCGGCCCTTCCAGTTCCCACACCGTCGGGCCCATGCGCGCCGCCGCCCTGTTCGTCGAGTCGTTGCGCGACAAACACTTGCTGGAGCAGGTGCGTCGCATCGAGGTGCAGCTGTTCGGCTCGCTGTCGGCCACCGGTGTCGGTCACGGCAGCGACAACGCGGTGATCATGGGCCTGATGGGCGAGTGGCCGGACGCGATCGACCCGTCGCAGATCGGCCCGCGGATCCAGGCCCTGCGCGAAACCCACACGCTGTTGCTCGACGGTCGTTTGTCGGTGCCCTTTATATGGGCCCGCGACATGCGCCTGATCGACGAGAACCTGCCGTTCCACCCCAACGCCATGACCCTGGTTGCCGAAGGCGATCACGGCGAGCTGCATCGCGACACCTACTATTCGGTCGGCGGCGGTTTTGTGGTGGACGAGGCGCAAGCCTCCAGCGGTGTGGTGGATCTGGATCGCACCGAGTTGCCTTACGATTTTTCCAGTGCGGTGGAGTTGCTGGAACTGTGCAAGACCCACAACCTGCGCGTGGCCGAATTGATGATGGCCAACGAGAAGGTCTGGCGCAGCGAAGAGGAAATCCGCGCCGGTCTGATGAAACTCTGGCGGGCGATGCAGGATTGCGTCGAGCAGGGCCTCAAGCACGAAGGCATCCTGCCTGGCGGACTCAACGTGCGCCGCCGCGCGGCGAAGTTGCACCGCAGTCTTCAGGAATTGAACAAGCCCAACGTGATTGGCTCGACCCTCAGCGCGATGGAGTGGGTCAACCTGTTCGCCCTGGCGGTGAACGAGGAAAACGCAGCCGGCGGGCGCATGGTCACGGCACCCACCAACGGCGCGGCGGGGATCATTCCGGCGGTGCTGCACTACTTCATGAAATTCAGCGAGGCGGTGACCGACGCCAACGTGGTCGACTACTTCCTCGGCGCCGCAGCGGTGGGGATTCTGTGCAAGAAGAACGCCTCGATCTCCGGCGCTGAAGTCGGCTGTCAGGGTGAAGTCGGTTCGGCCTGTGCGATGGCGGCGGCAGGGCTGGCGGAAATCCTCGGCGCAAGCCCCGAGCAATTGTGCAACGCGGCGGAAATCGGCCTGGAACACAACCTCGGCCTGACCTGCGATCCGGTGGGTGGCCTGGTGCAAGTGCCGTGCATCGAGCGTAATGCGATTGCGGCGGTGAAGGCGATCAACGCGGCACAAATGGCGTTGCGCGGGGACGGTCAGCATTTTATTTCGCTGGACCGAGTGATCCGCACCATGCGCGATACCGGCGCCGACATGCATGACAAATATAAAGAGACATCGCGGGGCGGCTTGGCGGTCAGCGCGGTGGAGTGCTGATACCTGGTCGCCTACTATCGCCAGCAGTGTGGCTCCCACACTGGATTTGCGGGTTCGCAAAAACTGTGGGAGCTGGCTTGCCAGCGATGAGGCCGGACCAGTCAAAACTGCGCACCAAGTGAGCACCGCAATCACAACGCGCCACCTTTTGGCGCGTCGTTATCAGATAAGAGCCTTTCCCACCTCCAGCGCCTGATTCGAAGGCGCTACCGTCCGTCACCTGTGCCTGCGGTGACACTGTAGGACAATCGTGCGCAGGCCAGTTCCCACAAGTGCTACCGATTTGCTCACACGCTCCGGGGCAGGGCATTCGCGGCCGCTGATGGCACTTCGAATCACCTCTCATCGGAGCGCTTGTATAGACGCGTCGCGACGTCGTTTTCAGGAGTTATTGAACAGCCATTCAATTTTAGGCATGGCAATTGCTCTGTCATAACAAAGCCCGTCTCACGCAAGAGAACGATGGCAATAACAAGAGCCTCCGCCTGAGGCCATCACCCGCTTTGTGTGAGGAGATACCGCGATGACGTCGTTCAACTCCGGGGCTCAACCCCAGAACCGTGCGCCTCAATCCATCGGCTTTCTGCTGCTGGACAATTTCACGCTGATTTCCCTGGCATCCGCAGTCGAACCCCTGCGCATGGCCAACCAGTTGTCCGGTCGCGAGCTGTATCGCTGGACCACCCTCACTGTCGATGGTGGCCAGGTCTGGGCCAGTGACGGACTGCAGATCACCCCCGACGCCTCCATGCACAAGGCCCCGGCCCTCGACACCGTCATCGTGTGCGGCGGGATCGGCATTCAGCGCACTGTTACCCGTGAACACGTGTCGTGGCTGCAAAGCCAGGCGCGGCAGTCGCGCCGCCTCGGTGCGGTGTGCACCGGCAGTTGGGCCCTGGCCTGCGCCGGCCTGCTCGACGGCTTCGATTGCAGCGTGCATTGGGAATGTCTGGCGGCGATGCAGGAAGCTTTCCCGCGCGTTGCGATGAGCACCCGTCTCTTCACCCTCGACCGCAACCGTTTCACCAGCTCCGGCGGCACCGCGCCGCTGGACATGATGCTGCACCTGATCAGCCGCGATCACGGCCGTGAACTGTCCGCCGCGATCTCCGAGATGTTCGTCTACGAACGCATCCGCAACGAGCAGGATCACCAGCGCGTACCGCTCAAGCACATGCTCGGCACCAACCAGCCGAAACTGCAGGAAATCGTTGCGCTGATGGAAGCCAACCTGGAAGAGCCGATCGACCTCGACGAACTGGCGGTGTACGTCGCCGTGTCCCGTCGTCAGCTTGAGCGCCTGTTCCAGAAATACCTGCACTGCTCGCCGTCGCGCTACTACCTCAAGCTGCGCCTGATCCGTGCGCGGCAACTGCTGAAGCAGACGCCGATGTCGATCATCGAAGTGGCGTCGGTCTGCGGGTTCGTGTCGACACCGCACTTCTCCAAGTGCTACCGCGAATACTTCGGCATTCCGCCGCGTGACGAGCGCGTCGGCTCCAACACCACCCAGCAGGTGGCGATGATGCCGCTGCCGCAGGCCATTGTGATGTCGCCGCTGTCCGGGCCGATGTCGGCGCTGAGTCAGGCACGCAACGAGTCCACATTTGCCAGTGTAAGGCTGTAGACCGCGTCATCGTTTATCGCTGGCAAGCCAGCTCCCACAGGATCTGTGTGGTACACAAATGTTGTGTTCGCCCGGATCAATGTGGGAGCTGGCTTGCCAGCGATGGCGGCCTGTCAGGCGCTATGGGTTTGTTGGTATTGCGCCAATGCCGGCAACAATTGTTTGTCGATGGCCTGACGCACTGCAGGCTGGATGCTGGCGCCGCTGGTGTACATGTCCTTTACCATCTTGCGCAGTTCAAAGGCGCGAACGTTATCCAGACCGCGCACCGCATACTCACAGGCCTGCTCGGCAGTTGAACCGCTCGGCACTTGAAAACCCAACGACTTGAGCTGGCCCAACAGGTCTTCCTGATCGATCAAATCGGCATACATCATGACGCGAATCCTTCTTCGGCAACGGAGGTCGTGACTCGATTCTGGTAGGCCTGCACAGGCACGGCAAGGGCGATTTGTCGCAGTGGCCGCGACGGCTATGAACAGGTCGTTTTCGGCTAACCTGCCGTCAAGGGGAGTGGGCACACTGGCCTCAGCTTGCTTCACGAAGGTTTGGTCACCCTCGCCACGGCAGCTCCTCAACAGTACCCTCGCCCCGATCCTGTCACGGCTTGTATCGGGGCTTTTTTTGCCTGCGAATAGCGTTGACGCGGGCTAACGCTGCAACACCAGAATCCGCGACAGCAACTCATCCCGATCGATGTAGCAGCCCTGAAAATGCCGGGCCCCGGTGGCCGGGTCGAACGCATTGCGCGCGTGCAGGGTGCGGCGGTTGTCGAAGCACCACAGCTCGCCCGGATTGAGCCGCTGCATGACCCGGAAACGTGGCTCGCGGGTCATGGCGATGAAGCGTCGGTAAGCGCGATACAGCAGGGGCATCTGCTCCACGGACGTGTCGAACGCGCCGCGCAGGAAGTTGGCCATGCGGATTTCCGCGACTCGGCCCAACGCATCCAGGGCGATGACCGGCGCGAGGCAGCGATAGTCGCTGTGGCGATCCTTGTTGCGAAACTCCACCGGGATCTCGCACAGGGCCTTGAATGATGCGGGATCTTCCTGACGCAACGCGTCGGCAATCGCAAAACCGTCGACGAAAATGCTCTCGCCACCCTCGGCGTCGTTCACCAGGCAATGCAGAAATTGCAGCCCCGGTTGCAGCTCGCGGGTCGGCAGGTCGGTGTGCAATGGCAGGTTGAATGCGGTGTAGGCATTGCTGTCGGCATCGGCCCTGGATTGCACGTTGAACAGCACGCCGAAATTGCTCTCGCGGATGAACGAAATACGCTGGGCGATCAGCTTCAACGAACCGGGTTCGGTCGGTACGCCGCGCACCTGGGTCAGGCCGATGTCGCGTACCGCCAGCAACCATTGCAGCAGCGCGGCGTTGTCGTTCATCAGGGCTGCATAGTCGAACACCGGCAACTGCAAATCGCTGCGCCACAGGAAGGGTTCAGGTTTGGCGGCGAGGCGTTCGGTACGGGATTCGTTGTCATAGGCGTGGGCGCGCAACCAGCCGGCATCGAAGCGGCTGAGGTGGTGGTCCTGCCAGTCGATGCGCAGACAACCATCGGTGTCGATGTGCACGGCGGAGGGCGACAGATCCTGCGCCGCATCGACGATCTCGAACACCTGCTCACGGGTGACGCTGTAGACACAGTGTGGACACGGGCAGTTGTCCCGCAGCCATACGTGGTGGAACGGGCTGACACGCCCGTCGGCCCATTTAATCAGGACGCGATCCGCCAGGTTCTGCACGCCGTTCAGCGCGCTGATCAACGGATAAGTACGGAAATCGGCAACGGCAGCGGCGGTTTGCATGGCGGCTCCTTGTGAGGGATGGATTTACCGGGCTGGGGGCAGGGCGATGACCCGGCCGATGTAAGCGGGAGCGGGCAGATCGGCCTGCTCGGCGACGATGGTTTGCAGACGGTCCAGGGTATCCGGGGTAAACGGCGCGGAACGCGGCCCGGCGAGATCGACGTGCAACAGCATCTGTTCGTTGCCGGCCAGCTCCTTGTCACCGCCGGCCAGGTGCAGGCTGTGATAGAGGTGCAGGCGTTTCTGGTCGTGGCCGATGATCTGCGTGCGCACTTCGACTTCGGCATCGAGCTTCACTTCGTGCAGGTAATTGAGATGCAGCTCGAGGGTGAACAGCGAGTGACCGCTGGCTTCGCGGTTGTTGCTGTCCATGCCGAGGCGATCCATCAGGGCGTCGGTGGCGTAGCTGAAAATCAGCAGATAGAAGGCGTCGCGCAGGTGGCCGTTGTAATCGACCCAGTCCGGGATGATGCGGGTTTGGTAGGTGGTGAGGGTGGGCATGATGTTGGTTCCGGCAGTTGAATGGTCATCAAGATCAAAAGCCACCCCTCACTCCAGCCCTCTCCCCAAGGGGGAGAGGGGAAAGGGAGCAGATCGGGGAGCTTTTCAAAGCCTGTGTTCGGCTCGGTACAGCAGGTCGGCGTAACTCGAAAGAGCAACACGGTCAGTCCCCTCTCCCCTTGGGAGAGGGTTAGGGTGAGGGCTGCGGTTTCAAGCCAGACACATCACTCGCTGAAACTCATTCCATGCTTTTCTTTGGTGGTCTTCACCGCCTCAAGCACCGCCAGCAAGCAATCATCACGATAGCGCTCCAGCGCCGAAATACTGTGCCGGCCCAGTTGATCGCTGGTGCCGTCCACCACATCGTCGATCAACTTGTCGGTCAGCTCCGGCGCCGGCAGGTATGTCCACGGCAGTTGCAACGCCGGGCCGAACTGCGACATGAAGTGGCGCATGCCGGCATCGCCACCGGCCAGGGTGTAAGTCAAGAATGTGCCCATGAACGACCAGCGCAGACCGGCGCCAAAGCGGATCGCATCATCGATTTCACCGGTGGTCGCCACCCCGTCGTTGACCAGGTGCAGCGCCTCGCGCCACAGCGCTTCGAGCAGGCGGTCGGCGATGAAGCCCGGCACTTCCTTGCGCACATGCAGCGGGCGCATGCCGAGGAATTCGTAGACTTTCATCGCCGCTTGAACCGCTCCCGGCGCGGTGTTCTTGCCGCCGACCACTTCCACCAGCGGCAGCAAGTAGACCGGGTTGAACGGGTGACCGACCACGCAACGTTCCGGGTGAGTCGAACTCTCGTAGAACTCGCTTGGCAACAGACCCGAGGTGCTGGACCCGATCAGGGCATTCGGCTTGGCTGCCGCACTGATTTTGCTGTGCAGATCCAGTTTCAGTTCGAGGCGTTCCGGGGCGCTTTCCTGGATGAAGTCCGCATCGCGCACGCACTCTTCAATGGTTGCGACAAAGCGCAGGCGATCCTGCGACGCGCCGGGCGCCAGACCGTTTTTCTCCAGCGCGCCCCAGGCATTGGCCACGCGTTTGCGCAGCGCCGCTTCAGCGCCCGGCGCCGGGTCCCAGGCCACCACGTCGAGGCCGTGGGCGAGGGCGCGGGCGACCCAGCCGCTGCCGATGACGCCGCTGCCCAGTGCTGCGAAGGTTTTGATTTCGGTGATAAAGCTCATGGTCATGTCCTAAAGAGTTCGCAGAACCCTGTGGGAGCGGGCTTGCCCGCGATAGCGTCGGTACTACCGAAAAAAATCTCTCGGTAGAAAAAACCTCATCGCGGGCAGGCCCGCTCCCACAGGGTCAGAGGTCAATTCGAATTAGCCGCGTTGGGTCAGGCCCATCTTCTTGCGACCTTCAGCCGGGGTCAGCACGCGGGCGCCGAGGCGGCTGAGGATTTCGCTGGCGCGTTCGACCAGTTGGCCGTTGGTCGCCAGCACGCCTTTGTCCAGCCACAGGTTGTCTTCCAGACCGACCCGCACGTTGCCGCCGAGCAGCACCGCTTGCGCGGCCATCGGCATCTGCATCCGGCCGATGCCGAACCCGGCCCACACCGCGTCGGCAGGCAGGTTGTCGACCATGGCTTTCATGGTGGTGGTGTCGGCCGGCGCGCCCCACGGGATGCCCAGGCACAGCTGGAACAGCGGATTGTCGAGCAGGCCTTCCTTGATCATCTGTTTGGCGAACCACAGGTGGCCGGTGTCGAAAATCTCCAGCTCCGCCTTCACGCCCAGCTCGGTGATGCGCTTGGCACCGGCGCGCAGTTGGGCCGGGGTGGAGACATAAATGGTGTCGCCGTCACCGAAGTTCAGGGTGCCGCAATCCAGGGTGCAGATTTCCGGCAGCAGTTCTTCGACGTGGGCCAGACGGGTCAGCGGGCCGACCAGATCGGTGTTCGGGCCGAACTCCATCGGGTTCTCGCCCGGGCCGATTTCCAGGTCGCCGCCCATGCCGGCGGTGAGGTTGACGATGATGTCGACGTCGGCTTCGCGGATGCGCTCCATGACTTCGCGGTACAGCGCCACGTCGCGGCTGAACTTGCCGGTCTGCGGGTCACGAACGTGACAGTGCACGACCGTGGCGCCGGCCTTGGCCGCTTCTACTGCGGCCGCGGCGATCTGTTTCGGGGTGACCGGCACGTGTGGGCTTTTGGCGGTCGTGTCGCCAGCACCGGTGAGTGCGCAGGTGATGATGACGTCGTGGTTCATGGTGCGTTTTCCTTCAGGCGTGATGGGTCTGTTCGCAGCCCGTGGCGGGCTGCGAAGTGGTTCGTTCGTTGCGGTTTATTTGCTGGTGAGCTGGAGGTTTTCAGCCGCCGGTTTGCCATCGAAAGTGGTGACGCCTTCGAGCCAGCGCTGTTTGTCCTGCGGGTGATCCTTGAGCCATTGTTTGGCCGATTCGAAAGCGTCCTTGTGATCGAGCAGCGGCTGCATCATCCGGCTCTCGTCTTCGGCGGTGAACGTCAGGTTGCTCAGCAGGCGGCTGACGTTCGGGCATTGTTCGGCGTATTTCGGCGCGGTGACGGTCCACACGGTGGCCATGCCTTCGTTCGGGCCGAGGGCGTCGTCGCTGCCGGTCAGGTAGGTCATGTGCACGTTGACGTTCATTGGGTGCGGCGCCCAGCCGAAGAACACCACGGCCTCCTTGCGGCGCACGGCGCGATCGACGGCGGCGAGCATGCCGGCCTCGCTGGATTCCACGAGCTGGAACTTGCCGAGGCCGAACTGGTTCTTGGCGATCATCGCCTTGATCTGGGTATTGGCGCCCGAGCCAGGCTCGATGCCGTAGATCTTGCCGCCCAGTTCTTTCTCGAACTTGGCGATGTCGGCGAAGGTTTTCAGGCCCTTGTCCGCCAGATAGGTCGGCACGGCGAGCGTGGCGCGCGCATCCTTGAGGCTCGGCGCTTCAAGCACTTTGACCTGGTTGGCCTCGACGAACGGGGTGATGGTCTGGGTCATCAGCGGGTTCCAGTAGCCGAGGAACAGGTCCAGACGCTGGTCGCGGATGCCGGCAAAGACGATCTGCTGGGAGGCGCTGGTCTGTTTGGTGCTGTAGCCGAGGCCGTCGAGCAGAACCTGGGCCATGGCACTGGTGGCGATCACGTCGGTCCAGTTCACCACGCCCATGCGCACGTTCTGACACGATGCGGAATCGGCCGCCATGACGCTGGCGCTTAAAAACGCGGTACCGCTGAGTGCAAGAACACAGCTGCTGATCAGTCGTTTCATGTCGGGTTCCTCGGCAGGTCGTTATTGTGGGTTCCGACATCTGTCGTGCCGGTGATGCCAAATTACGCAGCAATGCCCCCGCAAAAACGCACTGCGGCGACCAGCTCTTGCACTGCAGCGACCTGTGCTCTTGAATGCCGCCGACAACTGGCGTATCAACGTTGCACGCTACCCGCTGACCGAGTGCGCGCCATGTCCCAGGATTTCTACTTTCTGTTGATGCCGGGTTTTTCCGCCATCGGTTTCATCTCTGCGATCGAACCGCTGCGGGTGGCCAACCGCTTTCGCGGCGAGCTGTACCGCTGGCATGTGTTGAGCGCCGATGGCGGGGCGGTGCTGGCGAGCAACGGGATGTCGGTCAACGCCGATGCGGCGCTGGAGCCGCTGAAGAAAGGTGCGACGCTGCTGGTGGTCGCCGGTTTCGAACCGCTGAAGTTCGCCACCCCGGCGCTGGAGCACTGGCTGCGACGGCTGGACAACGAAGGCGTGAACCTCGGCGCCATCGACACCGGCAGCTTCGTCCTTGCCGAAGCCGGCCTGCTCGATGGTCATCGCCTGACGCTGCACTGGGAGGCCATCGATGCCTTCAAGGAATCTTATCCACAGCTCAGCGTCACCCAGGAGCTGTTCGAGATCGACCGCCGACGCATCACATCCGCCGGCGGCACCGCGTCCATCGATCTGATGCTCGACCTGATCGCCCAGGCCCACGGCCCGCAACTGGCGATCCAGGTCAGCGAGCAGTTTGTATTGGGGCGGATTCGTCCGCGCAAGGACCACCAGCGCATGGAAGTTGCCACGCGCTACGGCATCAGCAACAAGAAGCTGGTGCATGTGATCGGCGAGATGGAGCAGCACAGCGAGCCGCCGCTGACCACCTTGGAGCTGGCGGAATCGATCAAGGTGACGCGCCGGCAACTGGAGCGCCTGTTTCGCCTGCACCTGAACGACACACCGAGCAATTTCTATCTGCGCTTAAGGCTGGAAAAGGCCCGACAGCTGCTGCGCCAGACCGACATGAGCGTGCTGGAAGTCAGCATTGCCTGCGGATTTGAATCACCGTCGTATTTCACTCGCAGCTACCGGGCGAAGTTTGCCCGGTGTCCACGGGAGGACCGGCGACGGGAGGCCGTTTGACGGACGATTATAGTTAATTATACTTTCAGGTATAAATTACAGTTGTTTGAATAATTGAGTGTAAGTCATGTCCAGAAACAACGGCTTCGTGTTCCGCCGCCCCGCTCTGGCCCGCAGCGTTGCCGATGGTCTGGTGGGTGCAGGTCTGCAGGATTTCACCTCCGGCCTTTTTTTGGCAGCGCCGCGTCGCACCGGCAAAAGTACCTTTCTGCGCGAGGATCTGATCCCGGAATGCCAGGCCCGAGGCTGGCTGACGGTTTACGTCGACCTGTGGGCCGACAAGGAAAAAGACCCTGCTGACCTGATCGCCAGTGCCATTGCAGGCGCGTTGGTCCCCTTCGAAAAGGGCATTCGCAAACTGGCAAAGAATATCGGCATCGAAAAGCTCAGCTTTCTGCGCACCTTGTCTTGGGACTTCACCAAGCCGCAACTGCCGGCCGGCGCGACCCTGACCCAAGCACTGGAACTGCTCCACAGCGCCGCCGAAAAATCCGTAGTGCTGGTGATCGATGAGGCCCAGCACGCGCTCACAACCGCCGCAGGCATCAATGCGATGTTTGCCCTGAAGGCTGCACGGGATCAGCTCAACCAGGGACGGGAAGGCGAGGGCAGCGGTTTGCATCTGGTGTTCACCGGTTCCAATCGCGACAAACTCGCGCACCTGGTGCTGGGCAAGAGCCAACCGTTCTTCGGCTCGAGCATCACGCCCTTTCCGCTGCTGGGGAAAGAGTTCACCCAGGCGTACACCTTGCACCTCAATGCCCATCTGGCCGAGACCAACCAGTTCAGTGCGGCCGATATCGACGACGCCTTTGAATTGGTGGGACGACGCCCGGAAATGTTGCGCACCATCATCGGCGAAGTCGCACTGGAGCTGGGCGAGGCCAGCAATCTGGGGCAACTGCTGCAAAGCCGTGCCGAATTGTTGCGCGCAGGCGTATGGACCGAGTTCGAGAGCGCGTGGAACGCTCTGACAATTCCTCAGCGCGCCGTGCTGGAAGTGATGGTGGAGCGCTCACAGAACAACGAGCCTTTTGCACCGTTCACCGACAGCACGCTCATGGCCGTCGGCAAGGCCCTGGAAAACATGGGCAGCGATGTGGTGCCGGGCACCCAGACCATTCAGGCCTGCATCGATGCCCTGCGCGACAAGGAACTGGTGTGGAAGTCGAGCCGTGGTGGCTATGCGCTGGAAGACAAGTCCTTCGGCGACTGGCTGAGCGCGCGTAAAGCGCGCTAGTTACTTCTTCACCAATGCCGAGCACGCTGCCTTGTAGGCTTCATGCTGATACTTGTTCAGCGTGCCCGGCAGCTCGAAATTGTGCTTCTTGGCCTGGGCATTGATCGTCTGCGGCGACAGCAGCGTCACCTCGCAACCGTCCAGCAACTGAAACACGCCCTCGATCTTGAACGTGGTCGGCCCACCGGCAAATTCACCCTTCTTGCTGCGTTTCTTGATCGCGATGCGATCGATGGAGTTCTCGCGCACGAACGACGCCACCTGAGCGGCGAACAGCTTCACGTTTGCTGCCTCGTCGTCATCGTCCAGCGCGATTTTCTTGGTGTTCAACGCGACATGGCTCAGCCCCGAACCGTCGAGGGACGCCACGGCGATGATCGCTTCACTGCCTTTGATTTCGATACCGCAGATGTTCATGTGAATCCCCTGATTGGCTGAAGAGGTGCAGCTTACAGCTCAAGCTGGTTGGCGGTGATGCCAAATGCCGCTGCAATCTTCGCGCAAGTAGCCTTGCACCGAAGCTCGGTAAGGGCGACGCCGAGTTTCCGTTTGTCGGATACAGACCGCTACCTGTTATTTCTGACAGTAGATCCTTATCGACATTGCTTCGAAGATTGATGCGAGGGCCATCACCGGCTCTGAACCCAAGAACGACTGTTCCGGCAAAGGAGTCGCACAATGATCGTCAGGAAAGAAATTCGCTCGCACACAGCCTTCGAGCGGGCCGCATTCATCAACTGTCTGCTCACCCTCAAGCGCAATGGGGGGTACGACAAATATGTGCACTGGCATCACCGAGTGATGAAACCCACAGTGCATCCTTGGGAACCGCAAGATCCGGAATACCGTAACGGGGCTCACCTTGGCCCGGCATTTCTGCCATGGCATCGAGAAATGCTGATGCAGTTCGAGGCGGATTTGCGCGCGATTGATCCTGAGGTGACTCTGCCGTATTGGGACTGGACTCAAGACGCCCCGGATCCGGAAAACTCACCCGTCTGGACGGATCAATGGATGGGCGGTAATGGCAGCCCAGGTGATCATGATCGAGTACAGACCGGACCTTTTGCTCACCAGTACGGAAACTGGCCGGTTCCGGCCTACCCGGAAAACGGTGAGACGGAACCTGGTCTCAAGCGTCAGTTCGGCGTTCTTGTGACCTCGCTGCCGACGTCGGCAGACGTAGACATGGCGATGCGAGAGTGGTTGTACGACACGCCGCCTTACGATTCCGGCCCATACACCAGGGGATTTCGCAATCGACTGGAGGGGTGGATCACGCAACGAGGTGATCCTCAGGTCACCACCCCGGGTTCGCAGCTGCACAACCGCGTCCATCTGTGGATAGGGGGCAACATGTTGGCCATGACCTCCCCTGAAGATCCGGTGTTCTTCCTGCACCATTGCAATATCGACAGGATCTGGGCGGAGTGGCAGGCACAAATGGCTCTGGACAATCCGCAATGGGCTCCGCATTACACGCCGATCAGTGGTGGGCCACCCGGTCATAACCTTGATGACACGCTGGCGCCATGGACGAGAACCGTCAGACACGTCATGGACATCCGCGCGTTGGGTTATGAATACGCGCCCATCCCGTCGTTGCAGAAGCGTCCCTTCAAGTCGCCCTTCATGGCGTCATGACGATGGGGAGTCATCGTTCCTGCGCGATTCGTGCGGGAACGCTCCTCACTCCTGCCCGATCGACTCCAAAAACTCCGACCGCTCGTCACTCATCCGCGCCACGCAATCCTGAATGTCTTGCTGCTGTCCATCGCCGGAAAGGTTTCGGTGTCGCGGGTTCTCAGTAATGTCTACTCGGCGATTTTTGGAGGGGGGGCGAGGGCGATGATGGTGAGGTCAAGGATGACTGGTAAATCAGCAAGCTGACGTTTGGGAGATAGCGCAGGTCTGAAAGCAAAAAATCGTCCAAAGGCCAAGCTGGCCGGTGGACGATCTCTATGCAGCGCACCTAAAGCGTAAATTCGTCAAACCCTTCGACGTCAAACCTACCGTTCTTGATTTCGAAGACCGTTCCGTCAGCATTTTTGGTGGTGAATGAAAAAGTACCACTGAAGGTTTCCAGCGCATCATTTTTTGCAAAATTGATGAAGCCGGAGTCCGCATCGTTGACGACGAAAACGGTCTCTCCATTCTCAGTCACCAGTTGCCAGTAAGCCGCACTGACTTTCCCGTCTTCAACTTTATGTTTGCCATCCTCCAGGTCGCGCGGGAAGGTGATTTCTATTCCGTGGATGCTGAGTGGCAGCTGTTGCAGGGCTGAAAGGGTGAGGCGCATTTGCCTGTCAGTTGTGTAGTAGTCTCCAGCGAAATTGAGACCGCCAGATGTGAACGTAATGGCGGGAACGCTTCCTACAGTGGCGGTCATATTCCCTTTGGACGGTGTGATGGCATTGTGCGGGATCGCATATCGGGTCGACATGGGCAGCTCCTTGCAGTTGATCCTGGGTGATCGACGAATTGGGATCACAAGCCCAACATAGGCCCAGGATCAGCCGCGGTGAACTGTCAGAGTTGACAGTTGACTACCCGCTGAAGAGGTGGCGCGCCCTTTCTCTCTTCACTCCTGCCCGATCGACTCCAAAAACTCCGACCGCTCGTCACTCATCCGCGCCACGCAGTCATTCTGCGCAATCTTGAACGCCTTGCTGCCGTCCGTCGCCGGGAAGGCTTCGACGGCGCAGTCGGCGTCGCGGGTTTTCAGCCATTGTTGCTGGGCGGCCTTGATTTTGGCGGTGATGTCGGCCAGTTGCGCCGGGTTCTTGCCGTAGGTGGTCTGCATGCGCTCGTTCAGGCTGGCGTAGTTGTCCTTGAGCAGGTCCTCGGCGGTGGTGCGGCTGTAGGTCGAGCATTCGAGGGTCTGGACGTCGTTTTCCACCGCGTCGCACGGGTTGTTGTCGGACTCTTCGGCGGCGTGTACGCCGGTCGCAATCAGGGCCAGGGCCAGGAAGATCGATTTCATTGATGTCGCCGCTCTAATCCAGTGGTGTTTCCGGGATGCGGCAGATTCTGGCTCAAGCTCGCGGGCTTGAACAGGTGGCCGGTCGAACCGGTTGGCGACCCTTTGTCGCGGATTGACGCTTTCGGCAATTCCCCTGTCGTTTTTGCACCCGGCTGGTCGCGCACCGAGGCATATGCTGGCCCCAAAGCGCCGGCAGACGATTCGGCGCATGAATCGCCAATAAGGGGACGCCTGATGAGCCCAGCCGAATTACACGCCGACAGCATCGTTATCGACGGTCTGATCATTGCCAAATGGAACCGCGAGCTGTTCGAAGACATGCGCAAGGGCGGTCTGACGGCGGCCAACTGCACCGTGTCGGTGTGGGAGGGCTTTCAGGCCACGGTCAATAACATCGCCGCCAGCCAGAAACTGATTCGCGAAAACAGCGACCTGGTGATCCCCGTCCGCACCACCGCCGACATCCGCAAGGCCAAGGAGCAGGGCAAGACCGGCATCCTCTTCGGCTTCCAGAACGCCCATGCGTTCGAAGACCAGATCGGCTATGTCGAGGTGTTCAAGCAGCTCGGCGTCGGCATCGTGCAGATGTGCTACAACACCCAGAACCTGGTGGGCACCGGTTGCTACGAGCGTGACGGCGGCCTGTCGGGTTTCGGTCGCGAAATCGTCGCCGAGATGAACCGCGTTGGCGTCATGTGCGACCTGTCCCACGTCGGCTCCAAGACTTCCGAGGAAGTCATCCTCGAATCGAAAAAACCGGTCTGCTATTCCCACTGCCTGCCGTCGGGGCTGAAAGAGCACCCGCGCAACAAGTCCGATGAAGAGCTTAAGTTCATTGCTGACCACGGCGGTTTCGTCGGCGTGACCATGTTCGCGCCGTTCCTGGCCAAGGGCATCGATTCGACCATCGACGACTACGCCGAGGCCATCGAGTACACCATGAACCTGGTCGGCGAAGACGCCATCGGCATCGGCACCGACTTCACCCAGGGTCACGGCCAGGACTTCTTCGAATACCTGACCCACGACAAGGGCTACGCCCGCCGTCTGACCAACTTCGGCAAGATCATCAACCCGCTGGGCATCCGCACCGTCGGCGAGTTCCCGAACCTGACCGAAACCCTGCTCAAGCGCGGCCACTCCGAGCGCGTGGTACGCAAGATCATGGGCGAGAACTGGGTGAACGTCCTCAAAGACGTCTGGGGCGAATGAATAACTCTGGAGCCTACTCCGCTCGCCGATAGCTGCGTCAGGTCCTCGCGCCAAACTCGCCGTACGTCCCGTACTGTCTCGCTTGTCGCTCCGGTCCTTCCTTGCTCTCGACGTGCTCGCTACGGCTCCAAAGTCATTCATACGGCTTGTTTATAAGAGCAAAGCAAAAGCTTCGCTCGGCACCAACCACGAATTTTTCTGGAGTTAAGTTTCCATGGCCAAGATCGCCCCGCAATTGCCAATCGAAGTCGACAGCGAGACCGGTGTCTGGACCTCCGACGCCCTGCCGATGCTGTACGTGCCGCGCCATTTCTTCGTCAACAACCACATGGGCATCGAGGAAGTGCTGGGCGCCGAAGCCTATGCCGAAATCCTCTACAAGGCCGGCTACAAATCCGCCTGGCACTGGTGTGAAAAAGAAGCCGAGTGCCACGGCCTTGAAGGCGTCGCGGTGTTCGAACACTACATGAAGCGCCTGTCGCAGCGCGGCTGGGGCCTGTTCAAGATCCAGGACATCGACCTCGACAAAGGCACCGCCAGCGTCAAGCTCGAACACTCCGCGTTCGTCTACGTCTACGGCAAGGTCGGGCGCAAGGTCGACTACATGTTCACCGGCTGGTTTGCCGGTGCCATGGACCAGATCCTCGCCGCTCGCGGCAGCAAGATCCGCACCGTGGCCGAGCAGGTCTACGGTGGCTCCGAAGAAGGCCACGACGACGGCCTGTTCACCGTCAAGCCGTTGTAAGTCGAGGAACCCGCCATGGCTTTCGAAGCAATGTTCCAGCCGATCCAGATCGGCAAACTGACCATCCGCAACCGCGTGCTCAGCACCGCGCACGCCGAGGTCTACGCGACCGACGGCGGCATGACCACCGAGCGGTACGTCAAATATTACGAAGAGAAAGCCAAGGGCGGCATCGGCCTGGCGATCTGTGGCGGTTCGTCCGTGGTGGCGATCGACAGCCCGCAGCAATGGTGGAGTTCGGTGAACCTGTCCACCGACCGGATCATCCCGCACTTCCAGAATCTCGCCGACGCCATGCACAAGCATGGCGCCAAGATCATGATCCAGATTACCCACATGGGCCGTCGCTCCCGTTGGGACGGTTTCCACTGGCCGACCCTGATGTCGCCGTCGGGCATCCGTGAACCGGTGCACCGTGCAACCTGCAAGACCATCGAGCCGGAAGAAATCTGGCGGGTGATCGGCAACTACGCGCAAGCCGCGCGCCGCGCCAAGGCCGGTGGCCTGGACGGCGTGGAGCTGTCGGCCGTGCACCAGCACATGATCGACCAGTTCTGGAGCCCGCGCGTCAACAAGCGGACCGACGAATGGGGCGGCACTTTCGAGGGCCGGATGAAGTTCGGTCTGGAAGTCCTGAAAGCCGTACGCGCCGAGGTCGGTGACGACTTCTGCGTCGGCATGCGCATCTGCGGTGACGAGTTCCACCCGGACGGTCTGTCCCACGAAGACATGAAGCAGATCGCCAAGTATTACGACGACACCGGCATGCTCGATTTCATCGGCGTCGTCGGCTCGGGTTGCGACACCCACAACACTCTGGCCAACGTGATTCCGAACATGAGTTACCCGCCGGAGCCGTTCCTGCACCTGGCGGCCGGGATCAAGGAAGTGGTCAAGGTTCCGGTGCTGCACGCGCAGAACATCAAGGACCCGAACCAGGCCACGCGGATTCTCGAGGGCGGTTACGTCGACATGGTCGGCATGACCCGCGCCCACATCGCCGACCCGCACCTGATCGCCAAGATCAAGATGGGCCAGATCGACCAGATCAAACAATGCGTCGGCGCCAACTATTGCATCGACCGTCAGTACCAGGGTCTGGACGTGCTGTGCATCCAGAACGCCGCGACCTCCCGTGAATACATGGGCGTGCCGCACATCATCGAGAAATCCACCGGGCCGAAACGCAAGGTGGTGATCGTCGGTGCCGGCCCGGCGGGGATGGAAGCTGCCCGTGTGGCGGCCGAGCGTGGCCACGACGTGACCCTGTTCGAGAAGAAGGAATTCATCGGCGGGCAGATCACGACGGCTTCGAAAGCGCCGCAGCGTGACCAGATCGCCGGTATTACCCGCTGGTTCCAACTGGAGCTGGCACGGCTGAAAGTCGACCTGCGTCTGGGCACTGCCGCAGACGCCGACACCATCATGGACCTGCGTCCGGACATCGTGGTGCTGGCCGTTGGCGGGCATCCGTACCTGGAGCAGAACGAACACTGGGGCGCCGCCGAAGGGCTGGTGGTCAGCAGCTGGGACGTGCTCGACGGCAAGGTCGCGCCGGGCAAGAACGTGCTGGTCTACGACACGATCTGCGAGTTCACCGGGATGTCGGTGGCCGACTTCCTCGCCGACAAGGGCAGCCAGGTTGAGATCGTCACCGACGACATCAAGCCGGGCGTGGCCATCGGTGGTACGTCATTCCCGACCTACTACCGCAGCATGTACCCGAAAGAAGTGATCATGACCGGCGACATGATGCTGGAGAAGGTTTACCGCGAAGGCGACAAACTCGTCGCCGTGCTGGAGAACGAATACACCGGCGCCAAAGAGGAGCGGGTGGTGGATCAGGTGGTCGTCGAGAACGGCGTGCGCCCGGACGAAGAAATCTACTACGCCCTCAAGGACGGCTCGCGCAACAAGGGCCAGATCGACGTCGAGGCGCTGTTCGCGATCCAGCCGCAACCTTCGCTGAGCAGTAACGGCGACGGTTACTTGCTGTTCCGCATCGGTGACTGCGTGGCGCAGCGTAATACCCACGCCGCCATCTACGACGCACTCCGGCTCTGTAAGGATTTTTGACGGCTCAGCTGCGAGCCCAAGCTGCAAGCCGCAAGTAAAAGCACTGCAGTTTCCACTGCTCTTTCTTGCAGCTTGTAGCTTGTAGCTTGCACCTCGCCAGAGGTGACTCTGATGTTGAACACCCTTCTTCCAATCCTGTTGTTCGCAGCCCTGGCCCTTGCGGTGCTGGGGGCGTTGCGGCGGGTGGCCATGTGGCGCCGGGGCCGGGCCTCGAAGGTCGATCTGATCGGCGGCCTGTTCGCCATGCCCAAGCGTTACATGGTCGATCTGCACCACGTGGTGGCGCGGGACAAATACATCGCCAACACCCACGTCGCCACGGCGGGCGGGGCGGTGGCGTCGATCGGGCTGGCGATTCTGGTGCACGGTTTCGGCCTGCATAACCGCATTCTCGGCTACGCGTTGCTGCTGATGACGGCGGTGATGTTCGTCGGGGCGATCTTCGTTTATCGGCGTCGGCTCAATCCGCCGTCGCGGCTGTCGAAAGGCCCGTGGATGCGCCTGCCGAAAAGCCTGCTGGCGTTCTCGGCCTCGTTCTTCCTGGTGACCTTGCCGGTGGCCGGAATCCTGCCGGAGAACTTCGGTGGCTGGGTATTGGCAGCGATTCTCGGTATCGGTGTGTTGTGGGGCGTGTCCGAGTTGTTCTTCGGCATGACCTGGGGCGGGCCGATGAAACACGCCTTCGCCGGTGCCCTGCACCTGGCCTGGCACCGTCGCGCCGAACGTTTTGGTGGCGGCCGTTCCACCGGTTTGAAACCGCTGGACCTGAATGATCCGACTGCACCGCTGGGGGTGGAAAAGCCCAAGGATTTCACCTGGAACCAGTTGCTCGGTTTCGACGCCTGCGTGCAGTGCGGCAAGTGCGAAGCCGCCTGCCCAGCGTTCGCTGCCGGCCAGCCGCTGAACCCGAAGAAGCTGATTCAGGACATGGTCGTCGGCCTCGCCGGCGGCACCGATGCCCAGTTCGCCGGCAGCCCGTATCCGGGCAAGCCGGTGGGCGAACACAGCGGCAATCCGCACCAACCGATCGTCAACGGTCTGGTGGATGCCGAAACCCTGTGGTCGTGCACCACCTGCCGCGCCTGCGTCGAGGAATGCCCGATGATGATCGAGCACGTCGATGCCATCGTCGACATGCGCCGCCACCTGACCCTGGAAAAAGGCGCCACCCCGAACAAGGGCGCCGAAGTCCTGGAAAACCTGATTGCCACCGACAACCCTGGCGGTTTCGCCCCGGGCGGGCGGATGAACTGGGCGGCGGACCTGAACCTCAACCTGCTCAGCGAGAAGAAGACCACCGACGTGCTGTTCTGGGTCGGCGACGGTGCCTTCGACATGCGCAACCAGCGCACCTTGCGGGCGTTCGTCAAAGTGCTGAAAGCGGCCAAGGTCGACTTCGCGGTGCTTGGGCTGGAAGAGCGTGACAGCGGCGACGTGGCCCGACGTCTGGGTGACGAAGCGACCTTCCAGCTGCTCGCCAAACGCAATATCCAGACCCTGGCCAAGTACAGCTTCAACCGCATCGTTACCTGCGATCCGCACAGTTTTCATGTGCTGAAAAACGAGTACGGCGCGTTCGATGGCAACTACCTCGTCCAGCACCACAGCACCTACCTGGCGGAAATCATCCAGGCCGGCGCGCTGAACCTCGGTCAGCACAAAGGCAACAGCGTGACCTACCACGATCCGTGCTACCTCGGCCGCTACAACGGCGAGTACGAGGCACCGCGCGAAGTGCTGCGCGCGCTCGGCATCGAGATCAAGGAAATGCAACGTTCCGGCTTCCGTTCGCGCTGCTGCGGCGGCGGTGGCGGCGCGCCGATCACCGACATTCCGGGCAAGCAGCGGATCCCCGACATGCGCATGGAAGACATCCGCGAGACCGGTGCCGAGCTGGTGGCCGTGGGTTGTCCACAGTGCACGGCGATGCTCGAAGGCGTGGTCGAACCGCGCCCGCTGATCAAGGACATTGCCGAACTGGTGGCCGACGCGCTGCTCGAAGACGCCGCGCCAAACAAGCCTGCCACTCCGGCCAAACGTGAACCTGCGGAGGCCCACTGATGAGCGACATTATCCGCCGCGACCCCCGCGCCGAATGGATCGCACGCAACCGTCTGCATCCGCTGCACGCGGCCATGCAACCGGCGCAACACAGCTGGATGGGCCCCAACGGGATCATCCGCAAGAATCCGCACGGCATCGGTTTCATCGGCCCTAACGGCATCAAGCGCATCGACCGCAGCGGCGCCCAGCAGGGCGGGGCGGTCAAACGTTCGGCCGCGGTCGAAGTGCAGTTGCCGCTGCATCAGGTGCCGGCCCCGGCGTTCTACATCAGCGTGGTGCCGGACATGGTCGGCGGCCGCTTGAGCAGCCACGACCGTGACCTGCTCGGTCTGGCTCATCAGCTGGCCGGCAGCGACGGCGCGGTGCTGGCCGTGGTGTTCGGTGAGCACAAGGAAAACGCTTTCGCCACGGCGGGCGTTGACCGCTTGCTGGTGCTGGAAGGCGAACAGTTCAGCGGTTATGCACCGGAGCAACGGATCCAGGGTCTGCGGGCTGTGGATAACCAGTTCAACCCGCGTCACTGGCTGCTGCCGGACAGCCGCAGTGGTGGCGGCGAACTCGGGCGGCGCTTTGCTGCTGCACTGGGTGAACGTCCGGCAACACGGGTGTGGCAGGTCAAGGATCAGCAGTGCATTGGCCGTGCCGGTGCCGGGTTGCAGGATCTGGCCCGCCCGGTGGCGCGGTTGATTCTGGCGTCCGCCGAATGCGCGGAACCGGTCAGCGAAACCCGTCACGAAGCGCTGCCGGTGGAGTTATCCACACCCGTGGCGCGCAGCCTGTCGCGGATCGAAGATCTGGGTGCGGTGGCGGTAGACCCGGCAGCGATTCCGATGGCCGAAGCGGAGTTCATCTTCTCCGGCGGCAACGGGGTCAAGGACTGGGCGCTTTTCCACAAGACCGCCGCCGCCCTCGGCGCCACCGAAGGCGCTTCGCGGGTGGCGGTGGACGATGGCTTCATGGCCCGCGACCGTCAGGTCGGCGCGTCCGGCACCTGGGTCACCGCGCGGGTTTACGTGGCCGTGGGGATTTCCGGGGCGATCCAGCACCTGCAAGGCATCGGTGCCTGCGACAAGGTAGTGGCGATCAACCTCGATCCGGGCTGCGACATGATCAAGCGTGCCGACCTGTCGGTGATTGGTGAGAGCGCGGAAATTCTTCAGGCCTTGATCGCGGCGGTAGAGGCTTACCGCAACGAAGCCAAGCGCGATGCGGCTTAAGGAACGGTTATGAGCACAAAGATCATCAGTCTGGTTTCAATCGGCGCCCACCCGACCTCCGGCCGCCCGCGCCGCGCCGACCAGGACGCCCGCGCGGTGGAACTCGGCCTGCAACTGGCGGGGGACAACCTGCAAGTGCTGCACGCCGGTGACATCGCGGAACCGGCGCTGCGCGCCTATCTGGGCATGGGACTTGCGCAGATGCATGTGCTGGAACAACCGGCGGGCGCCGATGCGCTGCCGGCGTTGACCGACTATCTGCGTGATGCTGGCGCACAAGTCGTGCTGACCGGCAGCCAGGCGGAAACCGGCGAAGGTTCGGGGATGCTGCCGTTCCTGCTGGCCGAAGGGCTGGGCTGGCCACTGGTGGTGGGGTTGGCGCAGGTCGAGTCGATCAACGACGGTTCGGCGCTGGTGCTGCAAGCGTTGCCTCGTGGGCAGCGCCGCCGGTTGAAGGTGCGCCTGCCGTTTCTCGCGACTGTGGATAACGCTGCGCCCAAACCTCGGCAGAGTGCTTACGGGCCTGCGCGGCGTGGTGTTCTTCAGGCGAAAGACGTGGAAGTGGTGGATGACGAACTGCTGGCCGTTGCGACCCTGCAACCAGCCAAGCCCCGGCCGAAAAGGTTGAAGGTGATCAAGGCCAAGAGCGGGGCGGACCGGATGAAGGCGGCGACGGCCAAGGCTAGCGGCGGTGGGGGGCAAGTCCTGAAAGGCGTGACGGCGCAGGCCGGTGCTGAAGCCATTCTCAAACTGCTGATCGAAGAAGGTGTTGTCCGCTGAAACCTTTGCTGACCCTCTCCCTTCGGGAGAGGGCGCTTTACCCACAATCCCTGTTGGCGGATCTGTGGATAACGTGTTCGCCCCTCCCTGTACCCCACGCCAATCAAGCTCTCCAGCCCTCAGGTCAAAAAACAACCAGTCTAACTCGCGGTTTTTTCTGAGTTTTTCCCCAACATCACTCCCAGACTTGCCCCCAATCTCTGTTGGCGCTTCTGTGGATAAGATGTTCGCTATCCGCCAAGAGCCCTATAAACCGTGGCTTACAAGGATTTGATCAAAAAACGTTCAATTCACCCTTTTTACCCACCAAACTCTACACAAGCCCAGATTTATCAACGCCTCCAGCGCTTTTCCACAGCACTCGCCAAGTTACCCCCGAACTCTGTTGGCGCTTCTGTGGATAAGGTGTTCGCCATCCTCCGCAAGCCACGTAATCTGTGCCATGTAGCGATTTGATCAAAAAACGATCAATCGCTAATGGAAACCCTGCATCTGAATAAGTCACGGTTTTTCTTCACAAAAACCCGATTATTTTTCAGGTCGTCCACAGTTGTCCCCATTAGCTGTGGGTGGCTATGTGGATAACTTGTTCGCCAAACCCTGCGATCCCCGGCGGGCTTAGTCCAAATAGCAATTGATCAGATTTCATACAGTTCTAAGAGGCTGCCTTGACTTCGATCCGGTGCCTGTCTTCACTGCAATGGCACAAGGACAGCTGTCACTTATCCACATCTGGTTCAGGGAGAACGCGTGATGGATACCCAGCCACACCGCTTACCCCCCAATCCCTGCACGCTCCGCGTTCTGCCGGCTCCTGCGCCGCGCAAGCGCACGTTGCGTCGTGCCGTCAATCAGCACGCCCGTCTGTAGCCCCTGATTCCTGCCCAAACCGTTGTACTGCCGCCGGGATTTCCCGGAGGCCAGGAGCCCGTTCGCCCATTGATTGCAGGCAACCGCAGAGTTGCCCCATCTGCCTGAGAGAGGAACCCCCTCATGACACGGATCGCAACGCCCATCAGCGAAATCAAGGAACACTACGACGTGATCGTCATCGGCTCCGGGTATGGCGGCGGCATTGCCGCTTCGCGCCTGTCCCGGGCCGGTAAAAGGGTCTGTCTGCTGGAACGCGGTCGGGAGATCCAGCCCGGCGAATACCCCAACACCATGATCGCCGCGACCGAAGAGTTGCAGGTGCACGATCCGGACGGCCACATCGGCTCGCGCACCGGGTTGTTCGACCTGCACGTCAACGCCCAGCAGAACGTGGTGGTCGGCTGCGGCCTCGGCGGCACGTCGCTGATCAACGCCAACGTTTCCCTGGAGCCGACCGATGAGGTATTCCAGGATCCGCGCTGGCCACTGGCGGTGCGCGAGGACCGTGACGGTTTGCTCAAGGCGGGTTACGCCAAGGCCCGGGAGATGCTCAAGCCCAATCCCTACCCGAGCAGCTCGCCAAACCTGCCGAAACTCGATGCCAACAAAAAATCTGCGGACTTCCTCAAGCAAGGCGCGCACTTCTACAAGCCGCCAATCAACGTAACCTTCGACAAACTGCCCAACAACCTCAACCACGTCGGCGTCGAGCAGCTGCCGTGCAACCACTGCGGTGACTGCGTTTCGGGCTGTAACAACAAGGCCAAGAACACTACGCTGATGAACTACCTGCCGGACGCCACCAATCACGGCGCGGAGATTTTCTGCCAGGCCCAGGTGCGGCATCTGGAGCGCGACGGCAATGGCTGGATCGTGCACTTCCAGTACCTCGACAGCGGCCGCGAGAAATTCGACGCCCCGACCTTGTTCGTGAAGGCCGACATCGTCGTGGTTTCTGCGGGCACCCTCGGCTCTACCGAAATTCTGCTGCGCTCACGGGACAAAGGTCTGGTGATGTCCGGCCAGCTCGGCGAGAACATGAGCGGCAACGGCGACATCCTCGGTTTCGGCCACAACTGTGAGCAGACCATCAACGGCATCGGTTTCGGCGCGCATTCGGCCAAGGAACTGCAACCGGTCGGCCCGTGCATCACCTCGATCATCGACATGCGCAACGAGGGTGACCGCAGCAGCCATATGGTCATCGAGGAAGGTTCGATCCCCGGCGCGCTCGGCCGGCCGATGGTACCGGCGATGGCCGGGTTCGCCGAGATGATCGGCAAGCCCACCGACGACAGCTTCAGCGGCAAGGTGAAGTACAAGGAGCGCGAAGCCGAAAGCTTCCTGCGCGGCCCGTATCACGGGGCGCTGCACAACCTGCAGACCTACCTGATCATGAGCCACGACAGCGGTCAGGGACGCATGGTTCTCGACAGCAAGGATCAACTGCGCATCGACTGGCCGGGCGTCGGCGAGCAGGAAAACTTCAAGATCGGCAACGAACGGCTGTACCAGAGCACCAAGGCCCTGGGCGGGATCTGGGTCGAGAATCCGATCTGGACCAAGCTGCTCAAGCACAGCATCGTCTCGGTGCATCCGCTGGGTGGTTGTGTGATGGGTGAAGATGCCGCGCAAGGCGTGGTCAACCACAAGGGCCAGGTGTTCAGTGGCGCCAGCGGCACCGATGTCTACGCCAACCTGTACGTGACCGACGGCGCGGTGATCCCGACGTCACTGGCGGTCAATCCGCTGCTTACCATCTCCGCCGTGAGCGAGCGCAACATGGGCCTGCTGGCGGCCGACCGTGGCTGGACGATCGACTACACGCTGCCGTCGGCGCCGCACAAACAGACCGCGCCGCCGACCCTTGGCGTGCAGTTCACCGAAACCATGAAAGGCTACTTCTCCCGCGCCTTCACCGCCGCGCAAAGCACCGATCTCAAAGTCTATGAAGCTGCCGCCAAACGTGGCGAGGCGGACAACTCGCCGATCGACTTCACCCTGACCATCACCGCCAACGACCTCAACCGGATGATCAAGGAACCGGAACACGCCGCGACCATCGTCGGCACGGTGATCGCTCCGGCGCTGTCGCCGCAACCGCTGACCGCCAGCAACGGCGTGTTCAACCTGTTTGAGCAGTTCGAGCAGCAGGTCGATACGCGTCACATGAAGTACGACATGAAACTGACCGCCGAGGACGGCAACGACTACTTCTTCAGCGCCTTCAAGACCGTGCCGGAAGACAACGGCGTGCTGAACATCTGGCACGACACCAGCACCCTCTACGTGACGCTGTATCGCGGGCCGGACAAATCCGGCGAAGTCATCGGTTCGGGTGTGATGCACATCAAACCGACCGACTTCGCCAAGCAGATGACCACCATGAAAGTCCTCAATGCGCGCAACGAGCGTGAGCGGATCGAAGGGCTGGCGCGGTTCGGCAAGTTCTTCGCCGGGATTCTCTGGGAGAGTTATGGCGGGGTGTTCGCCGGGGACAAATACTTCAATCCCGACGCGCCGCCACGGCTGAAACGGCCACTGGATGCGCCGACGCCGGCGGTGAATTTCTTCTCCACCGAAGACGGCGTGCAGTTGCGCCTGACCCGTTATCAGGCCGGCAGCAAAGGCCCGGTGATGCTGGTGCATGGTCTGGGGGTGGGCTCGAATATCTTTTCCACCGACACGATCCAGACCAACCTGCTGGAGTTTCTGTGCAAGCACGACTACGACGTATGGCTGCTGGATTTCCGGGTGAGCATCCTGCTGCCGGCGAGCAAGAAGGAATGGAACGGCGACCAGATCGCCCAGTACGACTTCAAGGCCGCCATCGCACAGATCCAGCAGCAGACCGGCGCGAAAGACGTGCAGTGCGTGGTGCATTGCTACGGCGCCACGACCTTCTTCATGTCGCTGCTCGCTGGTTTGCAGGGCGTGCGTTCGGTGGTCTGCTCGCAGATTGCCGCCGACACGGTGGTCGCGACGGCAACGGGGCTGAAGGCCGGTCTGCACTTGCCGGGAATGCTCGATGCGATCGGCATCAAATCCATGACCGCCTACGCCGACAGCAAGGAGAACTGGTTCAACCGGCTCTACGACAAGGCGCTCAACGGCTACGCGCGGATCGAAGCCCAGGGCTATTGCACCAACCCGGTGTGCCACCGCATCACCTTCATGTACGCCTCGCTGTACCGCCACGACACCCTCAACGAGACCCTGCATGACAACCTGCATGAACTGTTCGGCGAGTCGAACATCGAGACCTTCGAGCACCTGGCGCTGATCGTACGCAAAGGGCATCTGGTGGATTTCAAAGGACACGATGTGTACATGCCGCACTTTGATCGGCTGACCATGCCGATCTGCTTCATCAGCGGCGCCGACAACCAGTGTTATCTGCCGGAGAGCACGCTCAAGACCTATCAGCGGGTTTGCGAGAAGCACGGGCCGGAACGCTACAGCCGGCATGTGGTGCCGGGTTACGGCCACATCGATTGCATGTTCGGCAAGAACGCGGTGGTCGATGTGTATCCGATCATCCTTGAACACCTGGAGAAAACGGCTCTCGGTTGATCTCAGACCGAGTCGACTGTATCGCTGGCAAGCCAGCTCCCACATTGAATGGTGCCAGGCAAAAATCCTGTGAGCACCTCCAGACCCTGTGGGAGCTGGCTTGCCAGCGATAGCGATCCTTCAGGCGGTGAATCTCTAAAGGACAAGGACGATATGGACAGCTACATCCGCTGGTTTCAACGCTTCATCTGGCTCGGCATTGCGATGAACATGGTGTTCGCGATCCCGGCGCTGTTCGCGCCGGGGTTGCTGACATCGGTGGTCGGCCTGCCGCCGCAACTCTCCGACCCGTGGCTGGAAAACGCCGGAATGCTGCTGGTGGGCATCAGCGTGTTCTACATGCCGTCGGGCTTCAATGCGCCGCGCTACGTGCTGCATTCCTGGCTGTGCGTGCTGACGCGGCTGATTGCAGTGGCGTTCTGGATCTACCTGATCAACACCAGCAGCCAGGGTTCGCTGTTCGTGCCGATGCTGATGGGCGACCTGAGCTTTTTCCTGATTCTCGGCATCCTGCTGTACCTCGGCACCACCCCTGAAAACCGACCACTGGCGCTGCTGTGTGACGGCTGGCGCGAATGGCGGGCAGCATGGGCGCGGCAGTGGCAGAGTCATGCGTTCAAGGTCGGCACGCTGGTCGTGGTGGCGCTGCTGGCGTTCATCGGTTACCAGACCTGGTATCAGATGCTGCGCGTGGTGCCGGAGCAGGATTACGCGTCCGACGAAGATCACTACAAATACGCCGCGATTGGCCTGGGTATCGAGGCGCGGATTCCGTATTACCTGTTCTCCGTGCTGCCACAGATGTGCCCGGAAAAACTGCCGAAACCCGGTGGCTGGGAAGTCTTCGGTTTCCTGTTCGAGAACGGCAAGGACCTGCCGATCGGCATGGCCAAGCGGCAGATCGGTTACCCGACCGTCGAGCCGAACTGCGCGCTGTGCCACACCGGTTCCTACCGGGCGAATGCCAGCGACGTCGCGGTGAATGTGCCGAGCGCACCGGCCAACACCCTGCAACTGCAAGCCTTCCAGTGGTTCGCCTACGATTGCGCCAGCGACCCGAAATTCACCACCGACGCGGTGATGGCGGCGATCAACAGCAAGTTCCAGCTGGGCTTTTTCGAGAAGCTCTACAACCGCTACCTGATCATCCCGATGGCCAAGACCGCACTGCTCAAACAGAAGCAGGCCTACGCCTGGCAGAAGCTGCGCCCGCAACAGGGGCCGGGGCGTACCGACACCTTCAACCCGACGAAAATGGTGGTGTTCGGCTTCCCGGATGACTCGACCATCGGCACCGTCGACCTGCCGCAAGTGTGGAACCAGAAACCCCGGGAATCGATGTACCTGCACTGGGACGGCAATAACAACAAGATCCACGAGCGCAACTACGCCGCTGCGATGGCCGTGGGCGCGACGCCGGAATCGGTGCTGCCGCCGAGTTTCAACCGGGTGACCAACTGGCTGCTCGGGCACAAGGCGCCGGCGTGGCCATGGTCACTGGATCAGGCCAAAGTCGCCCAGGGCAAACCGCTGTGGGAAACCAATTGCGCCAGTTGTCATGATTTCGGGCGTACCGACACCGGGCAGGTCACCACCAACATCGACCAGCTCGGCACCGATCCGCATCGGCTGAACTCGTTCACCACCGGGCTGGTGGCGGCGTTCCACACCTTCAAGAAACCGCCGTTCGATTTCGGCGCCTACCGCAAGACCCAGAGCTACAGCAACACGCCCACCGACGGCATCTGGCTGCGCGCACCTTACCTGCACAACGGTTCGGTGCCGACCTTGTGGGACTTGCTGCAACCGCCGGAAAAACGTCCGCAGGTGTTCATCACCGGCTCCGATGTCTATGACCCGGTCAACGTTGGCTTCGTGACCAGCGGCGCCCAGGCCAAGGCCTCGGCGGACTTCACCTACGACACGCGCCTGGAAGGCAACCACAACAGCGGTCACCTGTACGGCACGACGCTGTCGGACGACGACAAGCGTGCACTGATCGAATTCATGAAAACCCTGTGAACCCTTACGGATAGAGGATTTCGCCATGTCAGCGGTCGGACATCTGAAACACGAATACGACAAGGTCAAGGTGCGCCTGCACGGCTTGTTCACGCGTATCGAAATGGCTTGGATGAAGCTCATCAGCGAACTCGAACCCAAGGAATTCGAGGCCATCATCAAGTTGCTCCAACGCGGTCATGATCAGGCGCAATACGTGCTCAAGCACGGCGAGCTGCCGGACGACGAGCCAGCGGTGCCGTGGGAACTGTCCCACGGATTGTCGATCCTGCGCATCGGCAACGCGACGCCGTTGCCGCAATCGCCCGATCAACTGCAGACCAAGGTGCTCAAGGACGGCACGCTGCTGGGCTGCCGCAAATGGGAGCTGCTGGATCTGCTGTGGAGCGAGGCGCTGCTCAAGTGGATCGAGAACCTGCGCCATCACGCGACTTTCGGCACCGATCCGGCGCTGGTGACCATGGAGCGCGAAGTGACGCTGGCGATTGCCGGCGACTGGGGCACCGGGCCGTTCAACAGCCATGCGCCGGCGGTGTCGGTGGCCAACCAGATGCAACTGGCCAATGCTGATTTCACCATTCACCTGGGGGATGTCTATTACGCCGGCACTCACTCCCAGGAAGACACCGACATGGCCGGCTGGCCGATGGGCACCCACGGCTCGTTCACCCTCAATTCCAACCACGAGATGTACAGCGGCGCCCACGGTTACTTCAAGGAACTGGCGGCGCGTTTTCCGGGGCAGCAGGGCACCAGCTACTTTGCCCTGATCAACGATGACTGGCTGATTGTCGGGCTGGACACGGCGTACGCCTCGGACGTCCTGAACCTGTACATGGACGGCACCCTGAACAAGCCGCAGATCGAATGGATGAAGGGTCTGCCGAAGCGCAAGAAACTCATGGTGCTCAGCCACCACCAGGGCTTCGACATCACCGGGCACCACAAGACTGAGCTGTATCAACCGGTGTGTGATGCGCTGGGGCGTGAGCCTGATTATTGGTATTGGGGCCATTTGCACAACGGCATTGTCTATGCGCCGCAGGGTGGACTGCATGCGCGCTGCGCCGGGCACGGAGCGATTCCCTATGGCACCACCAGCGAGCTGAACGGGCATTCGCGGGTGTTGTTTTCGGAGACGCAGGATGCGAACGATCCGGACTATCCGCTGCGGGTGTTGAACGGGTACGCGAAGATCAGGTTGGTGGGGGAGGCGATTTTCGAGGAGTTTATCGGGGAGGATGGATCGGTGAGGTGGAAAAGCTAGCCGCGAGCTACAAGCGGCGAGCTACAAGCCTTCTTGCCGCTTGAAGCTAGCCGCTTGTAGGTGCTTTTTATCCTTGGACAGGCACGCCTTTGAGATACGGCGCAGGTTCGGCCCCGAGGTTGCTCAGCATCCGCTCGCTGTACCAATCGACGAAGTTGACCACGCCGAACTCATAGGTCTTGGAGTACGGGCCCGGCTGGTAGGCGGTGGAGTTGATCCCGCGCTGGTTCTCTTCGGCCAGACGACGGTCCTGATCGTTGGTCGCGTCCCATACCTGGCGCATGCGTTCGACGTCGTAATCCACGCCTTCGACCGCATCCTTGTGCACCAGCCATTTGGTGGTGACCATGGTTTCCTGGGCGCTGATCGGCCACACGGTGAACACGATGATGTGGTCGCCCATGCAGTGGTTCCACGAGTGCGGCAGGTGCAGGATGCGCATCGAGCCCAGATCGGGGTTCTTGATCCGGCCCATCAGCTTGGCGCAGCCCTGTTTGCCGTCCATGGTCATCGACACGGTGCCTTTGAGCAGCGGCATGCGTACGATGCGGTTGCGCAGGCCGAAACTGGCGTGGGCGTAAGGGATCTTTTCGGCTTCCCACGCGGCAGCGGAGGCGGCGACGTGATCCTTGAACGCCTGATCGGCACGCGGGTCGGTGACGTCGTCCCATTCCAGCAGGGTTTTCAACAGTTCCGGGTGAGAACCGCTGCAGTGGTAGCACTCGCGGTTGTTTTCCAGCACCAGTTTCCAGTTGGCCTTTTCCATCAAGGTGGTTTGCACCGCCACCTTGGTGTTTTCCATGTCGTACGGTTCCATGTAGTGGTTCAGGGTCGACAGGAAGTCATCAATGGCCGGCGGGTTCTCCGCCAGGCTGATGAAGATGTAACCACCGGCGGTCTTCACGTTCACCGGTTTCAGACCGTACTGCTTCATGTCGAAGTCGGCGCCCATTTCGGTGCCGGCGAACAGCAGGCGACCGTCCAGCTCGTACGTCCACTGGTGGTAGTGGCAGACCAGTTTGGCGACCTTGCCCTTGTCGCTGGTGCACAGGCGCGAGCCACGGTGGCGGCAGACGTTGTGGAACGCATGCACCACGCCCTCGGCGCCGCGAATGACGATGATCGGGTTCTTGCCGATCTGCAGGGTGATGTAGTTGCCCTTGGCCGGGATCTCGCAGGTCATGCCGGCGATCAACCACTCCTTCTGGAAGATCTCCTGCATGTCGATATCGAACAGGCGCTCGTCACTGTAGAACGGTTGCGGCAGCGAATAGGTGCGCTCGCGCTCCTGGAGCATTTGTGCGGTGGCCTTGCGTGCGGGTTCCAGCGGGTCGCCCAGGCTGATTTTTGCGGTGTCCATCGATGAATTCCTCAAGGCCATCTGCGTGGCCGCGAAAGTGGCTGATCAGGGTTGCAGCGCAAGGTGTAAAGAATCTGTTTGTGTTGGGGGCGAGTGTGGGGCCGGCGCTGCCCGGAACCTTATCCATGGGCGACATGGTGCAATCTGTTCCCGACGCGCAACCCCCGGTGGTTGGGGGCTGGTCGCGATAAGTATGTGAATGTCGCGGATAGGTAAACGGGGCGTTCGCGCTATACGCAGAATCGCCACATGAAGGCCGACAGTCGGCCGTGGAGAACAGCATGTCGAACAGCTTCCTGAATCCGGTCACCACCCAGACCTGGGCCAATGGCCGACACATCGTCCGTTGCGTCAAAGTCATCCAGGAAACCTGGGATGTGCGCACCTTCTGTTTCATGGCCGACCAGCCGATCCTGTTCTTCTTCAAGCCCGGACAGTTCGTGACCCTGGAGCTGGAAATCGAAGGCCAGCCGATCATGCGTTCGTACACCATCTCCAGCTCGCCGTCGGTGCCGTACAGCTTTTCGGTGACCATCAAGCGGGTGCCGGGGGGCAAGGTCTCCAACTGGCTGCACGACACGCTGCATGAAGGCCAGGAGCTGGCGGTACACGGCCCGGTCGGGCTGTTCAACGCCATCGATTTCCCGAGCCCGAAAGTGCTGTACCTGAGCGGTGGTGTCGGCATCACACCAGTGATGTCCATGGCGCGCTGGTTCTACGACACCAACGGCAACGTCGACATGACGTTCATCCACAGCGCCCGCTCGCCGAAAGACATCATTTACCACCGCGAGCTGGAACACATGGCGTCGCGGATCGACAACTTCAGCCTGCACCTGATCTGCGAGAAACACGGACTCGGCGAGCCGTGGGCCGGCTATCGCGGCTACCTCAACCACAAGATGCTGGAACTGATGGTGCCGGACTTCCTTGAGCGCGAAGTCTTCTGCTGCGGCCCGACACCGTACATGACGGCGGTCAAGCGCCTGCTGGAAAACGCCGGCTACGACATGAAGCGCTATCACGAGGAATCCTTCGGCGCCACGCCGCCGGAAGCTCGTGCCGACGCGGTGGAACAGGCCGAACAAGCAGCGGAAGCACCGGAAGTCCCGGCGGCGGATCTGCACCTGGTGGAATTCACCTCTTCGGACAAGAGCATCCGTGTCGCGCCGGGCGAGACCGTGCATGCGGCGGCTGCCAAGGTCGGCCTGATGATCCCGAAAGCCTGCGGGATGGGGATCTGCGGGACGTGCAAGGTGCTGAAGCTGGGCGGCGAGGTGGAGATGGATCACAACGGCGGGATCACCGAGGACGACGAGGCGGAGGGGTACATTCTTTCTTGCTGCAGTGTGCCGAAGGGGGATGTTCGGATCGAATATTGAATTCAGTTTGCAGGCTTGGGGGCGATCTCTCGTAGGGGAGATCGTATGAAGTCATTAGTTGCTGTTTTTAAATAACTTCTAATGCGGCGAGAAGTCCAAAGAACAAAAAAGTTAAGCCGGAAATTCTCTGATATTTATATAGTGTAAGTAGCGTGCGTTTGAAGTCTGGCGGAAAATTTTTAATATCTTTTGCGCTCAGTTTCCCTTGGTAAAGGTAGATTTCTGGACGTTTCAGGAAGCTAAAAATTTCCCCCATCATGTAGATCCGCCCCCGCACGCCTCCATGCCATAGCATCATAAGGCCTCCGGCGATCGAACTGTTTTGAAGGCTGTTCATTATTAGTTCTATTTTTGTTTTTGCGATATATAAAATGATGCAGTTAATTATTATGAGTGCGGCGACGTTTATGATGTTTAGAATGATAAAGGCATCTCTTGCAGTTTCATAACTCATCGGGTTTTCTCGTAAATCAATTCACCGGCGATTTCGCCGCCTTTTTCGCCCATATAGCCGACCGTAAAGGATCCGGCTCCCGCAACCACGATCCCGCACAGTGCCCCACCGATTCCTGCACTGGATACCCCGAGTGCTACGCAAATGATGGAGGCCGTGCTTGCACCTACAGCAGAACCGACAGCTCCACCCAGAAAACTTCCGGTTTCCGTGAATTTAATCTTTTCGCACTCCTCGGCGTTCTCGTTCGTACAGACATCCTGAACCTTCATTACCGAGGCTCCGCCACCCACGGCCGTACCAATCCATCCGCCATATTTTACGTATTGCGAGGCTTTCACCACGCCTTGAATGTGAGTGGCGTATCCGGGTGCCTGGCCGATGCCGCCAGCTTTCCTCCAGCGGTGCACCAGGTGCGGATGCTCGATTCCTAGAGCGATCTTGAGGTTTGGGTGATCAGGGAGGCCAATGACTTTCTTCGTCAATCCGGTTAGCTGTCCGTCCAGCCGTTGAAGTAATTCGGCGCGCCGCTTTTTGAATGCTTTTGAGTTCAGGCTGCCATTGGTCTCGATAGTGCTGATATGCAATGCCTCAATGTCTTTCAAAGCTGCTTTTATGCCATCCAGATGGTTAGCGGCCATAGCGGTACCAACCCCAATAACTTTCGACCCATCTGAAAGCGTCCGTCTGATGACCTCATAGTGCTGGGCAAAAAAGTCCGCCTCTTCCACCGTCAACGGCGCCAGCGCCATGCTGACGATGTGCGCGGTTTCCATCAGCAGTGATTCTTCATAGGTGCATTGCTGATTGTCCGGGTCGCTCAGGACAATCAGCGTTCCGGCTTTCACCACGTCGTCCAGCTGATTGAGGCTTTTGAATTTGGCGATGACATTCGGGTTGGGCGACGGAAACAGTTGCGCCTGCAGTTTCTCGGCGGACAGACTTTTAAGCACGATGTAGAACCCAGGCTCCTCCGGTGCCGGCAATTCCTGGGGCCAGTGTTCGCGGGGGAAAAATCGCAAGTCGTTGACTGGATGCACAGATGAGAGCGGGGCTGAGTTCAGGCGCGTCACTCTCAGATTCTGCTGGCGAACGGCCCGCAGTAAACGTTGCGGATCGGGGTTTGCTGCGGCATGTGGAAGCATCGACAAGCGTGGTGTCCTGGCCGCGCCGGTGAGCGTGCCGTGTCTGTTCTGCTGCAGGGCTCGGGACTGGATCAACAGGTTTCGTTGTTCCTGCGCAAGCGCATTGATCCCTTGCTGCGGCGTCAGGCGTCCGTCCGCTACCTCCTCGGTAATTTGCTTGGCGAAGTACGCGACTTGTTGATGGAATTGCACACGTGCAATGCCAAATGCCAGATGACGGTTTCCGATGGTCAGTGCCTGTCCAAGCAGGTTGCCGGCGGCGTCCTGCACATCGCACAGATCATGCTGCCGTGAACTCAACCCGCTTCGCCCCACGAGGTATAGCCAGTGGTGCCTGCAATGTGGTGTACCCAACTGATGCCGCGGTAACGAATGGCCAGTTGTTCTTGAGGCTGGGCATCATTTTGCAGGACGGGTTTTCCGAGATTGGCGTCGCGGCGCATTTCATGGCTCAGGGCGAACACCATGATTTCATCGGTATGGGCCGTCTGGTATTTGTTGCCGACCGATTCCGGCGTCGAACATCCGGCTGAAATAAGGCCTCGGGTCTTGCCGGTGATGGTCATGTAGGCAGGATTCGCCATAGTCTGCGCTCCTCGAAAATGGAGTCGGCAGTCTATGGCGAGGCCTGTTTGGTTTATGTAGGCCCTGGCGTAGGTCGTTTCTGAAAATGCTCAGTCGATAAACAGGTCTGTCATCAACTTCGCATCACTCCCCGGATCAAAGCGGTAATGATCGAACTCGGTTACGCCGCTCTCCTGCAAAATCTCCTCATCAATCAGCAACCGCCCGGTAATCCGCCGCCCGCTGCTACTCAAAATCACATGCGCCGCATCCGCCATGATCTGCGGCGTGCGCGCATGCTTGAACGACTCCCGATTGCCCAGCTGAAATTCGATGGCCGCCGTGGCGATCATGGTCTGCGGCCACAGCGAATTGACGCTGATCCCGTAGTTGGCGAATTCCTCGCTCATCCCGACCGTCAGCATGCTCATGCCGTACTTGGTCACGGTGTAGGGGCTGTACTGGGCGAACCACTTACTGGCCAGATTCAGCGGCGGTGACAGGTTAAGGATGTGCCCCGAGGATTTCTTCAGGTAGGGCAGGGCCGCCTGGCTGCACAGCAAAACCGCGCGGGTGTTGATCTGGTGCATCAGGTCGAAACGCTTGAGCTCGATGTGCTGCACACCGGTCAACTTGATCGCCCCGGCGTTGTTTACCAGTGCATCGATCCCGCCGAAATGTTCATTGGCCTGGGCCAGCGCCTGACGCACCGCGTCTTCATCACGCACATCCAGTTGCAGCGCCAAGGCCTTGCCGCCGGCCGCTTCGACTTCCGCGGCGACGCTGTGGATGGTGCCGGGCAACTTGACGTGGGGTTCGGCGCTCTTGGCGGCGATCACGATATTGGCCCCGTCCCGCGCGGCCCGCAGCGCAATCTCGCGCCCGATGCCACGGCTGGCGCCAGTGATGAACAGGGTTTTGTCTTTCAGCGACATGCGGATGCTCCTGCTTATTGTTATGTGAGCGATGGCTCGACAGACAATGTAGACCAAGCAGTGAAGGTAACGCGGTCTCAGATCGTTCCGACGCTCCGCGTGGGAATGCAGCCATTGACGCTCCGCGTCATGACGGTGGCAGGTGTTGCATCGGCGGTGCGGCAGGAACGCGGAGCGTCCCGGGAGGCATTCCCACGCGGAGCGTGGGAACGATCAAGGAGGAGGCGATCAGGCCGACATGACGTCGCGGATGTCGCGCGCCAGTTCGCGTACGCGTTCTTCCTCGGTGTCCCACGAGCACATGAAGCGGGCGCCGCCCTTGCCGATGAAGGTGTAGAAGCGCCAGTTCCTGGCGGTCAGGGCGGCAATCGCCGGCTCCGAGAGTTGCAGGAACACGCCGTTGGCCTGGACCGGGAACATCAGTTCCACGCCCGGAATGTCGCTGACCAGTTCGGCCAACAGTTGCGCGCAGTGGTTGGCGTGGCGGGCGTATTTGAGCCAGGCGTCGTTTTCCAGAATGCCGACCCACGGGGCCGACAGGAAGCGCATCTTCGAAGCCAGTTGCCCGGCCTGTTTGCAGCGGTAGTCGAAGTCTTCGGCCAGTTTGTGGTTGAAGAACAGGATCGCTTCACCCACCGCCATGCCGTTTTTCGTGCCGCCGAAGCACAGCACGTCGACGCCGGCCTTCCAGGTCAGGTCCGCGGGTGAGCAGCCGAGGAATGCGCAGGCGTTGGAGAACCGCGCGCCGTCCATGTGCAGGTTCAGGCCCAGTTCCTTGCAGGTGTCGCTGATGGCGCGGACTTCTTCCGGGGTGTAGACACTGCCGACCTCGGTGGCCTGGGTCAGCGTCACCACGCGCGGTTTCGGGTAGTGGATGTCCTGACGCTTGAGGGCGACTTCGCGGATCGAGGCCGGGGTGATCTTGCCGTTTTCGGTGCCGGCGATCAGCAGTTTCGAACCGTTGGAGAAAAATTCCGGTGCGCCGCATTCGTCGGTTTCGACGTGGGCGGTTTCCGAGCAGATCACGCTGTGGTAACTCTGGCACAGCGACGACAGCGCCAGCGAGTTGGCGGCGGTGCCGTTGAAGGCGAAGAACACTTCGCAATCGGTCTCGAACAGCTTGCGGAAATCATCCGAGGCGCGGGCTGTCCATTCATCGTCGCCATAGGCGCGCTGGTGGCCGTGGTTGGCCTGTTCCATGGCAGCCCAGGCTTCAGGGCAGATACCGGAGTAGTTGTCGCTGGCGAATTGTTGGCTCTTGTCGGTCATGGCCGGCTTCCGTGATCGGTGCGCTTGTGGCGCTCCGTTGGTCAATGAGGGTGCGCACTTTACCGAAGATCATCCGGGGAGCACACGGGATGTCGCTGTCAGAACTTTACAAGGATGCGAGCCGATTATGCACCTGAGCCAGCGTGACGGCGCACTCGATCTGCTCAAGTGGCTGGCGCTGCTGAGCATGCTGCTCGATCACCTGCGATATGTCGGGATCAGCGCCGATTGGCTGTATGTGCCGGGGCGGCTGGCGTTCCCGTGGTTCTGCCTGGCGATGGCGGCGAATCTGGCGCGGGACGGCACGCGCAAGACCGAATGGCGCTATCTGGGCTGGTTGCTGCTGTTCAGCCTGCTCAGCGAGATTCCCTACCGTTTGTACATTCCCGAGCCCGACACCTTGAACGTGATGCCCACGCTGGCGCTGGGTTTGCTGGTGGCGCGGGGCTGGCAGGATCAGGCACTGGTTTCGCGATTGCTGGCTGTCGGCGCCTTGCTGGTGGCCGCGTTGTTCCCGGAGCGACTGATGTTCGGTCTGTTCGGCGTCCTGCTGCCGCTGGCGACGTTGCTGGTGTTTCGCAAACCCTGGTATTTCAGCCTGTTGCCGGGCCTGCTGTGTCTGGCCGCGAATCAATGGCGGGTGCTCTACGAATCCGCGCAGTTCGGCAACATGGTCGCCATCCTCGGGATTGCGACCTGCCTGATCGCGCCACTGCTCGGAATGTTCCTGTTGCGACATGCGCGACATCTTCAGCCACCTCCGATGCACCGCTGGGCCTACGTCCTCTATCCCGCACATTTCCTGCTGTTGCTCGCCGTCCGCCAACTCTTCACATAACCCTGTGGGAGCTGGCTTGCCAGCGATAGCAGTGGGTCAGCCGCTATCAATGCCGGATGTGCCGCCGCCATCGCTGGCAAGCCAGCTCCCACAAGGTTTTCCGGTGTTTTCGAGATCGAGTCTGGCAATGGCATTTCGGGCCATGTCGTAAACGCACCTTTGCGTGGCGTCCGTAGGCATTTGACCTCCCTGCGCCGGCCATACCATCGCATCAAAGGGCACTGGCTGAGCGCCGTGCCTTACCGAGACGAATGGCGCACAGATGCCGCTGGGAGAGACGCGATGTTCAGCAAGCAAGACCAGATCCAGGGTTACGACGATGCACTGCTGGCGGCGATGAATGCCGAGGAGCAACGTCAGGAAGATCACATCGAGCTGATCGCGTCGGAGAACTACACCAGCAAACGCGTCATGCAAGCGCAAGGCAGCGGCCTGACCAACAAATACGCCGAAGGCTATCCGGGCAAGCGCTACTATGGTGGCTGCGAGCACGTCGACAAGGTCGAAGCGCTGGCCATCGAACGCGCCAAGCAACTGTTCGGCGCCGATTACGCCAACGTCCAGCCGCACTCCGGTTCTTCGGCCAACAGCGCCGTGTACCTCGCGCTGCTGCAAGCAGGCGACACCATCCTCGGCATGAGCCTGGCCCACGGTGGTCACCTGACCCACGGCGCCAAGGTTTCGTCCTCGGGCAAGCTGTACAACGCCGTGCAGTACGGCATCGACACCAAGACCGGCCTGATCGATTACGACGAAGTCGAGCGTCTGGCCGTCGAGTGCAAACCGAAAATGATCGTCGCCGGTTTCTCGGCCTACTCGAAAACCCTCGACTTCCCGCGCTTCCGTCAGATCGCCGACAAGGTCGGTGCGCTGCTGTTCGTCGACATGGCCCACGTGGCCGGTCTGGTGGCTGCCGGTCTGTACCCGAACCCGCTGCCGTACGCCGACGTGGTCACCACCACCACACACAAGACCCTGCGCGGTCCACGTGGCGGCCTGATCCTGGCCAAGGCCAACGAAGAAATCGAGAAGAAACTCAACGCCGCCGTATTCCCCGGCGCCCAGGGCGGCCCTCTGATGCACGTCATCGCCGGTAAAGCCGTGTGCTTCAAGGAAGCGCTGGAGCCTGGATTCAAGGCCTATCAGCAACAAGTGATCGACAACGCCCAGGCGATGGCGAGCGTCTTTATCAAACGTGGCTACGATGTAGTGTCCGGCGGCACCGACAACCACCTGTTCCTGGTCAGCCTGATCCGTCAGGGCCTCACCGGTAAGGACGCCGACGCCGCCCTCGGTCGCGCGCACATCACCGTCAACAAGAACGCCGTACCGAACGACCCGCAGTCGCCGTTCGTGACCTCCGGCCTGCGCATCGGCACCCCGGCGGTGACCACCCGCGGCTTCAAGGTGACCCAGTGCGTGACGCTGGCCGGCTGGATCTGCGACATCCTCGACAACCTCGGCGATGCCGATGTCGAGGCCAACGTTGCCCAGCAGGTTTCGGCCCTGTGCGCTGACTTCCCGGTTTATCGCTGAGCGTTCTGGAGTACATGACTATGCAACGCTATTCGGGCTTCGGCCTCTTCAAACACTCCCTCAGCCACCACGAAAACTGGCAGCGCATGTGGCGCACGCCGACCCCGAAAAAGGTCTACGACGTGGTCATCGTCGGCGGCGGCGGGCACGGTCTGGCGACGGCCTACTATCTGGCCAAGGAGCACGGCATCACCAACGTGGCCGTGGTCGAAAAGGGCTGGCTGGGCGGCGGTAACACCGCGCGCAACACCACCATCGTTCGCTCCAACTACCTGTGGGACGAGTCGGCGCACCTGTACGAACACGCGATGAAACTGTGGGAAGGCCTGTCTCAGGACCTGAACTACAACGTGATGTTCTCCCAGCGCGGCGTCTACAACCTGTGCCACACCCTGCAGGATATCCGTGATTCCGAGCGTCGGGTCAGTGCCAACCGCCTCAACGGCGTGGACGGCGAACTGCTCAACGCCAAGCAGGTCGCGGACGAAATTCCGTACCTCGACTGCTCGAAAAACACCCGCTACCCGGTGATGGGCGCAACCGTTCAGCGTCGCGGCGGCGTGGCCCGTCACGATGCCGTGGCGTGGGGCTTTGCCCGTGCCGCCGACGCACTCGGCGTGGACTTGATCCAGCAGACCGAAGTGATCGGTTTCCGCAAGGAAAACGGCGTGTGCATCGGTGTTGAAACCAACAAGGGCTTCATCGGCGCCAAACGCGTCGGTGTGGTCACCGCCGGTAACTCCGGGCACATGGCCAAGCTGGCCGGTTTCCGTCTGCCGATCGAATCCCACCCGCTGCAGGCGCTGGTGTCCGAGCCGATCAAACCGATCATCGACAGCGTGATCATGTCCAACGCCGTGCACGGCTACATCAGCCAGTCCGACAAGGGCGACCTGGTGATCGGCGCCGGTATCGACGGCTACAACGGCTACGGCCAGCGCGGTTCGTACCCGGTGATCGAGCACACCATCCAGGCCATCGTCGAGATGTTCCCGGTGCTGTCGCGAGTGCGCATGAACCGTCAGTGGGGCGGCATCGTCGACACCACGCCGGATGCGTGCCCGATCATTTCGAAAACCCCGGTCCCGAACATGTTCTTCAACTGCGGTTGGGGCACCGGTGGCTTCAAGGCCACACCTGGCTCGGGCAACGTGTTTGCCGCAAGCCTGGCCAAGGGTGAAATGCACCCGCTGGCCGCACCTTTCTCCATCGACCGTTTCCACAACGGTGCGTTGATCGACGAACACGGCGCTGCGGCTGTCGCCCACTAACAGGAGAAATCCCCATGTTGCATATCTTCTGTCCTCACTGCGGCGAACTGCGCTCCGAAGAGGAATTCCACGCATCCGGCCAGGCGCACATTCCGCGTCCGCTGGATCCGAACAGCTGCACCGACGAGGAGTGGGGCGACTACATGTTCTTCCGCGACAACCCTCGCGGTCTGCACCACGAGTTGTGGGATCACGTCGCCGGTTGCCGCCAGTACTTCAACGTCACCCGTGACACCGTGACCTACGAGATTCTCGAAACCTACAAGATCGGCACCAAGCCGCAATTCACCGACAAGGCTGACACTGCGAAAACAGCCACGACGGCGCTGGGAGAGAAGGTATGAGCCAGACCAATCGCCTGTCCAACGGTGGACGGATCGACCGCAACAAAGTGCTGAGCTTCACCTTCAACGGCCAGACCTACAAAGGGTTTGAAGGCGACTCGCTGGCCGCAGCCCTGCTGGCCAACGGCGTCGACATCATTGGCCGCAGCTTCAAGTATTCGCGTCCGCGCGGAATCTTCGCCGCTGGCGCCGAAGAGCCGAACGCGGTGCTGCAGATCGGTGCGACCGAAGCTACCCAGATCCCGAACGTGCGCGCCACGCAACAGGCGCTGTATCAAGGCCTGGTCGCCACCAGCACCAACGGCTGGCCGAGCGTCAACAACGACATGATGGGGATTCTCGGCAAGGTCGGCGGCAAGCTGATGCCGCCGGGTTTCTACTACAAAACCTTCATGTACCCGCAATCGTTCTGGATGACTTACGAGAAGTACATTCGCAAGGCTGCCGGTCTTGGCCGCTCGCCGACCGAGAACGATCCGGACACCTACGATTACATGAACCAGCACTGCGACGTGCTGATCGTCGGCGCCGGCCCGGCCGGTCTGGCCGCTGCCCTGGCCGCTGCGCGCAGCGGTGCCCGGGTGATCATCGCCGATGAACAGGAAGAGTTCGGCGGCAGCCTGCTCGATTCCCGCGAAAGCCTCGACGGCAAACCGGCGATGGATTGGGTGGCCGGCGTCATCGCTGAATTAAAGAGCACTCCGGACGTGCTGATGTTGCCGCGCGCCACGGTCAACGGCTACCACGACCATAACTTCCTGACCATTCACGAACGCCTCACCGATCACCTCGGTGACCGCGCGCCGATCGGCCAGGTGCGTCAGCGCATCCACCGCGTCCGCGCCAAGCGTGTGGTGCTGGCGACCGGCGCTCACGAGCGTCCGCTGGTCTACGGCAACAACGACGTGCCGGGCAACATGCTCGCCGGTGCGGTCTCGACTTACGTGCGCCGTTACGGCGTGGCACCGGGCAAGAAACTGGTGCTGTCGACCAACAACGATCACGCCTACCGCGTGGCGCTGGACTGGCTCGATGCCAGTCTGCAAGTGGTCGCCATCGCCGATTCCCGCAGCAACCCGCGTGGCGCATTGGTGGAAGAAGCTCGCGCCAAAGGCATTCGTATCCTCACCGGCAGCGCCGTGATCGAGGCCCGTGGCAGCAAGCACGTCACCGCTGCCCGCGTGGCGGCGATCGATGTCAAAGGCCACAAGGTCACCAGCCCGGGCGAATGGCTCGACTGCGATCTGATCGCCAGCTCCGGCGGTTACAGCCCGGTGGTTCACCTGGCGTCGCACCTCGGCGGCAAGCCGATCTGGCGCGAAGACATCCTCGGTTTCGTACCGGGCGAAGCGCCGCAGAAACGCGTGTGCGTCGGTGGCATCAATGGCGTCTACGGTCTCGGTGACTCCCTGGCTGACGGTTTTGAAGGCGGTGTGCGCGCTGCGTCCGAAGCCGGTTTCCGGACCGTTGAAGCCGTGTTGCCGAAAGCCCTGAGCCGTGTGGAAGAACCAACGTTGGCGCTGTTCCAGGTGCCGCACGAGAAAGGCACTTCCCGGGCGCCGAAGCAGTTCGTCGACCTGCAGAACGACGTCACCGCCGCCGCCATCGAACTGGCGACCCGCGAAGGTTTCGAGTCGGTCGAGCACGTCAAACGCTACACCGCGCTGGGCTTCGGCACCGATCAGGGCAAGCTCGGCAACGTCAACGGTCTGGCGATTGCCGCCCGTTCGCTGAACGTGACCATCCCGCAGATGGGCACCACGATGTTCCGTCCGAACTACACGCCGGTGACGTTTGGCGCGGTAGCCGGTCGCCACTGCGGGCACATCTTCGAACCGGTGCGTTACACCGCACTGCATCAATGGCACCTGAAAAACGGCGCCGAGTTCGAAGACGTCGGTCAGTGGAAACGTCCGTGGTACTTCCCGAAAAACGGCGAAGACATGCATGCCGCCGTCAAACGCGAATGCAAGGCTGTGCGCGACAGCGTCGGTCTGCTGGACGCTTCGACCCTGGGCAAGATCGATATCCAGGGCCCGGACGCCCGCGAGTTCCTCAACCGCGTGTACACCAACGCCTGGACCAAGCTCGACGTGGGCAAGGCCCGTTACGGCCTGATGTGCAAGGAAGACGGCATGGTCTTCGACGACGGTGTGACGGCGTGTCTGGCCGACAACCATTTCGTCATGACCACCACCACCGGCGGTGCGGCTCGCGTACTGCAGTGGCTGGAGCTGTACCACCAGACCGAATGGCCGGACCTGAAGGTGTACTTCACCTCCGTCACCGACCACTGGGCGACCATGACCCTGTCCGGCCCGAACAGCCGCAAGCTGCTCAGCGCCGTGACCGACATCGACCTGGCCAATGAAGCGTTTCCGTTCATGACCTGGAAAGAAGGTCTGGTCGGTGGTGTGCCGGCGCGGGTGTTCCGTATCTCGTTCACCGGTGAGCTGTCGTACGAAGTCAACGTCCAGGCCGACTACGCGATGGGCGTGCTGGAAAAAATCGTCGAGGCGGGCAAGCAGTACAACCTGACCCCGTACGGCACCGAAACCATGCACGTACTGCGGGCCGAGAAGGGCTTCATCATCGTCGGCCAGGACACCGACGGCTCGATGACCCCGGACGACCTGAACATGGGCTGGTGCGTCGGTCGCACCAAGCCGTTCTCGTGGATCGGCCAGCGCGGCATGAACCGTGAAGACTGCGTGCGTGACCAGCGTAAGCAGCTGGTGGGCCTGAAGCCGATCGATCCGAACGTCTGGCTGCCGGAAGGTGCACAGCTGGTGTTCAACACCAAGCAGTCGATCCCGATGACCATGGTCGGCCACGTGACCTCCAGCTATGCGCACAACTCCCTCGGCTATTCGTTTGCCATGGGCGTGGTGAAGGGCGGTCTCAAGCGCATGGGTGAGCGGGTGTTCGCACCGCTGGCTGACGGCAGCGTGATCGAGGCGGAAATCGTTTCTTCGGTGTTCTTCGATCCGAAAGGCGATCGCCAGAACATCTAATTGATCGCTCCCGCGCCTGGCGCGGGAGCGACACCGAATTCAGGAAGGGTGCTTTATGACCGCAGCCAACGTTTACCAACAACGCCCGACCACCGGGGCCAAGGCCGAGTCGTCGCTGCATCATGCCGACCTCGCCAGCCTGGTCGGCAAGGGCCGCAAGAACGCCGGTGTGACCGTGCGCGAGAAGAAACTCCTCGGTCATCTGACCATCCGTGGCGACGGCCACGATGCCGCGTTCGCTGCCGGTGTGCACAAGGCGCTGGGCATCGAATTGCCGGGTGCCCTCAGCGTGATCGTCAAAGGCGAAACCAGCCTGCAATGGATGGGCCCGGACGAGTGGTTGCTGATCGTGCCGAGCGGTGAAGAGTTCGCCGCCGAGCAGAAACTGCGCGAAGCGCTGGGCGATCTGCACATCGCAATCGTCAACGTCAGCGGCGGCCAGCAGTTGCTCGAACTGAGCGGCCCGAACGTGCGTCAGGTGCTGATGAAATCCACCAGCTACGACGTGCACCCGAACAACTTCCCGGTCGGCAAGGCGGTCGGCACGGTGTTCGCCAAGTCGCAGCTGATGATCCGTCACACCGCCGAAGACACCTGGGAGTTGCTGATTCGCCGCAGCTTCTCGGATTACTGGTGGTTGTGGTTGCAGGATGCGTCCGCCGAATACGGCCTCAGCGTTCAGGCCTGATCAGGAGAAAACGATGAGCCGCGCCCCGGATACATGGATTCTGACCGCCGACTGCCCCAGCGTTCTCGGCACCGTGGACGCGGTGACGCGTTTTCTGTTCGAGCAGGGCTGCTACGTCACCGAGCACCACTCGTTCGATGACCGGCTCTCGGGCCGGTTCTTCATTCGGGTGGAGTTCCGTCAGCCCGACGGTTTTGACGAACAGTCCTTCCGCGCTGGCCTCGCCGAGCGTGGTCAGGCGTTCGGCATGATCTTCGAGCTGACGGCGCCGAACTACCGGCCAAAAGTGGTGATCATGGTGTCCAAGGCCGATCACTGCCTCAACGACTTGCTCTACCGCCAGCGCATCGGCCAGTTATCGATGGACGTGGCGGCGGTGGTGTCGAACCACCCGGACCTCAAGCCGCTGGCCGACTGGCACCAGATTCCCTACTACCATTTTCCCCTCGACCCCAACGACAAACCGGCCCAGGAGCGGCAGGTGTGGCAGGTCATCGAGGAGGCCGGCGCTGAACTGGTGATCCTCGCCCGCTACATGCAGGTGCTGTCGCCGGAGCTGTGCCGCAAGCTCGATGGCAAGGCGATCAATATTCACCACTCACTGCTGCCGGGCTTCAAGGGCGCCAAGCCGTATCACCAGGCCTACAACAAGGGCGTGAAACTGGTGGGTGCTACCGCGCACTACATCAACAACGACCTGGACGAGGGGCCGATCATCGCCCAGGGCGTCGAGGCCGTGGATCACAGTCATTACCCCGAGGACCTGATCGCCAAGGGTCGCGACATCGAAGGCCTGACCCTGGCCCGGGCCGTCGGGTATCACATTGAAAGAAGGGTTTTTTTGAACGCCAACAGAACCGTCGTTCTTTAGATCGCCATTGCGAGCAGGCTCGCTCCCACAGGGTTTTGTGTCGTTCACAAAATTTGAATCCAACCAGAATCCCTGTGGGAGCTGGCTTGCCAGCGATGAGGCCATAACAGGCAACACAAGCATCAGCATCTGTACCCGAGCACTTAACGCGCTGCCTGCCTGGGCGGCGCGGTTCCATAAAAACAACAGCGAGGTGAAAGCATGTCTGGCAATCGTGGTGTGGTGTATCTCGGCGCTGGCAAGGTCGAAGTACAGAAAATCGACTATCCGAAAATGCAGGATCCGCGCGGCAGGAAGATCGAGCACGGTGTCATCCTGCGTGTGGTTTCAACCAACATTTGCGGCTCCGACCAGCACATGGTGCGCGGCCGTACCACCGCTCAGGTCGGTCTGGTGCTGGGACACGAGATCACCGGTGAAGTGATCGAGAAGGGCAGCGACGTCGAAAGCCTGAAAATCGGCGATCTGGTGTCCGTTCCGTTCAACGTGGCTTGCGGGCGCTGCCGTTCCTGCAAGGAGCAACACACCGGCGTCTGCCTGACCGTCAACCCGGCCCGCGCCGGCGGTGCCTACGGTTACGTCGACATGGGCGACTGGACCGGTGGCCAGGCCGAGTATGTGCTGGTGCCGTACGCCGACTTCAACCTGCTGAAACTGCCGGACCGCGACAAGGCCATGGAGAAAATCCGTGACCTGACCTGCCTCTCCGACATTCTGCCGACCGGTTACCACGGCGCCGTTACCGCTGGCGTTGGTCCGGGCAGCACCGTTTACATTGCCGGCGCAGGCCCGGTCGGTCTGGCCGCTGCCGCCTCCGCCCGTTTGCTCGGCGCTGCGGTGGTGATCGTCGGCGACGTCAACACCATCCGCCTGGCCCACGCCAAGGCGCAGGGTTTTGAAATCGTCGACCTGTCGAAAGACACCCCGCTGCACGAACAGATCGCCGCGCTGCTGGGCGAGCCTGAAGTGGATTGCGCGGTGGACTGCGTGGGCTTCGAAGCCCGTGGTCATGGCCATGACGGCGTCAAATCCGAAGCCCCGGCCACCGTCCTCAACTCGTTGATGGGCGTGGTGCGCGTCGCCGGCAAGATCGGTATTCCGGGCCTGTACGTGACCGAAGATCCGGGTGCTGTCGATGCCGCCGCGAAAATGGGCAGCCTGAGCATCCGCTTTGGTCTGGGCTGGGCCAAATCCCACAGCTTCCATACCGGCCAGACTCCGGTAATGAAGTACAACCGTCAGCTGATGCAGGCGATCATGTGGGACCGCATCAACATTGCCGAAGTGGTGGGCGTGCAGGTCATCAGCCTCGACCAGGCGCCTGAAGGTTACGGCGAGTTCGATGCCGGCGTGCCGAAGAAGTTTGTGATTGATCCGCACAAGTTGTTCAGTGCGGCGTAAGTTGCATAGATGAAAAAGGGCAGCCCGTCGGGTTGCCCTTTTTCGTTGCATACGCTTTAAAAAGTAAGTTGTTTTGCTCGTTACTGGAACGGGCAGTCCCCAACGTTCCCGCTCTTTGTCGCACACTCATCGTTCTTCCAGTTCGGACCGGAAGGCGTGATGGGGTAACCGGGTTTCCAGACCAAAGATGCCGCTAGTGAGGGACGATTATTCCCATCTTCGTACTGACAGACGGCCCTGGCAGTCGCCTCACCTTTTTCCTTGAGGCGTACAGCGGTGAAGAGAAGGCTCCGAACCTCCGACTCACTGGCAGTGGCAGGATCGACTTCAAGCGGAATCGCTAGTTCGGGGTTCACCTGCGCGACGAACCTGCCGTCCGGCAGTTTTAAAAATGTTCTGGCAGTGGGGCAATCGGCATAGGCCGTGCTGGTGAGAGCAGCAGCGACCAGCGCAGCAGCAAATGTTTTTTTCAACATTACTCGTACTCCGTTACGGGGATTGAGCTGCAATGCTGTCTGTTTATGTTCTATTCGCTAACTGTCATAAATGACAGGTTTTAAGTCTTTTTCGAAATAACTCTGTCTGTTTTTAAAATTGCTGAGCTAAAGGCCTTCGTCTTGGGGCGTTTCTTCAAAGGAAAATGATCTTTGTCGGCTGGAACATGCCGACGGTCCTCCGGTCAAACCGGCAGTTTGAGCGCCTGTATCCGGCGCAATCCACGCCACAAGAGGATGTCTGAATGAAGATTTCACGCGGTTTTGCCCTGGCATCGCTCCTGACCCTGGCGGCAGGGCCGGTGTTTGCCGGTTTCAGTTTGAATGACGTGGCCGGTGCGGTATCGGGCATGCAGGGCGGGGACAAGGCCGCCGCCGCGGCTCCGACCTCGGAAACCGCCGGTCTGTTGAGTGCCTTGAGCGCACTGAACGTCACGCCGCAGCAAGCGGTCGGCGGCACCAGTGCCATGCTGGGGCTGGCGAAAAACCAGCTCAGCAACACGGACTATTCCGAGCTGGCCAAGGAAGTGCCGGGCATCGACAAGCTGTCGGGCGGCGCTGGCAATCTGGCGGCGCTGAGCGGTTTGCTCGGCTCGTCGGGCAAGTCCGCCGGACTGGAAAATGCGCTGGGCAACGTCAAGGACACCAATGACCTGAACAACGCCTTCGGTGCGCTGGGCATGGACAGCGGGATGGTCGGCCAGTTTGCCCCGATCCTCCTGCAATACCTCGGTCAGCAGGGTGTCGGCGGCTCGTTGCTGCAAAGCCTGGGCAGCATCTGGGGCACCGGCACCAACGGATGACTCAGCGGCGCTCGCCTTTGAGTTCGGCGATGCGCTGATCCTTGAGGGTCCAGAGCTGGTTGACCCAGTTCTGGATCTTTTCGCGAAACGCCGGATCGTTTTCGTAATCACCCTGCCACAGGGCCGGATCCAGCTCGCGGGTCTGGATGTCGACGATCACGCGTGGCACGTTGCCGCTGATCAGGTCCCAGAACCCCGGAATCTTCTGCTGCGGATAAACCACGGTCACATCGAGAATCGCGTCCAGCTGTTCGCCCATCGCCGCCAGCACGAACGCCACCCCGCCCGCCTTGGGCTTGAGCAGGTGGCTGAACGGTGACTGCTGCTGAGTGCTTTTGGCGGCGGTGTAACGGGTCCCTTCCAGATAATTCACCACCGTCACCGGCTGGCGCTTGAACAGCTCGCACGCGGCTTTGGTGATTTCCAGATCCTTGCCGGCCAGTTCCGGATGCTTCGCCAGGAACGCCTTGGTGTAGCGCTTCATGAACGGGTAATCCAGCGCCCACCAGGCCAGGCCCAGGAACGGCACCCAGATCAGCTCTTTCTTGAGGAAGAACTTGAAGAACGGCGTGCGCCGGTTGAGGGTCTGGATCAGCGCCGGGATATCGACCCAGGACTGATGGTTGCTGATCACCAGGTAGGAGGTATCGCTGCGCAGGTCTTCGCCGCCGCGAATGTCCCATTGGGTAGGGATGCACAGGCGGAAGATCAGCTTGTCGATTTCCGCCCAGGTTTCGGCGATCCACATCACCGCCCACGAAGCGTAGTCGCGAAAGCGCCCCGGCAGGATCAGCTTGAGCAGGGCGAACACCATCAGCGGGCCGAACAGCACGAGGGTGTTGGACAACAGCAGCAGGGTGACGAAACAGCCGGTGAGCAGGCGGCGCATAAGCGACTCTTGGAAAACGGATGGGCGCGCCATGATAAGTGGCTTCGGCCGGCAGGCCAAATCCGCCGGTGACGAATGTTTCACCTGTGGCGCTATAACCTGCCGGGAACGTTCATGCGAACAACGGTCTAAAATCTTGCGTCTGACGCCCCCATTTCCCAAGGAAGCCCCTTACGTGAAATCCCTCCTTGCACTGCTTTCCCTCGTCGCCCTGCCGGTCCTGGCAGCCGAGCCAACCCTGTACGGCCGTTACGAATACATCGCACTGCCGGAAATCGGCGGCGAAGTGCTCAAGGCGAAAATGGACACCGGCGCACTGACCGCCTCGCTGTCGGCCAAGGACATCGAGACGTTCAAGCGCGACGGCGAAGACTGGGTGCGTTTCCGCCTGGCCACCAAGGACGCCAGCAACAAGGTGTACGAGCACAAGATTGCGCGGATCAGCAAGATCAAGAGTCGCTCGGATGAAGAAGACGAGGGTGAAAACACCGAAGTGGCCAAGCGCCCGGTAGTCGATCTGGAGCTGTGCCTGGGCGACGTCAAGCGCACCGTGGAGGTCAACCTGACCGACCGCAGCAACTTCAACTACCCGTTGCTGATCGGTGCCAAGGCCCTGCGCGAGTTCGGCGCGGCCGTGAACCCGGCGCGGCGTTTTACCGCTGACAAACCGGACTGCTGAAGCAAGTGGTCTCATTGACGTAACGCCGGGCTTGGGGCACCGTTCGCGCACTTAACCCACAGGCTCGGACGCCATGCCTCATATCCTGATTGTCGAAGACGAAGCGGCGATTGCCGACACGCTGATTTTTGCCTTGCAGGGCGAGGGTTTCACCACGACCTGGCTGAGCCTGGGGGCCGCGGCGCTGGAACATCAGCGCCAGACCCCGGCGGATCTGATCATCCTCGACATCGGTTTGCCGGACATCAGTGGCTTCGAAACCTGCAAGCAACTGCGTCGCTTCAGTGAAGTGCCGGTGCTGTTTCTCAGTGCGCGCAATGCCGAGATTGACCGGGTGGTGGGCCTGGAAATCGGCGCCGACGATTACGTGGTCAAGCCGTTCAGCCCACGGGAAGTGGCGGCGCGGGTCCGGGCGATTCTCAAGCGCATGGCGCCACGCCCGGTCATCGAAGCATCCTCGGCGCTGTTTCGCATCGATCCGGAGCGCGTGCAGATCAGCTATCGCGGCCAGCCCCTGAGCCTGACCCGCCACGAATTCCGCCTGCTGCAATGCCTGCTCGAACAACCCGAGCGGGTATTCAGCCGCGAGCAGTTGCTCGATGCGCTGGGCGTGGCGGCGGACGCCGGGTACGAGCGCAGCATCGACAGCCATATCAAAAGCGTGCGCGCCAAATTGCGTCTGGTGCGCGCCGAAGCCGAGCCGATCCAGACCCACCGCGGCCTCGGCTACAGCTACAGTCCGGTGCACAGCTGATGTCGCTGGGGCTGCGGATTTTCCTGGTGTACGTGCTGTTCATCGGCCTGACCGGGTATTTCGTGCTCAACACCGTGATGGAAGAAATCCGCCCCGGCGTGCGTCAGTCCACCGAAGAAACCCTGGTCGATACCGCCAACCTGATGGCGGAAATCCTGCGGGACGATTTCAAGGCCGGCACCCTGAACCAGAATCGCTGGCCGCAGCTGCTCCGCGCCTATGGCGAACGCCAGCCGAAGGCGACGATCTGGGGGCTGGCGAAAAACCAGGTCAACCACCGGATCTACGTCACCGACGCCAAGGGCATCGTGGTGCTGGACTCCAGTGGTGTTGCGGTCGGTCAGGACTACTCGCGCTGGAACGACGTCTACCTGACCCTGCGCGGTGAATACGGCGCACGTTCCAGTCGCAGTGACCCGAATGACCCGAACTCCTCGGTGATGCACGTCGGCGCGCCGATCCGCGACAACGGGGCGATCATCGGCGTGGTCACGGTCGCCAAACCCAACAGTTCACTGCAACCCTATGTTGATCGCACCGAGCGCCGCTTGCTCGGTTACGGCGCCGGATTGATCGGCCTCGGCCTGCTGCTCGGCGCGGTGCTGTCGTGGTGGCTGAGCCGCGCGCTGCACCGTTTGACCGTGTACGCCCAGGCCGTGAGCGAGGGGCGTCGGGTGGCGGTGCCGCACTATCGCGGCGGCGAGCTGGAGCAGTTGGCGACCGCCGTCGAGCAGATGCGCACCCAGCTCGAAGGCAAGGCCTACGTCGAGCGCTATGTGCACACGTTGACTCACGAATTGAAGAGCCCGCTGGCCGCCATTCGCGGTGCCGCCGAGTTGCTGCAGGACGAGATGTCGGCGGATCAGCGATTGCGTTTTGTCGGTAACATCGACAGTGAAAGTGCCCGGATGCAACAGTTGATCGAGCGCCTGCTCAATCTTGCTCAGGTCGAACAGCGGCAGGGTCTTGAGGCGTGCGTCGCAGTGCCATTGGCGGCGCTGGTGAATGAGCTGCTACAGGCACAGATGGCACGCATCGAAGGCCGGCAGTTGCGGATCGAACAAACCGTCGCGGCGGATCTGGCGTTGATCGGCGAGCCGTTTCTGTTGCGTCAGGCGCTGGGCAATCTGCTGGAGAACGCATTGGATTTCACCCCGTCGCACGGTCTGCTGCGTTTTGACGCCAGGAAAATCGGCGAGCGGATCGAGCTTCGCTTGTTCAATGAAACCACGCCGATTCCCGACTTTGCCTTGCCCCGCTTGAGTGAGCGCTTTTACTCCCTGCCACGCCCGGACAGCGGACGTAAAAGCACCGGCCTCGGACTTAACTTCGTCGAAGAGGTAGTCAAGCTGCACAGCGGTTCGATGCGCATCGGTAACGTCGAAGGCGGGGTGGAAGTCGTCCTGCTGTTGTAGTCTCCACACAAACTCCACATTCCTCCCACAAAACCCCCACATCCCCTTCGCAGACTCTGCCCATCGAAACAGGGAGAGTCCCATGAACAAAAGTCTGACGATAAAACTCGGGGCCATTGCCCTGCTGATCCTGGTATTGCTGGTACCGCTGCTGATGATCGACGGCATCATCGACGATCGCCAGCAACTGCGTGACGGTGTGCTCGAAGACATCGCCAGAAGCTCAAGCTACAGCCAGCAACTCAGCGGGCCGGTGATGGTTGTGCCGTATCGCAAGGTGGTGCGCACCTGGAAGACCAAAGAGAAGAGCGACGAGCGTTATCAGGAAATCGGTGAAGAACGCGGTCGTCTGTATTTCCTGCCGGAGCGTTTTGAACTCGACGGCCAGGTGCAGACCGAGCTGCGTGCGCGGGGCATTTACGAGGCGCGGCTGTTCCATGCCGACAACCGTATCAGCGGGCACTTCTCGCTGCCGGCGCAGTTGGGGATCAAGGAGGATTTTGCCGATTACACCTTCGATGCGCCGTTTCTGGCAGTCGGCATCAGTGATATTCGCGGGATTGAAAACGCCCTGAAGCTGGAGCTGGGCGCGCAACGCCTCGACTTCGTGCCCGGTACTCAGGTCGGCTGGCTGGGCGAGGGGGTGCGAGTGACGCTGCCGGCGCTGGACACCAGCAAGACCACGGAACTGGCCTTCGGCTTCGACCTGCGCCTGCAAGGCACCGGCTCGTTGCAGGTGCTGCCGGTGGGCAAGACCAGCCGGGTGAACCTCGCCGCCAACTGGCCGCACCCAAGCTTCATCGGCAACTTCCTGCCGGCCAAACGCGAGATCAACGATCAGGGTTTCACCGCCGATTGGCAGACCTCGTTTTTCTCCACCAATTTGCAAGAAGCGATGAGCCGCTGCGTGGCGGGCAATGATTGCGAGGCGTTCAGCGGGCGCAGTTTCGGCGTGAGCTTCATCGATCCGGTGGATCAGTATCTGAAGAGCGACCGGGCGATCAAATATGCGCTGCTGTTCATCGTCCTGACGTTCGCCGGTTTCTTCCTGTTCGAAGTGCTGAAAAGCCTGGCGGTGCACCCTGTGCAATACGCGTTGGTGGGCGTGGCGCTGGCGTTCTTTTATCTGTTGCTGCTGTCGTTGTCGGAGCACATCGGTTTTGCCCTGGCGTATCTGTTGTCGGCCAGCGGTTGTGTGCTGTTGATCGGGTTTTATGTCTGCCACGTGCTGCGCAGCGTGCGGCATGGCTTGAGTTTTTCGGCGGGGCTGGCGGCGTTGTACGGTTTGCTCTACGGCTTGCTGAGCGCCGAGGATTACGCGCTGCTGATGGGCTCGCTGCTGCTGTTCGGTCTGCTCGGTGTGTTCATGGTGCTGACCCGCAATCTGGACTGGTACGGGATCGGGCAGAAACCGGCCAAACCGCTGCAATTCGATATCGGAGCGGTGCAATGAGCCGGTTCGTGGGATTGCGTGAGGAGCAGCGGGAGGCCGAGTTGTTGATGACGCTGATCTTTGCCTCGTTGCCTCCCGCCCGGTGCGTCAAGCCTTCGGCATCGTCGCAATCATCGACGGCCGCTGGCTCACTTCAAAGAACCAGTTGGCCAGTTGCGGATTGGCGTCACGCCAGCCCAGATCCGGGAAGCGCAGGTCGAGATAACCCAGTGCACAGGCCACGCTGATCGCGGCGACGTCGAAGTGGCAGGTCAGTTCGGCAATCGCGTCGCGTTCCAGCAAGGCGAGGGCGCGGCGGATCTTCTCGCGCTGGGCTTCGAGCCATTCGTCCCAGTGTTTTTCCGGGGCGCGAAGAGCCTGCTCGTAACGCACCATGACCGAGGCGTCCATGATCCCGTCGGCCATCGAGGCCAGGGTCAGGCGCCGCCAGCGGGCCGAGCCGTCGCGGGGGATCAGCGGGTTGCCGACGTGCTGGTGGTCGAGGTAATCGAGGATCACCCGGCTGTCATGGATGACATTGCCGTCGGCCAGGCGCAGGGCCGGGATCTTGCCCAGCGGGTTGTCTGCGTTGAGGGCGGCGTCCGGGCTGACTGGGCTGAGCACGCAGTCCTGCAACGCGACGCGATCCTGCTGGCCGGTCTCGTGCAGCAGCACCATGACTTTGCGCACGAACGGGGAGAGGGTGTTGTGGAACAGGGTCATGCTGGGAGCGGACATCGGCAGGGTCTCGGTCAGGGGCAATGACGGGCAGCATAGCGCGTTGCCCGTCAGGCTCAAGCCGTTCAGCGGCGTTGCAGCAATCCGCGCAGGGCAATGGCGGCCGGAATGCCCAGACCCACCCAGCTCAGGCCATCCCAGATCCCGTCGCCCAGCAGCGCCGCGAACAGGCCCGCCGCACTCAGCAGCGCGATCACCAGCGGTGTGCTGAAGACCTTCCAGAAATTCGACTGACGCGGCTTCATGCAGAGGCCTCCGCCGGTTCCAGCACCGGTTTCGCGGCCTTGCGTCGTACCACCCACAGGTACACGCCGCTGGCGAGGACGATGATGGTCAGCACGTCCAGCGTGGCCCAGAGGATTTTCATCGGCATGCCGCCGTAGTCACCGAAGTGCAGCGGCTGCGACATGCCCATGGCGTCCATGTACCACGGTCGTTCTGCGACCGCCGTCACTTGCAGGGTGCTGGCGTCGATCAGCACCGGAGTCAGCAGATGCGAGGTCAGGTGGGTGCCACCCTTCATGAATACCGAGTAGTGGTGCTCGCTGGAGAAACGGGTGCCGGGGAAGGCGATGAAGTCCGGTTTCATGCCCGGTGCGACTTCGTTGGCGATATCCAGCAGTCGCGTGGCCGGGGCGAGGTGGATCAGCGGCGGGACATCGCGGTAGGGCGCGATCATGGCGTTGAGCGAATCGTTGCGCCATGCAGCGATGATCAGATCGGCGCAGGCGCTGATCACCCCGGTCACGCCGACCACCAGCGCCCAGGTCAGGGTGACCACGCCGATCAGATTGTGCAGGTCGAGCCAGCGCAGGCGGGTGGACTTGTCCTGGCGCACGGTGCCGAACTTCAAGCGGCGCATGAACGGCAGGTACAACACCGTGCCGGACACGATCGCGACCACGAACAGCAAACCCATGAACGCCAGCAGCAATTTGCCCGGCAGCCCGGCGAACATGTCGACGTGCAGGCGCAGGATGAACAGCATCAGCCCACCGTTGGCCGAAGGCATTTCCAGGGCTTCGCCGGTGCGCGCGTCGAGCATGAAGGTGTGCGATGAATTGGGCTCGGTGCCGGCGGTCCTGGCCATGATCGTCAGCACGGCATTCGGCTCGTCGTCTTCGAAGCCGAAGTACTGCACGATCTCGCCGGGCCGATGCTTTTCCGCCGCTTCGACCAGTTGCGCCAGGTTCAGGTGCGGCGTGTTCGCCGGCATTACCCGCAACTGGGGCGCATCGCCCAGCAGGTGCTCGATCTCGTGATGGAAAATCAGCGGCAGACCGGTCAGGGCCAGCAGCAGCAAAAACACGGTGCAGATCAGGCTGGTCCAAGTGTGGACCAAGGACCAGCGGCGAATTGTTTTACTTTTCATTTCATGACCTTCAAAAACACCCAAGCCGTCCACGAGGGACGGCCTGGTTGCAGGGCCTGTTCAGCTCAGGCGCTTACCACTTGTAAGTGGCGCTGGCGACGACACTGCGCTGGTCGCCGTAGTAGCAGTAGAAGCTGTCGCAAGTGGAGATGTAGTCCTTGTCCAGCAAATTGGTGGCGTTGAGTGCCAGCGACGCGCCTTTGAGGCTGTTGTCCAGACGGCCGAGGTCGTAATGCACGGCGGCGTCGAACACGGTGTACGCGTCCGCCTTGCCCAGCCAGGTATTGGCTTTGTCGCCGTAGGTGTTGCCGGTGTAGCGCGCGCCGGCGCCGATGCCGAAGCCGTCGAGCACACCGCTGTGCCAGGTGTAATCGGCCCACAGCGAGGCTTGCTGATTCGGCATCAGTTGCAGGCGGTTGCCCTTGTCGGCGCCGTTCTGCACTTCGGACTTGGCCAGGGTGTACGCGGCGATGACCTTCAGGTTGTCGGTGACGTCGGAGACGGCTTCCAGCTCCAGGCCTTTGACTTTGACTTCACCGGTCTGGCTGGTGATCGATACGCCGTTGACGAACGAGCTGACCGAGACGTTTTTCTGGGTCAGGTCATACACGGCCGCCGTCAGCAGGGTCTTGCTGCCCGGTGGCTGGTACTTGATGCCCAGTTCCCACTGCTTGCCTTCGGTCGGTTTGAGCGATTCGGTCGACGAGGCGTCGGCGCCGGTGGTCGGCTGGAACGATTCGGCGTAGGACAGGTACGGCACGAAACCGGAATCGAACACGTAGCTGATCGCCGCGTTACCGCTGAACGCCTTGTCACGCTGAGTGTTGGTCGCGTCGCCCTTGTTGATGAATTGAGTGCTGGTGTGCACCCAGTCTTCCCGGCCGCCGAGGGTCAGGCGCCATTGATCCAGGGCCATTTGGTCCTGAACGTAGAGGCCGGTCTGGTAGGTCTTCTGGTTGTAGTCATAGAACGCGGTGGAACGCGCCGGACGCACGATCGGCTGACCATGGATCGGATTGTTCACGTTAATCTCCGGCGCGCTGCCGAAGATCGAGGTGTAGTTGGTGTTGCTGCGCTGGTGATCCAGACCCAGCAGCAGGGTGTGGCGGATGTCGCCGGTGGCGAAGTCGGCCTGGAAGTTGTTGTCCACGGCGAACTGGCTGATGTCTTCGTCGACGATGGTGGTGGTACGGCCGACGTTGCCGTCATTGTCCACTTGAGTGAACGGGTAGGAGCCGACGGTGATGCCCTGGAACGACAGATCCGACTTGGTGTAGCGCAGGTTCTGCTTGAACTGCCACACATCGTTCAGGCGATGTTCGAAGGCATAGCCCAGCGCGTAATAGGTGCGGTCGTAGTATTCCCAGTCCGGATCGCCCAGGTTCTTGTGATGGGAAACCTTGCCGAACGGCATGTCGATCTTGGTGCCTTGCACCGGCAGGAACTGGCTGGTGATGCCCGTATCGTCGCGGGTGAACTGGGTCAGCAGGGTGAATCTGGTGTCGTCGTCGATGTTCCAGGTCAGGCTCGGCGCGATGTTGTAGCGCTTGTTGTCGACGTGGTCGATCTGCGTGCCGCTGTCACGTACCACACCGCTGAGGCCGTAGAGAAACTGGCCGGCGTCGTCGATCTTGCCGGTGCTGGCGAAGTTGATCTGGCGGTGGTTGTCGCTGCCGTACTGCAACTGGATTTCGCTGCTCTGCACATCGCTCGGACGACGGCTGACCATGTCCAGCAGGCCGCCCGGCGGGGTCTGGCCGTACACCGACGAGGCCGGGCCGCGCAGCAGGGCAAGGCGGTCGAGGTTCCAGGTTTCCTGTTTCGGGTTGGCGTACACGCCTTTTGGCAGCGGCAAGCCGTCGAGGAACTGGGTCGGTTCGAAGCCGCGCACGCGCAGCCAGTCGGCGCGGGTGTCGCTGCCGTAGCTGCTGGCGGTGATGCCCGGCATATAGCGTACGGCGTCATCGAGGCTGTGCACGCCACGGTCTTCCATTTGCTGGCGAGTGGCGACGGAAATCGAACGCGGTGCTTCGACCAGCGCGGTGTCGGTCTTGGTGCCGGCGGCGGTGCGGGTGGCTGTGTAGCCTTCGACCGGGCCCCAGGCGCTTTCATAGTTTTCCACGCCGATCACCGAAGTTTCCGGCAGAGCCATCGCGCCCTCCGGCACAGCGACCAGGGTGTAGGTGCCGGCGCTGCTCTGTTCCAGTTGCAGACCGGTGCCGCGCAGGGCCGCGCGCAGGGCGCCGGCCGCGTCATATTGGCCGTTGACCGGCGCCGAGGTCTTGCCCGCCGCCAGCGACGGGTTCAGCGACAGCGTGAGGCCGCCCTGGCTGGCGATCTGGTTCAGGGTGGTCGACAACGGAGCCGCCGGCAGGTTGTAGGCGCGTACGCTCGACGCCTGTTCAGCGGCGATCAGTTGGCTGCTGGCCAGCGGAGTGCAGAGGGCAATGGCGACCGCCAGCAAACTGGGGCGCAACAAGGTGTCTAGCGAACGGGACATACGGCGGCTCCTGAATGGAAATATTTCTCAATTGCCTGTGTGCCGGACGAGATTCGAAAAGTGATAGGGCTGGATGAAAATAATTTCGATTAACGAACGACATCGCTGCGCAAGTCAGCAGAAAGTCCGTTTTCATGGGGTGTGAAGGTTCTGTCGCGATCTGCTCGCGATCGCTATTAATCAGGCAACGCTGAATGTCAGGGCTTTGGATCAGCCTTGGCCACGGTCACCCACCATGGCGTGTGCTGCTCGATCTGCACCGGCAGGGTCGGCAGCAGGGCGTTCAGCGCCTTGTCGGTGTCGTGCAGCGGGAAGCTGCCGGTGATGCGCAGGTCGGCGACTTCCGGCGCAATGCCCAGATGGCCGCGACGATAGCGCCCGAGTTCATGCACCAGGTCTTCCAGGCGCGCGTTGTCCACCACCAGCATGCCGCGGGTCCAGGCGTCGGCGCCGGGGGTGAGCGCCACCACCGAATCCAGACCGTTGTGGCGGATCAGCACTTGCTGGCCTTCGCGCAGGATCTGTTCCTGCAGATTGGATTGCGGATGTGCCGCGACCGCCGACTGCAACACGCTCAGGCGCGTGCCGGCGTCTTCGCGCTTGACCAGGAACCGCGTGCCCAGGGCGCGCATGCTGCCCTCGGCGGTTTCGACGATGAACGGCCGTGCATCGCCATGACCGGTTTCGACGAGGATTTCGCCTTCCTGCAACACGATCAGGCGTTGCTTGTCATCGAAGCGGACATCTACGGCGCTGTGGGTATTCAGATTGAGTACGGTGCCGTCGGCCAGGCGCACGGTGCGCTGTTCGCCGGTGCTGGTGCGTTGATCGGCGAGCCAATACTCCAGCGGCAGATAACGTTCGCCGGCAAACAACGCCAGACCGACCACCGCCACGACACTGGCCAGCCCGCTGCCCAGTTTGCGTACCCGACGGCGGATGCCTTCGCGCGATTGCAGCAACGCGCTGCGTGCCGGGCCCTTGGCCACGCTGAAACGCTGGTCGAGCATGCCCAACTGGCGCCAGGCGCGAGCGTGTTCTTCGTTGGCCGCGTGCCATTTGGCGAACTCTTCGCGCTCCAGCGGCGTGCTGGAATCGAGGGTCAATTGCCAGGCAATCGCCGCGTCCAGCACATGGGCCGGGACCGGTCTAGAACTGGCCGGGCTCATGTTGGCTCACCGTACAGCGCGATGTAGCACTGGCGGATGCCCTGGGCCAGGTACTGACGCACGCGGGGGACAGACACGCCGAGTTTGTCGGCGATCTCGGCGTGGGTCAGGCCGTCGAGGCGGTTATAGAGGAACGCGGCGCGGGCCTTGGTCGACAGCTTGCCGAGCATGCGGTCGATGGCCTTGAGGTCTTCGAGGATCAGTTGCTGTTCTTCGACCGAGGGTTGCTCGCCCTCGGGGATCAGCATCAGTTCGGTCAGGTACGCCTGTTCCAGCGCCGCCCGGCGGAAGTAGTCGAACAACAAGCCTTTGGCGATCGCCACCAGAAACGCCCGGGGCTCGCGTGGAGTCAGCAGCTCGTCGCGGCCGAGCAGGCGGACGAAAGTGTCCTGGCTCAGGTCTTCGGCCCGTTCCGGGCAAGCCACGTTGCGCCGCAGCCAGGCCAGCAGCCAGCCACGGTGGTCGCGATACAACGCACCGACGAGCTCACTGTGAGGGCTTTGGGCTGAGGACACGACGACACCGACTGGGAAGTTTTAACTAACGAGAATTGTTCGCGATTGTGGCAGAGGTGGGAATGGTTAGCAATTGGCCACCGGTCGGGTTGTCGGGCGACAACCCGGATTCAGAACGAATGCGTCTGCTGGCGGCGTTTCCACTGACTCAGGCGTTGCTGAAGATTCAGCGGACTGTGGATCTGCTGCTGGCGCGCCCGACTGAACAGGATCAGCGCCAGTTCCGCCGTGGCCAGGGCATCGGCACTCGCATGGTGGCGCTCGAACACTTCGAGCTTGAACCAGTCGATCCACTCGTCCAGCCCCGCCTCCCGAATATGTGCCTGCGGGCAAACCAGCGGGGCGATCTGCGCCACATCGAGAAACACCGTCTGCAACTTGTGCCCGAGATGTTCCTTCAGTGCGCGGCCGAGCATGTGCTGGTCGAACGAAGCGTGAAACGCCAGCACCGGGCTGTCGCCGATGAACTCCAGTAGCTCGACCAAAGCTTCGGTGGGCTCGCTGCCGGCGGCAATCGCGCTCGGGGCCAAGCCGTGAATCAACACGCTCGGGCCGAGTTTCAACTCGTGACATTGCAGGGTGCGTTCGAACTGCTGACTGAAGTCGATCGCACCGTCCTCGATCACTACCGCGCCGATCGACAGCACCCGATCCTTGCTCAGGTTCAGCCCGGTGGTTTCCAGATCCAGCACTACCCATCGCTGCTCGCGCAGGCTGCACTCGCGCAGTTCGCCGATGGCCGGCAGTTTCGTCAGGCGCTGTTGCAGGTCGTCCCGCACAACGGGGCTGGCCGGACGCAGCCACGAGAACAGGCTCATAGCTGATACCGCAGGGTCAGGCTGCTTTGCAGGCGCTGGGCCTGGCGCAGGGATTCACGCAGGATGCGCCGGTCCAGATGATTGAGGCTGTCGGGATCGACCCGGTTCGAATACGGCAGGTTTTCCCGGGTCTGCAATTGATGCTGCTGCATGCGCGTCTGCTGAATGAAGTGGTACGCCTCTTCGTACGCGGCGCCATCCAGCCGGTCGATGACTTGTTTATCCACCAGCTGGCGGAAGCGTTCGAGGGTGTTGTTGGCGTCGATGCCATGGGCCAGCGCCAGCAGGCGCGCACCGTCGACAAACGGGGTCAGGCCCTGAATTTTCAGGTCCAGGGTGGCTTTCTCGCCGTTCTTGCGGGTCAGCACGAACTCACGGAATCGCCCCACCGGCGGGCGGTTGCGCAAGGCGTTTTCGGCCATCATCCGCTGGAACAGGCGATTGTCGCCGACCTGATCGAGAATCCCCCGGCGCAATTGTTCGCAACCCTGTTCATCACCCCAGACCACCCGCAGGTCGAAATAGATGCTGGAGCCCAACAGGTTCTCCGGCGTCGCCTCGCGAATGAACGCGGCAAAGCGTCGTGCCCATTCGGCGCGGGACAGGCACAGCTGCGGATTGCCGGCCATGACGTTGCCCTTGCACAGGGTGAAACCGCATTGCGCCAGGCTGGTATTGATCTGCTGGGCGATGGGCAGCAGCTTGCCGCGAATCTCCGCCGCATGGGCCGCATCCCGCGCGTCGAACAGAATGCCGTTGTCCTGATCGGTGTGCAGGGTCTGCTCGCGCCGGCCTTCGCTGCCGAAGCACAGCCAGCTGAATGGCACGCCGGGATCGCCTTTCTCGGCAAGGGTCAGCTCGATCACCCGGCACACAGTGTGATCGTTGAGCAGTGTGATGATGTGGGTGATCTGGGTCGACGAGGCGCCATGAGCGAGCATGCGCTCCACCAGTTGGCCGATCTCGCCGCGCAGGGTCACCAGCTGTTCGACCCGCTGGGCGCTGCGAATGGTCCGCGCCAGGTGCACCAGATCGACCCGTTGCAGCGAGAACAGATCCCGCTCGGAAACCACGCCGCACAGGCGTCGATCCTTGACCAGGCACACATGGGCGATGTGCCGTTCGGTCATGGCAATCGCCGCGTCGAAGGCGCTGTGATCCGGCGACAGATAGAACGGCGAGCGGGTCATGTGACGGTCGATCGGCTCGCTGAAATCGCCAACCCCTTCAGCCACTACATGGCGCAGATCGCGCAGGGTGAAAATCCCCAGCGGCGCCTTGTGCTCATCCACCGCGACGATGCTGCCGACCTGTTGTTCGTGCATCAGCTTCACCGCTTCGCGCAGTGGGGTGGAGGGGCTGCAGGTCACCGGATGGCGCATGGCCAATTCGCCGAGACGGGTGTTCAGCGAGTACTGGGTGCCGAGGGTTTCCACGGCTTTTTGCTGGACTTGCTGATTGACCTGATCGAGCAGGCTGCTGACCCCGCGCAGGGCGAAGTCGCGGAAGGTGCTGGAGAGGGCGAACAGCTTGATGAACGCCAGTTTGTTCAGTTGCAGGCAGAAAGTGTCTTCGCCAGCCAGATGTTCGGTGCGGGTCGCCCGTTCGCCGAGCAGCGCGGCGAGGGGAAAACACTCGCCGGTGGTAATTTCAAACGTGGTTTCGGTGCCGCCCTTGGCCGTGTGCGGACGCTCGCCGACCACCCGGCCCTGCTTGACGATGTAGAAGTGTTCGACCGGCCCGTCGGCGGGTTTGATGATGCTCTCGCCCTGACCGTAGAAGCGCAGCTGGCATTGCTCCACCAGGTAGGCCAGGTGGGCGTGTTCCATTTGATTGAAAGGGGGGAAGCGCTGGAGGAGTTGCAAAGTGCCCTGAATGTTCTGCAACACCGCGGTTTTCCCTGCCTGGGTGAAGGCGTCCGCTTTACTCATAACCATTACCGCAGTCTTTTTCGAATTGTTGTTGTCGGATCGTTGCAGCCATGGTCGACCCCATCGCGCGGGGTGCCCATTGGACGTAAGTCTAGGTTGGGCATGCCGTTGGGTAGTTTTCGGATATGCCCTACAAAATCAGTCGGAAATTCTTTGGTTCGCCCCTTGGAAAAAAATCCGACGAAGTGCACATTGAAGCTCTGCCCAGCGATGTCTGACCACTGTGCCAGGGGATCGATTTTGAGAACGTAGAGAACGCCATGTCCGACCACGATATTTTGAGCGACGCCGAGCGGGAAGCGCTCAGCGCTGTAATGCTCGAACCCGATCTGCCACCGCAGCGTGTATTGATCGTCGATGACGACAAGGATGCGCGGGAGCTGTTGTCGGAGATTCTCGGGTTGGATGGCATTCGTTGCATGACCGCCGCCAGCGGCGAAACCGCGCTGAAAATGCTCGCGGAAAAACCTTCGATCGGGTTGGTGATCACCGACCTGCGCATGGGCAACGTAGATGGCCTGGAGCTGATCCGCCAGGTGCGCGAATCCGTCAGGGCGGCGATGCCGATCATCATTGTGTCCGGTGATGCCGACGTGAAGGATGCGATTGCGGCGATGCATTTGAGCGTGGTGGACTTTTTGCTGAAGCCAATTGATACCGCCAAGTTGCTCGGTCTCGTCAGACATGAGCTGGGGATCGAGCCTTAACCATCCAGCGTAAACAAAAAAGCCCTGATCGAAAGATCAGGGCTTTTTCATGTCCGGCATCAGCGCAGGTTACAGGCCGTTGGCAGCCTTGAACTCGCGGCGACGACGATGCAGGACCGGCTCGGTGTAGCCGTTCGGCTGTTTGGTGCCCTCGATCACCAGTTCGACCGCCGCCTGGAAGGCGATGTTGCTGTCGAAGTTCGGGGCCAGCGGACGGTACAGCGGGTCGTTGGCGTTCTGACGGTCCACCACCGGCGCCATGCGCTTGAGGCTTTCCATCACTTGCGCCTCGGTCACGACACCGTGGCGCAGCCAGTTGGCGATGTGCTGGCTGGAGATACGCAGCGTCGCACGGTCTTCCATCAGGCCGACGTCGTTGATGTCCGGCACTTTCGAGCAACCCACGCCCTGGTCGATCCAGCGCACCACGTAGCCGAGAATGCCCTGGGCGTTGTTGTCCAGTTCGTTCTTGATCTGCTCCGGGGTCCAGTTCGGTTTGACCGCCAGCGGGATGGTCAGGATGTCATCGACCGAAGCGCGGGCGCGTTTGGCCAGTTCGGCCTGACGGGCGAACACGTCGACCTTGTGGTAGTGCAGCGCGTGCAGCGCAGCGGCGGTCGGCGACGGAACCCAGGCAGTGTTGGCGCCGGCCAGCGGGTGAGCGATTTTCTGTTCGAGCATCGCCGCCATCAGGTCGGGCATCGCCCACATGCCTTTACCGATTTGCGCACGACCTTGCAGGCCGGTGCTCAGACCGATATCGACGTTCCAGTTCTCGTAGGCGCCGATCCATTTCTCGGCCTTCATGTCAGCCTTGCGCACCATCGGGCCGGCTTCCATGGAGGTGTGAATTTCGTCGCCGGTGCGGTCGAGGAAACCGGTGTTGATGAACACCACGCGCTCGCTGGCCGCCTGGATGCAGGCCTTGAGGTTGACCGTGGTACGGCGTTCCTCGTCCATGATCCCGACTTTCAGGGTGTTGCGCGCAAGGCCCAGCACGTCTTCGATGCGACCGAACAGCTCGTTGGTGAACGCCGCTTCTTCAGGGCCGTGCATCTTCGGTTTGACGATGTAGACCGAACCGGTGCGGGTGTTCTTGCGTGAAGTGTTGCCGTTCAGGTTGTGCATCGCCGCGAGGCAAGTCACCAGACCGTCGAGGATGCCTTCCGGCACTTCGTTGCCGTGTTTGTCGAGGATCGCGTCGATGGTCATCAGGTGACCGACGTTACGCACGAACAACAGCGAGCGGCCGTGCAGGGTCAGTTCGCTGCCGTCGACCTTGGTGTAGGTGCGATCCGGGTTCATGGTACGGGTGAAGGTCTGGCCGCCCTTGGACACGGATTCCGCCAGGTCGCCCTTCATCAGGCCGAGCCAGTTGCGGTAGATCACCACCTTGTCGTCGGCATCGACGGCCGCAACGGAGTCTTCGCAGTCCATGATGGTGGTCAGCGCTGCTTCCATCAGGATGTCTTTGACGCCGGCGGCATCGGTCTGGCCGACCGGGGTGCTGGCGTCGATCTGGATTTCGAAATGCAGGCCGTTGTTCTTCAGCAGGATCGCAATCGGCGCATTGGCATCGCCCTGGAAGCCGATCAGCTGTGCGTCGTTGCGCAGGCCGCTGGTGCTGCCGCCCTTGAGGGTGACGACCAGTTTGCCGTCAGCGATCTTGTAGCCGGTGGAATCGACGTGGGAGCCGGTCGCCAATGGCGCGGCTTCGTCGAGGAACGCACGGGCGAAGGCGATGACTTTGTCGCCACGCACCTTGTTGTAGCCTTTGCCTTTTTCCGCGCCGCCGGCTTCGCTGATGGCGTCGGTGCCGTACAGGGCGTCGTACAACGAGCCCCAGCGGGCGTTCGAGGCGTTGAGGGCGAAGCGGGCGTTCATCACCGGGACCACGAGTTGCGGGCCGGCGGTACGGGCGATTTCGTCATCGACGTTTTGCGTCGTTGCCTGGAAATCAGCCGCTTCTGGCAGCAGATAACCGATCTCTTGCAGGAAGGCTTTATAGGCCACGGCGTCGTGCGGCTGACCGGCACGGCTTTGGTGCCAGCCATCGATACGAGCCTGGAAGTCATCGCGTTTGGCGAGTAGGGCTTTGTTCTTCGGCGCCAGGTCGTGAATGACCTTGTCGGCACCTTCCCAGAATTTTTCGGCGGTGAGGCCGGTACCGGGAATGGCTTCGTTGTTCACGAAGTCGAACAGGACTTTGGCGACCTGCAGGCCACCGACTTGAACGTGTTCAGTCATTGCTTGCCTCACTCTGCTCAGCTATTTCGCTTTTCAGCTCTTCAATTTAACAATGAAGCCTCTGGCCATTTAAACCACAAACCCCTCGACCAGTACATGCCATCGCTGGCGGCTGGGCTGGGACCAATCAACGGCTTGGGGGCCTTGCTGACGGGGCTTTCAGGGTTGCGAACGTGCCTTGGGCAGACATCGATCCAGCGTTATGTAGTGCGCGCTGCGGCATACTACATTATGAGTTGCGGTTGTGAAAATCAGACTAATTACGTCGTTCTGCGACCCCATGACGCATTGCGGTCACGGCGCGGAACGGGATGTTCTCAAAAAACCAATGGATTGTTCCAGTTAAATATAAAAAGTTGTACACGATTTGTGGTTTCGAGCGTCTGAGGCGTCTCTGGAACGCTTGCCTATACTTGCTCTTCTATAACAAAAGTCATGACAAGAGGGCTGCGCCATGGATCACCTCGTACTCACCGTCTTCGCACCGGACAAGCCCGGGCAGGTCGAGCGCATCGCCCAATGCATCGCCGAACACGGCGGCAACTGGCTGGAAAGCCGCATGTCGCGGATGGCCGGGCAGTTCGCCGGGATCTTGCGGGTCGGCGTGCCGGCGGAGGCTTACGACGAATTAGTCGATGCCCTACAAGCTTTGTCGGCTCAGGGAATTCGCGTGCTGGTGGCCGAAAGCGGAATCGAGCAGGCCTGCACCTGGAAACCGATCGCCATGGAACTGGTGGGCAATGATCGTCCAGGGATCGTACGTGACATCACCCGGCTGCTGAGCGAGCAGGGCGTGAACCTCGAACGGCTGGTGACCGAAGTGCGCCCGGCACCGATGAGCAGTGAACCGCTGTTCCACGCCGAAGCGATTCTCGCGGTGCCGCTGACTTTGTCGCTGGACGTGCTGCAATCGCGCCTGGAAACCCTGGCCGATGACTTGATGGTGGAACTGGTGCTGCGCACCGACCTGTGAAGACGGATCGGGTTATCCAGTTTAAACGTGCACCTGCCTGTGGATAACCTGTAGAGACCGGACGCCAGGCCACGTCCGCCGTGGCTTTGCGAAGATTGATCAAAAAACCGCCAGCATTCAGTGACTTGCGCACAAACGGCGGGGATCACGCTGTGGATAACCTTGGGAAGGAACGATACAGGCCACGAGAACCGTGGCCTGTGGAGGTTTGTGCGTTTTTTGATCAGCTGCGCCGGCGCAGGCTCAGCCACGCATCGACGCTGTACACCGCCAGACCGGCCCAGATAAACATGAAGGCGATCAGCGTGCTGGACGACAAGTGCTCGCCGAACAGCAGCACGGCTTGCAGCAGCACCAGCGTCGGCGCCAGGTATTGCAGGAAGCCGAGGGTGGTGTAAGGCAGATGCCGTGCCGCCGCGTTGAAGCAGACCAGCGGCACCAGCGTCACCGGACCGGCTGCCACCAGCCACCAGGCTTCGGAGGTGGTCCAGAACTCGGCCTGGGCACTGGTCGCGGTCGGATTGAACAGCAGCCACGCGAGAGCGATCGGCACCAGCATCCAGGTTTCCACCACCAGCCCCGGCAACGCCTTGACCGGCGCCTGCTTGCGGATCAGCCCGTAGAAACCGAAGGTCAGCGCCAGCACCAGCGATACCCACGGCAGGCTGCCGACCTGCCACACCTGCTGCGCCACACCGATAGCCGCCAGACCGACCGCCAGCCACTGCATGCGCCGCAAGCGTTCGCCAAGGATCAGCATGCCCAGCAGCACGTTCACCAGCGGGTTGATGTAATAACCGAGGCTCGCCTCCAGCATCCGGCCATTGTTCACCGACCAGACGTAGGTCAGCCAGTTGGCCGCGATCAAGGTGCCGCTGAGCGCAAGAATCGCCAGGCGTTTCGGATTGTCGCGCAGTTCCTGCCACCAGCCGGGATGCTTCCACACCATCAACAGCAGCGCGCCGAACAGTGCCGACCACAGCACCCGGTGAATGATGATTTCCACCGCCGGCACTTCGGCGATGGCTTTGAAGTAGAGCGGGAACAGTCCCCAGATGATGTAGGCGCTGAGGCCCAGAATGTACCCGCGACGCGGGTTGGCGGCTTGCATGCAGAATCCTTGCTTAGGCAGCTAACAAAGCAGCGATTGTACGGGCAGTTGTATAGACGTGTCGTGTCAGAAAAGCTTCAACGGCTCTTCGTTCAACGCCGACAGTTGCTCGCGCAACGCCAGCACCTGATCGCCCCAATACCGCTCGCTGCCGAACCACGGAAAGCTGCGGGGGAACGCCGGATCGTCCCAGCGTCGGGCCAGCCACGCGCTGTAATGCATCAGGCGCAAGGCGCGCAGCGGTTCGATCAGCGCCAGTTCGCGCGGGTCGAAGTCATGGAATTCGTTGTAGCCGTCCATCAACTCCGACAGCTGCCCGAGACAATCCTGACGATCGCCGGCGAGCATCATCCAGATGTCCTGCACTGCCGGGCCCATGCGGCAGTCATCGAGGTCGACGATGTGGAACATCTCGTCGCGGCACATCATGTTGCCGGGGTGGCAGTCGCCATGCATGCGGATGTTCTGGTGCGGGGTGTTGGCGTAGACATCTTCCACACGCTTGAGCAGGTCGCGGGCGACGGACTCGTAGGCCGGCAGCAGGCTTTTCGGTATGAAGTTGCCTTCCAGCAAAGTGGTCAGCGAGTCATGGCCGAAGTTCTTCACCGCCAGCGCTTCGCGGTGCTCGAACGGTTTTGTGCCGCCGACTGCATGCATGCGCCCGAGCAACTGGCCAAGGCGATACAACTGGTCGAGATTGCCCGGCTCCGGCGCCCGGCCACCGCGACGGGGAAACAGGGTGAAACGAAAACCGGCGTGTTCGTGCAGGGTTTCGCCGTTGTGGATCAATGGCGCCACCACCGGGATCTCGACGTCGGCCAGTTCGAAGGTGAACTGGTGTTCTTCGAGAATGGCTTCGTTGGTCCAGCGCTGCGGGCGATAGAACTTGGCGATCAGCGGTTCCGAGTCTTCGATGCCGACCTGATAGACGCGGTTTTCGTAACTGTTGAGCGCCAGAATGCGCGCGTCGCTCAGGAAACCGATGCTTTCGACGGCATCGAGCACGAGGTCTGGGGTGAGGGTTTCAAACGGGTGGGCCATGCTGACTCCTGCGCGCAGCAGGCTGCCGCGTCCGGCTCAGCATGGTAGCGCAGACGGGCGGTCTTGAGTGGGATCGTTCCCGTGCAGCGCACGGGAACGATCAGAGCGTCGCCCGATCAGGCGCCGACGATCCCGCCATCCTCACGGGTAATCGCCATCACCGATGAGCGTGGCTTGCCGTTCGGCAGGTGCTCGGGGAAGGTCGAACCGCCGTTCTCGCCTGGGTGCTGAATCCCGACGAACAGGGTTTTCTGATCCGGCGAGAAGCTGATCCCGGTGACCTCGCAACCGATCGGCCCGACCATGAACCGGCGAATTTCCCCGGTCGCAGGATCGGCGCAGAGCATCTGGTTGTTGCCCATCCCGGCAAAATCACCGGCGTTGCTCGAGTCGCCGTCGGTGAGGATCCACAACCGCCCGGCCTTGTCGAAGCCGAGACCGTCGGGGCTGTTGAACATGTTCTGCGGGGTGATATTCGACGAACCGCCTTTCGGCGTACCGGCGTGGACGCTCGGGTTGCCGGCGACCACGAACAGATCCCAGGCGAAGGTCTTCGCCGCGTGATCGTCGCGGTCGGTGCGCCAGCGCAGGATCTGCCCGTAGACGTTCTTCTCGCGCGGGTTCGGCCCGCCCACCGGTTGCCCGTCTTCGCCGCGCTTGGCGTTGTTGGTCAGGGTGCAATAAACCTGGCCGTCTTTCGGGCTGACCACAATCCACTCCGGACGGTCCATGCGCGTGGCGCCGACCACACTGGCGGCGAGACGTGCGTGAATCAGCACTTCGGCCTGATCGGCGAAACCACTGCTGGCGTCGATGCCGTTCTTGCCGTGGGTCAGTTCGATCCACTGGCCCTGGCCTTTCGGGTGATCCGGGTTGCCGTCGCCCGCATCGAACCTGGCGACGTACAGCGTGCCGTGATCAAGGATGTCGCGGTTGGCCTTGGCGTTGCGGTGGTTGATCTTGTCGCGGCTGACGAATTTGTAGATGAACTCGCCGCGTTCGTCGTCGCCCATGTACACCACGGCGCGACCGTCGTCGGTCTCGGCCAGTGCGGCGTTTTCATGTTTGAAGCGACCCAGCGCGGTGCGTTTGACCGGGGTCGATTGCGGGTCGAACGGGTCGATTTCCACCACCCAGCCATGGCGGTTGAGCTCGTTGGGGTTCTTCGCCATGTCGAAGCGCGGATCGAACGGATGCCAGTTGATCTCGCGGCTGGCGGCCGACACGCCGTAGCGTTTCTGCGCCGGGTCGAACTGTTGCTGGGCGTTGCTGCTGCCGAAACAGTCGGTGAAGTTCTCTTCGCAGGTCAGATAAGTGCCCCACGGCGTCTTGCCGTTGGCGCAGTTCTGGAAGGTGCCGAGGACTTTCTTGCCGTGCTTGTCGGCGCTGGTTTTCATCAGCTCGTGACCGGCGGCCGGGCCGCTGATACGCAGCGGCGAGTTGCCGTGGATGCGCCGGTTGTAGCGCGAGCCCTGGACGAACTGCCACTGGCCGTTCTTGCGCTGCACTTCGATCACCGACACGCCTTCGCAGGCCAGGGCCTTGCGCACGTCTTCGGCCGACTGCGGCATACCGCCGTGCGGATAGAGGTAGCGGTAGTTGGTGTATTCGTTGTTGATCGCCATCAACGCGCGGTTTTTCTCGCCCGGGAATTCGAACAGGCTCATGCCGTCGTTGTTGTCGCCAAACTGCACTTCCTGTGCGGCCGCGGTGCCATTGCCGCTCGGGTCGAAGGCCGGGCCGTTCTTGTGCAGCGGTTGACCCCAGCTGATCAGCACCGACGACTTGTAGCCCTTGGGCAGGCTGATGGTGTCGGTGGTGGCAGCAGGAATGCTGTCGAAGCCGAGCAGACGGCTGTTGCCGGCGCTGACACTGGCGGCCAGCACGCTGCGGCTCAGCAGGTTGCCGCCGAGGAACATCGCCGCGCCGCACAGCGCGCCGGCGCTGATGAAACCGCGACGGCTCAGGCCGACCATTTTTTCCAGGTCTGTGGATTGGTTTTCTTCTAATAGGCTCACATCAGGCTCCCTGCATGGTTTTGGCAGCCACCTTAATGCGGGTCGATGACGCTTTCGTTGCAGCGCAGTTTAGAGCGGTGTTCCGAGCAGCACATTGGACGGGGAAAATTGCACCTGCACCGCTTGCTCGACCGTCAGGCCCCGGGTGCGCAAGTCCAGCGGTTCGGCCAGCGCACACAGGGTCTGGCCGTTGGGCAGGGCGATGCGCACTTCGCTCGGGCCGTCCTCGGCATCGAGAATCGCCTCGATCCGGCCGCTCAAAAGATTCTGGCCAACGGCAGGCGTGGCCTCTGGCGCAAGCAGTTCGAGCCAGCCGGCCTTGATCAGCGCCACCACTTCGGTGCCCGGTTGCAGCTCCAGGTGCACGGTGCTGTCGTGGGTGATCTGCGCGTCGATCGACAGGCCTTCGGCCAGTTCGAGGCGGATCAGGTCGTTGCGGCCCTGGCCTTCGATCAGCACGACTTTGCCGTGCAGTTGATTGCGCGCGCTGGTCCTGAGCATCAGCCGACCGAGCAGGTCCAGATCGCTGGCGTCCTCGGCCGCCTCCAGCACCTGGGCCTGCAAGGCTTGCAGCTTTTGATACAGACGCAGCACTCGCTCGCCCTCGCTCGACAGTCTGGCGCCACCGCCGCCCTTGCCGCCGACCGCTCGCTCGACCAGAGGCTTTTGCGCAAGGTTGTTCAGCTCATCGATGGCATCCCACGCCGCCTTGTAACTCAGGCCGGCGCTTTTCGCGGCGCGGGTGATCGAACCCTGTTCGGCGATGTGTTGCAGCAAGGCGATGCGCTGCGGACGGCGGACGATGTGCTGGGACAACAAAGAGGGCAGGGCCATGGCGGACGCTTTGTGCTGAAGGGTTGAGGGAGGACGTTGGCGGCTCGAAGCGTATCCGTCAAGCCGCGTCGCCGGGTTTTGGCGTGCGGGCCAGGCAGTACACATCCACCCGCGCGGCGCCGGCGTCCATCAGCAAACGGGCCAGTGCCTGGGCGGTGGCTCCGGTGGTCAGCACGTCGTCGACCAGGGCCAGGTGCCGGCCTTGCACCTGGGCATCGGGGCTCAAGGCGAAGGCGTGACGCAGATTGCGTTTACGCGCCTTGGCGTTGAGGGCCTGCTGGGCGTCGGTATCCTGCACGCGCAAAAGGCTGTGTTCCTCGCAAGGCAGGTCGAGTGACTTGCCCAGCCACTGCGCCAGCATCGCCGCTTGATTGAAGCCGCGCTGGCGCAAGCGTTTGGGTGCAAGCGGCACCGGCACCAGGGCGTCCGGGCGCGGCAGGTCTTCTTCGAAGCGATGTTGCAGGAATTGGCCAAGAACGTCGGCGAGCAAGTGGCCAAGCGGCCATTTGCCGTTGTGCTTGAAACGGGTGATCAGCGTGTCCACCGGAAAGCTGTAAGTCCAGGGCACGGCCACCGTTTCAAAGGCCGGCGGTTCCTGCAGGCAGCCGCCACAGGTCAGGCCGTAAGCGAGCAAGGGCAGGGCGCAGGTCAGGCATTGATCGCCCAGCCACGGCAAATCGGTTTCACAAGCGCTACAGATCGGGATTTGCGCGTCTGCCGGTTCGTCACACAACAAGCAGAGTTGTTTGTTTTTTAACCAGATGTAAACCGGTCTCTCGTAGTCTGGTTGACAGCGCATGGCTCTTCCTTAAATATGCCGAACATCCGTGTCGTGCCTGTGGGTATTCCGTTTCCCCAGGCGCCAGCCAAGCATAACCAAGGAATCGCCCATGAGCGCCAGCACCACTGCCACCCTGCGTCACGACTGGTCTTTGGCTGAAGTCAAAGCACTCTTCGTTCAGCCGTTCAACGACTTGCTGTTCCAGGCGCAGACGGTGCACCGCGCGCATTTCGACGCCAACCGCGTCCAGGTTTCCACTCTGCTGTCGATCAAGACCGGCGCCTGCCCGGAAGATTGCAAATATTGTCCGCAGTCCGGTCACTACAACACCGGGCTGGAAAAAGAGAAGCTGATGGAAGTGCAGAAAGTCCTCGAAGAGGCTGCACGCGCCAAGGCCATCGGTTCGACCCGTTTCTGCATGGGCGCGGCGTGGAAGCACCCGTCGGCCAAGGACATGCCTTATGTGCTGAAGATGGTCGAAGGCGTGAAGGCCATGGGCCTGGAAACCTGCATGACCCTCGGTCGTCTTGATCAGGATCAGACCGAAGCGCTGGCCAAGGCCGGCCTCGACTACTACAACCACAACCTCGACACCTCGCCGGAGTTCTACGGCAGCATAATTACCACCCGCACCTATGCCGAGCGTCTGCAGACCCTGGCCTATGTGCGCGATGCGGGGATGAAGATCTGCTCCGGCGGCATCCTCGGCATGGGCGAGTCCCTCGATGACCGCGCGAACCTGCTGATCCAGCTGGCCAACCTGCCGGAGCATCCGGAGTCGGTGCCGATCAATATGCTGGTGAAAGTCGCCGGTACGCCGCTGGAAAACGCTGACGACGTCGATCCGTTCGACTTCATCCGCATGCTCGCCGTGGCGCGCATCCTGATGCCGCAATCCCACGTGCGCCTGTCCGCCGGCCGCGAAGCGATGAACGAGCAGATGCAGGCCCTGGCGTTCTTCGCCGGCGCCAATTCGATCTTCTACGGCGACAAACTGCTGACCACCGCCAACCCGCAGGCCGACAAGGACATGCAGTTGTTCGCACGTCTGGGCATTCAGCCGGAAGCCCGCGAAGAGCACGCCGACGAAGTGCATCAGGCTGCCATCGAACAGGCGCTGGTGGAGCAGAAGAGCAGCGAGCAGTTCTACAACGCGGCGGTCTGAAACTCGCCCCGATTTTGCTGAAGGAACACTCCCCCTGTGGGAGCTGGCTTGCCAGCGATAGCGGACTGACAGTCGACACTGATGTTGAATGTGGCGCCGCCATCGCTGGCAAGCCAGCTCCCACAAGGTCGGTGTCCATCCTGATTCATGTGATTTGACTGTTCGAGGCTTGCATGTCTTTCGATCTCGCCGCACGCCTTGCTGCCCGTCGTGCCGACAATCTCTACCGCCAGCGCCCGCTGCTTGAAAGCCCGCAAGGGCCGCAAGTGGTGGTCGACGGTCAGCCGTTGCTGGCGTTCTGCAACAACGATTACCTGGGCCTGGCCAACCATCCGCAAGTGATCGAAGCCTGGCGCGCCGGTGCCTCGAAGTGGGGCGTCGGCGGCGGCGCCTCGCATCTGGTGATCGGCCACAGCGGCCCGCATCACGAATTGGAAGAAGCTCTGGCAGACCTCACCGGACGGCCACGTGCGCTGCTATTCACCACCGGTTACATGGCCAACCTTGGCGCGGTCACCGCATTGGTCGGGCAGGGCGATACGGTGCTCGAAGATCGGCTCAACCATGCCTCGTTGCTGGATGCCGGATTGTTGTCCGGCGCGCGCTTCAATCGTTATCTGCACAACGACGCTGACAGCCTCGCCAAGCGTCTGGAGAAAGCCACCGGCAATACGCTGGTGGTCACTGACGGCGTGTTCAGCATGGACGGCGATCTCGCCGATCTGCCGGCGCTGGCCCGGGAAACCAGGGCCAAAGGCGCCTGGCTGATGGTCGATGACGCCCACGGTTTCGGCCCGCTGGGGGCAAACGGTGGCGGGATCGTCGAGCATTTCGGTTTGAGCCAGGAGGATGTGCCGGTGCTGGTCGGCACGCTCGGCAAAGCGTTCGGCACGGCGGGTGCGTTCGTGGCGGGCAGTGAAGAACTGATCGAAAGCCTGATCCAGTTCGCCCGCCCGTACATCTACACCACCAGCCAGCCACCGGCGCTGGCCTGCGCAACCTTGAAGAGTCTGGAGCTGCTGCGCAGCGAACACTGGCGTCGCGAGCATTTGCAGACGCTGATCCGTCAGTTCCGCCATGGCGCCGAACAGATCGGTCTGGAACTGATGGACAGCTTCACGCCGATCCAGCCGATCCTGATCGGCGATGCCGGTCGCGCCGTGCGTCTGTCGCAGATGCTGCGCGAGCGTGGACTGATGGTCACCGCGATCCGCCCGCCGACCGTGCCTGCCGGCAGCGCGCGGTTGCGGGTGACGCTGACCGCCGCTCACAGCGAGGCACAGGTGCAGCTATTGTTGGAAGGACTGGCCGATTGCTTTGCGCAACTCAAGTCGGAGCCAAGCCATGCGTGATCGCCTGATTCTGCTGCCGGGTTGGGGGCTCGGCGTTTCGCCGCTGGAGCCGCTGGCCGCTGCGTTACGCGGACTTGACGAGCACCTGCAGGTCGACATCGAGCCGTTGCCGCAGCTGGACTCCAGCGATCTGCACGACTGGCTCGACGAACTCGATGAGCGCATTCCCGTAGATGCCTGGCTCGGCGGCTGGTCGCTGGGCGGCATGCTCGCTTCCGAGCTGGCGGCACGGCGTGGCGAACATTGCTGCGGCTTGTTGACCCTGGCGAGCAATCCTTCGTTTGTCGCCCATGAACAGTGGCCGAGCGCGATGCCCGGCGAGACCTTCGATGCGTTCCTGGCCGGCTGCAGCGCCGACCCGCGCACGACCCTCAAGCGATTCTCTCTGTTGTGCGCCCAGGGCGCGCAAGACGCGCGCGGCTTGTCGCGGCTGTTGCTCGGCGGCGCGCCGAATACCTCGCCGGCCGCGTTGATGGCCGGTCTGGAATTGTTGGCGCAGATCGATACGCGCGATGCCTTGCAGGCGTTTCGTGGCCCGCAATTGCATCTGTTTGGCGGGCTGGACGGGCTGGTGCCGGCGGAAGCCGCGGGCGAGTTGTTCGCGTTGCTGGCGGATGTCGAGGTCGGCCTGATCGAGCAGGCCAGCCATGCGTTTCTTCTGGAAGACCCCCACGGTGTGGCGGGTGCAATCCAGGCGTTTTTAAGTGAGTGCGGTGATGACTGATTTGTCTGTTGCGGCGTTGCCCGGCGGCTTGCCTGACAAGCGCCAGGTCGCGGCTTCTTTTTCTCGCGCAGCGGCCAGCTATGACAGCGTCGCCGAGTTGCAGCGTGATGTCGGTACGCAGTTGATGAATCGCTTGCCGGTGGATTTTCGGCCGGCACGCTGGCTGGATCTGGGCTGTGGCACCGGGTATTTCACTCGGGCGTTGGCCGAGCGATTTGGTGAGGGGCTGGCACTGGATATCGCTGAGGGCATGCTCCATCACGCGCGGCCGTTGGGTGGGGCCATGCACTTTATTGCTGGCGATGCCGAACGTTTACCGTTGCAGGATTCGACTTGTGATCTGATCTTCTCCAGCCTAGCCGTGCAGTGGTGCGGGGACTTTGAAGCGGTGCTCGGTGAAGCGTTTCGGGTGCTTAAGCCGGGGGGGATTTTCGCGTTTGCTAGTCTTTGTGCAGGGACGCTGTACGAATTGCGCGACAGCTGGCGTCAGGTCGATGGTCTGGTGCACGTCAACCGCTTCCGCGAATTCGCCCGCTACGAGCAATTGTGCGCGGCCAGTGGTTTGCGCAGTGTTTGTCTGGAGAACCGGCCGCATCTGCTGCATTACCCGGATGTGCGCAGCCTGACCCATGAACTCAAGGCCCTGGGCGCGCATAACCTGAACCCCGGTCGGCCGGGCGGATTGACCGGTCGCGCGCGGATTCTGGGCCTGGTCGAGGCTTACGAGCAGTTCCGTCAGCCTGCGGGATTGCCGGCGACCTACCAGGTGGTCTACGCCGTGTTGGAGAAACCCTTATGAGCGCAGCCTATTTCATCACCGGAACCGACACTGACGTTGGCAAGACCACTGTCGCCGCCGGGTTGCTGCACGCTGCGCGGTCGGCTGGGCTGAGTACGGCGGCGGGCAAGCCGGTAGCGTCCGGTTGCGTGGTGACGCCCAGAGGTCTGCGCAATTCCGATGCGCTGGCGTTGCAGGCCGAATGCTCGTTGCCGCTGACGTATCAACAGGTCAATCCGGTGGCGTTCGAGCCAGCGATCGCGCCGCATCTGGCAGCGCGTGAGGCGGGTGTGGCGCTGACCGTGCAATCGTTGCTGGCGCCGATGCGCGAGATTCTGGCCATGAACGCCGACTTCACGCTGATCGAAGGCGCGGGCGGCTGGCGGGTGCCGTTGGCGGATCAGGACAATCTGTCGGATCTGGCGATTGCGCTGAAGTTGCCGGTGATTCTGGTGGTCGGCGTGCGTCTGGGTTGCATCAGCCACGCGCTGTTGACCGCCGAGGCGATTGCCCGAGACGGGCTGCAATTGGCCGGATGGGTGGCGAACATCATTGATCCGAAGACGTCGCGGCTCGAAGAAAACCTCGCGACACTGGCCGAGCGGATTCCGGCACCCTGCCTGGGGCGGGTGCCGAAACTCAAGGCCGTCAGCGCCGAAGCGGTCGCCGATCACTTGCAACTGGATCTGCTCGACTGATTTTGGCTATGACAAGGCACTGTGCCATTAGTGTTTTTGACGGGTGTTTTTCTGACGCCTCTGGTTCAATGGCACCCATTGATCCTTCCCAAGGATGAGAGCTCCCATGGAAATCTCTGGAAACACAGCTTTTTATGCAGGTCTGAGCACTATCCAGACCGGGCAGAACCGCGTCGATCAGGCCGCCAGCCAGATCGCCAACAACACCATCGAGCGTTCGGTCACCAGCCAGTCTTCCGAAGCCCAGATCGATCGCCTGCGCAGTGTGGATCGCAGCCAGCAAATGGATCCGGGCAGCGCCATGGCCGAGATGGCCCAAGGCAAGTTTCAAGTGGAGCTGGGCACGAAAGTCGCGAAGGCTTCCGATGAAATGCTCGGTACGATCATCGATACGTTCGCCTGATTTTTTGATCCGCGCTTTGCCAGACGCCGCGACTGTTCGCGGCGTTTTTCGTTGTAAGTCCTTCTCCCTCAACTAATCTTTTTTCAGTGCACATGGCTCGGTCGGGCGCATGTCGCGGTGCTGTGTCCGCGCTTCAGAAAATGTGATGACGAATGGCAAAAGAACGACGCTTGACAAGATTTCGGCGTAAACGTATGTTTCAAACAACTGTTTGACCGTCACAACAAATCAACGCGGTCGTTCATTCCCGGTTACATCAGCAGAGGTTTATCGCTATGCCTGACTACAAGGCCCCCTTGCGTGATATTCGCTTCGTTCGTGACGAACTGCTCGGCTACGAAGCGCACTATCAGAGCCTTCCAGCGTGCGCAGAAGCAACGCCGGACATGGTTGACGCCATTCTTGAAGAGGGCGCCAAGTTTTGTGAGCAAGTGCTGGCACCGCTGAACCGCGTGGGTGACACCGAAGGCTGCACCTGGAGCGAGTCCGGCGTGAAAACCCCGACCGGCTTCAAAGAGGCCTACAAGCAATTCGTCGAAGGCGGCTGGCCAAGTCTGGCCCATGACGTCGAGCACGGCGGTCAGGGTCTGCCTGAGTCGCTGGGTCTGGCTGTCAGCGAGATGGTCGGCGAAGCCAACTGGTCGTGGGGCATGTACCCGGGCCTGTCGCACGGCGCGATGAACACCATCTCCGAGCACGGCACCCCAGAGCAGCAGGAAGCCTATCTGACCAAACTGGTCTCCGGCGAATGGACCGGCACCATGTGCCTGACCGAGCCGCACTGCGGCACCGACCTGGGCATGCTGCGCACCAAGGCCGAACCTCAGGCCGACGGTTCCTACAAAGTTTCCGGCACCAAGATCTTCATCTCGGCCGGTGAACACGACATGGCCGACAACATCGTCCACATCGTACTGGCCCGCCTGCCGGACGCACCGGCCGGCACCAAAGGCATTTCCCTGTTCATCGTTCCGAAGTTCCTGCCGAACGCCGACGGCACCGTCGGTACCCGTAACGCCGTGACCTGCGGTTCGATCGAACACAAGATGGGCATCCACGGCAACGCGACCTGCGTGATGAACTTCGACGGCGCGACCGGTTTCCTGATCGGCCCGGCGAACAAAGGCCTGAACTGTATGTTCACCTTCATGAACACCGCTCGTCTGGGTACCGCGCTGCAAGGTCTGGCCCACGCCGAAATCGGTTTCCAGGGCGGCCTGAAATACGCTCGCGATCGCCTGCAAATGCGTTCCCTGACTGGCCCGAAAGCGCCGGACAAGGCCGCTGACCCGATCATCGTTCACCCAGACGTACGCCGCATGCTGTTGACCATGAAGGCATTTGCCGAAGGCAACCGTGCGATGGTGTACTTCACCGCCAAACAGGTCGACATCGTCAAATACGGCGTGGATGAAGAAGAGAAGAAGAAAGCCGACGCACTGCTGGCCTTCATGACTCCGATCGCCAAAGCGTTCATGACCGAAGTCGGTTTCGAATCCGCCAACCACGGCGTGCAGATCTACGGCGGCCATGGCTTCATCGCCGAGTGGGGCATGGAGCAGAACGTTCGCGACAGCCGCATCTCGATGCTGTACGAAGGCACCACCGGCATCCAGGCACTCGACCTGCTGGGCCGTAAAGTGCTGATGACTCAAGGCGAGGCGCTGAAAGGCTTCACCAAGATCGTCCACAAGTTCTGCCAGAACAACGAAGGCAACGAAGCCGTCAAGGAATTCGTCGCACCGTTGGCTGCACTGAACAAAGAGTGGGGCGAGCTGACCATGAAGGTCGGTATGGCCGCCATGAAAGATCGCGAAGAAGTCGGCGCGGCCTCCGTGGACTACCTGATGTACTCCGGTTACGCCTGCCTGGCCTACTTCTGGGCTGACATGGCGCGTCTGGCTGCCGAAAAACTGGCTGCCGGCACCACCGACGAGGCGTTCTACACCGCCAAGCTGCAAACCGCGCGCTTCTACTTCCAGCGCATCCTGCCGCGTACCCGTACGCACGTGGCCACCATGCTGTCGGGCGCCAACAACCTGATGGACATGAAAGAAGAAGACTTCGCACTGGGCTACTAAGCCTCAACGCAGTCTTTCGAAAAACCGCTGCTCCTTCGGGGGCAGCGGTTTTTTTGTGCCCGGATTTCCCCAATCCCGGGGCTGATTCCCCAGCATTGATGAGGGCGCTGCTCAGCCGACCCCTTGCGGTGATTGATTCAAAATGTTTCCAGAAGAGTGGCCAATTAATTGCACTGCCCGATTTACCGGTGCTAACCAGAACTGCCTGCTCAAAGAAGCAAGACGCCCGGCACTTAACAACAACAGTCAGGGTGAAGCCTATGAACATCAGTCGACTCGCTCGTTTGACCTTCTGGTTACCCATCGCGCTGTCAGTCCACAGCGCCTGGGCCGCCGACCCCGCGGTGGTCGATCCTCCCGTACCGGAGGTGCCTTCGCTGCAATCGCTGCGCGGGATGGTGCCCCCCGATCCGTCCGGAACCGAAGGCGGGCGCAAGGTCGACCTGATGACCGACTACGTGCTCAATCGCCAGGCCGCGATCCTGCTGGGCAAAGCGCTGTTCTGGGACATGGAGATCGGCAGCGATGGCTCAACGGCCTGCGCTTCCTGCCACTACCACGCCGGCGTCGACCACCGCATCACCAACCAGCTCAACCCCGGCCAAGCGCATACCAACGCCAACGTCGCGTCGATCTTCAACAAGCCTTTTGTAGCCTCGGACATTCCCGGTGACGTGGCGTCCTACGCGACGTTGTCCGGCGGCAAGGGCGGCCCGAACTACACGCTGAAGAAAACCGACTTCCCGACCCACGTGCTGAGCAACCCCCTGGAGCGCAACTCGCCCATCGTGTACTCGACGGACGACGTGGTCGGCTCGCAGGGCGTGTTCGACGCCAACTTCGTCAAACCCAATCAGGCGCGTTTCGACAAATGTACTCAACAGCCGGACGGTATTTTCCAGGTCGGTGGCATCAACGTACGTCGTAGCACCGGACGCAATGCGCCGTCGGTGATCAATGCCGCATTCAACGTGCGCAACTTCTGGGACGGTCGTGCCAACAACGTGTTCAACGGGTTTTCGCCGTTCGGCAATCGCGATCCGGATGCCGGGATCTATGTGACCAGCGAACGCAGCACGGTCGCGACCAAAGTGCGGCTGGCGCTCAACGATGCGTCTGCCGCCTCGCAAGCCGTCGGCCCGCCCGGCAGCCCGGTGGAAATGTCCTGCGGTGGCCGCACTTTTGCCGACATTGGTCGCAGGATGCTCGATACGCTGATGCTCAAGCAGCAGCGGATCTCATCCACCGACTCGGTGCTGGCTCCAGTGTCCGGCGCACGGCGTCCGACCTATCGCGAGCTGATCAAGAACGCCTTCCAGCCCCGGCTGTGGAACGCCACGCAAAACGTTCTGGTGGGCGGCGTGCCGTATACCCAGATGGAGGCCAACTTCCCGCTGTTCTTCGGCCTGGCGATCCAGATGTATGAGGCCACGCTGGTGTCCGATCAGGCGCCGATCGATGCCTATCTGCAAGGCGATCACACGGCGATGAACGCGCAACAGGTCGAGGGCATGAACCTGTTTCTCGGCAAGGGCAAATGCGTCAATTGCCACGGCGGACCGGAGCTGACCAACGCCGCCAGCCGCTTGCTGATGCACCCGCGCGAACGCATCGAGCGGATGGTGATGGCCGACAACCTGACCACCCTTTACGACAACGGCTTCTACAACACCGGTGTGCGCCCGACCTCGGAAGACCTGGCCCTGGGCGGCGCGGATGCCTGGGGCAATCCATGGTCGTTCACCCGGCAGTACAACAGCGTGTTGCAGGGCGGCCGCTCGGTCGATCCTCTGGATGTCGATGTCTGTACGTTCGAGGCCCCGTTGAGTGCGGCGATTCCGTGCGATGCCACGCTCAAGCCGAATGTCGGTTTCCGCGATTCGGTGGACGGCGCGTTCAAGACTCCGACCCTGCGCAACATCGCTCTGACCGGCCCGTACTTCCACAACGGCAGCCGCTCGACGCTCAAACAGGTGATGGAGTTCTACAACCGAGGCGGTGACCGGCGCGGTGAAGACGCCAACAACACCAGTGGCTTCGAGCATCCGGCGGTGAACCAGCACAACACCTCCAACCTCGACCCGGACATGACGGCGCTGAACCTGACGCCTGACGAAATCGACGCGCTGGTGAAATTCATGGAGGTCGGCCTGACCGATCCGCGAGTGGCTTGGGAGCGCGCGCCGTTCGATCATCCGTCGCTGGTGATCCCGCAGGGCCACATCGGCGATGAAAATGCTGTGACCCAGCGTCCGGCCAGTCCGAAAGTCACGACTCGCCAGGCGATGGACGCATCGCTCAACCTCAAGCCTTACGGTGCCGAAGGCAGACCGGCAGCAGAGGGGCCATTGCAGCCGTTCTACAACGATCTCTGAGCATAAAAACACACCATGGCCATCAAGAATGATGGCCATGGTGGCCGTCTGGCGGCCATTGCGCAAAAAACCTTACTGAATTACTCAGCAACTGCCGATTTCGGCCGTTAAAGAGACAGCCTGTGATCTGGATCACATTGTGTGTGCTTAACTGGCCACATTGCAGGCACAATGCCATCTCTTTGCCATGACGGGTCGGAGCTTTTTCCCTTGCCGCGTTCTTCCGCTGTACGTTTCAGTCATTTTCTACCTTCACTGCTGTTGTTGCTCGCGGGGTTGGCGGCTGCGTACGTCAAAGACCTCAACGTATTCTTCACCTCACTGTTTAACGTGCTGCCGACCTTGGTGTTGCTGTTGGGCGGCTCGTACTGTGCGGTTTACCGACGCCAGCGCGAGCTGTTTCTGATGGTCACGGTGTACATCGCCTACTTCCTGCTCGACACTCAGACTGACTATTACCGCGACAACGGCAAGGTGCGCGAAGATGCGGCCGTGGTGTTCCACTTGGTCTGTCTGTTGCTGCCGTTGCTGTTCGGTCTGTTCGCCGCATGGCAGGAGCGCACGCATCTGTTTCAGGACATGGTCGCGCGCTTCGCCGTGCTGCTGGCCTTTGGCAGCGTGGCGCTGGGGCTCGAGCAAAGCTACCCGCAGGCCTTGCTGATGTGGCTTTCCGAGATCCGCTGGCCCGCGCTGCATGGGGCATGGATGAGCCTGATCCAGTTGTCGTATCCGGTGTTCATCTCGGCGTTCCTGCTGCTGGCCTGGCAATACTGGCGCAACCCGCGTCCATTGCACGCGGCGCAACTGGTGGGGTTGCTCGGGGTGTTCTGGATGCTGCCGAAAACCTTCATCCTGCCGTTCACCCTGAACATCATGTGCAGCCAGGTCATGCTGATGATTGCGGCAGCGGTAGCGCACGAGGCGTATCAAATGGCCTTCCGCGACGAACTTACCGGTTTGCCGGGCCGCCGCGCACTCAACGAGCGCATGCAGCGACTGGGTCGCAACTATGTGCTGGCAATGAGCGACGTCGATCATTTCAAGAAATTCAACGACACCCACGGCCACGACGTGGGGGATCAGGTGTTGCGTCTGGTCGCCAGCAAGCTGTCCAAAATCAGCGGCGGCGGTAGGGCGTATCGCTACGGTGGCGAGGAATTCGCCTTGGTGTTTGCGGGCAAGACCCTCGAAGAATGCATGCCGCACCTGGAAGTCATCCGCGAGTCGATTGCGTCCTACAACATTCAACTGCGCAATCAGGAAAGTCGCCCGCAGGATGATCAGCAGGGGCGTCAGCGTCGCTCGGGTTCGGGCGCGTCCAGCGTGTCGGTCACGGTCAGCATCGGCGTGGCCGAACGCCTGGAACAACGTACTCCGGAAGAGGTGCTGAAATCCGCTGACCAGGCGCTCTACAGTGCCAAGGGCGCAGGTCGGAACTGTGTGATGGCATTCGGGCAAAACCGCCGTGGCGCGGTGCGCATGGACAGCGCCGCAGGTTGAGTGATGACGGCGCATTCAGCGTCTGGACAGTGATTGTGGGGCAGGGTGGCCGGCAGTAGGTTGAAGCCATCTGCTGAAGGAGAAGCCATCATGCCCGAGTACAAAGCTCCCCTGCGCGACATGCGCTTTCTGATCGACCACGTCTTTGACTTCCACACTCAGTACGCGGCTCTCGGCGCCCACGACGCCAGCCCGGACATGATCAACGCGATCCTCGACGAGGGCGCGAAGTTCTGTGAGAACGTTCTGGCACCGCTCAATCGCAGCGGCGACGAAGAGGGCTGCCATTTCGACAATGGCGTGGTGACAACGCCTACAGGCTTCAAGCAAGCCTTCGCACAATACGTGGAAGGCGGCTGGCACGGTCTGGCGGCAGATCCGGCTTACGGCGGCCAGGGCCTGCCGAGTTCGCTGGGGCTGGTGATGAGCGAAATGGTCGCCTCCAGCAACACCTCGTGGGGCATGTACCCGGGCCTGACCCATGGCGCCATGTCGGCGATCCACGCCCACGGCACCGAAGAACAGAAAAACACCTATCTGCGCAAACTTACTGCAGGCCAGTGGACCGGCACCATGTGCCTGACCGAAGCCCATTGCGGTACCGATCTGGGCATCATCAAGACCCGCGCTGTGCCTCAGGCCGACGGCAGTTATGCAGTGACCGGCAGCAAGATTTTCATCTCCGCCGGCGAGCACGACATGAGCGACAACATCATTCATCTGGTGCTGGCCAAACTGCCGGACGCACCGGCCGGGACCAAGGGGATTTCGCTGTTCATCGTGCCGAAATTTCTCCCGGACGCCTCCGGTGAGGCGGGTAAGCGCAACGGTGTTTCCTGCGGCTCGATCGAGCACAAAATGGGCATCAAGGCCTCGGCCACCTGCGTGCTGAATTTCGACGAAGCCAAAGGCTTCCTGATCGGCGAGCCGAACAAGGGCCTGAATTGCATGTTCACCATGATGAACCACGCGCGTCTCGGCACCGGGATGCAGGGCCTGTGTCTGGGCGAAGCGAGTTTCCAGGGCGCAATCAAATACGCCAACGACCGCCTGCAGATGCGCGCCCTGACCGGCGCCAAAGCACCGGAAAAACCGGCGGATCCGATCATCGTCCACCCGGACGTGCGACGCATGCTGCTGACCATGAAAGCCTTCAACGAAGGCAACCGCGCGCTGACCTATTTCACCGCGCAGATGCTCGATGTCGCGCACCTGAGCCCGGACGCCGAGGCGCGTCAGGAGGCCGAAGACCTGTTGGCGTTCCTGACGCCGATCTGCAAGGCGTTCATGACCGACACCGGTCTGGAGGTGACCAACCTCGGCATGCAAGTGTTCGGCGGCCACGGATTTATCCGCGAGTGGGGTATGGAGCAACTGGTTCGCGATTGCCGCATTGCACCGATCTACGAAGGCACCAACGGCATTCAGGCGCTGGATCTGCTCGGGCGCAAAGTGCTCGGCAGCCAGGGCAAACTGCTGCGCAACTTCACCAAAATCGTTCACAAGTTCTGTGCTGCCAATGCCGGTCATGCGCAACTGGGCGGGTTTGTCGCGCAACTCGATGACCTCAATCAGCAATGGGGCGAGCTGACCATGAAGGTCGGTATGGCCGCGATGAAGAACCCGGATGAAGTCGGCGCGGCTTCGGTGGATTACCTGATGTACAGCGGTTACATCGTTCTCGGCTACCTGTGGCTGCGCATGGCGCTGGTCGCTCAGACTCAGCTGGAGTCGGGGGAGGGTGATGGCGATTTCTGCCAGGGCAAACTGGCGACGTGCGAGTTTTACTTCAAGCGGTTGCTGCCGCGCACCACGGCGCATCGTGCGGCGATCGAGGCGGGTAGCGATTGCCTGATGAAACTGCCGGCGCAGTTGTTCTCGCTGTAACACGCCACTGTTAAACAAAAGAGCCCGCTGATTGCGGGCTTCTTTATGGTTGATTGCTGGTGACTAAAAATAACAAAACAGTCACCGCCTGACCCTATGTGTCGCAAAAGTTGTTGGGTTACACTCCAGATCAACGAAAACACCCTTCCACGAATCACCTGTTTAGATCTTTGCGAGGTTTGCCATGGCTGACTACAAAGCGCCGCTGCGCGATATGCGCTTCGTCCTCAATGAAGTGTTCGAAGTCGCCAAACTCTGGGCCGAACTGCCGGCCCTGGCCGAGACGGTGGACGCGGAAACCGTTGAAGCCATTCTCGAAGAGGCCGGCAAGGTCACCAGCAAAAGCATTGCGCCCCTGAGCCGTGCCGCCGATGAAGAAGGCTGCCACTGGGCCGACGGTGCTGTCACGACGCCGGCCGGTTTCCCACAGGCTTATCAGACTTATGCCGAAGGCGGCTGGGTCGGTGTTGGCGGTGATCCTGCCTACGGCGGCATGGGCATGCCCAAAGCCGTGTCGGCTCAGGTCGAAGAAATGGTCAACTCCGCCAGCCTGTCCTTCGGTCTGTACCCGATGCTGACCGCCGGCGCTTGCCTGTCGATCAACGCCCACGCCAGCGAAGAACTGAAAGCCGCTTATCTGCCGAACATGTACGCCGGTGTCTGGGCCGGTTCCATGTGCCTGACCGAGCCACACGCCGGCACCGACCTGGGCATCATTCGCACCAAGGCCGAACCTCAGGCTGACGGTTCCTACAAGGTCAGCGGCACCAAGATCTTCATCACCGGCGGTGAGCACGACCTGACCGAAAACATCATTCACCTGGTGCTGGCCAAACTGCCGGACGCACCGGCGGGGCCGAAAGGCATTTCGCTGTTCCTGGTGCCGAAGTTCATGGTCAATGCCGATGGCAGCCTGGGCGCACGTAACCCGGCCAATTGCGGTTCGATCGAACACAAGATGGGCATCCAGGCCTCCGCCACGTGCGTGATGAACTTCGACGAAGCCGTGGGTTACCTGGTCGGCGAGCCGAACAAAGGCCTGGCCGCGATGTTCACCATGATGAACTACGAGCGTCTGGGGGTCGGCATCCAGGGCCTGGCCACCGGCGAGCGCTCGTACCAGAACGCCATCGAATACGCCCGCGACCGCCTGCAAAGCCGTTCGCCGACCGGCGCGCAGAACAAGGACAAGGTCGCTGACCCGATCATCGTTCACCCGGACGTGCGTCGCATGCTGCTGACCATGAAAGCCTCGAACGAAGGCGGCCGTGCGTTCTCCACCTACGTGGCGATGCAGCTCGACACCGCCAAATTCAGTGAAGACGCCGCCACCCGCAAGCGTGCAGAGGATCTGGTTGCCTTGCTGACGCCAGTGGCCAAGGCGTTCCTGACCGATCTGGGTCTGGAAACCACCGTCCACGGCCAGCAGATCTTCGGCGGCCACGGCTACATCCGCGAGTGGGGCCAGGAGCAACTGGTGCGTGACGTGCGCATCACCCAGATCTACGAAGGCACCAACGGCATTCAGGCGCTGGACCTGGTGGGGCGCAAGATCGTCGGCAGCGGCGGCGCGTTCTACAAGCTGTTCGCCGACGAGATCCGCCATTTCACTGCGACCGCCAGTGCCGATCTGGGCGAATTCACCAAGCCGCTGAATGACGCCGTCGACACCCTCGACGAGCTGACCTCGTGGTTGCTGGACCGGGCGAAAACCAACCCGAACGAAATCGGCGCGGCGTCGGTCGAGTATCTGCAAGTATTCGGCTACACCGCTTACGCGTACATGTGGGCGCTGATGGCCAAGGCGTCGCTGGGCAAAGAAGCGCAGGACGATTTCTACGCGAGCAAACTCGGCACGGCGCGGTTCTATTTCGCCCGTCTGCTGCCGCGGATTCACTCGTTGAGCGCGTCGGTCAAGGCCGGCAGCGAGTCGCTGTTCCTGCTGGACGCTGCGCAGTTCTGATGATGTAACGTCATGTAAGCGATCGCTTACATGACGTGCTGCTGTTCTCCCATAGGCGTAGATTGGATCCACAGCTAATCTACTTTCCATGGACGTCGCGCAGGAAGCGCAAAGCAACAACACGGACACGTAGGATTCTGCCAGGGTGGCGGAGTGAAATGGATGTCAGGGAAACAGTCTGCAAAGCCCCGCTTCGGCGGGGTTTTCTTATGCCCGCAGAAAAGTTTTCAGCTCAGCGCGTCCAGCGGCGGCGCACCTTTCAGCGGTTTGTCCTCACGCTGCATCACCTCTTCCAGCAACGTTCGCAGCAAGGCCAATGGCGCCTGCTGGCGTTGCACATCGCGACACACCAGTCCGACCTTCAACGGTACACGTGGCTCACTTAACGGTTTCCACAGCAGATCCTGATCGTCGTATTCCTTTTGCGAGCGGCCGGGCAGCACCGTCGCCAGGCGGGTATGCGGCAGGCTGTCGAGAATCCCCACCATGTTGTTCAACTCGGCCTGCACTTGCGGGCGACGTCCGAGGCTGGCCAGTTGAGCCTGCCAGATCTGGCGGATCTGAAATTCTTCGCCCAGTAGGAGCATCGGCAATTCGGCAGCTTGGCTCATCGAGACTTTCTTGAATTCCCGCAGCGGATGATCCGCCGGGATGACCAGCGTCAGTTCATCTTCGTACAGCAACACACCGTGCAGCCCCGGCTGACGTGGAGGTAGATAGCTGATGCCGATGTCCAAGGAACCGTTGAGCAGACGCCGCTCGATCTCAAGCCCCGTCAGTTCATAAATCTGCACCACCAGATGCGGCTGGGCCTTGCGCACCCGTTCCAGCATTTGCGGCACCAGGCTGGTGTGCACGGTTTGCAGCACGCCGATCGCCAATGTGCGCAGCGCCTGCCCTTTGAAATTACCCAACGCCTCACGCGCACGCTGCATGCCGTCGAGCAGGGGCAATGCGTGGTTGTACAAGGTATGGGCGGCGAGGGTCGGTAACAGGCGTTTACTGCTGCGTTCGAACAGGGTGACGTCGAGGTTTTGTTCCAGGTGGCGAATCTGCTGGGACAGTGCGGGCTGAGAGATCGACAGGCGCTCTGCGGCGCGCCCGACATGGCCTTCTTCGTAGACCGCGACGAAATAACGCAGTTGTTTGAAATCCATAAGTAACACTTATCGAAAATGCTGGGAAATCGAAATGGCTCGACGCCGTGAACCGGCCTAGTCTAACCGCATTCACAAGGCTGACAGGGCCGGAAAGCGCAATGACCAGCGTTTGTTTTGAAAGTGTTTGCATAGGCAGTTCAAAAAACCTCGATCGAGGTTTTTTTCAATGAATCTGTTCAGTTTGCGGCGCCAGACGCCGAGCCTCGATGACCTGGCTTTTGAAACCCGTGAATCGGATGCCGCTGATGGCTTGAATGCCGAGCGTCTGATGCCCAGCGTCGAGCGCCCGCAGCAGGTATTCGTTCGCGGCCAGGGTTCCTGGCTGTGGGACAGCAATGATCGCGCCTACCTGGATTTTTCCCAGGCCGGCGGTGCCAACAGCCTCGGCCACAGTCCTTCGGCGCTGGTCAAGGCTATCGCCAGCCAGGCCCAGGCCCTGATCAATCCCGGCTTCAATCTGCACAACCGCGGCATGCTCAGCCTCGCCGAGCGCCTGTGCGCCAGTACTTCCAGCGATCAGGCCTATCTGCTCAACAGCGGCAGTGAAGCCTGTGAAGCGGCAATCAAACTGGCGCGCAAATGGGGCCAGCTGCATCGCGGCGGCGCCTCGCGGATCATTGTCGCCAGACAAGGCTGTCACGGACGTAGTCTGGCGACGATTTCGGCGTCGGACAGTTGCAACCTGCACAACCGCTTCGCGCCGTTGCTGCCGGGTTTCGATCTGGTGCCGTTCAATGACCTGCCGGCACTGCATGCGGCGGTGGATGCGCAGACCGTGGCAATCATGCTCGAACCGATCCAGAGCGATGCCGGGGTGATCCCGGCGACCGAGCATTACCTCAAGGGTGTCGAACGTTTGTGCCGGGAGTTGGGGATTCTGCTGATTCTCGACGAGGTTCAGACCGGCATCGGCCGCTGTGGCACCTTGCTCGCCGAACAGTCCTACGGGGTGCGCGCCGATATCGTCGTGCTCGGCAAGGGCCTCGGCGGTGGCGTGCCTCTGGCGGCGCTGCTGGCACGAGGCAAGGCCTGCTGTTTCGAGCCCGGCGAATTGGGCGGTACTCATCACGGCAACGCGCTGATGACCGCCGCAGGGCTTGTGGTGCTCGACAGCGTGCAGGATCGCGCCTTCCTCGAACAGATCCGGGACAACGGCCAGCATCTGCGCGAAGGGCTCGCCCGTCTGGCCCATCGCTATGAGCATGGAGAGTTACGCGGCCAGGGCCTGTTCTGGGGACTGAGCCTGTCGGAAGACTCCGCCGAGGCCGTGGTCAAAGCCGCGCTTCACGAAGGCTTGCTGCTCAACGCCCCACAAGCCTACTGCCTGCGTTTCACCCCGGCGCTCACTGTCAGCAAGGCCAACATCGACGAAATGCTTTTGCGCCTGGCCCGTGCCTTTTCCCGGGTACGCACCGCGCAACTGCAATGCCGCAAAGGCATTGCCGTTTGAGCTGAAGTTTCCCACCCGAATTCAAGAACCGTCTCGCGGTATAACGCACGCCCCACGCCTGATTTTTTTGGCGTGGGGCGTTTTTTTGTGGCCGGGTAATGGCAATCAGATGGCGAGATTGCGGTTTGCACTGAACCCTGACAAACGGCACAGGTCGATTAGCTTGTATGGCTCAGGTGAGCCAACCCCCAATCAGGAGCTGCCCCATGGACTTTATCCGCATCATCATTGCCATTCTGTTGCCGCCTCTGGGTGTGTTTCTGCAGGTCGGGTTCGGCGGCGCGTTCTGGCTGAACATTCTGCTGACGTTGTGCGGTTACATCCCGGGGATCGTGCATGCGGTGTACATCATCGCCAAACGCTGAGTCTCAGTCCGTCAAGCCCATCACTCGCCGGTAAAACCGCCATTCCTGCTCCAGCGCATGGGCCTGGTTGGCGGCCCGGCGGAAGCCGTGGCGTTCATCGGCGTAGTAATGCGCCTCGACCTCAATGCCGTTTTGCTCCAGAGCCGCGACCATGTCGCGGGTCTGTTGCGGCACGACCACGGCGTCCAGTTCACCCTGAAAGAAAATCACCGGTACGCGGATGTTGCCTGCGTGCAGCAACGGCGTGCGGGCGGCGTAGCGTTCGGCGTCCTTCTCCGGGTCGCCGATCAGCCAGTCCAGGTAATCGCCTTCGAACTTGTGTGTTGCGCGGGCCAGGGCCACCGGGTCGCTGACGCCGTACAGACTGGCGCCAGCGCGGAATACCTGATGGAACGCCAGGGCGCACAACGTGGTGTAACCACCGGCGCTGCCGCCACGGATGAATGCACGATCACCGTCGATCATCCCGCGTTCGGCCAGGTAGGCCACCACTGCGCAGGCGTCCTCGACATCCACCGCGCCCCAACTCAGATGCAGTGCCTGTCGATACTGCCGCCCATAGCCGCTGCTGCCACGGTAGTTGAGGTCGGCGACGGCGAAGCCGCGTTGCGTCCAGTACTGAATGCGCGGGTCGAGCATCGGGTAGCAGGCCGACGTCGGGCCACCGTGGATGAACACCACCAGCGGCGGTTTCGCATCGCCATTCGTGGCCGGGTAAAAGAAGCCGTGGGCTTCACCCGAACCGCTGGGGTAGCGCAGGGTTTGCGGTCGGCTGATACGCTCGGCGGGCAGCGGTGCAACGCCGCCAGCCAGGACATTCACTTCACGGGATTTGCGATCAATGGCGATCACCGCTGAAGGGCTGATCGGTGAGGCGGCGATGCAATAAACGAATTGATCATCGACAGCCAGATGCCGGAAGCGGCTGTAGTCGCCGGTGAAGTCTTCGCCGTTGAGCGCCAGACGCCCGAAACCGCCTTCGCTCCAGCTCGCCAAAAAGCCCTCGTCGGTGGGCAGCCAGGTGCAGCCGCCGAGTTGCCATGGGGCTGGCGCGTGATCGGCTTCGGCGCTAACTGACGGTTGCAAGCCGTTTGCCGACTCGACCCACGGTTGCCAATAACCATCACGATCGGTCAGACAGCCCAGTCGGCCATTGGCATCGAAGCGCGGTTGCTGGATCGACTCTTCAAACGTTTCTCCGGCCACGCAACGTGGGGCAGAAAATCCATTACCTGTACGCTCGGCGAGCATCAAACGCGTGGAAGTCCACGGCTGATGCGGACGGCTCCACTCGATCCACGCCAGGCGCTGCCCATCAGGGCTGATGATCGGCGATGCATAAAAATCCGCGCCTTCAATCAGCCTATGACGCTCGCCATTCGCCAGATCGATGGCCACCAGCCGATGGCAATCACCGGTCTCTTCAACGGCCAGCACCTGCCCGTTGGCGTAGTTCAGATCGCCATAACGACACTCGCCAGATGTCAATGCCACGGGCTCGCCGTCCAGCGCCTGGCGATACAGCTGTTGATCCGCCTCGTTGACGAAAACCACCCCGTCAGGCGTCAGGCAAAACGCCCCACCGCCATATTCGTACACCCGGCTGCGAACGCTGAAACCCGAGGGCGTCAGACATTTCGCCACACCATCGCGCCAGTGCCAGATCCGGCACGCGGCGTCTGTCGGGCGATATTCATTCCAGAACAAACCACGGGCGCCGAGCTGCAATTCGGCGAAGTCCACGCCGGCGGCAACCGCAGCGGTGGCGCTGAAAGGCTCAGCCTTTGGCGATGAGGCGCGAGTTTCGTTCATTGCGAAAGGCCAGTTGTTCGATGGTCTGGGTGGCGTGCTCGGCTTCTTCGCGGGCCTTGAGAATCACGCCGTGATGTTCTGACTTGCTGCACACCGGATCGGCATTGCTCGCATCGCCGGTAAGCATGAAAGCCTGGCAGCGGCAGCCGCCGAAATCCTGCTCTTTTTCGTCGCAGGAGCGGCACGGCTCGGGCATCCAGTCATAGCCGCGGAAGCGGTTGAAGCCGAACGAGTCGTACCAGATGTGCTGCATGCTGTGGTCGCGCACATTGGGAAATTGTACCGGCAGCTGTCGGGCGCCATGACAGGGCAGGGCGGTGCCGTCCGGTGTGACTGTCAGAAACAGACTGCCCCAGCCGTTCATGCAGGCTTTCGGGCGCTCTTCGTAGTAGTCCGGGGTGACGAAAATCAGCTTGCACGGATGCCCTTCGGCTTCCAGTTTTGCGCGGTATTCGTTGGTGATGCGTTCGGCGCGAACCAGTTGTTCCTTGGTCGGCAACAGGCCAACACGATTGAGCTGCGCCCAGCCGTAGAACTGGCAGGTGGCAAGTTCGACGAAGTCGGCCTCCAGCGCAATGCACAGTTCGATGATGCGGTCGATCTTGTCGATGTTGTGCCGATGGGTGACGAAGTTCAGCACCATCGGATAGCCGTGGGCCTTCACGGCGCGAGCCATTTCCAGTTTCTGCGCGAAGGCTTTTTTCGAGCCGGCGAGCAGGTTGTTCACTTGCTCGTCGCTGGCCTGGAAACTGATCTGGATGTGATCGAGCCCGGCCTTCTTGAAGTCGCTGATCTTCTGCTCGGTCAGGCCGATGCCGGAGGTGATCAGGTTGGTGTAGAAACCCAACTGGCGCGCTTCGCGGATCAGTTCGGCGAGATCCTGGCGCACCAGCGGTTCGCCCCCGGAAAAGCCCAGTTGCGCCGCGCCCATCTCCCGCGCTTCGCGGAACACCTTGATCCACTGCTCGGTGCTCAGCTCTTTGCCCTGCTCGGCGAAATCCAGCGGATTGGAGCAGTACGGGCATTGCAGCGGGCAGCGGTAAGTCAGCTCGGCGAGCAGCCACAGCGGCAGGCCGACTTCCGGTTTGGCCGGGACTTGCACCGATGACTCAGGCAAGTTCGATCCAGTGCTGCGCACGGGCAACCTCCATGAATTGCTCGATGTCGTCACCGAGCTCGGGCACGCCGGGGAACTGTCTGTCGAGTTCGGCAATGATCGCCGCGACATCCCGCTCACCGTCGATCAGGCCGCCAATCAACGCGGCACTTTCATTGAGTTTGATCATGCCTTCCGGGTACAGCAGCACGTGGCCTTTCTGCGCCGGTTCGTACTGGAAACGGTAGCCGGGACGCCAGGCCGGGGTCTTGCTGCGGTCGAAACTCATAAGGCGATTCCTTTATGCCAGACCCGTTGATCGGTGACGCTGTGATACGGCGGGCGGTTCAGTTCGTAGGCCATGCTCATGGCATCGAGCATGCTCCAAAGGATGTCCAGTTTGAACTGGAGAATTTCCAGCATGCGTTCCTGACCTTCGCGGGTCTTGTAGTGCTCAAGCGTAATCGCCAGACCATGCTCGACATCGCGCCGGGCCTGGCCGAGACGGGTGCGGAAATATTCGTAGCCGGCCGCGTCGATCCACGGGTAATGCTGCGGCCAGCTGTCGAGGCGCGACTGGTGGATCTGCGGCGCGAACAGCTCGGTCAGCGAGCTGCTGGCGGCTTCCTGCCAACTGGCGCGGCGGGCGAAGTTGACGTAGGCGTCGACGGCGAAACGCACGCCGGGCAGCACCAGTTCCTGGGAGCGCAATTGATCCGGATCGAGACCGACGGCCTGGCCGAGGCGCAGCCAGGCTTCGATGCCGCCGTCTTCACAGGGGGCGCCGTCGTGGTCGAGCAGGCGCTGAATCCACTCGCGGCGGATCTCGCGATCCGGACAGTTGGCGAGGATCGCCGCGTCTTTCAGGGGAATGTTCACCTGATAGTAGAAGCGGTTGGCGACCCAGCCCTGAATCTGCTCGCGGGTGGCCCGGCCTTCATACATCGCCACGTGATACGGGTGATGAATGTGGTAATAGGCGCCCTTGGCGCGCAGGGCCGCTTCGAATTCGGCGGGGGACAGCGGGGTGTCGGTCATTGCAGTTCTCCGGGCATTCGTTACAGGACGATGCTCATGCCGTCATACGCCACTTCAACATTGCGCCGAACCAGTTCCGCGCGCTCCGGGGAGTCTTCGTCGAGAATCGGGTTGGTGTTGTTGATGTGGATAAGCACTTTGCGCTGTTCGGGAAGCTGTTCCAGCACTTCAAGCATGCCGCCAGGGCCATTCTGCGCCAGATGGCCCATTTCGCGGCCGGTGCGGGTGCCAACGCCACGGCGCTGCATTTCGTCGTCGTCCCACATCGTCCCGTCCACCAGCACGCAGTCGCTGCCGGCCATGATTTCCAGCAGCGGCGCGTCAACCTTGCCCAGACCTGGCGCATAGAACAGCTTGCCGCCGGTGCCGAGGTCTTCGACGATCAGGCCGATGTTGTCGCCCGGATGCGGGTCGAAGCGGTGCGGCGAATAGGGCGGTGCGGCGCTGCGCAACGGCAGCGGGGTGAAGCGCAGGTTCGGGCAGGCGGCGACGGTGAAGCTCTGGTCGAGTTCGATGCGGTTCCAGTCCAGCCCGCCATTCCAGTGCTTGAGCATGGTGAACAGCGGGAAACCGGTGCTCAGGTCTTCGTGGACCATGTCCGTGCACCAGACCTGATGCGGGCAACCTTCGCGCAGGCTGAGCAGGCCGGTGGTGTGGTCGATCTGGCTGTCCATCAGGATGATCGCGCTGATGCCGGTGTCACGCAGGGCACGGCCCGGTTGCATCGGGGCGAAGCTCTGAAGCTGCGCGCGGATGTCCGGGGAGGCGTTGCACAGCACCCAGTTCACGCCGTCATCGGAAATCGCGATGGACGATTGGGTACGGGCCTGGGCATTCAGGCTGCCGTCGCGAAAACCGGCGCAATTGACGCAGTTGCAGTTCCACTGCGGAAAACCGCCACCGGCGGCCGAACCCAGAATCTGGACGAACATGAACGCTCCATCATTTCAACGCTGAAAATAAAACGCCCCGGCGAGCCGAGGCGTTGCACTGCAGTGTTCTGCTTGAGGCAGGACTCAGCGGCTGGCGAAGTACATGGTGACTTCGAAGCCGATGCGCAGGTCGGTGTAAGCAGGTTTGGTCCAAGCCATCGGGTGACTCCTTTTTCAGGTGGGTGGGATAGCGCTATCCATAGGTATAGTCCACGGCAGCGCAGGGATGTTCCAAATAGTTAGGTGGCTATGTTACTCAAAATTTCAGGGGCTTTGCCCGTGAATCTTTGAGAAAGCTCCTTGCAGCCCCGGTAATGATCATTTAGCCGCGTGCCAGGGCGCGCCCGGCGCAGGGCTGTTGGCCAGACAGTGCCAGCCGCCTTCGGCGCGGATCAGACGTTGTGCGGCGGCCAGCAACGCCGGGCGATCCAGTTGAGCTATGGCGCTGCGCAATTGCACCAGATAATCCGACGAGTGGCCGGCGAGGCGGGCCTGCCACAGGAGTTCGGCCGCATCTTTGCCGGACAGGACGCGGTCATCGAACTGATCGGCAAGCGTCTGGCGCTGCCGCATGAAGCTGGCGTCATCGAGTTGTTCGATAAAGGCTGGCAGGCCATCGAGAAACTGCTGAATGTGGTCGAGCAATTGCGCGGCGGTGGCCGTGGGCGATTGCACACCGAACAGCAATCCGGTCTGGCCGTGGAGCTGACGCAGGCCGCTGAACACGGCGTAGCCGAGTTGCAGTTCGACGCGCAGGCGTTGGTAGAACGGTGTCTGGCACAGATGCGCTAGCAGACGCCACGCGGCTTCGTCGTCGATTTCACGGCTGGCGGTCGGGCAGAACAGCAGCAAGGCATGTTCGCTGGACGCGCTGTCGATCTGACTCCACCGGAATCCGGCGTTAATGACCGAAGGTGGGGGAATTTGATTGTCCGGGATGCCGGGGATGCGACTCAGGGCCAGACCCATGGCGGATTGGGTTTGTGGGGAGAATCCCAGCGCCAGACCGTCCCAGCGGGAAGTTGTCCACAGGTGCGCGGCGTCATCGGATTCATTTACCGCTGGCAGGCACTTTTCCGGCAGTACTTTGATCAGTTGGCGGATCGGTATCAACGGTACTTGCGGCTCGCCTTTCGCGGAGTCGGCGCCCACTTGAGTCAGGGATTTCAGCGCGTGCTCCAGCACAACGGGCAGTGTGTCCTGCAGGCCGGTGAGTTTCAGCAGCCACTGATTACCCGTGGCGTTGAAGGACAACTCGACCCCAGCCTGATGCGCGTCGTCAGAAACCTCCCGCAGACTGCGTTGCAGTTTCGCTTGCAACTCGGCCGTGGCCGCTGCTTCCGTCTGCCAGCGAACATATACCGCACCTTCGTCACCGTTATCCGGCAGCGCTTGGCTGAATTGCATCGGCGAACGTTCGCGTCGAGTGCGCGAGCGATCCTGAGCAAACGTGCGCAGACCTCGGTGGGCGCTGGTCTGGCCGCGGATCAGGCCGGCGTTGGCCAGCGGTTCGGCCGAGCGCAGGAACGGATTGGCGGCGGGCAGATGCCAGTGGCTGCTGAAGTTATCCACAGTGCCGATTTTGCCGAGAATCATCTTGAGCGCTGCAACGGCCGATTCGGAGAGGCCGCTTTCGAGTTGTTCGCTGTCGAGTCGGGCCAGCTGCAATGCACCGCTGACCTGCTGCTGTCGTTCAAGCAGCGTTGCATACTCCTGACGCAACGCTGGCCAGTCCTGCTGCGCTGCGAAGTAGCTCAACCAGTCGAGAAACTGCGCGCGGATGTCTTCGATTGATCCGGATGCCGCAGTGAACTGAAGATGTAGCAAAGCCTGCCCAGCAAATTGATAAGGCACACAGGCCTGTAAGCCTTCCGCGAATCCCTGCTGCTGCAAGTGAGCGAGCAACCCGCCGGGCTTGGCGCTGTTCAACCAGTGGCAGAGAAACGCCAGCGCTTCGGCCGACGACTCCGGCAAGTCCTCCAACGCGAACAGCAGATTGCTGTTCCGTTCGCAGACCTGTTGATAACTTGCCTGTGGAGTGTCCATCAAGCGAACGGGGGCTGCCTGTGAAGTTTTATCCCCAGCCGTCAGCGCGGCGGCAAACTGCTCCGCCAGCGCTCGCAGTTCTTCCACGCTCTGCGGCCCGACCAGACTCAGGATCATCTGCCCGGTCCGGTAAAACTGCTGATGGAAATCTTTCAACGCCTGCTGAAAATCCGCTTGTTCAACCGGCAGGCTCTCGCGGTTCCCGGCATGAAAGCCGCGCAAAGGATGTGCTGCCGACAATCCCTCAAACAGCGCTTCTTTCTGCTGAGCCGCAGCATCCTGCGACCACGCGACACACTCCGCCTGTAACACTTCACGCTCCCGCACCTGATCGTCCGGATTCATACGCGGATGGGCGAGCATGTCCGACAGGCGCTCCAGCCCGCCGCCGAAGGACGCCGGCGGTAACTCACAGAAGAAATCGGTGGTGCGCTCGCGGGTGCTGGCATTCACTTGACCGCCCTGACTTTGCACGTAAGCCATCAGCCCTTGGCTTGCAGGAAAATGCTCAGTGCCGAGGAACAGCAAATGCTCAAGGAAGTGCGCCAGCCCCGGCCACACCAATGGCACGTCATGACTGCCGGCAGCCACCCGCAATGCCGCGGCGCTGCGTTTCAGGCCGGGCACGTGACGCAGGGTCACGCACAAGCCGTTGGCCAGGGTTTCGGTTTGGGGACGGGGGTGAGTCGGCGCAGGCATGGGCACTTCCAGAACAGTGAAGTGCCAATGCTAGCGGATTAGCGCTTGTTGAGCGCGTCGTAAAGTTCGGGACGACGGTCGTTGAAGTAGCGATTGGCGCTGCGCGAGTCGACCATCAACTGGCGATCCAGCTCACCGACGATCAAGGCTTCATCCAGCCCGGCCTGGGCGATGCGGCTGCCATCCGGTGCGGCAATGCTGCTTTGCCCGCAGTAATGGATATCGCCTTCGTGGCCGCAATAGTTGGCATATGCCACGTAGCACTGGTTTTCGAAGGCCCGGGAGCGCACGGAAACGTCGGCAATGAAATCGAATGGAATCATGTTGGCTGTCGGCACCAGAATCAGTTCGGCCCCTTCAAGGGCCAGGCGCCGGGCGTTTTCCGGGAACTCCAGGTCGTAGCAGATCAGGAAACCGAGCTTCCAGCCGTTGAGCTCGACGATGGGAAACTCGCCATCGCCAGGGCTGAACATCGAACGATCCAGATCGCCGAACAGATGCGTCTTGCGGTAATTGCACAGGCGCTCGCCGCTCGAGTCGATCAACTGCACGGCGTTGTAGATCTGTCCTTCGGCGGTGCGCTCCGGGTAACCATAAAGGATCGCCAGGCCGGCAGCCTTGGCGATCCGTCCGACTTGCTGGGCCCATTCACCGTTGTAGACCTCGGCCAATGTCGCGACCGCCTCCTTGCCGATGTTGTAGCCGGTCAGGAACATCTCCGGCACCACCAGCAGGTCGGCGCCTTTGGCTTCCATCGCCAGTTGATGCAGGCGCTGGAGGTTGGCGGCGGGTTCCAGTGGCAGCGGAGGACATTGGTAAAGGGCTACACGCATCGGGGATTCCTCTTACTCGGGCAGGGCGATCGGGCCGATGTCGTTGAACACATCACCCGGGCCAGGGTTCTCTTTATGTGTGGACCCGCCGAAGTGCTTCATGATTCCCCACACCGCGTTAAGCGACGTCTGCACCGCGCCTTCCACCCAGGCCGGCGTCCACGATACGTCGTCGCCGGCGATGAAAATGCCGCGCTGCTCCGGCGGCATGTCGTCCTGCATGAAGTGCGCGTACATGCGCTGGTTGTAGCGATAGTGGCCGGGCAGGGCGCCCTTGAACGCACCGAGGAAGTGCGGGTCGGCTTCCCACGACACGGTGATCGGATCGCCGATGATCCGCGCGGCGATGTCGACTTTCGGGTAGATCTTCTTCAACGCATCCAGCGCCAGTTTCACGCGTTTTTCCACCGGGTGCGGGAGCATCTTCAGCGCATCGCTCATCCACGAGTACGAAAGGCAGATCACACCGGGTTTGTCGTCGCCGTTGTCGAACAGGTAGGTGCCGCGGGTCAGGCGATCGGTGAGGGTCATGCTCATCAGGTCGCGGCCGGTTTCCGGGTCCTTGTCCTTCCAGAACGGGCGGTCGACCATCACGAAGGTCTTCGATGATTGCATGTAGCGAGTGCGGTCCAGGGCCATCCACATCTTTTGCGAGAACAGGGTTTCGTCGCATTCGATCTGGGTGGTCAGCAGCCAGCTCTGGCAGGTGGTCAGAACGGCCGCGTATTCGCGGGTATCGCCGTTGTTGTCGGTGACCGCGAAACGTCCGTCAGGCGCGTGGGCGATTTTCTTTACCCCTGAGCGCGGGGCACCGTGATGCAGCGACTTGAGGCTGGTGCCTGCCGGCCAGTGTACGCAGCGCTCCGGCGCATGACGCCAGATGCCTTGCGGTACTTGTTCGACGCCGCCGACCACCAGGTGCTGGTGATCGTCGCAGTTGGTCATCACCACGCGGAAGATTTCCAGCATCGAGTTGGGGAAGTCCGAGTCCCAGCCGCCGGTACCGAAACCGACCTGGCCGAACACTTCGCGGTGATGGAACGACAGTTTGGCGAAGGCTTTCGACGTGGCGACGAAATCGTAGAAGGTACGGTCGTCCCACAGCGGAACCAGCGTGTTCCACAGCTCTTTCAGGCGCGGCACGTCACGGTCGCGGATTGCCTGCTGGATATCGGCGAACTGCGAGCCGGCCTCCAGAGCGTCAGCCCAGGCGTCAGCCACTTCCTGGAACAGTGCAGGAAGATCCTTCAGGCTCTGTGCGTAATGGGTTTTGCCTTCCAGGTCGATCACGGTGCTGCCGGAGGCCGGGGTCAGCGGGTTGGGGAAGGGCTTGGTCTCGAGGCCGAGTTTGTCGACGTAGTGATAGAACGCGGTGGACGACACCGGGAAACGCATGCCGCCGAGCTCGGCGACGATGCCGTCGGTACCGTTGAACGCTTGCGAACGCAGACGACCGCCGAGTTTCGAGGCCTCATACACGACCGGTTTCAAGCCGAGTTTCATCAGCTCATAAGCCGCCACCAGACCCGCGATACCGGCCCCGACGATCGCCACTTCGGCGCCGTGGTTGTGCTCGGGAATGCTGCCGAGACCGGCCGGGTGTTCGATCCAGTCGTCGAAGGCGAAAGGAAAGTCCGGGCCGAAAATGGTGATCGGTTTCTTACCGTCTGCAGGATGGCGATTGTTCTTGTTCATGGCTGACCTTGCTGGCGACCCGACGCTGGAGGCGCGTCTGAGTATAGGAAAAGATGCCAGCCATTCTAGGGAGCGTAGAACACGTTAATAAGACGCAATGTGTCGTCGTTTTGAGTGCATGTACTGCAATCTGACGATTTTATTGGTCAGACTGGATGGCCGCGATCAATCTTGCTGCTGAGAATGATTGAAGTCGTGGTTTTCTCCACACCGTCTACGCTGCCGATCTGATCCAGAAGTTGATCGAGCTGTTCCGGCGAATCGGTCCGCAGCCACGCTACATAATCGAATTCGCCACTCACCGCGCACAATTGCTGCACCTGGGCCATCGCGCTCAAACGGCGCAACACCTCTTTGCCGGAGCGTGGCTGCACCTTGATCCCGACGTAAGCCTGCAATCCGCCGTCCACCACGCGCTGGCCCAGACGCACGCCGTAGCCGGTGATGACCTTGGCCTTTTCCAGCCGCGCCAGTCTTGAAGTCACGGTCGTGCGGGCGATCCCCAATTGCCGGGCCAGCATCGCCACGCTTTCACGGGCGTTGATTTGCAGGGCAGCGATCAGCTGGCGATCGATTTCATCGAGCACGGGTGGGCGGATGTCGGGCAAGGGCAGGCTCCAGCGGTACGGATCAATGTGGCTGCATGTTACAGACTCGTCACGCGAGGCGCTTGTGAGCGCTGATTGAGTGGAGAGGCATTAGGCAGTCACCGGGGATTTTACTGAAACAAAAGAACAGACAAATGATTTGACTTGCCTGCTGCCTTTATCAAAAATGGCCTCAAGAGCGCGAAATCTGCTGCCTTGCAGGGCCTCAGCAGACGTAGGTACCTCAGCGATGCTGCAACATCGGTGTAAGGTGAGACCTCTTCATCCCATTTCCTGAGGATGCCAATATCAGGATTCAAATATTCAAGGGGAGCCAACAGGCTCCTCTTTTTGTTTGTCCTGAAGAATGTATCTCTTGTAGAGAAGTTCGCCCTGACGGTGCTTGTTCATCGCTCTTGCCGGAGCATGCATGAAGTTCCACAGGACGTGTCCGTGCCTGACATCTACCACGACGAGCATGTCATTTTTTGCCTCATAGGCGTTGATGAAAGCCATGCGGTATCCGCCGTTGTCGTACAGCACTCTCCATATTTCAAACGGCCCCGTCAGCGTGTCAATCGCATGCCGAGCGTAGCGCTCTCGTGAGTCAGCGCGTTTTTCGACGATGTGGGCGAGTTTGTCCCTCATGACCGCAACGTTTCCGATCGGTGTGAGGATAGTGACTGCGAGTAATGCCTCATCGATGAATCCGAAATGAGTCAGGAGAATTCTGAGGGCTCCTTGCGCATCGTCTGCCCTTTTCACTTCATCAATTGCGGCCGAGCGAAGCTCCCTGGCCAGTGTTCGCAGGTCGGGCAAAGCTAAGTCGATCCATGTTTGTTGGCCACCTGATTCTTTTATAAGTGGCGCAGCATTCACGAGCATGAAAGTAATCCCTGGCGAACAGCGGCGCCCGGAGATTACTCGTTCGGAGAAAAGGTCAACAAGGCCGAAAACTGAGTGAAAACACAGCTTGGGAAATAACCTACAGACCTCGCGGTAGTCTTCCGAATATGGCGCTTGTAACGACCGTAATCGCCAAACGACAGGCGAAAAAAAGCCGCACATAAGCGCGGCTTTTTCATGTTTGGTGGGCCCACACGGACTTGAACCGTGGACCAAAGGATTATGAGTCCTCTGCTCTAACCAACTGAGCTATAGGCCCTCAGTAGGCCGCGGATTATAGCGACGGTTTCTCGGCTGTGCTATCCGAAAAATCCGATACGGATATGCGAAGAAACGTCGCGGCGAATTCCTCGGGTGGGAGCGGCAGGCTGACGATGTAGCCCTGGATCTGTTCGCAGCCTTCGGCAGCGAGGAATTGTTGCTGGGCCTGAGTTTCCACACCTTCGGCAATTACTGTGAATTGCATGCTGCGGCCCAGGGCGATGATGGCGCGGACAATCGCCGCGTCGTGGGGGTCGTCGGGCAGTCCGCGGACGAAAGACTGGTCGATCTTGAGGATATCCAGTGGCAGGCGCTTGAGGTAACTCAGTGAAGAATAACCGGTGCCAAAGTCGTCGATGGCCAGTTGCACGCCCAGGTTTTTGAGCTGGTGCAGCACCGCCAGGGCTTCTTCGGCCTGGCTCATGATGAAGTTTTCGGTAATTTCCAGTTGCAGTAATTCCGGTTGCAGGCGGTTGTCCTTGAGCAGTTGCTCGATGCGTCCCAGCAGGTTCGGTTGGCGCAGTTGTGCGCCGGCGAGGTTCACCGACAGCGGGCCGAGGGATTCATAGATCTGGCCCCACTCGAACATCTGCCGGCAGGCGGTTTCCAGCACCCAGTCGCCGATTTGCAGAATCATCCCGTTCTCTTCCGCCAGCGGGATGAAATGCTCTGGCGGTACTTCGCCGAAGTTCGGGTGGCGCCAGCGGATCAGGGCTTCGGCGCCAACCAGGCTGTGATCGTCGAGGCTGATTTTCGGTTGGTAATAGAGATACAACTCCTCGCGTTCGATGGCTCGACGAAGTTCGTGCTCCAGTGCTACCCGTTCGCTGGCCTGGGCGGTGAGGTCGCGGGTGTAGCTTTCGACCCGGTTGCGACCCTTGGCCTTGGAGCGGTACATCGCCGCGTCCGCATTTTTGATCAGGGTCGCGACATCGCAGCCGTCGCGCGGGTAAAGGCTGGTGCCGATGCTGGCGCTGATGAAGAACTCATGCTCACCAGCCTGGAACGGTGCGCCAAAGCAGTTCAGCAGTTTGGTGGCGATGTTGTCGGCATCGCCGGGTTGCTGCAGGCCGGGCAGCAGAATAATGAACTCGTCGCCCCCCAGCCGCGCCACGGTGTCGATATCACGCAGTTGTTCCTTGAGGCGTACGGCGATGCCCTTGAGCAGCAAATCGCCGACCGGATGACCGAGGCTGTCGTTGATGTGCTTGAAGCGGTCGAGGTCGAGGAACAGCACTGCGCCCTGGCCGCCGTTTTCCTGCTGGCTGTTGAGTGCCGTCAACAGACGGCTTTCGAACAGCGTGCGGTTCGGCAGGCCGGTGAGCGGGTCGTGATGCGCCTGGTAGTCGAGTTTGGCCTGGGCGTGCTTGAGGCTGGAGATATCGGCGAATACTGCGACGAAGTGGGTGATGAATTTGTCGCGGTTGCGCACGGCGCTGATGGTCAACCAGCTCGGGTACAGCTCGCCGTTCTTGCGCCGGTTGGAGATTTCGCCCTGCCAATGGCCTTCGTCGGTCAATTGATGCCACATCGCCGCATAGAACGCGCTGTCGTGCAGGCCGGATGCAAGCAGGCGCGGAGTGTGACCGAGCGCTTCACTTTCGCTGTAACCGGTGATTTCGGTGAACGCCCGGTTTACGGCACTGATGTGTTGCTGGGTGTCGGTGATCAGCACGCCTTCGGCGGTACTTTCGAACACGGTCGCGGCCTGTTGCAGTTTTTCCTGCATCAGGTGGCGTTCGGTGATGTCCCGGGCGATGGTCAACATGCAGTCTTCGTCGCCGATCGGCAGCGGACGGCTGGACACCTCGCAAAGGCGGATCTGCCCGTCGCTGCGGCGGATATGGCAGCTGAAGTCGCGAACGAACCCGTCGCGGTGCAGCAGGTCGAGCATTTGCTTGCGTTCGTTGAGGTTGACCCAGATGCCCAGGTCCAGCGCCGAGCGATCCACCGACATGGCGCTGTTGAAACCGGTGATACGACTGAAACCTTCGTTGACCTCCAGCAGCAAGCCATCGCTCTGGCGCGACAGCAGCAGACCGTCAGGCGAGGCGTGGAAGGCCTTGGCGAACTTCTCCTCGGAGGTTTGCAGTTGCTGCTGGGTTTCCTTGAGCTGGGTAATGTCGCGCACCACCACGACCAGCGCCGGCGTGGTGTCGAGTTCGAAGGGTTCAGCGGAAATCAGCCCGGTGAACACCTGACCATTGTTGCGGCGAAAGGGCATCTCCAGATTGCGAATGCTGCCGGCTTGTAGCCGCTGAAGGAGGCCCGGGCCGACTCCGGGAATGCCCCATATGTTGAGTTCGGTGGCGGTCTGGCCAATCACCTCTTCGGCCTTGAGCCCGATCTGTTCCTCAAAAGCCTCGTTAACCTCCAGCAAGCAGCCGTCCGAGAGCCGGGCGATGACCAGGATGTCCGGGCATTGCTGGAATACCGACGCGAACTTCTGTTCCGACAGGCGCAACGCCTCTTCAGTGCGTTTGGTTTCGCTGATGTCGATCATCAGGCCACGCATTACCGGTTCGTGGCCGTGTTCGATCAGGCTGACGATGTCACGTACCCACAAGCAACGGCCGTCAGCAGTGATCACCCGGTAATCGAGGCTGTGATCGCGCCCGGCCAGCACCTCGTGATCGCAAAAACTTTGAGCGCGAGTCAGGTCGGCGGGGTGGATGATGTTGCGCCAGAAACCCGGAATCAGCCAATGGGACAGTGGATAACCGAGCAGGTCTTCGGCGTGGGGCGACACATAGCTGTAGGTGAAATCGCTGATCCGCGCTTCCCAGGCGATGGCCGAAAGACTCTCCACCAGTCCGCGATAGTGGTATTCGCTGCTGCGCAGTTCCTGTTCGAGGTCGATACGCCGGGCGATTTCCGAACTCAGGCGGCGGTTGATGCGGATCACCACCGCCAGCACGATGACCAGAAGCGAGAGACCTGGTAAGCCGTAAACCAGCAGATCTGACCAGAATGTCCGGTGATCGAGGACGTTGCCGACCCAGTGCTCCTGAATGCTGCTGATTTCCTCCGGGGACATATCGGCAAGAACCTTGTCCAGAATCCCCACCAGCATTTTGTTGTCCCGAGGAACGCCCATCGCCAGTTGGTAGCGATAAGGGGTTTCGCCACTGACATACAAACCATCCAGTTTGAGCTGGCGCAGGCTCCAGACACTGGAGGCCAGGTCGCCAACCACTGCGTCCACTTCATCGGTGGCCAGGGCCTGCAGCGCAGAGCTGACATTGGGCATCGCCACCAGGTTCAGGTCGGGGTGATGGGTGCGCAGCAGCTCATGGGGGGCGTAGTTTTCCACTACGGCGATTTTCAGACCGTAAAGCTCCTCGAGTTTGCGCGGTTGCGGGCCGCCGACGTGGGCGAGGATGACGATCGGAAAGTCGAGATAAGGGCGGGTGAATGACAGGTAACTCTGGCGTTCCGGTGTGGACATGATCCCCGGCAGCAGGTCGATCGTGCCGTTTTTCGCCTGTTCGAGCACCACCGTCCAGCTCACCGGCTCAATGGGCGTGAGTTTGATCGCCAGGCGTTGGCGAATCACATCGATATAGTCCGCAGCCAGGCCCTGATAGCGGCTCTGATCGTCGCGGAATTCGAAGGGTGGCCACGACGCATCGACACCCAGGCGCAAGTCCGGGTGAGCCGCCAGCCAGCTACGTTCTTCATCGGTCAGAGTCAGCGCGTCAGCCGTTGCGGTCCAGATCATCAGTGACAGCAAAAAAAGCACGGACGCCAGTCTGGGCATAACGGTCTCGTTATGGCTCGGGGGAATGTTTCGAGTGTAGACGGGCTGTGCGCGGGGGGAGGGCGGAGCTGGGTATTTAATCTGCCGTAAAAACAAAACCCCCGGCCTGGGCCGGGGGTTCTGGTATCACTCGTCGAGGAAGGAGCGCAGATGCTCGCTTCGCGTCGGGTGGCGCAGCTTGCGCAGCGCCTTGGCTTCGATCTGACGGATCCGCTCACGGGTCACGTCAAACTGTTTGCCGACTTCTTCGAGCGTATGGTCGGTGTTCATGTCGATACCGAAACGCATGCGCAGTACCTTGGCTTCACGGGCAGTAAGGCCGGACAGCACTTCGCGGGTCGCTTCTTTCAGGCTCTCGACAGTGGCGACATCGATTGGCGACTGCATGGTCGAGTCCTCGATGAAGTCACCCAGATGAGAGTCTTCGTCATCACCGATCGGGGTTTCCATGGAGATCGGCTCTTTGGCGATCTTCAATACCTTGCGGATCTTGTCCTCAGGCATTTCCATACGTTCACCCAGCTCTTCCGGGGTGGGTTCGCGACCCATTTCCTGCAGCATCTGCCGGGAAATACGGTTGAGCTTGTTGATCGTCTCGATCATGTGCACCGGAATACGGATGGTGCGAGCCTGGTCGGCGATCGAGCGAGTGATCGCCTGACGGATCCACCAGGTGGCGTAAGTCGAGAACTTGTAACCACGACGGTATTCGAACTTGTCCACCGCTTTCATCAGACCGATGTTGCCTTCCTGGATCAGGTCGAGGAATTGCAGGCCACGGTTGGTGTACTTCTTGGCGATGGAGATCACCAGACGCAGGTTCGCTTCAACCATCTCTTTCTTCGCACGGCGGGCTTTCGCCTCACCGATCGACATGCGACGGTTGATGTCCTTGATCTCGGCGATGGTCAGGCCGGTCTCGGTTTCCAGCGCAGTCAGCTTCTGCTGGCAACGGATGATGTCCGGTTGCACGCGGGCGATGGCTTCGGCGTACTTGCTCTTGCCTTTCGCCAGGGCGTCGGACCAGCTTTCGTCGACTTCGTTGCCCGGGAACTGGCGCAGGAAGTCGGCACGAGGCATACGAGCATCACGTACGCACAGTTGCATGATCGCACGCTCTTGCTGACGCAGACGATCCAGGGCGCTGCGAACACGTTCGACCAAGGCTTCGAATTGCTTCGGCACCAGTTTGATCGGCATGAACAGCTCGGCCAGCGCCAACAGTTCGGCAATCGCCGCCTTGTTGTGACGACCGTGCTTTTTCAGGGCCTTGCGGGTGATTTCCATCTGATCGGCGACAGCACCGAAGCGCTGTGCGGCAATGACCGGATCCGGACCGCTTTCGGCTTCTTCTTCGTCATCGGAAGCTTCGGCATCGTCATCGTCGTCGGATTCTTCGGCTTTCGCCGCTTTCGCGTCGATCGGCGGCGGCACTTCGGCGGCAGGCGGCGCAATGCCGTCGTCCGGGTCGATGTAACCGCTCAGAACGTCGGACAGGCGACCACCTTCGGTGGTGACGCGAGTGTACTCGGAGAGAATATGGTCAACCGTGCCGGGGAAGTGCGCGATGGCGCTCATTACTTCACGGATGCCTTCTTCGATACGCTTGGCGATTTCGATTTCGCCTTCACGAGTCAGAAGCTCGACCGTACCCATTTCACGCATGTACATGCGCACCGGATCAGTGGTGCGACCGATATCGGTCTCCACCGCCGCCAACGCAGCGGCTGCTTCTTCCGCAGCGGCCTCGTCGGTATCGGCGTCGGCCAGCATAAGGGCGTCCGCATCCGGAGCACTCTCGTGTACGGGGATCCCCATGTCGTTAATCATGCGGATGATGTCTTCCACCTGCTCCGGATCTGAAATATCCTCGGGCAGGTGGTCGTTGACCTCGGCGTAAGTCAGATACTTCTGCTCACGACCCAGTTTGATCAACTCAATAATACGAGACTGCTGTTGCGCTTTTCCGGACATAACACCCTATCCACTGAAGGTCTTGGCGGGCAAAAAACAAGCCGAGGATTATACCTGAGCTATGACCTCACGCGCCAGTTGAGGTCGGGTTTGATGCGGAAACATTGCGACTTAAAAGGTCGCGCAGTTGATTTTTCTCTTCGGCGCTCAGTTCGCTTTGACGCGCTTTCCTGAGCAGTTGTTCCAGATTTCGCTCGCGTTGGCGGGCTGACAAGCTAGTAATGGTGTCGAAAAATTGTTGTTCAAGGTTGTCTCCGTCAATCAGCCATTCCTTTTCCGCCAACGCCTTGAGCAGGCGACCCTGTTCGGTTCCGTGCCATCGCGCGATCAACTGAAATGAGTTTAGCTTGGGATTCTTCTGTACGGCTTCGAGCAGTGCCACGAGCAGTTGTGCATTGGTCTGGTTCTCGTCCGCGAAATGCCCGGCGTCCTCGACTTTTTCCGCCAGTTGCGGGTGATGCAGCAAGGTTCTCAGGGCGGCCAGGGTCGGTGGTTCGACGGCGGCCGGCACGCGTGGGGCACGTGGTTGGTCGCGATCACCCCCGCGCTTGCCATTCTTCTCCCACGGTTTCTTGTCCCATTTCTTGCCGCCGGCGCCGGGTTTCTTCGGCGTCCACTCCTGCTGCGGCACATACATTTCCTGTGCCTGCGGCTGATGGTAGTCGCTGTAGTCCGGCATGGCGTCGTAATCAATGCCCGGGTCGTAGGCCGGCGGCGCTTCCTGCGGCGCGCTCTGGGCCAGTTGGCTGACGCTTTCGCTGCTCAGGCCGGTGATCTCGGTCAGGCGCTGACGCATCAGGATGCGCAGGTTGGCGCCGGGTACCTTGTCGATCAGCGGTGCTGCGAGCGTGGCCATGTGGGCCTTGCCCTCCAGCGAGCGCGGGTCGGCTTCTTCGGTCAGTTGCTGGAAGAAGTAGTCCGCCAGCGGCTGCGCGTGCTGATTGATCCGGGCGCGGAAGGCGTCAGTGCCCTCGGCGCGAATCAATGTGTCCGGGTCTTCGCCTTCGGGCAGAAACAGAAAGCGTGCACGGCGTCCGTCCTGCAGGCTGGGCAGTGTTGCTTCCAGTGCGCGCCAGGCAGCATTGCGGCCGGCCTGATCGCCGTCGAAGCAGAACAGCACGTTCGGCACGACGCGAAACAGGCGCTTGAGGTGTTCTTCGCTGGTAGCGGTACCCAGTGTCGCGACGGCATTGCGCAGGCCTTGCTGGGCCAGGGCAATGACGTCCATATAGCCCTCGACGACGATGATTTCGTCGAGGTTGCGATTGTTCTTGCGTGCCTCATACAGGCCGTAGAGTTCCTGGCCTTTATGGAACACTGGAGTTTCCGGCGAGTTCAGGTACTTTGGCTTGTCATCGCCGAGTACTCGGCCGCCGAAGGCGATGATCCGTCCGCGGGTGTCGCGGATCGGGAACATCACGCGATCGCGGAAGCGGTCATAGCGTTTTCCGGTTTCAGCGTTTTCGATCAGCAGGCCGGCCTCGATCATGGCTTTCTGCTGCAAGGTGTCGCTGCTCAGGTGTTTGAGCAGGTTGTCCCAGCCCGGTGGTGCGAATCCGAGACCGAAGTCGCGGGCGATCTCGCCGGTCAGGCCGCGACCCTTGAGGTAATCCACCGCTGCCTTGCGTGCCGGATGGCCCTTGAGCGCCTGCCGGTAAAAGTCGGCGGCGGCGGTGAGCAGCGGGTACAGCGGTGAGTCGGTCGGCTGGCGCGGTTTGTTCGAGCGGCCGCCTTCTTCACGCGGCACTTCCATTCCGGCGGCTTTGGCCAGGTCTTCGACAGCCTGGGGGAAGTCCAGGTTGTCGTGATCCATGAGAAAGCCAAGGGCGTTGCCGCCGGCGCCGCAGCCGAAGCAGTAATAGAACTGCTTGTCGGGACTGACGCTGAACGACGGGGTTTTCTCTTTATGGAACGGGCAGCAGGCGGTGTAGTTCTTGCCGGCCTTCTTCAATTGCACGCGCGAGCTGACCACATCGACGATGTCGGTGCGGTTCAGAAGGTCGTCAATGAAGCTCTGGGGAATCAGCCCGGCCATGGCGTTCTCGTCTGTGCTGTAAGGGATCCGATGCGAAAGGCAGCCGGACGCGGGTCATTGAGTGATGCGCGCACATTGGGCGGCTCGACCGGTGTCGTTTGCGTAATCGCTGTCGGGAAGTGTATCTGCCGAAAATCCACTGACGTTAGTGTTCATCAGTCTTCGACTATTCGAAAATGTTGCGCTGAATCCGCTGGCGGCCGGCGATCGGCCTCGGATAGCTCATGAAGCGGGCACGCAAGCAGGTGCCTTGGGCTGATCGTCGTAAGAGGAATCAGTGGGTGTGCTCGTCAGTAGCCTTGAAAGGCTCGTCAGAAAAGACGTGCACCGCTGGCAAAAAAGCCAGGCCTGACGCGGTGAAGCGGGTTTGTCTCGGTCGCATCTGCGGCTTCGACGGTGAAGCATCAAGCGTTTTACGCAAATGCCATTAGCCCGGCTGAGGGCCGGGCTTGGCAGAAGCTTGCTACGATCGTCTGTGTATTAGTACAGACGAACGGCGCGGCGCTGTTCGCGCTGAACTTTCTTGGCGTGACGCTTAACAGCAGCAGCTGCCTTGCGCTTACGCTCAGAAGTTGGCTTCTCGTAAAATTCGCGGCTACGAACTTCAGCCAGTACACCGGCTTTTTCGCAGGAGCGCTTGAAACGACGCAGAGCTACGTCGAAGGGTTCGTTCTCTTTAACTTTGACGGCTGGCATCCAGAGCTACCTTCATTCATTACCGGGGTCAACATCCTCGCGGCAAAAGAGCACTTGAAGACGTCGGTTTTTAAGGGTTGCGGATGTTAACCCCTCATCGCTCGGAATGCAAAGCCTCTGATCGAAAACCGCTGGTCGGGGCATCACGCGGCGACTATTATGCGCGCCTTCGAATTCAGCCTAAACAAGGCGCAAACCCATGCTAGTACTGGGATTAGAAACTTCCTGCGACGAAACCGGCGTCGCTTTGTACGACAGCGAGCGCGGACTGCTGGCCGACGCGCTGTTCAGTCAGATCGACCTGCACCGCGTCTATGGCGGCGTTGTGCCGGAGCTCGCATCGCGCGATCACGTCAAGCGCATGCTGCCCCTGATTCGTCAGGTGCTGGCCGAGGCCGACTGCGTGCCGACCGAAATCGACGCCATCGCCTACACCGCGGGTCCCGGTCTGGTCGGGGCGCTGCTGGTGGGGGCTTCGTGTGCCCAGGCGCTGGCGTTTGCCTGGGGCATTCCGGCGCTCGGCGTGCACCACATGGAAGGCCATTTGCTGGCGCCGATGCTGGAGCCGAAACCGCCGGAATTCCCGTTCGTCGCTTTGTTGGTGTCCGGTGGTCATACGCAGCTGGTTCAGGTCGATGGCATCGGCCAATACAGCCTGCTCGGCGAGACGCTGGACGACGCGGCGGGCGAAGCCTTCGACAAGACTGCAAAAATGATGGGCCTGAATTATCCGGGCGGTCCGGAAATCGCCAAGCTGGCAGAGAAGGGCGTCGCAGGACGTTTCACCTTCCCGCGTCCGATGTGTGATCGCCCGGGCCTGGATTTCAGCTTCAGCGGCTTGAAGACCTTCGCTCTCAACACCTGGCAGCAGTGCGTCAGCGCCGGGGACGACAGCGAGCAAGCCCGTTGCGACATCGCGCTGGCGTTCCAGCAGGCCGTGGTGGAGACTTTGACCATCAAGTGCAAGCGTGCCCTCAAACAGGCGGGCATGAAGCGGCTGGTAATCGCCGGCGGCGTCAGTGCCAACAAGGCGCTGCGGGTTTCGCTGGAGAAAATGCTCGGCGACATGAAGGGCGATGTGTTTTATGCCCGTCCCGAGTTTTGCACCGATAACGGCGCAATGATCGCGTTTGCCGGCTGCCAGCGGTTGCAGGCCGGCCAGCAGGAGAGCCTGGCGATCAGTGTGCAGGCGCGTTGGCCGATGGAGCAATTGTCGGCGCTGTGATGAGCGGCGCTCACGGTCGGTATTTAAAAATGCCGTTCGCGCCCGGCGAACAGGTCGCGTAGATTGCCCCGGTGGCGCCAGACGATCAGCAGTGTCAGCGTGCTCATCGGCAACAGGGCCGCCGGTTCCTGCCAGGCCAGCAACGGCAGGGTCAGCGGAGTGGCGATCAACGCCGCCAGCGAACTGGTGCGGGTCAGGTAAAACGTCAGCAGCCAGGCGCACACGGCCAGCAGCGCAGCGGGTGGATACAGGCCCAGCAGCATGCCGGCCGCCGTGGCGACGCCCTTGCCACCGCGAAAGCGAAAGTACAAAGGGAACAGGTGACCGATCACGGCGCAGACGCCGATCCACGCCTGATCCTGTAGCGAAAGGCCCATTGCCGAAGCGATCAGCACCGGCAGCAGGCCTTTGCACAGATCACCCAGCAGGGTCAGGATCGCGAGTTTGCGTCCGGCCAGGCGCAGCATGTTGGTGGCGCCGGCATTACCCGAGCCACTCATTCGCGGATCCGGATTTCCGGTCAGGCGGCTGAGCAAAATGGCGAAGGACAGAGAGCCGAGCAGGTAGGCGAGGATCGCCAGTAACCAAAACATGCTAACTATTCCGGGCGAGGACGCCCTGATTCTAACGGCGCATTGCGCCCTTGTCGTGCAGCGGAGAAAAGTGCTTGGACAGAGTGTTTATCGAGGGCCTGGAAGTCGACACCGTGATCGGTGCCTACGACTGGGAGCGCGGCATCCGACAGTGCCTGCGTCTTGATTTGAGCTTCGCCTGGGACAATCGCCCGGCCGCCGCCGGTGACGACCTGACCCTGGCGCTCGATTACGCCAGTGTGTCCACACGGATCCAGGCCTTTGCGGAGCAATCCCGGTATCAACTGGTCGAGACCTTCGCCGAGCGTCTGGTTGAGGTGCTGATGAGCGAATTCAAGATCACCTGGGTGCGCCTGAAGCTGACCAAGCCAGGTGCCGTACCGGCCGCCAAGGGTGGTGTGGGTGTGGAGATCGAGCGCGGATGTCGCTGACCCAGGTCTATCTCGGGCTCGGCAGCAATATCGAGCGCGAAACCCATTTGCAGGCCGGTCTGGATGCCTTGTCCACGTTTCTGGTGGATATCCACTGTTCGCCTGTGTTCGAAAGCCAGCCGGTGGGAATAAAGAGCGGGCCGTTCTTCAACTTCGTGGTGTCGGCGTTCACCGATCTGCCGTTGATCGAACTGGATCGCCGATTGAAATTCATTGAAGCGGACAACGGTCGTTACGCGCCGGATCGCAAGGGCTTGCCGCTGGATATCGACGTGTTGCTGTACGGCGATCTGGCGGGCAACTTCGACGGGCTGATCCTGCCCCGTGCTGAAATCCTGAAAAATGCCTTTGTGCTGTGGCCGCTGTCGCTGATTGCGCCGGATCGGGTGCATCCCGGTGCAGGAAAAAGCTTTGCCACGTTGTGGGCCGAAGCGCAGATCGATCAGGTGCTGGCACCGGTCGGATTTGAGTGGCGCGGTACTCAGCTCACGCCTTCAGATCTGTCTTGAACAGTTTGATCCGCCCGCGCGAGGGCGGATCAGGTGTTTTCAGGACGCCGCCGATTCCTTGTAAGCCTTCAACGCCTTGAGCCGTTCGCGCTTGAGCGCCTCGCCCAGTTCCGGGCCTTTGAATCCTTTCTCCAGCAACGGCTGCACGGCCACACTGCGGGCCACATTGGCCGCGCCGCGCAGGTAATCCGCCTGTGGATAACTGCGCTGCTCAAGCCCTTTGCGGCCTCGGGCGTCCATCTCGCACGCGACGATGAATTCTTCGAAACGCTGTGGCCGACGGTAAACGTCAAAGCTTTGCAGTAACTCGAGCAAGGTCGAAGCCTTCAGCTCCAGGGCGCGATGCCCGTGGGTGTGATATTGGCCGACCAGCAGGGCCAGCTCCTGACAGTCCTTCGGTGCCTTGAAGCGCTCGTTGACCGCTTTGATCAACTTCAGGCCTTTGTGCTCATGGGCAATGTGTCGAGGCCATTCCTCTTGCGGAGTAACGCCTTTGCCCAGGTCGTGCAGCAGGCAGGCCCAGCGCACGGTCAGCGGTTGTTTGTGCAGGGCTGACTGCTCAAGCACGCTCAGGGTGTGAAGGCCGCTGTCGATTTCCGGGTGATGGGCTTCCGGTTGCGGTACGCCGAACAAGGCATCGACCTCTGGCATCAGCACCTTCAAGGCGCCGCAGTCGCGCAGTACCTGAATGAACACTTGGGGCTGATCTTCCATAAGCGCGCGGGAAATCTCTTTCCAGCTGCGTTCGGCCGTAAGGGCTTGCAGTTCGCCCGATTCGCTGAGCTGACGCATCAGCTCCAAGGTCTCCGGCGCCACCCTGAAACCAAGTTCCGCGTAGCGGGCGGCAAAGCGCGCAACGCGCAGTACCCTGAGGGGATCTTCGGCAAAAGCGGGGGAAACGTGGCGAAGAACCCGATCTTGCAGATCGCGTTGGCCGTGGTAGGGATCGGTCAGGTTTTGCTGATCGTCTTCGGCCATGGCGTTGATCGTAAGGTCACGGCGGATCAGATCTTCTTCAAGCGTGACCTCGGGGCTGGCGTGAAAGGTGAAACCACCATAACCACGACCGCTCTTGCGCTCGGTGCGGGCGAGGGCGTACTCCTCGCCGCTTTTCGGGTGAAGAAAGACAGGAAAGTCTGCGCCTACAGGGCGAAACCCGTTGGCGAGCATTTCTTCGGTGGTGGCACCGACCACCACCCAATCGATATCGGTGACCGGTTTGCCCAGCAGGCGATCACGTACCGCACCGCCGACCTTGTAAATCTGCATAAAAAACCTCCGTTGGCCCGACAGGATAACCCTTGCGCCGGACTTCTGGAGGTCTCAACGGAATCAAAGATGAATGACGGCCAGGTCGAGTCGACCGTAATCCCCCTCGCTGTGTTCGCTGCGGGGCGGAACATGATGGGTCTTCATGATCTGGTCGCCTTGCAGGGTTTCCAGATGAATGTCAAAGCCCCATAGTCGGTGCAGGTGTTTAAGAACCTCCTCGGTGGAATCGCCCAGCGGTTTGCGGTCGTGTTGCTGGTGGCGCAGGGTCAGCGAGCGGTCGCCGCGGCGGTCGATGCTGTAGATCTGCACGTTCGGTTCGCGGTTGCCCAGGTTGTACTGCGCGGCCAGGGTCTCGCGAATGATCCGGTAACCGCCCTCGTCATGGATTGCGGGCACCAGCAGATCGTCCTTCTGATCGTCATCGAGGATGCTAAACAGCTTCAGGTCGCGGATCACCTTGGGTGACAGGTACTGCAGGATGAAACTCTCATCCTTGAAGCTGCTCATGGCGAACTTGATGGTCGACAACCAGTCGCTGCCGGCAATTTCCGGGAACCAGCGGCGGTCTTCTTCTGTAGGTTCTTCGCACATTCGCCGGATGTCGCGATACATCGCAAAACCCAATGCATACGGGTTGATGCCGTTGTAATAAGGGCTGTCGAACCCCGGCTGGAATACCACGCTGGTGTGGGAGGTCAGAAACTCCATCATGAAGCCGTCGGTCACCAGGCCTTCGTCGTACAGGTCGTTCATCAGCGTGTAGTGCCAGAACGTCGCCCAGCCTTCGTTCATCACCTGAGTCTGGCGCTGCGGATAGAAATACTGGGCGATCTTGCGCACGATCCGCACGATCTCGCGCTGCCAGGGTTCCAGCAGCGGGGCGTGTTTCTCGATGAAATACAGGATGTTTTCCTGCGGCTCGGCCGGGAAGCGCGCGCTGTCCTTGTCGCTGTACTTGTCCGCGCCTTTGGGAATCGTGCGCCACAGGTCGTTGATCTGCTTCTGCAGGTGTTCTTCGCGATCCTTCTGCCGACGCCGCTCTTCTTCGGCGGAAATCGGATACGGACGTTTGTAGCGGTCGACACCGTAATTCATCAGGGCGTGGCAGGAATCCAGCAGATCCTCCACGGCATCGATCCCGTGGCGCTCCTCGCACTGCATGATGTACTGCTTGGCGAATACCAGGTAATCGATGATCGAACTGGCGTCGGTCCAGGTGCGGAACAGATAGTTGCCCTTGAAGAAACTGTTGTGGCCGTAGCAGGCATGCGCGACCACCAGTGCCTGCATGCAGATGGTGTTTTCTTCCATCAGGTAGGCGATGCACGGATCCGAGTTGATCACGATCTCGTACGCCAGCCCCATTTGCCCGCGACTGTAGGATTTTTCGGTGCTGAGGAAGTGCTTGCCGTAGGACCAGTGGTGATAGCCCAGCGGCATGCCGACCGACGCGTAGGCGTCCATCATCTGCTCGGCGGTAATTACTTCGATCTGGTTGGGGTAGGTATCCAGGGCATAACGGGCCGCAATACGGGCGATTTCACGGTCGTACGTCTGGATCAGCTCGAAAGTCCATTCCGAGCCGGTGGAAATGGGTTGGCGCTTCTGCTCTTTGGCGGTCATGTCACTAACCTGCGCTGGAAGAGTTCACGGAAGACCGGATAGATATCCCCGGCCGAGACCAGTTGTTGCTGGGCAAAAGTGTCGGAAAAGGCTTCGGCGATGCGCTCGTACTCGTACCACAAGGCCTGATGTTCGCGCGGGGTGATCTCCACGTAAGTGTAGTACTGCACGAACGGCATGATCTGGTTGATCAGGATGTCGCGGCAGATCGGCGAGTCGTCGTTCCAGTTGTCGCCGTCGGAAGCCTGGGCGGCGTAAATGTTCCACTCGTTGCTCGGGTAGCGCTCGGCCATGATCTCCTGCATCAGCTTGAGTGCACTGGAAACGATGGTGCCACCGGTCTCGCGGGAATAGAAAAACTCTTCTTCGTCCACTTCGCGGGCGCTGGTGTGGTGGCGGATGAACACCACGTCGATCTTGTCGTAGTTCCGCTTGAGGAACAGGTACAGCAGGATGAAGAAGCGCTTGGCGATGTCCTTGGTCGCCTGGGTCATGGAGCCGGAAACGTCCATCAGGCAGAACATCACGGCTTTGGAGCTTGGATTGGGTTGCTTGACCAGCAGGTTGTATTTCAAATCGAACGTATCGAGAAACGGCACGCGGTGGATACGCGCACTGAGACGCTCGATTTCTGCTTCAAGATCCTGAATATCCCCGAAGTTGTCCGGTTCTTCGCGTTTGAGTCGCGCCAGTTCCTCTTTGACCTCGCGCAATTTGGCGCGGCTGCTGCCCGATAACGCAATGCGTCGCGCATGAGCCGAGCGCAGGGTGCGGATGATGTTGATCCGCGACGGATTGCCCTCGTTGCTGATCCCGGCGCGCACGGTCTTGAAGGTATCGGTGCCGGTCAGGTTGCGCTTGACCAGGTTGGGCAGTTCGAGGTCCTCGAACATGAATTCGAGGAATTCTTCCTGAGTGATCTGGAAAACGAATTCGTCCATGCCTTCGCCGGAGTTGCCGGCCTTGCCCGGCCCACGGCCTCCGCCACCTCCCGGCGGACGGGCGATGTGTTCGCCAGCAGTGAATTCCTTGTTGCCGGGGTGAACCACGGTCTGCTTGCCGCCGCGACCATGGTGAAGCACCGGTTCGTCGATATCGCGACCGGGAATGCTGATCTGCTCGCCGTGCTCCATATCGGTGATGGAACGCCGGCTGACCGCCTCTTCGACAGCCTTCTTGATGTGGTCACGGTAACGCCGCAGGAAGCGCTGACGGTTCACCGTGCTCTTGTTCTTGCCATTGAGACGTCGGTCGATCACATAGCTCATAGGAGGCCCTCCGGGCAGCTTCAAGTAGTGAGCTGCGAGCCGCAAGTGCAGGCATATGCCCTGGCATCAGGCTCATGCGCTTTTTACTTGCAGCTCGAAGCTTGTAGCTTGCAGCTGCTTTACTGCGATTTCCGGACCCGCAGATACCACTCGGAGAGCAGTCGTACCTGTTTGTCGGTATAGCCGCGTTCGACCATTCGCGTAACGAAGTCGTTGTGCTTCTGTTGATCCTCTTTGCTGGCCTTGGCATTGAAGCTGATGACTGGCAGCAGGTCTTCGGTGTTGGAGAACATTTTCTTCTCGATGACCACCCGCAGTTTTTCGTAGCTGAGCCAGGTCGGGTTCTTGCCGTTGTTGTTGGCCCGGGCGCGCAGTACGAAGTTGACGATTTCGTTGCGGAAATCCTTCGGATTGCTGATGCCGGCCGGTTTTTCGATCTTTTCCAGCTCCTCGTTGAGAGCAACGCGGTTGAGGATCTCGCCGGTTTCCGGATCGCGGTATTCCTGATCCTGAATCCAGAAGTCCGCATACAGCACGTAGCGGTCGAAGATGTTCTGGCCGTACTCGCTGTAAGACTCGAGGTAGGCGGTCTGGATCTCCTTGCCGATGAATTCGATATAACGCGGTGCCAGGTACTCTTTCAGGTAACGCAGGTAGCGTTCGCGGGTCTCGGCCTGGAACTGTTCCTGTTCGATCTGCTGTTCCAGCACATAGAGCAGGTGTACCGGGTTGGCGGCAATTTCGTGCGGATCGAAGTTGAAGACCTTGGACAGAATCTTGAAAGCGAACCGGGTCGACAGACCGTTCATGCCTTCGTCGACGCCCGCCGCATCGCGGTATTCCTGGATCGACTTGGCCTTCGGATCGGTGTCCTTGAGGTTTTCGCCGTCATACACGCGCATCTTCGAATAGATGTTGGAGTTTTCCGGCTCCTTCAGGCGTGACAGCACGGTGAACTGCGCCAGCATCTTCAGGGTATCCGGCGCGCAATGGGCCTTGGCCAGGGAGCTGTTGAACAACAGCTTGTCGTAGATCTTCACCTCGTCGCTGACCCGCAGGCAGTACGGCACCTTGACGATGTAGATCCGGTCGATGAAGGCTTCGTTGTTCTTGTTGTTGCGGAAGGTATGCCACTCCGATTCGTTGGAGTGAGCCAGCAGAATCCCGGTGAACGGAATCGCACCGAGGCCTTCGGTACTGTTGTAGTTGCCTTCCTGGGTCGCAGTCAGCAATGGGTGCAGCACCTTGATCGGTGCCTTGAACATTTCGACGAATTCCATCAGGCCCTGGTTGGCCCGGCACAGCGCACCGGAGTAGCTATAAGCGTCGGCGTCGTTCTGCGGGAACTCTTCGAGTTTACGGATATCGACCTTGCCCACCAGCGCGGAGATGTCCTGGTTGTTTTCGTCACCCGGTTCGGTCTTGGCCACGGCGATCTGATTGAGGATCGACGGGTACAGCTTGACCACGCGGAACTGGCTGATGTCGCCGCCGAATTCGGCCAGGCGCTTGGTGGCCCATGGCGACATGATGGTGTTCAGGTAGCGCCGTGGAATGCCAAAGTCTTCCTCGAGGATCGCGCCATCTTCGGTGGCGTTGAACAGACCCAGTGGCGATTCGAATACCGGCGAGCCCTTGATGGCATAGAAGGGCACTTTTTCCATCAGTTGTTTCAGCTTCTCGGCCAGGGACGACTTACCGCCGCCGACAGGGCCGAGCAGATAGAGGATCTGTTTCTTCTCTTCCAGGCCTTGGGCGGCATGGCGGAAATACGACACGATCTGGTCGATGCATTCTTCCATCCCGTGGAAGTCTTCAAAGGCCGGATAGCGGCGGATCACCTTGTTGGAAAAGATTCGCGACAGCCTCGAATTGGTCGAGGTGTCGAGCAGTTCCGGTTCGCCGATGGCCATTAACAGACGCTCGGCGGCGGAAACGTAGGCACTGCGATCCTTTTTGCACAGTTCCAGGTACTCCTGCAGGGAGAATTCTTCCTGGCGTGTGGACTCGAAGCGTTGTTGGAAGTGGCTAAAGATACTCATGACGTCACCTCGCTCGATACGTGGAGCCGACGCCGGATCACTCAGTCGATGCTGGCAAGCAGCCGCTGTGGCAGCTGATTGTTTACCCCCCAGAACACTTTCGCGGTCGACAACCTTGAAAGTCACTCCCGATGACCCGTGCGCCGGTGTACCGGCTCTCCCCTGTTTTGGATGGCCTGGGCTTAAGGATAGTTGGGAATTCGGGAGGTAAAGGCGAGATACGTAATTAGTTGTGGCAAGACCGTTCGTCTGCCGGCGCGGGCCCACGGGAGCCGGGGCCTGCGCGTTACAAAAAAATTATTCGGAGCTGCCTTGCGCGGTTTCCGAAGGAAAGGTCGTACGCCACAGTTCGAAGCCGCCGTCCATGCTGTAGACGTCGGAAAAGCCCTGGCTCACGAGATACGCGGCGGCACCCTGGCTCGAGTTGCCGTGGTAGCAGACCACGACGGTGGGGGCATCGAGGTCGGCGCCCTGGATGAAAGCATGCAGGGAATGATTGTCCAGATGCTTCGAGCCGCTGATGTGCAGTGCGGCAAATGTTGCCGGGTCACGGACGTCGACGACCACGGCGCCTTGCTCGCGCAGGGCCTGGGCCTGTTCCGGGGGGATACGTTTGAATTCGCTCATGGCGGGCTCCTGTGGCTCGGCTGAAAACGCAGTCTAGCGCGGGGCGCTGACGGGAGAAGATTCGGTGATCAGTGGTGCGACGGTGGGCAGGACGGCCCCGTGTTCGTCGCATTTGCATGAAAGGCGTTCGCCGCTGTCGACATTCATCAGGGTCAGGCTGCCGCCCCAGACGCAACCGGTGTCGAGGGCTGCAATACCCGGCTCGTGGACGATGCCTTCCAGTGCCGCCCAGTGGCCGAAAATGATCCGCAGGCCACGGGTCTTGCGCTCCTTGTGCTGGAACCAGGGCTTGTAGCCCGGTGGCGCGGTATCGAGGCCTTCCTTGCTCTTGAGGTCGAGCTTGCCTTCGGCGGTGCAGAAACGCATGCGGGTGAAATAATTGGTGATCACCCGCAGGCGAGTCACGCCTTTGAGGTCGCTGTCCCATTTCGCCGGCTCGTTGCCGTACATGCCGTCGAGGAAGGGTGGAAGCAGGTTGTCATCACGCAATGCGGCCTCGACTTCGGCAGCGTATTTGAGCGCTTTGCGCAGCGACCATTGCGGCGGGATACCCGCGTGCACCATGGCCACTTCACGTTGTTCGTCGTAGTGCATGAGTTTCTGCTGGCGCAGCCACTCCATCAGTTCGGCGCAGTCGGGCGCTTCAAGGATTTCACCCAGCGTGTCGGACTTCTTCATGCGCTCGATGTTCTTCGCCGCTGCCAGCAGGTGCAGGTCGTGATTGCCGAGCACGCAGACCAGCGAGTCGCGCATGCCATAAAGAAAGCGCAGGGTTTCCAGTGACTGCGGGCCCCGGTTGACCAGATCGCCGACCAGCCACAGGCGATCCAGGGTTGGGTCGAACGCGACCTGCTTGAGCAGGCACTTGAGCGGTTCGAGGCAGCCTTGCAGGTCGCCGACGGCATACGTCGCCATCAGTGCAGGGCTCCGGGAACGGCGAGGCGGAAGGGCTTGATGATCGCATCGAAATGCTTGCCGTCGTCGGCGACCATTTCGTAAGTGCCTTGCATGGTGCCGACCTTGGTAGTCATGACCGTGCCGCTGCTGTAGGTGTGGCTTTTTCCAGCGCCGATCAACGGTTGCTGGCCGACCACGCCGGCGCCGCGCACTTCTTCGACATGCCCGTCGCCATCGGTGATGACCCAGTGGCGCGACATCAGGCGGGCCGGTTGCTCGCCATTGTTCTGCACGGTGATGGTGTAGGCGAAGGCAAAGCGCTCGTGCTCGGGTTGCGATTGGTCTGCCAGATAGTGGGTAACGACACTGACATCGACCTGGTAGCGAGGATCGGACATGCAAAAGGCCTTAAAAACGAAGCGGGACGCGGGGCGTAGCTGATTGGGATTCAGTCTAGGCAAGTATCGGGCAGTAGACCAGAGTTGGCATCCTGCCCGATAGCGATCATTGCCGGTCAGTCGGCTTCAGGTGCTTTCGCCGGCTGTTCGGCGAGCTTGTCGGCCAGACGTACGAACGCGGCCAGATCGAGTTGCTCGGGACGCAGGCTGCCATCGACGCCGGCGGCTTCGATTTCGGCATTGGTCAGCAACTGCTTGAGGGTGTTGCGCAGAGTCTTGCGACGCTGGTTGAAGGCTTCACGCACCACGCGCTCGAGCAGGCGATGATCCTTGGCCGGGTGTGGCAGCACCGCGTGCGGTACCAGGCGGACAATTGCCGAGTCGACTTTCGGTGGCGGATTGAATGCGCCCGGGCCGACGTTGAACAGGTGTTCGACCCGGCAATGGTACTGAACCATGATCGACAATCGACCCCAGTCACCACCACCGGGACCGGCGGCCAGACGCTCGACCACTTCCTTCTGCAGCATGAAGTGCATGTCGCGAATGATCGCGGCATTGCTCAGCAGGTGGAAAATCAGCGGCGTGGAGATGTTGTACGGCAGGTTACCGACCACGCGCAGGCTGTTCGGCGCAGCGTTCAGGGTATTGAAGTCGAACTTCAGCGCATCGCCCTGATGCAGGTTGAAGTTGCTCTTGTCGGCAAACTGTTGGTTGAGGATCGGGATCAGGTCCTTGTCCAGCTCCACCACGTCCAGCTCTGCGCCGGAGTTGAGGATGCCGGCGGTCAATGCGCCCTGGCCCGGCCCGATTTCCAGCATGCGGTCGCCGGCCTTGGCATTGATGGAGCGCAGGATACGGTCGATGACGCCGGCATCGTGCAGGAAGTTCTGGCCAAAGCGTTTGCGCGCCTTGTGTTGGTATTGCTCGGTCATAAACGGGTCTCGGCCATCTGGTAGGCAGTTTCCAGGGCGACTTGCAGGCTGCCGGTGTCGATCCTGCCGCTGCCGGCCAGATCCAGGGCGGTGCCATGGTCGACCGACGTGCGGATGATCGGCAGGCCCAGGGTCACGTTGACTGCAGCGCCGAAGCCTTTGTACTTCAGCACGGGCAGACCCTGGTCGTGATACATCGCCAGCACTGCGTCACAGTGCTCCAGATATTTGGGGGTAAACAGAGTGTCGGCAGGCAGCGGGCCACGAAGGTCCATGCCCTCGCCGCGCAGGCGCTCCAATGTGGGTTCGATGATGTCGATTTCTTCATGGCCCAGGTGTCCGCCTTCGCCGGCGTGCGGGTTGAGTCCGCAGACCAGGATACGCGGTTGGGCGATGCCGAATTTTTGTTGCAGGTCGGCGTGCAGAATCCGCGTGACCCGTTCCAGGCGCTCCGGCGTGATCGCATCGGCAATGTCGCGCAAGGGCAGGTGAGTGGTGACCAGCGCCACGCGCAAACCGCGGGTGGCGAGCATCATCACCACTTGGGCGGTGTGGGTCAGGTCGGCGAGAAATTCGGTGTGACCGGAAAACGCGATGCCCGATTCGTTGATCACGCCTTTGTGCACCGGCGCGGTGATCATCCCGGCGAAGTCGCCGTTCAGGCAGCCATTGCCGGCGCGGGTCAGGGTTTCGAGGACGAATGCGGCGTTGGCTTTGTCCAGTTGCCCGGCGACCACGGGGGCGCTGAGCGGGGTGTCCCAGACATACAGGCTGTTGGCGGGCGCCGGAGCGTCCGGCCAATTGCCCGGTGCAACTTCCAGCAGGCTGACGGCCAGCCCCAGCTGCGCGGCCCGCTCCTGGAGCAGGTCGCGGCTGGTGATGGCAATCAGGGGATGTGGCTGGGCTTGCGAGGCGAGCAGCAGGCACAGGTCGGGACCGATGCCGGCCGGTTCGCCGGGTGTCAGCGCGAAACGCTTGGGTTTCACTGCGCTGCCTGGTCTGCACCAGGGAGTTTGATCTCAACGTACGCTTCGTCACGGATCTGACGCAGCCAGGTCTGCAGCTCTTCGTCGTATTTGCGATTACGCAATACGGTCATCGCTTGCTGCTCACGGGCCTGTTCGGTGCTGTCAGTGGCGCGACGGCCAAGGACTTCCAGAACGTGCCAGCCGTACTGGGTCTGGAACGGCTTGGACAGCTGACCCTGCGGGGACTTGGCCATCACGGCGCGGAATTCCGGTACCAGTGCGTTCGGGTCGATCCAGTTCAGGTCGCCGCCGTTGAGCGCAGAGCCCGGGTCTTCCGAATACTTCTTGGCCAGTTCGGCGAAATCTTCACCGGCTTCGATGCGGTTGTAGAGCGACTGAGCCAGTTCCTTGGTCTTGGCTTCGTCGCGAACCGGACTTGGCTTGACCAGGATGTGGCGCACATGCACTTCGTCGCGCATCTGGCTCTCGCCACCACGTTTTTCCAGCAGCTTCAGGATGATGAAACCACCCGGAGTGCGTGCCGGTTGAGTGATGTCGCCAATCGCCATGCGGCTCAGTTCACGGTCGAACGGCGGTGGCAGTTGAGCGGCTTTACGCCAGCCCATATCGCCGCCTTCCAGCGCGTTGTCACTGGCGGAGTTGGCCACGGCCATCTGGCCGAAGTCAGCACCTTGCTTGAGCTGCTGGTAAACGTCCATTGCCTTGCGAGCAGCACTCTGAATCGCTTCGGAGTTGGCGCTTTCCGGGGTCGGAATCAGGATGTTGGCCAGATGCAGCTCTTCGGACAGTTGCATCTTGCCCAGGTCGGAGGCAAGGAAGTTCTTCACTTCCTGTTCCGAGACCTGAATACGTTCGGCCACACGACGCTGGCGTACACGGCTGATGATCATTTCGCGGCGGATCTGCTCGCGAGCGTCTTCATAGGAGAGGCCGTCACGGGACAGGGCGATGCGGAACTGCTCAGGGGTCATGTTGTTGCGCTGGGCAATGGTGCCCACAGCCTGGTTCAGTTCCTCATCGGTGATGCGGATACCGGAACGTTCGCCGATCTGCAGTTGCAGGTTTTCGACGATCAGGCGCTCGAGCACCTGTTGGTCCAGTACGCCCGGAGGCGGCAAGCCGCCGCCACGCTTGGCGATGGTTTGCTGAACTTCGTGGACACGTTGATCCAGCTGGCTCTGCATGACCACGTCGTTGTCGACGATGGCCACCACTTTATCGATGGACTGCACCGCGGCGTTGGCCGCGGTACCCAGGAACAGCGCGCCCAGCATCAGCGGGCGCAGAAAATCAGAAAGCTTGGTCTTCACGTTGACGATAACCTTGGATGCCTTTGTCGAGGAAGCTCTCTACCTTGGCGCCGGTGAGGCCGCCGAGTCCCTTCAGAACAATTTGGAGGAAGACGCCGTGGTCGCCTTTTTCGTTTTGCGGAGCTTCCTGACTGAACTCGTCGTAGGAAACCCAGTAACGGTTGATCAGGCGCAGTTTCCAGCAGCAGTTGTCATATTCGAAACCACCGAAGGCTTCCAGCGTGCGATTGCGGTTGTAGTCGTACTGCCAGCGGCTGATCGCGCTCCACTGCGGAACGATCGGCCAAATGACCGAGAAATCATGCTGCTGGATCTTGTAGTAGTCCTTCACGTACCCAGGCTGGCCAGGGGTGCCGTAATCACCACCGCCCACCGACCATTTACCGGTGTTCTGGTCGTAACGAACCTGGTCGTTGCGATAGCGATAACCGAGGTTGACCACCTTGTTCGGGTTGTCTTCAGGCTGGTAGTGGAACATCGCGCTGCCGGAACGCGGGCTGCGGCTGTCCGGATCCCAGTTGTAATCGGCCGTGGTGCGCCAGTCACGGTTCCAGCGGTATTCGTATTCCAGTGCATAAGGCGAAACGTTGGAGTGCGAATCGTCGCGGGTCTTTGGATCGATACCTGGCAGTTGGACTTCGCGATCCTTGAAGTACAAGGCCTGGCCGACACTGATACGTTGACGCTCGAAACCATCGTCCTCGATCCAGCGGCTGGTCACACCCAACGAAAGCTTGTTCTCGTCGCCCACACGGTCGGAACCGGAGAAGCGGTTGTCACGGAACAGAGAGGCATAGTTGAAGGTGTATTCGCTGGTGTCGAATACCGGAATATCAGACTGGTCTTTCTCGGGCACATAAAGATAGAACAGACGTGGTTCCAAGGTCTGGCGGTAGTTCTTGCCAAAGTAGGACGTGTCGCGGTCGAAGTACAGTCCGCTGTCGATGCTCGCGATCGGTACGCCACGGTTCTGGTTGCTGCCGAACTTGCCGTTGAGATTCTGGTTTTCCGGCGACATTGCGGCAATCTGAGACTTGCCGGTGCCATCCAGATCCAGCTGGTACTGGGTGTACTGGTACTTGAGCGATGGCTTGAGGAAGCCATAGGTCCAGTTCATCGGCAGGCTGACGCCAGGTTTCAGGTTCAGGCGATCGCCGTTGGCACGGGCCAGACCTTGAATGTTGTTGTCCAGACGAGGCTCAGTGGTGATCCCGTCTTCCTGAACAAATGTGCCGCTTTTCAGATCACGATCGAACCGCACGATCTCGGTCTCGTAATCGAAGTTCAGGCCTTCCGGATGATACGGCAGCTGACCATTGAAGGTGATCTGCGGCAGGCGGTCGTACGGCGTGATGTTCGAAACGGTCGCCAATTGATAGGCCTGGGCATTCAGACGTGCCGTGTAGCTGTCGCCACGATAGGTGACCGAGCCCTGCTGGTTCACGTAGTCGGCACTTTTCACGCCGATCTGGTCGGTCTGCAGATCCTGGAAGTAATAAGGATCGCTGATTTTGGTGTAGTCAACCTGGGTGAATACGCGGGAGTCGAGACCGCCCTTGTGTTGCCAGTTGTACATGTAGCGGTTCTTCTCGTAATCGCTCTGCTTGCTGCGATCAGTGTCCTCGTCGTTGAGGTACGCCGCGCCGAACTGGCCTTCGCTCGACTTGGTCAGGTAGCGGAACTCGCCTTCCATCAGCATGCCGCGCTTGCTCATGTAGCGCGGATACAACGTGGCATCGTAGTTCGGTGCCAGGTTGAAGTAGTACGGGGTGACCAGCATGAAGCCGGTGTCGCTGCCGGAGCCGATGGTCGGCGGCAGGAAGCCCGACTGACGACGATCGTCGATCGGGAAGTAGATGTATGGCGTGTACAGGACCGGAATGTCCTTGACCCGCAGCGTCACGTTGGTCGCGGTACCGAAACCGGTGGCAGGGTTCAGGGTGATGTTGTTGCCCTTGAGCTGCCAGGCGTTGCTGTTCGGTTCGCACGTGGTGTACGTGCCGTCCTTCAGACGGATGATCGCGTTTTCGGCACGCTTGGCGTACAGCGCGTTACCGCGGATGCGCGACTTGTGCATCACGTATTCGGCGTTGTCGACCTTGGCTTCACCGGTGTCCAGCTGTACATCGGCGTGGTCGCCGACGATCAGCGCGCCGTTGTCGCGAATCCGCACGTTGCCCGCCAGTTCGCCACGGCTTTCGGCCTGATACAGGTTGGCCTCGTCGGCTTCGACCTGCATGCTGCCCTGACGCATGACCACGTCACCGGCCAGACTCGCGACCTGCGAATCCTGCTGATAACGCGACGCCTTGGCGCCGATGAAGGTCGGGGCGTCACTTTTATTCGTCTTGTCATTCATGCCAGGACGAATCGGTTCGATATAGGAACCAGAGCAGTAAGGACCGGTCTCGGCCAGTTGGGCGGCGGTGAGCTTCTCGCGCGGAACCCAGTCGAGGTGACTGTAGTCTTCGCTACGGGATTTCAGGCCACGGCCCTTGGACTCGGTAACCAGTACCGGCTTGGGCCCGGACTCCGAAGTGGAGCCGCTCTCGGCCGGGACTTCGCCAGCGGCGCTGACGGCACTGCCGTCATGCACGGGACGCGGCGGCAAGGCAGCGGCCGGCGTCTTCGGCGAGCAGGCCCAGCCACCCGTTGCCGAGGCGGCGCAGTCATACTGCTCGGCGGCAACAACGAATGAACTGGCCAGAGGTTGCATAGCCAGCAGACTGCCGGTTACCAACAACGGAAATTTTTTACGAAACGCGGGGGATTTCAATGCCATCTTATTAGTCCGGGCTTCCTGCGTGCCATCTGCCCGCGGTGTGGGCCGCACGCCTCTCGATGGTCTGAAAAAGATGCTGGATAATAAAGCATGACCCGCTTGACGGCTAGCGCCGTCGGAGACCCTTGCAATGCCTGATCAAGATGTACGCTTGCAACACCTGAAAGTTTGGCTCGATGAACAGTTGGCAACCCTTTTTGCAGATCAGGGCTGGGGAGCCGTACCCCCGGCCACGTTGACCGCGGCCAGCAGCGACGCGAGTTTCCGCCGGTATTTCCGCTGGGAAGGCGCCGGTCGCAGCTTCGTCGTGATGGACGCGCCGCCACCTCAGGAAAACTGCAAACCGTTCGTGGATATCGCCTTTTTGCTGGCGAAATCCGGTATCAACGTGCCGAAAATTTATGCCGAGGACCTCGAACGCGGGTTTCTTTTGCTCAATGACCTGGGCAACAAGACCTATCTGGACGTGATCGACAGTGAAAATGCCGACGCGTTATTCAGCGATGCCCTGCAAGCGCTGCTGGCTTTTCAGCAGCTGCCGATGGTGGCGCCGCTGCCGAGCTATGACGTTGCGTTGTTGCGCCGCGAGCTGGAGCTGTTCCCCGAGTGGTACGTGAAGCGCGAGCTGGGCGTCGAGTTCGATGCAACCCAACAGCAGCAGTGGCAAAAGGTCAGCGAACTGCTGATCGACAGCGCCCTGGCCCAGCCGAAAGTATTGGTGCACCGCGACTACATGCCGCGCAACCTGATGCTCAGCGAGCCGAATCCCGGCGTGCTGGATTTCCAGGACGCCGTGTACGGCCCGGTGACCTACGACGTGACCTGCCTGTTCAAGGACGCCTTCCTCAGCTGGCCTGAAGAGCGTGTGCGCGGCTGGCTGGAAAGCTACTGGCAGCAGGCGTCGGCACTGAGTATCCCGGTGCAGCCTGACTTCGAAGAGTTTCTGCGCGCCAGCGATCTGATGGGCGTGCAGCGCCATCTGAAAGTCATCGGCATCTTCGCCCGCATCTGCCATCGCGACGGCAAGCCGCGTTACCTCGGTGATGTGCCGCGTTTCTTCTCTTATATAGAAGCGGTCATCGCTCGCCGTCCCGAGCTGGCGGATCTGCAGGCACTGCTCGCCAGCCTGCGCGGTGGAGTGACGGCATGAAGGCAATGATTCTGGCGGCCGGCAAAGGCGAGCGCATGCGCCCGCTGACCCTGACCACCCCCAAACCGCTGGTGCAAGCCGGTGGCGTGCCGCTGATTGAATACCACCTGCGCGCCCTGGCCGCGGCCGGTTTCACCGAGATCGTGATCAACCATGCCTGGCTCGGACAGCAGATCGAAGATCATCTGGGTGATGGTTCGCGGTTCGGCGTGTCGATCCAGTACTCGCCGGAGGGTGAGCCACTGGAGACCGGCGGCGGGATTTTCCGCGCCTTGCCGCTGTTGGGCGACGACGCGTTTCTGGTGGTCAACGGTGACATCTGGACCGATTACGACTTCAGCGTCCTGCATCAGCCGATCACCGGCCTGGCGCATCTGGTGCTGGCGGACAACCCGGCCCATCACCCGACAGGGGATTTCACCCTGACCGACGGTCAGGTGCGTGATGGCCAGGCCGACGCGGCAACCCTGACCTACAGCGGCATCGCCGTACTGCATCCGCAGTTGTTCGACGGCTGCACCGACGGTGCTTTCAAACTGGCGCCGCTGTTGCGTAAGGCCATGGTGGACGGGCAGGTAACCGGCGAGCGGTTGAAAGGTCACTGGGTCGATGTCGGTACGCACGAGCGTCTGGCCGAAGCTGAAGCCTTGATAGAAGCGAGTCGCTGATATGTTGTGGCCAGGGACTCTGATTGGAGCCGGAGCGGGTTTTGCTATCGCCAGCATTCCGGGGGCCATGCTTGGGGCTTTGTTGGGGCAGGCGCTGGATCGGCGCCTGCATTTGCAGAGCTGGGGGCATCTGCGGGAAAAACTCGGCGGCCGGCCGATGCTGCGCAACGACGAATTGTTGTTCGTGTTGCTCGGGCGTCTGGCCAAGAGCGATGGGCGGGTCACGGATGGTCACATCCAGCAGGCGCGTCAGGAGATGCGCTCGCTGGAAATGAGCGAACCGGCACAGCGCCGTGCGATTGCCGCGTTCAATCGCGGCAAGTCCGGCAACGACAATCTGCGCGGTTATCTGCGTCGCTTGAGTGCTCAACCCCACGCGGCCGAAGGCGTGTTGCGCGCCTGCTGGCGAATGGTCTGGGCCGATGGCCGGGCCGGCGTCAGCGAGCGAGAATTGCTGGCGCAGTGGGGCAAGTGGCTGGGCTGGACGACCCATCAGATCCAGGCGCTGGCGGCGGACTACGAGCCGCACAAGCGTCCGATCGTCAGTGCGGCGGTGAGCTATCAGGAGGCGATGCGCCTGCTCGGTGTCTCAGCCACCAGCGAACCGGCGCAGATCAAACGTGCCTATCGACGCCTGCTCAGCCGGCATCACCCGGACAAGGTCGCCGGGACGGGTGCCACGCCGGCGCAGGTGCGTGAGGCCACCGAGAGGACCCGCGAATTGCACAATGCCTACACCTTGATTCGCGAACGGCGGGATTTTCGTTAGGCATAAAAAAATCGCAGCGTCGGGCTGCGATTTTTTTTGTCTGTGTTTTGACGGTCCGGACTATTAGTCCGGGCTCTGCGGATTCAGCCAGCCACGCACCCGGCGGAACAATTGCTCCTGTTCGGCCTTGTTGTCCGGCAAGGCCTTGAGTGCGACCTGACTGAACGCGGACGTCTTCAGTCGCTTGCTCGCCTGCATGCGCTCCAGTGCCGCGTTGCGGTCCAGCGGTTTATCCATGTAGAAAATATCCGCGGTCGGCAGTTTCAGGGTCGGTGTCAGTTCCACCAGTTGCGGTTGGGCCTTGGCCGGGGCCTGCGCGGCCACCAGCATCAGCTTCTCGACCTGCGAGCTCTGTCTCTCGCTCATGTAGCGAGCGGCCCAGTAAGCGCCGGTGCCATGGCCGAGGACGACGATACTGCGCGCGCTCTGTTGTTCGGCGTAGGCCAGCGCGGCGTCGATGCGGGCGAAGATTCGCTCGGCGTCGGCCTTGGACTGTTCCTCGGTGGATTCAGCAACGACCTTGTCGGCCACATCGGCTTCGCCGCCGGCGGCTTGTTCGATCGGCTCGGCGGTGGTCGAATCCTTGCTGCCGGGGTCGGCGGTTTTCGGTGCGGCGGGGGCTTCGGCCACGCGCGGTGCGATGGCATCGCTTTGCAGGTCGGGCAGGGTGATACTCAGGCTGCTCCACCCGACATCCGGCAACTTGCGGCGCAACGGGCCGATCGCCTGGGGCCAGTCGGCGGTTTCGCCAGCGCCCGGAATGAGGATCACCGCGCCTTTGGGTTCGGCGGTGTTGGCCGGTTTCCACAGGGCGAGGAAGGTGTCGCTGCCGGCTTGCAGTTGCTGTTGTTCCTGGGCCGGAACCTTGCGTTCGAGTGCCGCGGCTTCTTCCTGACTACGCTCAAGCAGTGGCTGGCGTTCGAGTGGTTTTTCTTCGGCGGCTTTTTCTGCGGCGGGGGCGGGTGCCGGATCCGCGGCTTCGACGGAAAACGCACAAGGCAGGATCAGCGACAGGCACAATGCTGGCATTGCCAGGCGATAGACAGGGGGCATCGGTTATTCCAGGCCAGAAGTTATCCCGGCAGCCTAATGGGTTGGTCAGAATTTGTCAGTGTATGAGACTTCAATGATGCGTTTTTGCTGCCTGTGGGTTATCGGCTGTCTGGCGTTTCCCTTGATGGGCTGGGCGGCGCCTGCGCCACCGAGTCACCTCGCGCGGTTGTCGGCGAGCGAGCAACAGTGGCTCGCACAGCACAATGAATTGCGCGTGGGCCTGGTGTTGCAGGCGCCCTACGCGCAATACGACCGGCGCTTGCAGCGACTGTCGGGGGCCAACGTCGAGGTGATGAAGGCATTGGCCAAAGCGCTGAATGTCGAGCTGAGCTGGCGCAACTTTCAGGATCTGGCACAACTCGAGGCCGCTGCCCGGGACGGCGAAATCGACATCGCACCGGGCCTGACCCAGACCCCGGGCGGCCTGCGTCTGTGGCAGTTTTCCGACCCGTACATGCGTGTGCCGCAACTGGTGGTCAGCGACCAGAAGGGCAGCGCGACCGTGGAGCTGGAAAAGCTCGACAGCCAGACCCGCGTCGCCGTGCGCATGCCCGGCGTCACCGCCGATTACCTGCGCAGCAACTATCCCCACCTGAATCTGCAAGGCGTACCGATGGAACGTCAGGCGCTGCAACTGTTGCTGAGTCAGCAGGCGTCCTACGCGGTGGTCGATGAGGCGCAGCTCGGTCGGCTGTCGGCAGAGCCGGAGTTTGCCGGGCTGGTGGTGGTCGGTGACATCGGTTTGCCGCAACTGCTGCGCATCGGCACCCGTCGTGACTGGCCGGAGCTGGCCGGAGTCGTCGAGAGTGCCCTGCGCGCAATCCCGGCCAAGGACCTGGAGCGCCTGCATGCGCAATGGCTGCAACCCAAATATCCACGGCTTTCGGAATCGCCGGGCTTCTGGCAGAACCTGAGTCTGTTGTTCGCGGTGTTGCTGCTCAGTTGCGTGGCGATTGTGTTCTGGCAACGCCGTCAGCAACGCAGCCTTGAGCAACGCTTGTTCGACGCCCGCGAAGACATCGCCCTGCGCGCCGCCAGTGAAGAAGCCCTGCGCCTGACCCAGTTTTCCATCGACCAGAGCACCGTCGGCATTCTCTGGGTCAACTGGGACAGCCATGTGCGCTACGCCAACCGTGCGGCAGAAAACATGCTCGGTTATCCACAGGGCGCCATCATCGATCGACCATTGATCGACTTCGAACCGGGCCTGCACATGGACCGCTGGCTCAATCTTTGGAAACGCGCCCGGGCCAGCGAAGAAGGGCCGCTGAGTTTTGAAACCAACTGTGTGCGCGCCGATGGCAGTGTGCTGCCGGCCGACGTGTCGCTGAGCTTCCTGCGTTTTCGCGATGGCGAGTACCTGGTGGTCTATCTCACCGATGTCACCGAGCGCCGTGGTGCACTGGCTGCGTTGCAGGAAAGCGAGGCGCGGCTGCAAGGCATCGCGGCCAATGTGCCGGGGCTGGTGTTCCGCCTCGAGCGCGCGCCGGTCACCGGGCAAATCGACTTTGCCTACATCAGCGAGGGCAGCGAGAGTCTGGTCGGCTACGCGCCGGCCGCCATCGCCCATCGCGACATGGGCTTGCGCAGTCTGGTGCATCCGGATGACCGGGCCGGTTATCACCAGACCCAGGATCAGGCGCTGGACACCGACAGCGATTGGTCGTGGCAGGGCCGGATTGTTACGCGCCAGGGCGAGCAGCGCTGGGCCGAGATCAAGGCGATCACCCGTCAGTTGGAGGGCGGTGCCTATGTCTGGGACGGCATTGTCTGGGACATCACCGAAAGCAAACGCATCGAACTGGAGCTGGCGGCCTCCCGCGAGCAACTGCGCGAATTGTCGGCGCATCTGGAAAGCGTGCGGGAAGAGGAAAAGGCGCGAATCGCCCGCGAGGTTCACGATGAACTGGGGCAGATGCTGACGGTGCTGAAACTGGAGACGTCGATGTGCGAACTGGCCTACGCGCAACTTGATCCAGGTCTGAACGAGCGCTTGAACAGCATGAAGCGCCTGATCGCCCAGTTGTTTCAGCTGGTGCGCGATGTGGCGACGGCGCTGCGCCCGCCGATCCTCGATGCCGGGATCGCCTCGGCCATCGAGTGGCAGGCGCGGCGGTTCGAGGCGCGCACGCAGATTCCGTGTCTGGTGCAGGTACCGGACAACCTGGCTCCGCTCAGCGACGCCAAGGCCATCGGCCTGTTCCGCATTCTTCAGGAGGCGCTGACCAACGTCATGCGCCATGCCCAGGCGCATACTGTGGAACTGACGCTGACGCAGGAAGGCGACGAATTGTGTCTGACGGTTAGCGATGATGGCGTAGGATTTGTCGCCGCTGCCGGCAGGCCGACATCCTTTGGACTGGTGGGCATGCGCGAGCGGGTGTTGATCATGGGCGGGCAGCTGTCACTCGACAGCGAACCGGGCGAGGGCACCACACTGAGTGTGCGGGTGCCACTGGATGAGGAGAAGTAAGTGATCCGTGTACTGGTAGCCGAAGACCACACCATCGTTCGCGAAGGCATCAAGCAATTGATCGGCCTGGCCAAGGATCTGCAAGTGGTGGGGGAGGCGAGCAACGGCGAGCAATTGCTCGAAACCCTGCGCAACGTGCCCTGCGAAGTGGTGCTGCTGGATATCTCGATGCCCGGCGTCAACGGGCTCGAAGCGATTCCGCGAATCCGCGCGCTGAACCATCCACCGGCGATTCTGGTGCTGTCGATGCATGACGAAGCGCAGATGGCCGCCCGGGCGCTGAAGGTCGGCGCCGCCGGTTATGCGACCAAGGACAGCGATCCGGCGCTGCTGCTGACGGCGATTCGCAAAGTCGCGGCGGGCGGGCGCTACATTGACCCGGAACTGGCCGACCGCATGGTGTTCGAAGTCGGCCTGACCGATGCGCGGCCGCTGCACTCGTTGCTGTCGGAGCGCGAGTTCTCGGTGTTCGAACGGCTGGCCCAGGGCGCCAACGTCAACGATATCGCCCAGCAATTGGCTCTGAGCAGCAAGACCATCAGCACCCACAAGGCGCGGCTGATGCAGAAACTCAACATCACTTCGCTCGCCGAGCTGGTGAAGTACGCGATGGAACACAAGCTGCTCTGAACACGCGACAAAACCCTGTGGGAGCGCCGAACCGCAGCTCCCACAGGTTTCTGTATGTAGCCTGAGAATGTGGGCATATCTGTTAGCGACACGCGCTTTTGCTTGTTCTTGCGGCTTGCAGCTCAGCGCTCGCCACTGCTCTATCTATTAACGCCATCCTTGTAGGGCAATCCCTACCCCCGGCCTTCCATCCGGCTGAGGCGATTCTCTCCTGCGCCCCGATTTGCGTGACTGCAAGCAGCCACTAGGCTTAATCCCACAGCAGTCATCAATAACAAAGGTGTGGGTATGAGCCAGGTCGAATCAAACGCAGGGGCCAGTGATGTGCTGGTCAGCTTTCGTGGAGTGCAGAAGAGCTACGACGGCGAGAACCTGATCGTCAAAGACCTCAACCTGGACATCCGCAAGGGCGAATTCCTCACCTTGCTCGGGCCGTCCGGCTCCGGCAAGACCACCAGCCTGATGATGCTCGCCGGTTTCGAAACCCCGACCGCCGGTGAAATCCTTCTGGCTGGGCGAGCGATCAATAACGTGCCGCCGCACAAGCGTGACATCGGCATGGTGTTCCAGAACTACGCGCTGTTCCCGCACATGACTGTCGCTGAAAACCTGGCGTTTCCGCTGACCGTGCGCGGCCTGAACAAGAGCGACGTCAGCGACAAGGTCAAGAAAGTCCTGAGCATGGTCCAGCTCGATGCCTTCGCTTCGCGCTATCCGGCGCAGTTGTCCGGCGGCCAGCAACAACGTGTGGCGCTGGCCCGTGCGCTGGTGTTCGAGCCGCAACTGGTGCTGATGGATGAACCGCTCGGCGCCCTCGACAAACAACTGCGCGAACACATGCAGATGGAAATCAAACACCTGCACCAGCGCCTCGGCGTGACCGTGGTCTACGTGACCCACGACCAGGGCGAAGCCCTGACCATGTCCGACCGCGTTGCCGTGTTCCATCAGGGCGAAATCCAGCAGATCGCCCCGCCGCGCACCCTCTACGAAGAACCGAAAAACACCTTCGTCGCCAACTTCATCGGCGAGAACAACCGCCTCAACGGTCGCCTGCTCAGCCAGAGCGGCGAGCGCTGCGTGGTCGAGCTGGGGCGCGGGGAAAAGGTCGAGGCGCTGGCGGTCAACATCGGCCAGACCGGCGAACCGGTCACCCTGTCGATCCGCCCCGAGCGCGTCAGCCTCAACGGTTCGAGCGACCAATGCGTCAACCGCTTCTCCGGGCGGGTGGCCGAATTCATCTATCTGGGCGACCACGTCCGGGTGCGCCTGGAAGTCTGCGGCAAGACCGACTTCTTCGTGAAACAACCGATTGCCGAGCTCGATCCAGCGCTCGCGGTCGGCGACGTGGTTCCGCTTGGCTGGCAGGTCGAGCACGTTCGCGCGCTCGATCCTCTTCTAGAGGCGCACTGAAACGCCCCGCAATACCAACACCAACCCTGCACGTGGAGAGAACAATAAATGTTGAGATCCCTGAAGTTCACAGCCCTGACCCTGGGCCTGATGGGTGCGGCAAGCGCAATGGCCGCTGGGCCGGATCTGACCGTGGTGTCGTTTGGCGGGGCGAACAAGGCGGCGCAAGTCAAAGCCTTCTACGCACCGTGGGAAGCGGCGGGCAACGGCAAGATCGTCGCTGGTGAGTACAACGGTGAGATGGCCAAGGTCAAAGCCATGGTCGACACCAAGAGCGTGTCCTGGGATCTGGTAGAGGTTGAATCGCCGGAACTGTCCCGTGGCTGCGACGAAGACATGTTCGAACAACTGGATCCTGCGCTGTTCGGCAAATCCGAAGACTACGTCAAAGGCGCGATCCAGCCATGCGGCGTGGGCTTCTTCGTGTGGTCGACCGTGCTGGCCTACAACGCCGACAAGCTGAAAACCGCACCGACCAGCTGGGCGGATTTCTGGGACACCAAGAAATTCCCGGGCAAGCGCGGCCTGCGCAAAGGCGCCAAGTACACCCTCGAATTCGCACTGATGGCCGATGGCGTTGCGCCGAAAGACGTCTACAAGGAACTGGCCAGCAAGAACGGCCAGGACCGCGCGTTCAAGAAGCTGGATGAGCTGAAACCGAACATCCAGTGGTGGGAAGCCGGCGCCCAGCCGCCGCAATACCTCGCTTCCGGTGACGTGGTCATGAGCTCGGCCTACAACGGTCGTATCGCTGCCGTGCAGAAAGAATCCAACCTGAAAGTGTTGTGGAACGGCGGCATCTACGACTTCGACGCCTGGGCCATCCCGAAAGGCCTGGACGCCAAGCGCGCCGAAGCGGCGAAGAAATTCATCGCGTTCTCGGTACAGCCGCAACAGCAGAAGACCTACTCGGAAAATATCGCCTATGGCCCGGCCAACTCTCAGGCAGTGCCTTTGCTGGACAAGGCGATCCTGAAAGACATGCCGACCACCCCGGAAAACATCGCCAACCAGGTGCAGATCGATGTCAGCTTCTGGGCTGACAACGGCGAGCAACTGGAGCAGCGCTTCAACTCCTGGGCTGCGAAGTAACCACAATCCTTGTGGGAGCGGCGGTGCGACGATTCGACTTGCCCGCGATGACGGTGTATCACTCGACGAATGTGTCGGACCTGAAGACGCCATCGCGGGCAAGCCCGCTCCCACAGGTTGTTTGTATTAGAAAGTTCGATTTGCGGAGTACGTCATGGCCATCGCCGTTCCCCTGACCGAGGGCAACAGCCCCACCTTGAAGCAGCGGCTCAAGCACGCCGAGCGGGTCAACCGCTGGAAGGCCCAGGCGCTGATCGCGCCGCTGGTGCTGTTTCTGTTGCTGGTGTTCCTGGTGCCGATCGTGGCGCTGCTCTATAAAAGCGTCGGCAACCCGGAAGTGGTTGGCGGCATGCCGCGCACCGTAACCGCGATTGCTGCGTGGGACGGCCGAGGCCTGCCCGCCGAACCGGTCTATAAAGCCGCCAGCGAAGACCTCGCCGAAGCGCGGAAAAACCAGACCCTGGGCGATCTGTCCAAGCGCCTGAACATGGAGTTGGCCGGCTACCGCAGCCTGCTGACCAAAACCGCCCGCTCGCTGCCATTCGCCAGCGAACCGGCCTCTTATAAAGACGCGCTGGAAGGTCTCGACGAGCGTTGGGGCGATCCGGCCTACTGGCAAGCGGTGAAGCGCAACACCAGCAGCATCACCCCGTTCTATCTGCTGGCGGCGGTGGATCACCGCATCGACGACCTCGGCGAAATTGCCCCGGCGACCCCGGATCAGGCGATCTACCTCGACATCTTCGCCCGGACCTTCTGGATGGGCCTGATCATCACCGTGATCTGCCTGGTGCTGGCCTATCCGCTGGCGTACCTGCTGGCCAACCTGCCGTCGCGTCAAAGCAACCTGCTGATGATTCTGGTGCTGCTGCCGTTCTGGACTTCGATCCTGGTGCGAGTCGCCGCGTGGATCGTGCTCCTGCAATCGGGCGGATTGATCAACAGCGCACTGATGGCGATGGGCATCATCGATAAGCCGCTGGAACTGGTGTTCAACCGCACCGGGGTCTACATCTCGATGGTGCACATCCTGCTGCCGTTCATGATCCTGCCGATCTACAGCGTGATGAAAGGCATCTCGCCGACCTACATGCGTGCCGCGATTTCCCTTGGCTGCCATCCGTTCGCCAGTTTCTGGCGGGTGTACTTCCCGCAGACCTATGCCGGTGTCGGCGCCGGTTGCCTGTTGGTGTTCATCCTCGCCATTGGCTACTACATCACCCCGGCGCTGCTCGGCAGCCCGAACGATCAGATGGTCAGCTACTTCGTCGCGTTCTACACCAACACCAGCATCAACTGGGGCATGGCCACCGCACTGGGCGGGCTGTTGCTGCTGGCGACCGTGGTGCTTTATCTGATCTACAGCTGGCTGGTGGGCGCCAGTCGCCTGCGCCTGAGCTAAGGGGAATTTGAAATGCTGAGTCCTTATATGTCGCCCGTCGAGCGGGTGTGGTTCTACAGCTTGCGGATCCTCTGCGGCTTGATCCTGTTGTTCCTGATCCTGCCGGTGCTGGTGATCGTGCCGCTGTCGTTCAACTCGGGCAGTTTCCTGGTGTACCCGCTGCAGGGCTTTTCGCTGCACTGGTATCAGGACTTCTTCGCTTCGGCGGAATGGATGCGTTCGCTGAAGAACAGCATCATCGTCGCCCCGGCCGCTACCGTGCTGGCAATGGTCTTCGGCACGCTGGCGGCGATCGGCCTGACCCGTGGCGACTTCCCCGGCAAGCCGCTGGTGATGGCGCTGGTGATTTCGCCGATGGTGGTGCCGGTGGTGATCATCGGTGTAGCGAGTTACCTGTTCTTCGCGCCGCTGGGCCTGGGCAACAGTTTCTTCTCGCTGATCGTGGTGCACGCGGTGCTCGGTGTGCCGTTCGTGATCATCACGGTCTCGGCGACCTTGCAGGGCTTCAACCATAACCTGGTGCGGGCGGCGGCCAGTCTCGGTGCTTCGCCACTGACCACGTTCCGTCGGGTGACCTTGCCGCTGATCGCGCCGGGGGTGATTTCCGGGGCGCTGTTTGCCTTTGCGACCTCGTTCGATGAAGTGGTGGTGACGCTGTTTCTGGCAGGTCCCGAGCAGGCGACGTTGCCACGGCAGATGTTCAGCGGGATACGCGAGAACCTGAGCCCGACGATTGCGGCGGCTGCGACTCTGCTGATTGCCTTCTCGGTGATTCTGTTGCTGACGCTGGAGTGGTTGCGTGGACGGAGTGAGAAGCTGCGCACCGCTCAGGTTTAGTGTTCGCTTCAAGATCCACCCCTCACCCCAACCCTCTCCCCAGAGGGGAGAGGGGGAAAGGGAGCCGATCTCTATGCTTTTCAAAATTTGAGTTCGACTCGGTAATTCAGGTCGGTGTGTAGCGAAAATTCACCACGGTCAGTCCCCTCTCCCCCCGGGAGAGGGTTAGGGTGAGGGCGCTCTTGATCCTGCTTCAGCCATTCACAACCTGAATACCAGACAACCCGATTTCCCCAGCTACGCTTGTGCTCAGCTCCCACATCTATAAGAGGCTGCGCACGATGAGTCTTTCCTCGTTCAAGATCGCTCACAAACTGATCACCGGCGCCGGGGCCATCGAGCAACTGGCGGCCGAGCTCACGCGGCTGGACATCGATAACCCGCTGATCGTCACCGATGCCGCGCTGGTCAAGTCCGGCACGGTGCAGTTGGCGCTGGCGCAGATCGGCGAGCGCGAGTACGAAATCTTCGACCGGGTGCTGCCGGATCCGGAAATCGCAATCGTCGAGGACTGCATGCGTGCCTACCGCGAAGGCGGGCATGACGGGCTGATCGGCCTCGGTGGCGGCAGTGCCATCGACATCGCGAAGAGCGTCGCGGCGTACGCCGGTTATCACGGTGCGCTGGAAGATCTGTTCGGCGTCGATCAGGTGCCGCGCAAAGGTCCGCCGTTGATCGCCATTCCGACCACCGCCGGCACGGGTTCCGAAGTGACCAATGTCGCGATTCTTTCGGACAAGGTCGCCCAATTGAAGAAAGGCATCGTCAGCGACTACCTGTTGCCGGACGTGGCGCTGGTCAGCCCGCAGATGACCCTGACCTGCCCGCGCAGTGTCACTGCCGCCAGTGGCGTCGATGCGCTGGTGCATGCCATCGAATCCTATCTATCACTGAATGCCTCGCCGATCACCGATTCGCTGGCCATCGGCGCAATCAAGTTGATCGCCCGGTCCTTGCCCAAGGCCTACGCGAATCCATCCAACCTGCAGGCCCGGGAAGACATGGCCACCGCGAGCCTGATGGCCGGCATGGCGTTCGGCAATGCCGGGGTTGGCGCGGTGCATGCGCTGGCGTATCCGCTGGGCGGGCGATTCAACATTGCTCACGGCGTCAGCAATGCGTTGCTGCTGCCGTATGTCATGACCTGGAACAAGATGGCTTGCGTCGAGCGGATGCAGGATATTGCCGAGGCCATGGGAGTGAAGACCGCTCATCTGAGTCTCAATGAAGCCGCCGATAGCGCCGTCGCGGCGATGACCGAACTGTGCGCGGCGGTGGAAATCCCGCTGGGTCTGCGCAGTTTCGGCGTGCCCGAAGAGGCCATCCCGGCGATGGCCGTAGAGGCCGCCGGGATCGAGCGCCTGATGCGCAACAACCCGCGCAAGCTCAGCGCTGCCGACATCGAGAAGATCTATCGGGCGGCGTACTGAGAACCCGCCGGTCATCGCTCAAGGCACACCCCAATCATCGAGGTCACGGTGCGCGCGCGGAAACTTGAGGTATACAATGCGCGCCATCGTGATTTAGCTCAGAAAAGGTGCGTCATGCAGCCCTTCGTTATTGCTCCGTCGATACTCTCCGCCGACTTCGCCCGCCTGGGCGAAGAAGTGGACAACGTTCTGGCCGCCGGTGCCGACTTCGTCCACTTCGATGTCATGGACAACCACTACGTACCGAACCTGACCATCGGCCCGATGGTCTGCGCCGCGCTGCGCAAGTACGGCATCACCGCGCCGATCGACGCGCACCTGATGGTCAGCCCGGTGGATCGCATCGTCGGCGACTTCATCGAGGCCGGCGCCACCTACATCACCTTCCACCCGGAAGCCACGCTGCACGTCGATCGTTCGCTGCAACTGATCCGAGAAGGCGGCTGCAAATCCGGCCTGGTGTTCAACCCGGCGACCCCGCTGGACGTGCTCAAGTACGTGATCGACAAGGTCGACATGGTCTTGCTGATGAGCGTCAACCCGGGTTTCGGCGGGCAGAAATTCATCCCCGGCACCCTCGACAAGCTGCGCGAAGCGCGCGCGATCATCGATGCCTCGGGCCGTGACATCCGCCTGGAAATCGACGGCGGCGTCAACGTCAACAACATCCGCGAAATCGCCGCTGCCGGTGCCGACACCTTTGTCGCCGGTTCGGCGATCTTCAATGCGCCGAACTATCAGGAAGTCATCGACAAGATGCGTTCCGAACTGGCGCTGGCTCGCCCATGAGCGGTTTTGAGCAGCTGTTCCCGGGGCAACTGCCGCGGTTGGTGATGTTCGATCTGGATGGCACGCTGATCGATTCGGTACCCGACCTGGCGGCGGCGGTGGATAGCATGCTGCTCACCCTCGGGCGCAAGCCTGCCGGTATCGAGTCGGTGCGCGAGTGGGTCGGCAACGGTGCGCCGGTGCTGGTGCGCCGCGCCTTGGCCGGCGGCATCGACCATTCTTCCGTGGATGACGTCGAAGCCGAGCACGCGCTGGAAGTTTTCATGGAGGCCTACGGCGCCAGCCATGAGCTGACCGTGGTCTATCCCGGCGTGCGCGACACCCTGAAATGGCTGCACAAGCAGGGCGTGGCCATGGCGCTGATCACCAACAAGCCGGAGCGCTTCGTCGCGCCGCTGCTGGATCAGATGAAGATCGGCCGCTACTTCAAGTGGATCATCGGCGGCGATACCCTGCCGCAGAAGAAACCTGACCCGGCGGCGCTGTTCTTCGTCATGAAGATGTCCGGTATTCCGGCCTCGCAATCGCTGTTCGTCGGCGATTCGCGCAGCGACGTGCTGGCGGCGAAAGCGGCGGGGGTCAAATGTGTCGGGCTGAGTTATGGCTACAACCATGGCCGACCGATTGCCGAGGAATCCCCGGCGCTGGTGATCGATGATCTGCGCAAGCTAATTCCCGGTTGCCTGGATACGGCCGCTGAGATAACGTTGCCCGACGCTGCTCAATCCCCTTCTGGAAACGCCATCGTGGTGGTCACCCGCAAACTCTGGATGAAAGTCATCAAGGCCCTGGCCCGCTGGCGTTGGCGCGCCTGACTTGTTCCTGGCCGGCCTGCCGGCGCGTTTGCACACCTGACTGATTTGCACCTCACACCACGAGGCACCCTATGATCCGCGAAGAATTCCTGCGTCTGGCCGCTGACGGCTACAACCGCATCCCGCTGGCCTGCGAAACCCTGGCCGACTTCGACACGCCGCTGTCGATCTACCTGAAACTGGCCGACCAGCCCAACTCCTACCTGCTCGAATCGGTGCAGGGCGGCGAGAAATGGGGCCGTTACTCGATCATCGGCCTGCCGTGCCGCACCGTGCTGCGGGTTCACGATCATCACGTCAGCATCACTGTCGATGGCGTCGAGACCGAAAGCCACGACGTCGAAGACCCGCTGGCCTTCGTCGAAACTTTCAAGGCCCGCTACAACGTGCCGACCATCGCCGGTCTGCCGCGCTTCAACGGCGGTCTGGTGGGTTACTTCGGTTACGACTGTGTGCGCTACGTAGAGAAGCGCCTCGGCAAATGCCCGAACCCGGATCCGCTGGGCGTGCCGGACATTCTGCTGATGGTCTCCGATGCGGTGGTGGTGTTCGACAACCTCGCCGGCAAGATGCACGCGATTGTGCTGGCCGATCCGGCGCAGGCCGATGCCTACGAACAGGGCCAGGCGCAATTGCAGCAACTGCTGGAAAAACTGCGTCAGCCGATCACCCCGCGCCGTGGCCTGGATTTCAACAAGCAGCAGGCAGCCGAGCCGGTGTTCCGCTCCAGTTTCACCCAGGACGACTACGAAAAAGCCGTCGACACCATCAAGGAATACATCCTCGCCGGTGACTGCATGCAGGTCGTGCCGTCCCAGCGCATGTCGATCGACTTCAAGGCGGCGCCGATCGATCTTTATCGCGCACTGCGTTGCTTCAACCCGACGCCGTACATGTACTTCTTCAACTTCGGCGACTTCCACGTCGTCGGCAGTTCGCCGGAAGTGCTGGTGCGGGTCGAAGACAACCTGATCACCGTGCGCCCGATTGCCGGCACCCGTCCTCGCGGGGCTACCGAAGAGGCGGACGTGGCGCTGGAAGAAGACCTGCTGTCCGACGACAAGGAGATCGCCGAGCACCTGATGCTGATCGACCTCGGTCGCAACGACACCGGGCGCGTATCGGAAATCGGCTCGGTGAAACTTACCGAGAAGATGGTCATCGAGCGTTATTCCAACGTGATGCACATCGTGTCCAACGTCACCGGCCAGTTGAAGGCCGGGCTGACGGCGATGGACGCACTGCGGGCGATCCTGCCGGCGGGCACCTTGTCCGGCGCACCGAAGATCCGCGCGATGGAAATCATCGACGAGCTGGAGCCGGTCAAGCGTGGTGTGTACGGCGGCGCGGTCGGGTACTTCGCCTGGAACGGCAACATGGACACCGCGATTGCGATCCGTACCGCCGTGATCAAGAACGGCGAGCTGCATGTACAGGCCGGTGGCGGCATCGTCGCCGACTCGGTGCCGGCGCTGGAGTGGGAAGAAACCATCAACAAGCGCCGGGCGATGTTCCGCGCTGTTGCACTGGCCGAGCAAGCCCCGGACTGAGTGATTGATGATTCAGCCATAAAAAAACGCGGCGCCTGTGAGGGCGCCGCGTTTTTTTGCCTGCGAATCAGAAGTCGAGCGCTACGCCGACGTTGATCCCTTGCTGGGTGAAGTCGTCATCCTTGCGGATGTCGTAGCTGGCACGTAATGCCAGATCCTTGGTCAGGTTGTGGCTCACGCCCAGGTTCAGGCGGTTCAGGTTGGTCTGAGGGGTATAGCCGGCCAGGGTATAGCGGTTGTTCGGCAGGCTGTTGAGGTTCATCGTCACATTCTGGGTGTCGTCGTTGTACTCGCGCTCGTGGGCCAGTTCGCCGAACACCTGGGTCTGCGAGGTGATCTGGTACTTGCCCTGGATCCCGAGGCCGAGACGCCGGGAGATGCGCGACTGGTCATCGAACGTCAGCGCGGTGGAGTCCGCGCCTTTTTCCGAGTAACCATCGACTTCAACCTTGGCGAAATCGGCGCTGACGAACGGCGACAGGTGCCATGGGCTGCTTGCCTCTGGCGCAATGTCGTAACCCACGCGTCCGCTGAAGGCCAGAACATAGCCGTCGGTATCGCCTTTCTCGCCGCGTTCGTTGACCCCCAGCTGGAATTTGCGTTTGAGGCTGTCGTAATCCAGATGCCCGGCGGTCACGGCGGCGTCACCCCACCAGCGGTTCTGCTGGTACTGGGCGAACGCAGTGCCCAGATAAGTGTTCAGCTTGTAGTCCGAGTCGTTGTCGCCGGCCTCGAGTTTCTGGTTGTAGAAACCGGCCGCCACGCCCACCCGCCAGGCGTCGTTGAGACGGTAGCTGCCGCCGATGTTCAGGTTGTAACCATTGCCGTCGGCGCTGGCGCCGCTGCGCTGGCTGTCGAAGTCCTGATGCTGGCCACCACCGGCGACAATCGCCCGCCATTGGCCAACGGCCTGCCAGTTTTCCCAATCCGCCAACCACTGGTTGCGCAATTCATCCTGATGCGAGCGCAAGGTGCCTTGGGCCATTTGTGGCAACAGGGTCGCCTCCCATGGCGCGGCCAGCAGCGAGTAGGCGTAATCGGCAATCAGGCGCTGCCCGGCTTCGGTCGGGTGGACGGCATCGTTGTAGATCAGCTTGGTCGGGTCCGGGGTGGCGCTGTTGATGCCATACCGGGCGTTCTCCGTGCAGCTGTTGCCGCTGAAGCAGGTGCCGACCAGATTCTGGTCGGTTGCCAGACCGAATTGCGCCGGATTGGCGAATGCCTCTTTGAGCAGGACCGGCACGTTCAGCGGAATCACGTTGGCATTGACGCTCTGCAACTGGCTGACCAGTTCGGTGTTGAACTGGGCGCTGAGTTGCGAGGTGAAGGCCTGCAGCGGCGAGCCGTTGATGGCCGGGGTCAGGCCGATGTCCGGCAACAACCAGACCATGATGTAGCGGGCGCCGGCACCTTGCAGAGTGCGTACGCTGTCGACCAGTCGATCGGCGGCGGCATTCGCCTGAGGCAGGCTGGTGACGCGGCCCTGGAGGAAGTCGTTGCCACCCCCGGTCAGGTAATACAGGGCATTCGGGTCGGCGCGGAAACCGTTCGACGGCAGATAACCGGCGCGGGTGCGTTCGCCGGTGGCGGACTGGCTGGTGATCGAGTCGAGAATCTGGTCGGTGCGGTACCCGCCGACAGCCCAGTTATTACCGTCCGGCTGGCCTTGGCCGGCACGAACTGCCGAGGACGAGGAGGCCGTTTGATCCGGTGTGAAGCCGAGTCGGCCACCGAGCAGTTGCGTCGAGTTCAGCGAGCGGAGTTCACCGCTGCCGTCCAGATAGACCGGACCGGTGCGGTTGGTGTAGCGCTGCGTGGCGCCGGCCGGGCCGCCGCTGTCGGTGAAAGTCCCCGCATCGCTCAGGCTGTCGCCGAAGACCACGAAATTCGAATAAGGATTGGGTGCGGCATTCGCCTGGGCGCAGGCCATCGCGAGCAGGCATCCGGCGAGCGGTACAAACAACGTCTGTTTGATCATGAGCAAGTCCGTTTATTTATTGTTGTAGTGAACGAAACGACAGTACCAAAAACTTCCGGCGTTTTGCCATCGGTCGTCAAGCCTCCCATTGTTTTATCCCCCACGGCCCCGGCCATATTGCACGCTCCGCCCAGCTAAGTTACTGTGCCGAAACGTATGAACGAGACCTTCCCCGTGTTGATCACCAGCAAACTTCTGGATCAAGTCATCAAGGCACACGCCCGCTGGCGTTGGCGCGCCTGAATCTATTCTGCCGGCCCCGCCGGATCTGTATCGCTTTGCCTTCCTTGCCCGTTTGAAATACCGCTGTGCCGACGCGACCTGCGCGTCTGACCGTGTGCAGCGCCTGGCAAGTCATCCGAAGGCTGTCTTCAAGTCAGAATTCAAGAGGTTCGAAACGCCATGTTGCTGATGATCGACAACTACGACTCCTTTACTTACAACGTTGTGCAATACCTCGGCGAGCTGGGTGCCGAGGTCAAGGTGGTGCGCAACGACGAACTGACCATTGCCGAAATCGAAGCGCTCAACCCTGAGCGGATCGTCGTATCCCCTGGCCCGTGCACACCGACCGAAGCCGGCATCTCCATCGAAGCCATCAAGCACTTCGCCGGCAAACTGCCGATCCTCGGGGTCTGCCTCGGTCACCAGTCCATTGGCCAGGCTTTTGGCGGCGATGTCGTCCGCGCCCGGCAAGTGATGCACGGTAAGACTAGTCCGGTATTCCACGAGGACAAGGGTGTGTTTGCCGGGCTGAACCGCCCGCTGACCGTCACCCGCTATCATTCCCTGATCGTCAAACACGAAACGTTACCCGATTGCCTGGAGCTGACGGCGTGGACCCAGCACGATGACGGTTCGGTCGACGAAATCATGGGCCTGCGTCACAAGACCCTGAACATCGAGGGCGTACAGTTCCACCCGGAATCGATCCTCACCGAGCAGGGCCATGAACTGTTCGCCAACTTCCTCAAACAAACCGGCGGCACGCGCTAAGGACTTTCCATGAATATCAAGACAGCCCTGAGCCGTATCGTCGATCACCTCGACCTCAGCACCGATGAAATGCGCGACGTGATGCGCGAAATCATGACCGGCCAATGCACTGACGCGCAGATCGGCGCGTTCATGATGGCCATGCGCATGAAGAGCGAGAGCATCGATGAGATCGTCGGCGCCGTGTCGGTGATGCGCGAGCTGGCGGACAAGGTCGAACTCAAGACCCTCGACGGCGTGGTCGATGTGGTCGGCACCGGCGGTGACGGGGCGAATATTTTCAACGTGTCGACCGCGTCTTCCTTCGTGGTCGCTGCGGCCGGCTGCACCGTGGCCAAGCACGGTAACCGTGCCGTATCGGGCAAGAGCGGCAGTGCCGACCTGCTGGAAGCCGCCGGTATCTATCTGAACCTGACGCCGGTTCAGGTGGCGCGCTGCATCGATAACGTCGGCATCGGTTTCATGTTTGCCCAGACTCACCACAAAGCCATGAAGTACGCCGCCGGCCCGCGCCGCGATCTCGGCCTGCGTACCCTGTTCAACATGCTCGGCCCGCTTACGAATCCGGCCGGTGTGAAACATCAGGTGGTGGGCGTGTTCACCCCGGCGCTGTGCCGGCCGTTGGCTGAAGTCTTGCAGCGTCTGGGCAGCAAGCACGTGCTGGTGGTGCATTCGAAAGACGGTCTGGACGAATTCAGCCTGGCGGCGCCGACCTTTGTCGCCGAGCTGAAGGACGATCAGATCACCGAATATTGGGTCGAGCCGGAAGATCTGGGCATGAAGAGCCAGAGCCTGCACGGTCTGTCGGTCGAAGGCCCGGAAGCCTCGCTGGCGCTGATCCGCGATGCGCTGGGCAAGCGCAAGACCGAGAACGGTCAGAAGGCTGCCGAAATGATCGTGCTCAATGCCGGTGCGGCGCTGTACGCAGCCGACCTGGCGACAAGTCTGAAAGAGGGCGTGGCACTGGCCCACGACGCTCTGCACACCGGTCTTGCTCGGGAAAAACTCGAGGAGTTGGGTGCCTTTACCGCGGTATTCAAAGTGGAGAATGAGGGATGAGTGTACCGACGGTTCTGGAAAACATTCTGGCCCGCAAGGTTCAGGAAGTCGCCGAGCGTAGCGCTCGCGTCAGCCTGAGCGAGCTGGAAAGTCTGGCCAAGGCGGCCGATGCACCCCGTGGTTTTGCCCAGGCATTGCTGGCGCAGGCCAAGAAGAAACAACCGGCAGTGATCGCCGAAATCAAGAAGGCGTCGCCGAGCAAGGGCGTGATCCGCGAGAACTTTGTTCCTGCCGACATCGCCAAAAGCTACGAGAAGGGTGGGGCGACCTGCCTGTCGGTGCTGACCGACATCGACTACTTCCAGGGCGCCGATATCTACCTGCAACAGGCCCGCGCGGCCTGCTCGCTGCCGGTGATCCGCAAGGACTTCATGATCGATCCGTACCAGATCGTCGAGGCCCGTGCCTTGGGCGCCGATTGCGTGTTGCTGATCGTCTCCGCGCTGGATGACGTGAAAATGGCCGAACTGGCGTCGGTGGCCAAAGACGTTGGCCTCGATGTGCTGGTGGAAGTGCACGACGGCGATGAACTGGAGCGCGCATTGAAAACTCTCGACACGCCGCTGGTCGGGGTCAACAACCGCAACCTGCACACCTTTGACGTGAGCCTGGAAACCACCCTCGACCTGCTGCCGCGCATCCCGCGCGATCGTCTGGTCATCACCGAGAGCGGGATCCTCAACCGTGCCGATGTCGAGCTGATGGAAATCAGCGACGTTTACGCGTTCCTGGTCGGCGAAGCGTTCATGCGCGCCGAAAACCCGGGCATCGAACTGCAACGTCTGTTCTTCCCTGAGCGCGGCGTACCGGTGAGCGGTTCGACCCTCGACTGATCGAGTCTTCGCAGGCGCCCGTCCCCCTGTGGGAGCGGGCTTGCCCGCGAGGGCGGCATAAGATTCACCTCAGACTCAACGTCCTATGGAAACCTTATGATCCCCATGTCCCTGACCATCGAAGCCGGTCTGCAAGCCGAACAGGACTTGCTGGCCTCGGTCTGCGCGGGTGATGCCGAATTCGGCTTGTTGTTCTGGCAGCCCAGCGACCGCGCCTTGGTCATGCCGCGCCGTTTGAACCGTTTGCCCGGATTCGATCACGCCTGTGAAGTCTCCGCTGCTGCCGGCTGGCCGGTGTTGCTGCGTGAAACCGGCGGCGAACCTGTTCCGCAGTCGGCTTCGACCATCAACATTGCACTGGTCTACGCACCGCCTCGCAGCGAAGGCGATCTGAACCGTATCGAAACCGGTTACCGGCGTCTGTGTGATCCGATCTGTGAGTTGCTGGATGAGTTGGGTGGCACTTCGTCGCTGGGGGAAATCGACGGTGCGTTCTGCGACGGTCGCTTCAACGTCAATCTCGACGGTCGCAAGATGGTCGGCACCGCTCAGCGCTGGCGCCAGAGTCAGGGTGGTCAGCGTCCGGTGGGGTTGGTGCACGGGGCGATGCTGGTGGATGACGAACGTGAGTCGATGGTCGCGGCGGTCAACCGCTTCAACGAAGCGTGTGGCCTGGAGCAACGGGTACGCGCTGCCAGCCACATCGCCCTGCATGAAAAATTCCCGGCGGCCCATGCGCTGGCGCGTCTCGATGAGCTCTTTCGTTTGATGCTTGCGCAGATCTACGCCGGCTGAGTTTTGGAACTCAGCGGGTGCCGAAGACCACCATGGTCTTGCCTTTCACATCCACCAGGTTGCGTTCCTCAAGATCCTTGAGCACGCGACCGACCATCTCTCGCGAACAACCGACAATCCGGCCGATTTCCTGACGGGTCACCTTGATCTGCATGCCGTCAGGGTGAGTCATGGCATCGGGTTGCTTGCACAGCTCCAGCAGACAGCGAGCGACACGGCCGGTGACGTCGAAGAACGCCAGGTCGCCAACCTTGCGCGTGGTGTTGCGCAGGCGTTGTGCGATTTGTCCGCTGAGCACGTAAAGAATGTCTGGATCCTGCTGCGACAATTCGCGGAACTTGGCATAGCTGATTTCCGCGACTTCGCATTCGACCTTGGCCCGCACCCAGGCGCTTCGCTGCTGTTCCTGGCCGGCCTCTTCGAAAAGGCCCAGCTCGCCGAAGAAGTCCCCGGCATTCAGGTACGCGATGATCATCTCGCGGCCGTCGTCGTCCTCGATCAGGATCGTGACCGAACCGCGGATGATGAAGTACAGCGTGTCGGAGCGATCCCCGGCGCAGATGATGTTGCTCTTGGCCGCGTGACGCCGGCGCTGGCAATGCATCAGCAGCTTGTCGAGGTTTTTGATTTTGGGTGTGGGGGTAATACCAACCATGGTTGTATCCCGAAAAGACTGCACGGTTATATTTGGTTTTATATGAGGCGCTGAGACGGTCGCTACACAGTCTGGCGAAGGCGCCAGTGAATTGGCGCCAGCTTACCAGACACTTCGTCGAAATTTCGAGAAATCACCTACGTTAAAGGTGCATCCGTCCTAGGAACGTGCTCGCTGTCCGGGCAGGGCCCTGTGCTAAGCTGGCGACCCTTTTTTTCTACAGTGGAGTCTTGGCGATGAAGGCACGCATCCAATGGGCTGGCGAAGCCATGTTCCTCGGCGAATCCGGCAGTGGTCATGTCGTGGTCATGGACGGTCCGCCGGACGCCGGTGGTCGTAACCTGGGTGTCCGCCCGATGGAAATGCTCCTGCTGGGTGTCGGCGGTTGCAGCAATTTCGACGTGGTCAGCATCTTGAAGAAGTCCCGTCAGGCTGTTGAAAGCTGTGAAGCCTTTCTGGAAGCCGAACGGGCGACTGAAGATCCGAAAGTGTTCACAAAGATCCACATGCACTTCGTGGTCAAGGGTCGTGGCTTGAAAGAAGCCCAGGTCAAACGCGCCATCGAGCTGTCTGCCGAGAAGTATTGCTCGGCCTCGATCATGCTCGGCGCCGCCGGTGTAGCGATCACCCACGACTATGAAATCGTCGAACTCGGCTGAGCCGACATTCAACTATCATAAAAGCAGTGCAGACTCTGGCGATCCCCCGCTGACGTCTGCATAATGCGCCACTTTTTTCAGGGCCGTGATCAGTCAACCGACGGGTCATCCGCCTGAACAGATAACCAAAATCGCCATCGCGAAGAGGTGTTAACCGTCCTACGCAGGTGCGTTGTTCGCACTTGACGGGCATGCTTGATCACGCGGCCGTGCCGCATACATAGAGAGTTTTTAACGGTGAAAAGCAAACTCAAGCTCCACGGGTTCAATAACCTGACAAAGACCTTGAGCTTCAACATCTATGACATCTGCTACGCGGAAACCCCGCAGGACCAGCAGGCTTACGTCGAGTACATCAATCAAGAGTACAACGCCGAACGCCTGACGCAGATCCTCACGGAAGTTGTCGAAATCATTGGTGCCAACATTCTGAACATTGCAAGTCAGAACTATGAGCCTCAGGGTGCCAGCGTCACGATTCTGATCTCGGAAGAGCCGGTGACCCCGACCGAAAGCCAGATCGAAGAGTCCCCGGGCCCGTTGCCCGAAATCATCCTGGCCCACCTCGACAAGAGCCACATCACGGTGCACACCTATCCGGAAATCCATCCGGACGCCGGTATTGCGACCTTCCGTGTGGACATCGATGTGTCGACCTGTGGTGTCATTTCACCGCTTAAAGCGCTCAATTTCCTCATTCACCAGTTCGATTCGGACATCGTGACCGTGGATTACCGTGTGCGCGGCTTCACCCGTGATGTTGAAGGCAACAAGCACTTCATCGACCACGAGATCAATTCGATTCAGAACTACCTTTCCGATGACACTCGCGACGCGTACCAGATGACCGACGTGAACGTTTATCAGGAAAACCTGTTCCACACCAAAATGCTGCTGAAGAACTTCGAACTGGACAACTACCTGTTCGGCGATGCCACCAGCAACCTGTCGGCTGAGCAACGCGCTCAGGTGACCGAGCGTGTGAAACACGAAATGCTGGAAATCTTCTACGCGCGCAATATGCCGAGCTAAGAAATCCGGGCACAAAAAAAGGCGACTGCTTTGCGGCAGTCGCCTTTTTTGTGGGCGTTTTTCAGATCCGGTAAGTGCTCTTGGTCATCACCTTGGCCAACAGACTCATGCCGAACTTCACCGGCGCCGGGAAGCGGAAACCGCCGGCCTCCAGTGCACTTTCCGCGTGATGTTCTTCATCGATACGCATCTGTTCCAGAATCGCCCGGGATTTTTCATCCTCGGCCGGCAGTTGTTCCAGATGTTCGTTCAGATGCTTGCAGACCTGATGCTCGGTGGCCGCGACAAACCCGAGGCTGACTTTGTCGCTGATCAGTCCGGCGACTGCGCCGATGCCGAACGACATGCCGTAGAAAAGCGGATTGAGCACGCTGGTGTGGCTGCCCAACTGGTGAATCCGCTGTTCGCACCAGACCAGATGATCGATCTCTTCTTCGGCCGCATGTTCCATGGCCTCGCGCACCTGCGGCAGCTTGGCGGTCAGCGCCTGGCCCTGATACAGCGCCTGAGCACAGACTTCGCCGGTATGGTTGATGCGCATCAGGCCGGCGACGTGGCGGGTGTCTTCATCGCTCATCTGCACATCGGGCTGCACGATCGCCGGCGACGGACGGTACGGCTGGCCGCTGAAGGGCAGCAGGGTGCGCATCGCGGCATCGGCTTGCAGCAGAAGACGGTCAATGGGCGAGTAGTGACGTTGGGTAGTCATGCTGACCTCCGGGAAGAATCTCGGCGGCCAGTTTAACCGAATCGGCCGGGGAAGGTTTGCGCTGGGTCATGTGGGAGCAGGGCGCTCCCACCGATCTCTGGGTTCAATCAGCCCGGAGGCCAGTTCATCTGGCGTTGACCGAGCACGTGCATGTGAATGTGGTAGACCGTCTGTCCGCCCATTTCATTGCAGTTCATCACCACCCGGAAGCCTTCCTCGCAACCCAGCTCCAGCGCCAGACGCTGGGCGGTGAACAGGATGTGCCCGGCCAGTGCCTTGTCGTCTTCGGTGAGGTCGTTGAGGGTGCGCACCGGTTTCTTCGGGATCACCAGAAAATGCACCGGTGCCTGTGGGGCGATGTCGTGGAACGCCAGAACCTGGTCGTCCTCGTAGATGATCTTCGCCGGGATTTCCCGGTTGATGATCTTGGTGAACAGAGTATCCACAGCTGCTTTCTCCGTTGTTTGGGCTGGCCTGAGTGTACTCATAGGGGGATAAGCCCGCCCAGTGTTTTGCCGTAGGGCTTTTCAGCGCGGGCAGTAAGCCTTGTTGACCATGCCGACAATCGTGCGATTGAGCCAGCGCGAACCGAGCCGAGGTAGAAAAGCGAACCAGCGGTTTCGACGTCCGGGAATGATAATCGCGCGGTTTTTCTCCAGGGCGCGCACGGTATATAGCGCAACCTCCTCGGGACTCATCAGCAGTTTGCTGGCGTTGAGCTTGTCGTTGTTCAGTTGCGCGGTGCGAAAGAACGCGGTGCGGGTCGGGCCGGGGCAGAGCACCGACACCTTGACCGCGCACTTCTTCAGTTCCACCCGCAGTGCTTCCGAGAAGTGCAACACGTACGCCTTGCTGGCGTAGTAGGTGCTCATCCAGGGCCCGGGGCTGAAGGCCGCCACTGAGGCGACATTGAGAATCTGCCCGCCACCCTGCAACGCCATGCTGTTGCCGATGGCATGGCAGAGCCGGGTGAGGGCGAGGATGTTCACTTCGATCAGATCCTGTTCAGTCATCCAGTCCTGGGCCAGGAACGGGCCGCAAGTACCGATGCCGGCACAGTTGACCAGCAGATCGATCTGCCGGTCGCCTTCTTCAAGCTCCAGCAGAAAACCGGACAGGCGCAGCGGCTCGCCGAGATCGCAGGCGCGGAACAGTACCTCCACGCCGAAGCGCTGGGTCAGTTCAATCGCAATGCTTTCCAGCTGATCACGCTGGCGAGCCACCAGAATCAGGCTGCGGCCACGGCGTGCCAGGGCTTCGGCCATGGCCAGGCCGATGCCGCTGGAGGCGCCGGTGATCAGAGCGTAACGGGTCATGCAAATCTCCATCGCAACAGCGCCGCGCCGTGGACTCAGGTGTCACGGCGGGGAGCGTTGTTCATTCTCTCGCAGAGTCTACAGGGGCGAGGGCGGCTTCGGCTGCATCGTCTGCCGAATTCGCGGCGGGTTCGACTTCGACATCAATTTCATCGGTGGTCACCGAACCACTCTCGTAGCTGCTTTCAAGGCTGCTTTCATACTCCTGCTGGATGGCGGTGATCCCGCCCAGCATGCCACCCACAAAAAACAGCCCTATGAACACTATCCACAGAGAGCACAGCACTTTGACCGCCGTGCTGTTCGGCGGAGGTGGAGGGCCATAGCGGTTGGCCCCGGTGTTGCCCGGTACGACCATGATTACCAGCGGGAAGAAACTGCCCACGAACGGTACAAGGGTCAGCAGCCACAGCCACCCCGACCAGCCGATATCGTGCAGGCGCTGAATGCTGAACAGGATGCCGACGATCGCGAAGGCCAGGAACAGGAAGAAGGCGAGGAGACCGCCAATGATCAGCCCCGTCGTCGAGTCGGCGCTGACCAGGCCCAGGCCGATCAGCGCGAACACGCTGACGATAGGCAGGGTTACCAGGCTCAACACCATCGACCAAGCCAGGTAACGCAAACGGCCGATCCGGCCCTCGACGCTGAACGGCTTTAGCGGCGCGAACGCCGGCAGGCTTTCACCGACGGCGGCGCGAGGTGGCGCATAAGGCGAGTCAGGCTCCGTCACAGCGGCACTTTGCTCGTGGACATCCGAAAGATTCAGTTCGATGGGCGTTTCCGTTTCGATCCGGGCATCGATCCCGGTCTTGCCCAGCGCTTGCAGATAAGTCTGTGCATCGCTGTGCGACAGATCACGCTTGAGCGCGACGGTGCGGCCACTGAACAGGCGCTCGATGGCGGCGACATCGCTTTTGAACAGGTCGGCCAGGTTGAGCTTGGCCGTTGTGATATCGACGCCGGGCTGGAGCGCGCCGTCGAAAACGATCTTGTAACGGGGTTCGCTCATGGCCGAGGCATCCTTGTCGCGAGATAAGTTGATTGATTGCAGTCTGTCAGTGCCAGACCAGTCTTCTGGCAGCGACTGGCCGCATTTGTTCAGCGCGGCCAGCGTTCGGGTAACTGTGCTGCGTGTTGCAGGGCCTGGCGATACTCCGCATCAAGGCGGGCCACCAGTTGGTCCACGCTTGGCAGATCGTCGATCTGCCCGACACCTTGACCCGCCGACCACACGGTTTTCCAGGCCTTGGCTTCGTCGTTGATCGGCTTGAGCTTGTCGCCGAAGTTCACTTCACCCTTGCCCTGCAAGGCTGCCATGTCGAAACCGGCGGCCTCCAGACTTTGGCGCATGAAGCTGGCCGGAACACCGGACACGGCAGGAGTATGAATGATGTCGGCGGCTTTGGCAGTCAGCAGCATCTGCTTGTAGGCGTCAGGCGCATGACTTTCAGTGGTGCCGATAAATCGCGTCCCAAAGTAGGCCAGATCCGCGCCGAGCAGTTGTGCGGCGAGAATCTCATGCCCATGGTTCAAACATCCTGCAAGCAACAGGGTCTTGTCGAAGAACTCGCGGATCTCGGCGATCAGCGAAAACGGGCTCCACGTCCCGGCGTGCCCACCGGCACCAGCTGCGACGGCGATCAAACCGTCGACACCTGCTTCGGCGGCTTTCTCGGCATGGCGGCGGGTCGTCACGTCGTGGAATACCAGACCGCCATAGCTGTGCACGGCGTCTACCAGTTCCTTCACGGCACCAAGACTGGTAATGACGATGGGGACTTTGTGTTCGACGCAGATGTTCAGGTCAGCCTGCAGGCGCGGGTTGCTGTGGTGGACGATCAGGTTCACCGCGTACGGCGCCGGGTTCTCCAATGTCGCCAGGCCTGCTTCGATCTGCTCCAGCCAGGCCTTGAACCCGCTGCTCTCGCGTTGGTTGAGCGCCGGAAAGCTGCCCACCACGCCATTGCGACAGCACGCCAGCACCAGTTCAGGATTGGAAATCAGGAACATCGGTGCCGCCACCACAGGCAGGCGCAGACGTTGTTCGAGCAGAGCGGGCAGCGACATCGGAAGTACCCCGGAAAGTTGAACCAGTTGAAGTTAGAACGGCTTGACCACGACCAGAATTACGATAGCCAGCAATAGCAGAACCGGCACTTCATTGAACCAGCGATAAAAGACATGGCTGCGGGTGTTCTCGCCACGGGCAAAACGTTTTACCTGCGCGCCGCACATGTGGTGGTAACCGATCAACAGCACGACCAGGGTCAGTTTGGCGTGGATCCAGCCACCGCTGCTGAAGATGCCTGGGTTCAGATAGATCAGCCAGCCACCGAAGATCAGCGCGGCGATCATTGCCGGGCCCATGATGCCGCGATAGAGCTTGCGCTCCATGATGCTGAAGCGTTCCTTGCTGATCGTGTCTTCACTTTGCGCGTGATAAACGAACAGTCGCGGAAGATAGAAGAGGCCGGCAAACCAGCACACGATGCTGACGATATGCAGCGCTTTGATCCACAGATAGAGCATTTTGGGTTATTCCCTGATTCACGGTAGGCCCGATAGTAGAGGCTTGAGCGTCCGCACGTCACCTTGGCGGTTGTCGCAGGGGCGCGCGGCCCCTATTATCGACGGCTTTCCAGTGGGTTCGTTGAGGGCAGGTTTATGGTCAAGGTCGGTATCGTCGGCGGCACGGGTTACACCGGTGTCGAACTGCTGCGTCTGTTGGCACAGCATCCGCAGGCAGAAGTGGTGGTCATCACTTCCCGATCCGAGGCCGGTCTGGCCGTGGCTGATATGTACCCGAACCTGCGCGGTCACTACGACGGCCTGGCATTCAGCGTGCCGGACATCAAGACCCTGGGCGCTTGCGACGTGGTGTTCTTCGCCACTCCCCACGGTGTTGCCCACGCACTGGCCGGCGAATTGCTGGCGGCCGGTACCAAGGTCATCGACCTGTCGGCTGATTTCCGTCTGCAGGACGCTGATGAATGGGCCAAGTGGTACGGTCAGCCGCACGGCGCGCCGGAGCTGCTGGATGAAGCGGTTTACGGCTTGCCGGAAGTCAATCGTGAGCAGATCAGGAAAGCACGTCTGATCGCGGTGCCGGGTTGCTATCCGACCGCGACGCAGCTGGGTTTCCTGCCGTTGCTTGAGGCAGGCATTGCCGACGCTTCCCACCTGATCGCCGACTGCAAGTCCGGTGTCAGCGGTGCCGGTCGTGGTGCTGCCGTAGGCTCGCTGTACTCCGAGACGTCGGAAAGCATGAAGGCTTATGCGGTGAAAGGTCACCGCCATCTGCCGGAAATTCGTCAGGGGCTGCGTCGTGCGGCGGGCAAGGATGTCGGTCTGACGTTCGTGCCGCATCTGACGCCGATGATCCGTGGCATTCACTCCACGCTCTACGCGACCGTGGTGGATCGCTCGGTGGATCTGCAGGCGTTGTTCGAGAAGCGTTATGCCAATGAGCCGTTCGTCGACGTGATGCCGGCTGGTAGCCATCCAGAAACCCGTAGTGTGCGTGGCGCCAACGTCTGCCGCATCGCGGTTCACCGCCCGCAGAATGGTGATCTGGTGGTAGTACTGTCGGTGATCGACAACCTGGTCAAGGGCGCGTCGGGTCAGGCGGTGCAGAACATGAACATCCTGTTCGGGCTGGATGAGCGTTTTGGCCTGTCCCACGCCGGCATGCTGCCGTAACGACTGATCTTGCGTGGTAAAAAGGCCCGTTTGACGGGCCTTTTTGCATTCTGCTCGGCTGATCAGCTTTATTGATATACCGTAACAATAGTTGACCGATTTTCTAGGACAAGCGGATAATGCGCGTCATCACGCATTATGGCGGCGTAACGCCGGGAGATAGTCAGCATGAGCGTCGAATCCTTCACCCCCACGGCTTTGCAATTCACTCAAGGTGCCGCGCACAAGGTGAAGAGCCTGGTCGATGAAGAGGGGAATGATCGCTTGAAGCTGCGCGTATTCGTTACGGGCGGCGGTTGTTCAGGGTTTCAGTACGGCTTCACCTTCGATGAAGATGTTGCCGAGGACGACACCATCGTCGAGCGCGAAGGCGTCAGTCTGGTGGTCGATCCGATGAGCTTCCAGTACCTGGCAGGTGCCGAGGTGGATTATCAGGAAGGTCTGGAAGGTTCGCGTTTCGTGATCAAGAACCCGAATGCCACCACCACTTGTGGTTGCGGCTCCTCGTTCTCGATCTGATCGCGCTTCACCGAACACAATAAAACGCCGCAGAACCTCAAGGTTCTGCGGCGTTTTGTTATCTGCGATTTGTCAGTTGGGGTAGATGGCACCGAGTACGCGCAGGCCTTTGGCACCGGTGACACTCGGGCGATTGGCGGCAATGCCTTCCAGACAGCAGTGGGCCAGCCAGGCGAAGGCCATGGCCTCGACCCAGTCCGGATCGACGCCGTGGGTTGCGGTACTTGCGACTTTGGCGTTGGGTAGCAGGTCGGCCAAGCGCTTCATCAGCGTGACGTTGTGGGCGCCGCCCCCACAAACCAGGATCTCTTCGGTATTCGATTGAGCGCTTTGCAGCGATTCGACGATGGTCAGCGCCGTCAGTTCGAGCAGCGTCGCCTGTACGTTTTCGGGTGCGAAACCTGGCAGACGCGACAGTTGTTGCTCCAGCCATGGCAGGTTGAAGACTTCGCGGCCGGTGCTCTTCGGGCCTTGGGTCACGAAAAACGGGTCGCTGAGCAGAGCTTTCAGCAGGGTCGGCTCGACCTTGCCGCTGGCTGCCCACTGCCCGTTGCGGTCGTAGTTCTCGCCCCGTTGCTGATGAATCCAGGCGTCCATCAGCACATTCCCCGGCCCACAGTCGAAACCGGCTACAGGCTTGTTCGGCTCGATCAGACTGAGATTACTGAAACCGCCGACATTCAGGACTGCACGGTTACCGGTACGCTCTTCGAACAACGCTTCATGAAAGGCCGGAACCAAAGGAGCGCCCTGGCCGCCGGCGGCCACATCGCGGCTGCGGAAGTCACTGACGACTGTAATGCCGGTCAGTTCAGTGAGGAGGGCGGGGTTACCGATCTGTACGGTGAAACCGCGCGCCGGTTCATGGCGAATGGTCTGGCCGTGGCTGCCGATCGCGCGAATGGCTTCGGGCTTGAGCTGTTGTTGTTCGAGGAGGGTGTGGATCCCTTGCGCGGCGAGCTTTACCCAGTTCTGCTGCGCAATCGCCGAGCGGGCGATTTCGTCAGGGCCGCTGGCGCACAAGCCAAGCAGCTCGGCGCGCAGGGTGTCAGGCATGGGGATGTAGTGCGTGGCGACCAGATTGATCGCCGAGGACTGCTCGATCAGGGCGATGTCCAGCCCGTCGAGACTGGTGCCGGACATCACGCCGATATACAGAGCCATGGCTTAACGTTTGCTCGAAGCCAGCATGGTGGCTTTTTCCTGATCCATGCGAGCCATCAGTGGCTGGCTCTGCGCCAGGAAGCGAGCACGTTCGGATTTGGCGATCGGGTCGGCCATCGGCAGTTTCTGACCCAATGGATCGACGTGAACGCCGTTGACCTGGAACTCATAGTGCAGGTGCGGTCCGGTGGACAGGCCGGTGGTGCCGATGTAACCGATCACCTGGCCCTGTTTCACGGTGCCGCCAGTCTTCACGCCCTTGGCGAAGCCCTGCATGTGGCCATACAGCGTGCGGTAAGTGTTGCCGTGCTGGATGATCACGGTGTTGCCGTAACCGCCGCGACGGCCGGCTAACAGCACTTTGCCGTCGCCGGCAGCCTTGATCGGCGTGCCACGTGGGGCGGCGTAATCGACGCCTTTGTGGGCGCGGATCTTGTTGAGGATCGGGTGTTTGCGGCCCATGGAAAATTTCGAGCTGATGCGGGCGAAGTCCACCGGTGTACGGATGAACGCCTTGCGCATGCTGTTGCCATCGGCGGTGTAGTAGCTGCTGTTGCCCTGTTTGTTGGTGTAACGCACGGCGGTGTAAGTCTTGCCGCGGTTGGTGAAGCGGGCTGACAGGATCGGGCCGTTGCCAACCGCTTTGCCATTCACCACTTTCTGTTCATAGATCACATCGAACTCGTCACCCTGGCGGATATCCTGGGCGAAGTCGACGTCGTAGCCAAAGACACTGGCCATGTCCATGGTCAGGCTATGCGACAGGCCTGCGCGGGCGGCGGACTGCGACAGCGAGCTGTTGATCACACCGTGTACATAAGCGGTGCGAACAGTCGGTTTGGCGGTGATGCGGTTGAACGCGTAACCCTTGTCGTTTTTGGTCAGGGTGATGGTTTCAACGTCGCTGACCTTGCTGTGCAGGTTGGTCAGCTGGCCTTGTGGATTCAATTCGAATTCGAGTTTCTGGCCATGTTTGAGCTGACTGAACTGCTTGGCCTGTTTATCGCTGGCCAGCACTTCGTGGACGGCCGCGGCCGGGAGGCCGACTTTCTCGAACAGTGTAGAAAGCGTATCGCCCTTGGAGACGATCACTTCCCTGTGATTCGGGGCCTTCTTTTCTTCGACTACCGGTGTCGGCGTCGGTGCGGCCTGAGCGGTTTCCTGCGTCTCTTCGGTGCTGTTTTCGATCTGCGCGAAAGGAGAGGCTACGGATTCGTTTGTGGCTTGAGCCGCGTCGGCAGCGTCTTGATCTTGTGTCAGTTGTTCAGCAGGACTTTCCAGTTCAAGGCTCAGCGTTGTCTTTTTGGCTTCAACATCACTGGATGGAAACACCAGGAGTGCCAGACTGAGAAGGGCGGCGATCCCACTTGCGGCGAGCAGGTGGGTCTTCGGGTAAAGCGGTGGCGCTTTAGACGGTTCAGTGGTCATAAGTAATTTGACTTTGAAAAAGATGAATTGGAAAAGATGAATGACATGATGAAGATGAAATAACTGTATAAAATATAACCAAATCATCTTTGAAGCAAGTCTGCGGGCGCCATGTCCGTGGATTGGTGTCCGTGCGCCGGGCAAAACTTGTATTTGGTGCACGATCTTGTATGGTTGGTTCCCTTTGAATCTGAGCCTTGCGGGTCTGTTATGAAGTCGGTTGAAGAGCAGCTAGCGCTGATTAAACGTGGTGCGGAAGAACTTTTGGTCGAGTCCGAGCTGATCGAAAAGCTCAAGCGTGGCCAGCCGCTGCGAATCAAGGCCGGCTTCGATCCAACTGCGCCGGATCTGCACCTTGGTCACACTGTGCTTATTAATAAGCTGCGCCAGTTCCAGGAGCTGGGGCATCAGGTGATCTTCCTTATTGGTGATTTCACCGGAATGATCGGTGATCCGAGCGGCAAGAGCGCCACGCGGCCTCCGTTGACCCGGGATCAGGTTCTGGAAAACGCCGAGACCTACAAGACTCAGGTGTTCAAGATTCTTGATCCGGCGAAAACCGAAGTCGCGTTCAACTCCACTTGGATGGATCAGATGGGGCCTGCGGACTTTATTCGTCTGACTTCGCAGTACACCGTTGCTCGTATGCTCGAGCGTGATGACTTCGATAAGCGCTACACCACCAATCAGCCGATTGCCATTCACGAATTCCTCTATCCGCTGGTTCAGGGTTATGACTCTGTAGCGTTGCGCGCTGACGTTGAGCTGGGTGGTACCGATCAGAAGTTCAACCTGCTGATGGGGCGTGAGCTGCAGCGTGGTTATGGCCAGGAAGCACAGTGCATTCTGACGATGCCGTTGCTTGAAGGTCTGGATGGCGTGAAGAAGATGTCCAAGTCGCTGGGCAACTACGTCGGTATCCAGGAAGCGCCAGGTGTCATGTATAGCAAGCTGGTTTCGATTCCCGATGCGTTGATGTGGCGCTACTTCGAGTTGCTCAGCTTCCGCTCGATGGATGAGATCAATGCGTTTCGTGCCGACGTAGAGGCGGGAGCTAATCCTCGCGATATCAAGATCAAGCTGGCCGAAGAGATTGTTGCGCGCTTCCATGGTGAAGAGGCTGCGGCCAATGCTCACCGTGGTGCGGGTAATCGTATGAAGGATGGTGAGTTGCCGGATGATCTGCCAGAGGTCGAACTGACTGCTGCCGAGGATATGCCGATTGCTGCTGTCCTTAATAAAGCGGGGCTGGTGAAGAACTCTGCCGCTGCTCGTGATCTGCTGGCTTCCGGCGGGGTGCGTATAGATGGTGAGGTTGTTGATCGCTCCTTTATATACGTACTGGGTGCGACTCACGTTTGTCAGGCCGGCAAGAAGGCTTTTGCACGAATTACGCTGAAATCCGAATAAAGTTGAAATCAGGGGTTGACGGCGAATTCTGGATGTCTATAATTCGCCCCACTTCCGGCGCAGTCGAAACGGAAAACTCCTTGAGACTCA